>JAGQGU010000058.1 GCA_020432165.1 Thermomicrobiales bacterium
CCCCTTGACACAAGACAGTTACTACGCTCAACTCTCCAACTTCTACTGATCTCTCGATGCTGTTGGCATGAGATGCGATACCATCAGCTATCCTCACTAGTAATCCGACTCTCGTGACATCCAGACAAAAATCGGACAATGCCTGGACAGCGCAATACTATACGTTCGCTGATGAGATTGTCCGTTCATCAGCCACAATGGCACAGAAGATTCGAACATCCCTCCTCTTCTGCGGTACTATGGAAGCCGATCAGACCGGGCATCGATGGCAGGAGAGAGCCGCGATCGCCCGGCAGAGATGCTTCCGGAGTTAGTCATCCGTGCCCTATCGAGCCAGCGGTCCACGCGCGATTCACGAGGTGCCATTGCTGCCACTGCGCAACAATGTCATCTTTCCGCGTACCGTACCAACCATCCAACTAGGGCGGCCGCGCAGCATCCACGCGGTCGAGGAAGCAACCATCACCGGCCACCTGATCGCGATTACCGCGCACAAGGATCAGTCGATCGAGGATCCACGCCCGGATCAACTCTTCGAATACGCCACCCTCGGCAGCATCATCAGTACGGAACGATTGCCGGGCGGAAATCTCCAGGTGGTGCTGGAGGGTATCGGTCGTATCCGCCTCCTCGAGATCGAGAACAAGCGCCCCTTCTTTATGGCGAAAATCGAGGAGATACCGGAACCACCCTTCGATCGCGATGAAGCCGAGAGTGCGATGCAGCACATTAAGGAGCTGCATCAGGAATACACCGCCTATGTGGATGTCCCGGACGAAGAAGCCGAGATCGTCCAGATCGCCACGAATCCCGGCCACCTCGCCGATCTTCTGGCAACACAACTGATCAAGGAAATTCCGGAGCGGCAGCGCCTGCTGGAGATGGCCGATCCACTCCAGCGACTACTCGAACTGGCAGCCGTCTTCACCAACGTGATCGAACGGGATCGCCGCAAGGATCGCATCAAGGAAAAGCTGAACCACGATTTCCTGGAAGCCCAGCGTAAGGCGGAAATCCAGAAAGAGATCGAGATTCTGCGTGGTGAACTTGATGGTGAGAATGCCAATGAGTTCGATTCGCTACGCGCGCAAATCCGCGAGCGCGGGATGCCTGCACACGCCACCGAGAAGCTCGAGAAGGAAGTGGTGCGCCTGGAGAAGATGCCAGGAGTCTCTGCCGAAAGCACCGTGGCGCGCACCTACATCGATACGACGCTGAGTCTGCCATGGCACGAAACCACACAGGACAGAATCGACCTGGCCGATGCCGAGGCGAAGCTGGATCGCGATCATTTCGGTCTCGAGCAGGTCAAGGAACGCATCATCGAGTTTCTCGCCGTACGTAGTCTCACCATGCAAAACGGTGGCACAACCAGTAGCCAGATTCTCTGTCTGGTGGGACCGCCAGGTGTCGGCAAAACGAGTCTCGGACGCAGCATCGCCGAGGCGATGGATCGCAAGTTCGTCCTCGTCAGCCTGGCTGGCGTGCGTGACGAAAGCGAAATCCGCGGACATCGGCGCACCTATGTTGGCGCGATGCCTGGACGCATCATCAACGCGATGAAGCAGGCTGAATCGATGAATCCGGTGATTCTGCTGGACGAAATCGACAAGCTTAGCGGTGAGTTCCGCGGCGATCCCACGGCGGCGCTGCTGGAAGTTCTCGATCCGAACCAGAACAGCCACTATACCGATCACTATCTGGATATGCCATACGATCTCAGTCAGGTGCTCTTTATCACCACGGCAAACTACATCCAACAGATTCCGCAGCCATTACGGGACCGCATGGAGATGATCCAGGTCTCCGGTTATACCGAAGACGAAAAGGTCGAGATTGGCCGTCGGCACCTGCTCCGCCGACAACTTGCCGCTAACGGTCTGGGGGATATCCAACTCCAGATGGGCGACGAAATCTGGCATGAGCTGGTCCGCGATTACACGCGTGAGGCCGGAGTTCGGGGGCTCGAGCGCGAGATCGCCAGCCTCAGCCGCAAGATCGCCACACAGATCGTGCGTGGCACGATCGAGCGCGATACACCCGTGAGACTCGACCATTACCGGCTGGAACAGATGCTGGGTCCTGCCAAATACCTGCGCGATCAGGAGTTAGGGCATAGCGAGGTTGGTGTCGCCATCGGACTCGCAGCCAGCGAGATCGGTGGTGCGATCATTCAAGTGGAAGTTGTAGCTCTGCCGGGTCGTGGTGATCTCATCATCACTGGTCAGGCTGGCGATGTCATGCGCGAGAGCGCGCAGGCCGCGCTCAGCTATGCCCGAAGTCGTAGCGACGAGTTACGGATCGATCGCGATTTCCAGACCAAGACCGATCTGCAT
Source organism: Thermomicrobiales bacterium (assembly GCA_020432165.1). Taxonomy (GTDB): domain Bacteria; phylum Chloroflexota; class Chloroflexia; order Thermomicrobiales; family UBA6265; genus UBA6265. Next base: position 2,337 of record JAGQGU010000058.1, read on the forward strand.
ATCCACCTACCGGAGGGTGCCACCCCCAAGGATGGCCCCAGTGCCGGCATCACGATGGCATCGGCGTTGATCTCTGCGTTAACCCAGCGACCGATCCGCAACGATACCGCCATGACTGGCGAAATCACGCTCCGTGGACGCGTGTTGCCGATTGGGGGACTGCGCGACAAGACGCTGGCCGCGCATCGCAGCGGGATTCGGCGCATCATCGCCCCGCACGATAACGAGCGCGACATGCGCGAGATTCCAGCAAATGTCCGCCACGATGTCGAATTCATCTTCGTGAAGAATATGGATGAAGTGATTCAGGCCGCAATCATGCTGGATGTGGAGCAGGCAGATCAACTGCAGAACCGCACCGAGGAACAGCGACTGGTTCTGACCGCCTCACCGGATGTGATTGATTGACGATTGCGTGATTACGAGGCTGCGCCTCGTTGGCGACCATGAAGGTCGCCACTACCGTTCCCGGCTGTGACCTCGGTAGTGGTGACCCTTGTGGTCACCTGGGCAGGAATAGACCAATCCATGACACCATACTCACATGACCTTATCGCTCAACTCTCGAAACTACCAGAGGTAGAAGCGATCGCTATCGGTGGTTCGCAAGCGAGCGGAAGAGCGACACCGGGGTCGGATGTCGATCTCTACGTGCTCACGGCCGATGCGATTCCGACCAACGTCCGCCGGGGTATCGCCAACGAACTGGCAGACGACCCAGCAGAGATTGAGATCGCCAATCCCTATTGGGGAGACGAAGACGGTTATGCCATTGATGGCGTCTGGCACGATATCGTCTTCTTCGATTCGGGTTGGTTTCTCGATGAAATTGCGCGAGCGACGGTGCGTCACGAGGCCCGTGAAGGCTATAGCACCAGCTTCGTCTTCACGCTGGTGAACATGCAGCCAATCTTTGATCCCATGGCAATCGTGACCACGGCGAAAGCGATGTTGCCAGAGTACCCCGGCGCGTTGACCACGGCTATCATCGCCCGCAATTTCCCTGTGGCGTGCGGTATCCATGCAAGCTATCGCAATCAGATTGCCCGAGCCGTAGCGCTAAACGACGCGGTAGCACTGAATCATCGCGTGGCTGCGTTCCTGGCGTGCGTGTTCGATATCGCCTTCGCGTCGCTGCGGATGTGGCATCCAGGTGAAAAACGGCAACTGCAGTATCTGGATGCACGCCGGGATGATCTGCCAGCCGGGTTTACGGGTGCGATCCGCCGGGTGGTTGATAGCTGCACAGCGCAGGGAATGGGCGACATCATGGCTGCAGTGGATGATGTAGTGGCGGGATTGACGGAGATGGTGCAGACGAAGCCATCGTAGCGCCGTTCCGCAGATGACAAAGTCACCGTAGCGCCACCCCGAACATGACGAAGTCATGGAGTGGGCGGCGAAGATGTGCGGTTGTTACATATTCCGCCGCTCACGCGGCGGCCACCGGGTATAAAACCCGGTGCTACTGCCGGGGGATGCCTCGACAAGCCATGGCCGAAGGCGAGAAGCGGAGGGATATCGACGGTTACGCCGTCGATCGGGCAGATACCGGCTGCGCCGGATCTGCCCCTACGTGCAGGCCTGGGGCAGCGTTACACGTCTACGTGAGTAGCGGTAAGTTCGCGGCTGGTAAGGAGTGTGCTGACACGAGTAGCTTCATCAGCATCGCCGGTGGTGAACAGGGTGATGCTCCCCGCCTGACCGCGATCATGCAGCAGGCGTCCATTCTGCAGCAAACTCAGCGTGCGCCGGGCGATAGCGTTACCGCTATCAATCACGCGCACAGCGGGGCCGACATAGTCGGCAATGGCATCATGCAGGAAGGGATAGTGCGTGCATCCAAGCACAAGCACATCCACGTGATCCTCCAGCAGCGGGTCGAGGATTGGCCCGATGACAGCATTCACATCATCACCGCCCAACACGCCCGCCTCGACCAGCTCGACCATGCCATTGCCAGCAATCGTGTGCACCTGCACGCCATCGCTCCAGTGATCGATGAGCACGCGCAAGCGATCGCCGGTGACCGTGCGTGGTGTTGCCAATACCCCTACCCTGCCGGTCATGGTCATACCAACGGCCGGCTTTACGGCAGGCTCCAGGCCGACAAATGTCATCCCTGGATAAGCTGTTCGCAGTTCATCGATGGCGTGAGCACTGGCGGTATTACAGGCCACCACAACCAGCTTCACACCTCGCTCGACGAGAAATCCGGCGACAGCGATGCTCCGCGCCCGAATCTCCTCCGGCGGCCGCACGCCATAGGGCACAAAGGCAGAATCGGCGATGTACTGCACATGCTCGGCAGGCATCATCGCCGCAATCTCACGCCAGACGCTGAGTCCGCCCAGTCCGCTATCGAAAATACCAATGGGAGCGTTGCGATCGGTGCTCACGGCTGAGGCAATTTCCAACTCTTCAGGAGCTTCCACTCCAGACTTTCCCACCATTTACCGGACCAATCGTTGCTATGGAAGACGTAGAGGTGGAAGTACTCGGCCGGAAATGTCTCTGGTCCAATCGGCCCGGCAGCAGTGACATACTCATAGACCTCGTCGAACATCTCGTCGGTGACATCCGCCATGCTCAATGTCAAGTGGGCGTGGAAGTTCTCCATGCTGCCTTCTACCGGGCAAAAGTCACAATCGGGATGAACCAGGGGCATAATCTGCTGCCAGGCCGATTCGTGCAACTTCTGCTGCGGCATGTTGACCGTGCCGTCGGCGTTGTGATGGACATCGATACCGATACCCTTACGCCAGCCAAAATTGGGACCGCCATTGTAGACGGTATAGGCGTGATGACCGATCACCGCGGCATCGAAGGCGGCGATAATCTCCGCTACCGTAGCATCCGAGCGGAAGAACCCTTTGATAGTGGCATGGGGCATAAAAACACCGCCACCGATGAGTCCAAACTGATGTTCGAGCAGGCGGTGAATACGTATCTGCGCCTCGCTCATCTCGCGCGATGGTCGCAGATACCAACCAAAGCGGATTTCCGGATTGGCTTCGATAGAGGTGAAATCGTACATCGGGTGCCCTGATGAATGCGGCGATGGCGACGCGCTGTCGCCTGTAGCGGATTTTACCGCAGGTTGGGGTTGCGCAGATCATCGGTAGTGGTGAGCCTTGTGCTCACCGCGCACTCCGGGGTTGATCCCATCTGCACCGAGAAAATACTCTGTAGAAAGGTCTTGCTGCGAAAGGTAGACCCGGGCCTCGTAGCAGCGGAGCTGCGCGAGTTGCCCGGGTTCCGGTACTCACGGGCGCCAACTCCGCCACCTGTTCCAGGATTGAGCAATCGATAGCCACATGAACCCGGGCGACTCGCAGGCGCAAGCGCCTTGCGAGGCCCGAGTCTACCTTTCCGAAGCACCATCATTGTCGATTTTCTCGGAACGGATGGGTTGCCCCTCGGGGCTACGTCCAGATATCTCAGCTACGCCTCACTATGCGTCGGAACTACGCCGCCGGTACCACTTCTCCGCTTCGATGAATGCTGGCACGATCAGTGCCCACGCAATACAGGCCAGCCACTGATTACCCGTCAGCGAAACCGTGGATAGAGCGCGCTGCAGCAACGATGTCTCCACCGCCAACACCGTAATCAGGACGCCCGCGCCAATAATCTTGGCCGCATTCAGAATTGGCTCCGCAAACCCCGAAAGCGGATCGCGCCGCATCGCCAGTCCACCAAGCAATGAAGCGAGCGACATCACCACAAATGCCATCGTCACGGGAACCGAGGGTTCATCCGACGACATCTCACCAGGAGCCAGCAGCAAGGCACCGAGCGTCACCGCAAAGATCACCGTGCCATACATCGCCCACTGCCGAATCGCGAACGGACTCGCAAGTGGCTGGCGCGGATCGCGCGGCGGCTGCTCCATCAGATCGGCCGCGGGAGGATCACTCAAGATAACAAGGACCGGCAAGAATACGATGAAGAAGTTCTGGAACAATGCCATCAACGGTGTCAACGGCACACCATCGTTGATATCGAAAATACTTGCCACCAGGAAGAGTAGTACCAGCGCCAGCAACCCGGACATCTGATACCTGACGTAGGCAACAATCTTGGCGTAAATGCTGCGTCCCAGGCGAATGGCCGTGACCAGTGTGCCGAAGTTGTCATCGGTCAGAATCATCTTGCCGGCCTGCTTGGTGACCTCGCTGCCGGATCCCATCGCGACACCGATATCCGCCTGTTTCAAGGCGGCGGCATCGTTGACGGCATCACCAGTCATAGCCACAATCTCGCCCATTTCCTGCATTGCGCGCGCGAGGCGCAGCTTATCCTGTGGCGTTACCCGACCAAAAACGTGAAGGTCAGGCAGTTGGCGTTTGAGCTCGTCGTCCGAGAGCGCTTGCAGCTCGCTGCCGCTCATCGCGCCTGCACCGAGCCCAAGCTCCTTACCAATCGCGGCGGCAGTTACCGCGTGATCGCCCGTAATCATCCGCACATCGATACCGGCGCGATGCGCCACCGCCACAGCGTCGATCGCCTCGGGTCGCAACGGATCGATGATACCGACCATGCCAGTGAAGACCAGGTCACTCACAAACGACATCGGATCGGCGATCACCGCATCGGCGGAATCCGAGATGAGACGGTAGGCAAACGCAAGCACGCGTGACCCTTGCCGGGACATCTCGTCCGCGTATGCATCAATGCCTGCGCGGGCGTCCTCAATCGGAATTGGTTCCCACAATGAGGAAGCAGCCCTGGTGCAGCGTTGCAGCAGCACATCCGGAGCGCCCTTAACCAGCTCAACCAGTCGTGGTTCGCCCGCAATCGTGATGGTGTGGAACGTGGCCATGAACTTGTAGGCGGAATCGAACGGCACTTCTGCCACACGCGGATAGACGCGGCGGGTTTCCTCCGCATCGATACCAACCTTGGCCGCGAGCACCACCAACGCAGCCTCGGTAGGATCGCCCACAACATCGCCACTATCCGAGACCGTTGCATCCGAATCCAGACAAAGTCCCAGAGCCAACATCGTGAAATCCGGCACTGGCTCGCCAGCCGCTTGCAGAATGGCACCCTGTTTATCGTATCCCTCACCCTGAACCTGATAGCGTCGACCCAGATAGAAGAGCGAACGCACGGTCATCGCATTGAGCGTCAGTGTGCCAGTCTTGTCGGAGTTGATGGCACTCGTTGCACCGAGCGTCTCCACATCTGCCAGGTTCTTGATAACGGCTTTGGCATCGGCAAGCTGTTTGGCACCGTGCGCGAGAATTGCCTGCACAAAGGTCGGCATACCGGTCGGGATGGCAGAGATCGCCATCGTGATACCAAGGAGCAGCACAGCGCTGAACTCGCGACCACGGATCAGACCGATGACGACGATGATGGCGACGGCCAGCCAGGCAATGATTCCGAGCACCTTGGTCAGCTGCCCCAACTCCTGTTGCAGAGGCGAGGGTGTGGGCTTTACGGCAGAGAGCATCGAGGCGATCTTGCCCATCTCGGCATTCATACCCGTGCCAGTTACCACCAGCGTGGCGGTGCCACGGCTAACGGTCGTGTTCTGGTAGACCATGTTGGTACGATCACCCAATTGCACATCGGCATCGGTTAGCGCGGCGGCATCCTTGGCGATCGGGGCGCTTTCGCCGGTAAGAGCAGCCTCCATCGTCTCGAGGGTGGCGGAGCGTACCAGACGGCCATCGGCCGGAATGAGATCGCCAGCCTCTACCTGCACGATATCTCCAGGAACGAGATCGACGGCCGGTATCTGCTCCAGTGTGCCGTCCCGAACGACCCGCGCCAGAGGAATCTGAAGTTTGGCGAGGGCATTCACGCTCGCACGCGCCTTCATCTCCTGACGCGTGGCCAGGGTGACATTGAGGATCACCAGCAGGCCGACCATGATACCGACTGGTTCTTGTCCAATGAAGAGACTGATCACGGATACAGCAATGAGCATCAGGTTCATTGCATCACGCAGCTGCATACCAATGATCATGATCGGCGAAACCGGTGGTTCCGCCACGATCTCATTGGGACCATACTGCTGCTGCCGTTGCTTGACGGTCGCATCCGAGAGGCCAGTTTGATCGTTGCTACCGAGCTCTGCCAAGGTTTCGGACACGGACAACATATGCCAAATTCTCGGCGGATCAGATTGATTTTCCGCAGTCATATTCTCCCCCAGGGTTGATCCCCAATCCATGTGGTGATTTTACTGCAGAACCAAGGGGGATCTATGACTCGCGGTGCTTCGGAATGACGGTGGATCATCGGTAGTGGCGCACCTCGTGTGCATTCGTTCCGAGAAAATACTCGTCAACGAGATCTCGAGCCTAGAGGTAGACCCGCTCCTCGCCAGCGACGGGACGTCGCGGCGAGTCGGGCGGGTTCAAGTAGCTGTCCTGCATGGAATTCTGGAACGGGTGGCGGAATTGACGCCCATCGAGTACTGGAACCCGGGCAACTCGCGCAGCTTCGCTTGCGCGAGGCCCGAGTCTACCCCCGTCGCTGCAGCATCGCTTTCCATTTTCTCTGTACAGATGACCTCGTGTGCGCCCATCGGCGGCTCCCGCCGTCGGTACCTCAGGGGCCATGCTACTTGACGGCGGGAGTACCACCGCCGAGGTTCTTCGGTTGCGATTTCATCGCTCCCTCAGAATGACGTAGACGCGCGCGTCTACGACGTCCAGCCAGCGGCGGCGCGAGCACCCCAGCGACCGCCCATCTCGAAGACATCGATAGGGAAACCGAAGCAGGCGCTGACATTGGCGCTGGTAAGCACCTCGCTGGTCGGGCCTGCCTCCAGAATCTCGCCACCGCGGAGCAGCATCACGTGCGTGGTGCTGGCGGGCAGCTCCTCCAAATGATGGCTAACGGTGAGTGTGGGTAAATCCGGGTGAGAGGTGGTGAGGGCATCAAGCGAAAGCAGCAGTGCCTCCCGCGCGGGAAAATCGAGACCGGTTGTCGGCTCATCAAGCAGCAGAAGCTCGGGATCCTTGATAAGTGCCCGAGCCAGACGGATACGCTGACGCTCGCCGGCGCTGAGATGGGCAATCTCTTCATTAGCAAATTGTCCCGCACCAATGCTTTCCAACAGCGCCGTTGCCCGCGCGTATTCAGCATCGCCCCAATCATCCCAATGTGGCCAGGTGGTATTACGAATACCTGTGAGGACTGCCTCGCTCCCATGCAACCAATCGAGCATACGTAATGAAGGATCGACCTTGGCGATGCGCATCCGCAACGCCCGCAAATCGGTGCGGCCAAAGGTTTCGCCCAACAGCTCCACACTGCCAGTGGAAGGATGACGCTCCGCGCTGAGAATACTCAGCAATGTGGTTTTGCCAGCCCCGTTCGGGCCAAGAATCGCCCAACGCTGCCCGGATTCCAGCGACCAACTGATGTGATTGAGAATGATCTTCCCCTCCGGTGTGCGGAGCGAAATATCGTCAAGTTGAGCGATTGATTGCACGCGAAACTGCCCTCTACATCTACCTATGCGCGGATTTCCTGACGGTGCGCCAGCGGCAATGATGCCACGGTTTGGCTTCATGGGGAATGGAGATGCGACTTTACTCACTGTCGCTCACTGTATTCTGTTGACATTACGTAATGGCCAGCATAGCCTTAGGGGAGACAAACCGGATCGATAAGGACTCTCATGCGAGAGGGGTTGGCCGGTGGAGTTCACGAAAGGAACGTGTAGGAATGTCACAGTTCACTCACAAGCGGGTTAACCGCCGTTCTGTCTTGAAGGGAGCTGCTGCTACCGGACTTGGTCTGGGTGTAGCCAGCTCCATTTATCTGCCAACCGCATTCGCGGCGCAGGATGCAGCTCCTATCACCTTCTGGACTGCTCACTCCGGCCTTGGTTTTGACGCATTGACCAAGATCAGCGAGCAATACAATGCTATGCAGTCCAACTACGTTGTTGAGATTGTTCAGCGCCCTCCGGGATCCGAGACTGACGTTGCCGGCCTGATCACCGCTGTCCGCAGTGGTGAGGGACCAGACGTCTATCTCCTCGACCGCTTCACCGTCGGTGAGCGCGGTGCTTCCGGCCTGCTGGAAGATCTCAAGCCGCTGATGGAAGCTGCTGGTGACGACACCGATCTGTCCCAGACCTTCGCCGGCTTCGCCGCCGAAGAGGCTCAGTACGACGGTGGCATTTATGCCATGCCGTTCGATACCGACCTGCGCGCGCTCTTCTATAACAAGAAGATGATCGAAGAGGCCGGTGCCGATATGGCTGCGTGGGACAAGGCCAATGGTCCCATGACTTTCGACTCCATCTCTGAGTTCCTACTCTCCATGAACGTTGAAGAGAATGGTGCTCTCACCCAGGCCGGCTTCGTGCCGTACTTCAGCCAGGGCTGGCACTACACCTATGGCTTCGCCTGGGGTGGTGACTTCTTCGATTACGAGAACTGCACGGTGTCCCCGGATAGCGAGATCAATCTCGAAGCATTCCAGTGGGTACAGGATTACTGCGAGACAGCCGGCTTCCAGAAGCTGTATGACTTCCGCCAGCCTTCCGCTCGCCCAGGTGCTGCCCCAACCGACAACCCGTTCATTCAGGGTCGGCTTGGTGCCATGATCTCCGGTAACTGGGAGTTCGCTGGCTTTGCCAACTACGCACCGGACACCGAGTACGACTTCACCTTCACCCCAATCCCGAATGAGGGCGATCCGTCCATCACCTGGGCCGGTGGTTGGAGTGCAGTGGTTCCAGCCGGTGCCAATAACGTCGAAGGCGGTTACGATTTCGCCAAATACATGACCAGTGCCGAAGGCCAGCGCACGTACGTTGAAATCAATAACAACCTGCCGACCAACCTGGCCCTGCTGGATGATGTCGAACTTCTGGGCGAGAACCTGGCCTGGTTCGCGCAGCAGATGGGCACCACCCGCAACCGCCCGGTGCTGCCAGTTGGCGCCAAGTACTGGGATGAGATGACCGCCGCCTGGGAGCGCATCTACACTGGCGATGCGTCGCCGGCCGATGCCATGGCTACCGCCCGCGAGAACACCATGATGGACATGGATGCCGGCGGATACTGCCCGATTGCCCCTCCCAAGTAGGCAATCGTAGCAATAGCAGAGTAAACGGCGAGGGGCAAAGCCCCTCGCCAATGGTTTAGGGGGAGGATGACAACATGGATACACCCGGGAGCATGACCAGCCCGACAGCACCTGGACTGGCCGCAGCAGAAAAACCCAAAGCAATACCCTGGTACAAGTCGAGAGTCGAAAAGAAGAATCTACGGCTAGGTATCTTGTTCATTTCTCCCTGGATTGTGGGGTTCCTTGGTCTCACCCTCTATCCACTGCTCTATACCTTCTATCTCAGTTTCACCCGTTTCGGTGGCTTTAAAGACCCCGTCTGGATAGGTCTGGCGAACTATCAACGCATGTTCAATGACGACAACTTCTCCAAGGCGATGTACAACACCTTTTACTTCACCTTCCTGGCTGTGCCGATTGGTGTGGTGGTCGCGCTGATGTTAGCACTGGCAATGGATCAACCACTGCCGGAAATTCCGCTTTATCGCACGCTTCTCTATCTACCATCCATTCTGCCGCTGTTCGCAACAGCCTTCATCTTCATGACACTTCTCGATCCAAACCAGGGTATTGTCAACGATTTCCTGCGTACGCTGGGCTTTGATCCCCCGAACTGGTTTGGTGACGCGCGGTATTCCAAGATCGCGATTATCGGAATGGCCCAATTTGGGGCTGGCCAGATGGCCCTGATCTATCTGGCAGGACTCAAAGGTATTCCTACCTCACTCTATGAAGCAGCAGAGATTGACGGAGCAGGTGTGTTCAATCGCCTGTTTAAGATCACGATTCCGCTGATGACGCCAGTGATCCTCTATAGCCTGATCAGTGGCATCAGCGGCGGTTTGCAGGTGTTCACCCAGAGCTTCATCATCACCAATGGTGGTCCTAACAACTCCACCAACTTCCTGGTGTTCTACCTGTACAGAAACGCGTTCGCCTACTCCAACCAGATGGGGTACGCCGCAGCCATGGGCGTGGTTCTCTTTGTCATCACCGTTCTCATGGCCGGACTTATCTTCTTCACCTCCAGTCGATGGGTGAACTACGACATGGCTGGATAGGCCAACGATCAAAAGAGCAAGGACTACGCTGATGGCAACAATTATCCTCCCAAACGAAGCCGAGCTTCGACAAGGTGATGCTAGCCGGGCAAGCCGTGATCGCAAGATTCGCTTTTTCCGCAATCAGATTCTGCCCCGCATCATTCTCATCATCATGTGCGCAATCTTTGTGATGCCATTCTATTGGATGGTGACCCAAAGCCTAAAATCCAATGAGGAACTAACGCGCTATCCACCAACGTGGTTCGTTCAAGACCCGCAATGGGAGAACTACAAGCTCGCTACCGAGAAGATTCCCTTCTGGATGTTCTTTCGCAACACAGTGTTCATCACAGCGATGTGCGTGATTGGTTCTCTGATATCGAACCCGATCATCGCCTACGGTTTCTCCCGAGTACAGTGGCCGGGACGAGACAAGATTTTCATGATCGTGTTGGCAACGGTGTTCATGCCCTTTCCTGCGATCATCGTAGCCTATCTGGATGTATGGACGAGTTTGGGCCTGGTGCCGACATTCTGGCCACTCATCATCCCGTCATTCTTGGGATCGGCGTTCTTCGTCTTCCTGTTGCGTCAGTTCATGCTGCAGATTCCGATGGACTTATCTGATGCAGCCAGAATGGATGGAGCCAATGAGTTCCAGATCTTCGCAAATATCATCATGCCTCTGACGAAGCCTGCGCTAGGTGTGATTGCGATTCTCTCTGGTATGGGTGCATGGAATGACTTCCTTGGTCCATTGATCTTCTTGCTGAAGCAGAAGCTATACACGCTGGCTATTGGCCTTACCTTCTTCCAGAGCCAGGCGGATCGTGACATCAAGTTCAATTTGATGATGGCCGCCTCAGTGATGGTAGTCCTGCCAGTTGTAGTCATCTTCCTGTTCTTCCAGCGCTTCTTTGTCCAAGGCATGACAGTTGGTGCGGTAAAGGGCTAAACCGGTTGAGTGAAAGGGAAACCCCCTTTCACTCGCACCATAACGGCGCTACAATTGAAAATGTACAAGCAGAACGGTCGGGGAATCCCGACCGTTTTGTTCGATACGCGAAGCCGCGTATCTCATTCCCCAGTGTTGGGAAAGGAAGAATCCCTTTGGATGATTTTCGCAAATTTGATCACCGACGTCTGGAGCGCGTAACCCGCTGGCTACCGGAACTCTACGCCTGGCGTAGCGCCCGCGTGGCCCCAATTGAGGACTGGACATTCACCAGTGCCGACGGTGAGGTAACCCAACTCAAGCGCGGCGATGCCTGGCCGACAGTTGACCCCCACCGCCCAATTAAGCTCTCCGCCATCGCCACCATCCCCCAGGAATGGAAGGGACAACCTGTGGATATCCAGCTTTCGCTTGGCGGCGAGGGGCTGGTGACATTCACCCCCGGCTATCAGGTGGGTTTGAATCCCTTCCATCATGACTGGGAGATGACTGCCGCTGCCGAAGGTGGCGAGCAGATTCAGATCGAAGCCGAAGTGATGCCGAAGGGAATGTTCGGCAGCCACAACTACGGACCACGCATCGATCGCGCGTTGATGGCGATTCCGCATAAGGAAGTCCGCGCGCTCATGATTGATCTGGAAGAGATCATCCGCGCCGCCAATACACTCAAGGATCACGAGATTCTCCCGCATCTCCTCGACCTTGTGGACGATGCCTATCGCACTATCGCGCCATATTGGCCGACCGGCACCGATGTCATCTCCACGCGCGCGGTTCAGGGCGATCTCACCGGTGGCCAGTCCCACAGCGTCGGCATGGGCGACTACATGAGCCCCGGGTACCAGGGCGAACTCGTTGTTGGCGGTATCTGGCATATACCACCACCGTTTGCCGAAATCGAGCCTCTCCCGGTGCAGGCACTTCATGCCTGCGATACGGCTCGCGGCATCATCGCCGAGGGATTGGATGATCTGCGCGAGAAGTATCCAGCCATCGGTAGCGTGAACCTTACCGGTCACGCCCATATCGATCTCGCCTGGCTGTGGCCGGTCGCGGAGACACGCCGCAAGGCACGCCGCACCTGGAGCACACAGCTCTGGTTGATGGATCAATACGATGATTTCATCTTCAATCAGAGTTCAGCGCAGGCCTACAAATGGATCGAGCAGGACGATCCGGTGCTGTTCGAACGCATTAAGGAGCGCATCGCCGATGGTCACTGGGAAGTGGTCGGTGGCAGCTGGGTGGAGCCGGATAGCCAGGTAACTGGTGGCGAAGCCTATGTGCGCCAGCTCTTTTATGGTCAGCGCTACTTCAGTGAAAAGTTCGGCGTTCGTAACGAAACCGCGTGGCTGCCTGATGTCTTCGGCTTCAGCGCGGCGGTACCGCAGATCCTGCTCGGTGCTGGTATCCAGAACTTCTTCACCATCAAGGTGACCTGGAGCGAGGTCAATACCTTCCCATACGATCTCTTCATGTGGGAGGGTCTGGACGGCAGCCGCGTGCTGACGCATACCTTCAACAATCCAGTTAACGGCTACAACGGCGAGGTCGAGCCGGAAGCTACCTACAAGACGTGGCAAAACTTCAGTGGCAAGCGCCTGCACGATCAGACTCTGCTCAGCGTCGGCTGGGGCGATGGCGGCGGTGGCCCAAGCCAGGACATGCTGGAGAAGTACGCTCGTATCAAGGATTTCCCGGTGCTGCCGAAGGCGCGTTGGGGCAAGGTGGAAGATTTCTTCGCCAGTCTGCCGAACGAAGGCCTGCCGGTCTTTGTGGGTGAGCTCTATCTGGAATTGCACCGTGCCACACTGACCACCCAGGCGCTGGTGAAGAAGCTGAATCGCCAGGGCGAGTTGCGTCTGGTGGAAGCAGAGAGCTTCGCCGCACTTGCCAATCGCGATGGTGCCACCTACCCGCAGGCGGAGATCGATGACAAGTGGGAAGATCTGCTCTACAACCAGTTCCACGACATTCTGCCGGGTAGCTCCATCAACGAGGTGTACCAGGATACACATCCGCAGCTGCAGAGTGTGGTCGATACCGCCACCAGCCTTCGCGATGCCGCGATTAGCGCTCGCGTTGGTGAGGGTACCGGGGCCTGGGCGGTCACCAATCCCACCTTCTACGAGCTGCCGCTAACGGCCGTGGCCGATGGCAAGGTGCTGGTGCATAATCCAGCCGAGACGATCGGTGCTTTCGAGACGAAGATCGTTTCCGGCACAGCGGCTGCCGATGGATCGGCGGTCACGGTCGCACAGGATGGCGGCAACTTCGTACTGGAGAACAGCATCCTCACCGTCGAGATCGGTGCGGATGGCACGCTGCATAGCGTCTTTGACAAGCGCGTGAATCGCGAGACGCTCAAGGATCGCGGTAACCAGCTCTGGGCGTACAGTGACAAGCCGCGCGCCTGGGATGCCTGGGACATCGATGAAACCTACGAGACCATCGGCGAGGAAATCGGTGGTGTTGAGAGCATCGAGATCGTGGAGAATGGTCCGGCACGTGTTGCAGTGAAGGTCACCCGTGCCTTCCACAACAGCACCTTCGTCCAGACCTATCGCTTGCTGGCGGGAAGTGCTCGCATCGATATCGCGACCGAAATCGACTGGCACGAGCGCCTGACACTGGTGCGCACCCAGTTCCCAACCGCGATTCACACGCACGAAGCCACGTACGAGACGATGTTTGGCGTGCACAAGCGTGCGACCAATCGCAACAACTCGTGGGAACGCGCACGGTTCGAGGTTGGCGCGCACAAGTTTGCCGATCTCAGCGAGCCAAACTACGGTGTGGCGCTACTCAACAACGCCAAGTATGGCCATAGCGCGGTCAATGGCGTCCTCGGTATGAGCCTGGTCCGCGGCCCGCTGCATCCCGATCCGTTTGCGGACGAAGGCCATCACGAGTTCACCTATAGCTTCTTCCCGCACACTGGCAACTGGGTTGAGGGTGGTGTGACTCAGGAAGCGATGAGCCTGAACGCGCCGTTGGTGGTCACCGAAGTCGCGGCTGATGCCCAGCCGATCGCTCCGTTTGTGACGATCGATGGTGTGCAGCTTGGTCTCGGTACAGTGAAGAAGGCCTACGATCGCGAGGGTATCGCGGTGCGCGTATATGAACCGCATGGTATCCGCGGCGTAAGCAGCCTCACCTTCGATCGTCCGGTGAAGGCGATCAATCGCACGAATATGCTGGAAGAGGATGTTGACGGCGCCGAAGTGACGCTGGATGGTGCTACCGCCAGCTTCGAGGTTCGCCCGTTCGAGATCGCGACCTTTGTGGTTGAGTTCGAATAACAGACCAATCAACGTAGCCCCGGGGCTTGTCCCCGGGGTTCATGGCGAATTGGTTTGCCGGCATCCTCACCAATCGGGCGGATACCTCTTCGAGGATCCGCCCCTACGTTCCCAATGCACCAGCACTAGGGTTTCGTATCGCGAAATGTAGACCCGGCGCAGTCACCGGGCATAATGCCCGACAGCCCACCGGGCACAGGGCCCGGTGCTACAGCGCGGAGATTCAACCTCATGCCGCTTTCCATTATTCCCCGCCCGCAACCGATTTGGATTGAGCCGGAACCGATTCCGGAGGATTTCGACTGGCGGCAACTGCATCCACAGCGACTGATCGCATCCCTGCTCTATCGTCGTGGTATTCGCACGGCGGAGGAAGCGGCCGCTGTGCTGGATTGTAGTGATCCCAACAATCTCGATTACCATCGCCTGCCGAATATCGAGGCGGCGCTGGATCGCGCCGAGCAGGCGATTGCCGCAAACGAACGGATCGGTATCTTCGGCGATTACGATGCCGATGGCATCACCAGCGCAACGCTGCTCACACGTGCACTGCGGAGTGCCATGCCAGATGGCGTGATCACACCCTTCGTGCCCGATCGCACCGATGGGTATGGAGTGAGCGAGCGCGGACTGCGCCTGCTGGCGGAACGCGGCTGCACCCTTCTGATCGCGGTGGACACCGGTACCAACGATGCCCGCGTGATTGCCCTTGCCCAGCAACTCGGCATGGATGTGATCGTGCTGGATCATCATGAGGTCGGCGCACATCCCGCCCAATGCATCATCGTGAACCCCAAGCTGGCGCCCGCCACCTCCTATCCGGAACTGGTCGGCGTTGGTGTCACCTGGCTTTTCGCGATGGGTTTGCTCGATCGTGGCCACGATATCGCCCGGCTCGATAACGGTGATGTCAGCGCGATGCTTGATCTCGTTGCGATCGGTACCGTCGCCGATGTCGGGACATTGCGAGGAGCCAATAGGGCGCTGGTGGCACATGGCCTGGAACGCCTGCATCGAAGCGAGCGTCCAGGCACGAAAGCGCTGGCGCGATTTAGCGAGAAACCGCTGGCACAAGTGACACCGGAGGATATTTCCTTCCGACTCGGACCGCGCCTCAATGCCACGGGTCGTGTGGCATCACCAGACAAGGCGCTCAAGATGATGCTGGCTGAGGACGACGATACTGCCGATCGTTACGGTGTTTTCGTAGAGCAGTGCAACGCGAATCGCAAGGCGCAGACCGATCAGATCATGAACGAGGTCGCCCTGAAGATTTTGGCCACACCGGAATGGGAACAGCTACCGATCATTGCGCTCTATGGCGATCATTGGAGCACTGGCCTCGTTGGACCCATCGCCAGCAAAATCACGGAGCGGCTGGGTGTGCCTGCCATTCTGATGCAACATCAGGATGGAGTCCTCACAGGATCCGGCCGCAGTGTGCCCGGGGTGAATCTGCTGGAGATCATTTCCGCAGCAGAATCGCTACTGACACGATACGGCGGTCACGCAGGTGCCGGCGGTGTGACACTACCGGTGGAGAACTACCACGCCTTCGTGGATACGATCACAGCCGCTGCCTCCCAACCAGGGCTCGGATTGCCTCTTCCTCCCACTATCCAACTGCATGCCATGCTGGATGAACGCGCTTTCCAGGTAAGCATTATGGAGATCCTTGAAGAGCTGGCCCCTTTCGGACACGGCAACGATTTCCCCACCTTTGGGGTGAAAGGGGCGACTCTGCGTTATGTGAATACGGTCGGACGCGATGGCGCTCACCTGAAGCTGACGCTTGGCTCGCCCGGACGTGAGTTAACCGCGATCATGTGGGGAGCAGGCAATCGCTCCAGGGAGTTGGTTGGCGCAAGCAGGATCGATGTCTGCGGTAAGCTGAGCGTAAATGTTTTTCAGGGGCAGCGAAGCTTGCAGATGTTCATGGACGATTTCCGCGTCAGTCAATAGACAGCACAGAGCCCGGATCTTTGTTCGATCCGGGCTCTATAACTGCCGGGAACTATCCCTTGACGGCGCCAGCCGTCATACCGGCGATGATGCGCTTCTGCACCAACATAACACCGACGATGAGCGGAATAGTGACGACGACAGCTGCCGCCATCTTCACACCGTATGGCTGTTCATATTGGCTATTGCCTGTGAACTCCGAGATAGCCACCTGCACCGTTTTCGCATTGGTACTGATGGTAAACGTACGTGCGTAGAGGAACTCGGACCAGGCTTCAATGAAAGCCAGCAATCCGGTGGTTACCATGCCAGGCACAGCCAGCGGCAGGAGCACCTGTCGCAACGCCATCATCTGAGTGGCACCATCCACCAACGCGGCCTGCTCCAACTCGGCGGGCATGGCGCGGAAGAAGTTCGCCAGAACCCATACTGTGAACGGCAATGCGAAGCTGAGATAAACGATCATCAGGCCCCAAAGCGTATCGTACGCGTGGAAGCGACGCATCATCTGGAAGAGTGAACCGATGATGGCGATACCCGGGAACATCGTCATGCTCAGGATCGTGTAGAAGAAGAAGGTGCGACCACGAAAATGTAATCGTGCCATGGCGTAGGCCGTTAGCGTGCCAAAGACCAGCGAAAGAATCACCACACCAGTGGAAATCACAAAACTGTTCAGCAACGCCCGCATGAAGCGATCATCGGCAAAGACCTTGGAATAGTTATCCCATGTCGCTGATTGCGGCCATAGGAACCACCTATTGGAAACCAGTTCCGCGTATGGAGTGATACTGGAAACAATGGCCCAATAGAAGGGAAAGAGCGTGTAGAAGAGAATGAGCAGAACCAACAGCACGAACCCAATCTTGCCGAGCAGGTCGAGCATTCCCTTCTTATTCCTGGTACCAGCCCCGCCAGTTTGGCGAAGCCGTTCCAACTCCTGCTGCGAGACCTTGATGTGATTGACAGCCATTTCTATGTCTCCTCCACCTTGATCATGCGGGTGTAGAGAACAACCAAGAATGCGATACAAAGGAAGATCACTACGGCGATAGCAGAGCCATAGCCGATGCGCTGGTTATTCATCAATTCGCGATGAGCATAGACCGACACCGAAATAGTGGAGGTGTTATAGGAGTTCATCACGAAGATGATATCGAAGACGCGGAAGGCAGCAAGCGTACGGAAGACCAGTGCGACCAATAGCGCTGGCTTCAACAATGGCAAGGTTATCTGCCAGAACTGCTGCCATTTGCTGGCACCATCCACGCGCGAGGCCTCGTAGACATCGTCGGGAATAACCTGCAAACCAGCGAGGAGAAGGAGTGCCATAAACGGCGTTGTTTTCCACACATCCACCGCCACAATCGACATCAATGCCGTACCGGGATCACCAACCCAACTAAACTTGTGGAAGCGATCGAATCCCATACCAACGAGTGTCTTGTTGACGATACCGTAGCTGTCGTTTAGCATCCACCCCCATAGCATGGAGCTAACGACCGTCGGGATCGCCCACGGCACCAACATGGATGTACGGACCACACCTCGACCTTTGAAAGCGGAGTGAATGGTGAGCGCAACGATCATACCAAGAATCGTCTCCGCCGCCACCGATGTCACCGTAAAGATGATCGTATTCCACAATGCCTTATGGAAGACTTCATCGGAGAAAAGATCACGATAGTTATCGAAACCAACATAGCGCCAACGATCGGGACGGCTGGACCGGTAATTGGTAAAGCTCAACCTGAACGACTCGACCAACGGATAGATGGCGATACCAAGCACCACCAGTACCGTAGGTAAAATCAGCACCCAACCCAATCGCTCTATCGAGCGCCCAGCTTTGGTGGGTGGTGCGGAGAATTTGGAGACCTTACGCGGCGCTGCCGTGGTCGTATTTGTAGCCATTGTCTCCCCTCCTTCCTCCGTATTGGATGGCCCCGGAAGTCGTGATGTGGACTTCCGGGGCCGAAACATGTGCTATTGATCGATGCGGACTAGACGTCCTGCATGATGTCCTCAAGTTGACCAGCGAGATCGTCCAGCGCGGCACTGACGTCGTTCTGCTGACCTGCCAGGAGCTCGTTCACGGTGGTGAAGACGGCGGTCGATACCTCGTTGTAGAGGTCGGCGGAAACGCCAGACGGGCGAGCCACAGAACCACCATCGAAGATTGGGAAGAGTTCGCTGATGTATGGATTGGCGGCAAGTACGTCTGGATCCTGATAGACCTCGACGATGGTCGGGTTCAGCGAGCGCTCAATGGAGCGAGCCTTCTGCACTTCAGCCGAGCACATGTACTTGGCGAAGACAGTGGCAGCATCCACGTTCTTGCTGTACTTGGAAACCATCATGTTCCAACCACCAAGGGTGGCGGCATTGTCAGCACCATCGCCATCGCCCTTCGGCAACAGACCCATGCTGAACTTGCCCTGGAGATCACTATCAGCGGCAGCAGAGATACCATAGACATATGGCCAATTGCGATGGAAGGCGGAGTTACCACCCTGCCAGATACCGCGGGAGTCCTCTTCCTTGTAGGTGGTGACGGCGCTCGGCGCTATACCACCAACCCAGCCCATGGCGCGCTCGATGGCGGCCTTGGCCTGATCGCTGTTCACACTCACCGTGCCATCGGCCTCGATGAAGGTGCCACCACCATTGGAGTAGACCCACTCGAGTGCATTGCAGGTGAGACCTTCGTAAGCAGCCGCCTGGAAGGTGAAACCAACGAATGCATCGTTACCCTCGCCTACCTCGCCTTCGGCGATGGCGGCGGCGGCAGTCTCGAGCTCAGCCCAGGTGGTGGGTGCGGCGACGCCGTACTTCTCCAGCAAGTCTGTGCGGGTGTAGAGACAACCGGCATCTGTGTACATCGGGATCGAAACGAGTGTGTCACCAATACGGTTGTTGGTGAGGATGCGCTCGAAGAAGTTGGCACCATCGCCAGCGAGTTCGTCGGCGGCGGCGGAAAGATCCTGAGCATGCACCTTGAGGATACCTGGCCAGATCACGTCTACCTGGAAGATATCGAAGTCACTTGCCTCGGCATTGAGTGTCTGCGTGTAGTAGGTGAGGCGATCGGTTGCGGATTCCGCACCCTTGATGTAGTTCACCGTGGCACCGGTCTGCTCGGCGAAGAAATCGCAAACAGCCTGGTCGAACGGGGCACCGACACCATCAGACGCTAGCACTGCGCTGAGCTCAACACCACTGAGGTCGACATCAAGCCATGCCGGCTTGGTGATGCTCCAACCAGCGGCCTGGGCCTCCGGTGTGGCGCTCTGGGCACCAACCGAGCTGAAGCGAAGGATGCTGCCCATCAGCGCGCCAGAGAGACCAAGGGCGGAACCGCGCTTGATCAGATCACGACGGCTGGCACGACCATACATCGCATCCTGTACGAGTTTGTTAACGGCGTTTGGAATGAGAATCTCCCGGGACATTGGTAACCTCCATGAGAGCTTTCCACGATCACATTCGTTGCCCGCATCCGTATGCGGACGGAATCCGAATGACACATGAACCGTGGATACTATCTCCGTTGCTGCCGATGAGCCATCATCGGGCTTGTGTGCCTGTTAAGCATGCATCTTTTGGGCAGTCTGCGTCAAGTGGAATGTATGCAGAAGAACATCCGCAGTTCCGGGAATGGCCTACAGGCACGGCGAATCTGCCACGCCAGGTTCCGTTTCTTTTGCTTGTTCTCCGATTCTCATTTGAGACCAAAGAGACCGTTTTCTCTGCGCTACCGACGTCCGGGTGGTTGGAATGAGAAATCCAGTTCCTCGTCCGGATGGATGAGCTCTTCGCTGGCGGAGGTGGATTCGAGCCGGTTCATGCGCGCTTCATCGGGAATAGCCCAACTAGCGGTGATGAAGGGGTCACTCGTCTCCATCATCCAACGGTGGAGGCGATCGAGCAACGCTACTTTGACATCCTGCGCATAGCCACTGTGCGCAACATTGTGCTGCTCAGCGGGATCACGCGTGAGATCGTAAAGTTCAACTTCCGGGAAAACCGGATCCCACGGCCAGCCTCGTTGCTCTAGCGCCTCCCGAGTCGGCCCCTCATCGACATTACACATCGCGCGCCGGTATGGTGCGCCAATATGGTGAATCAGCAACCAGTCCTGCGTACGAATCGAGCGTGTCGGTTCCCAGGTCGCGTGAAACGTGATCTCGCCAAAGATCGCGTCATGGATAGATTCCGCGCCGTTCAGTAGTGGTGTGAGGCTCCTCCCGTGAAACCACGGTTGCGGTTCCCAGCCACTTAGTTCATACAACGTCGGAAGCACATCCATCTGCGTCACCACTGCATCCAGTGCCTGACCGCCCCGGTATGCAGAACCCTGAGGTCCGCGGACGATGAGAAAGACACCTGTGCCATAGACACTCAAACTGCACTTCATACCCGGCATGGGGAGTCCATGGTCGGTAGTGACCAGGATGAAGGCGTCATCGTAAACACCCAGGCGCTTCATCGCGGCAAAAAGTTCGCCCGCGCTGCTATCGAAAACCTTCAGACTGGTCTGCATATCGGCGATATCTTGCCGAATCTCAGGCACATCAGGAAACTGGAATGGCGGCTTTACATGATCAGCCTCACCAGGCGCGGCGGTATGATACGGGCGATGCGCCTCCTCGAAACCAACGTCCAGGAAGAGTGGTTGACCAGCGCTGACGGCTTGCTCCAGCGCTTCAATAGCACGCGGAAGCACGAACTCGGCATTCAGATTGCGCGGGCGAACATCATCGGTATAACCGACCAGAGACTGGTCGCCCTCCCAAACATGCTGCATACCGCAGATAACGGTGCGATATCCCATTTCCCGCAGCTGGTGAGCAAGGTGCCATTGCTTCCGGACGAGTGGAAAGCCCCGGTGCGCCAGCCCGATAACGCCATTCACATGCGGCGGTGCGCCGGTGAGCAGTGCTGATCGACTTGGGGAACATCCGGGTGCCGCCGCAAACGCATTGCGGAACATCACCGCATCGTCAGCAAATGTCTGCAAGTGTGGAGTTGCCACAGGATAGCCATATGGCTGAATAGCGCGGCCGCTATCGTGCGCATGGAGATAGACGATAACGGGAATCATGGGACTAACCCTCCCTTACTCGTAAAGATGCGCTTCGTCGTCCGGCACTTCGAAGCGCCCTGTTTTGGCGGTGAAACGCAATCGATAGACGATGTGGGTATCAGGGATATGTGGACGGGAACCATCACCAAAGATCACTCGCAGACCGGCCTCACGTGTAACAGGATCGGTGAGTTCTTCATACACACCTTCCGCGACCGCGCTCCGCCAACGATCCTCAGCCTCAGCGCTATCAACCTCGAAGCTGATCAACGGCTGCTCACGCATAATGCGGATTTTCTGGCCGATTGGTCCGACGGCGTATGCCGCTGCGCCATCGTAACCATAGGCAAGCGGCACGATGGTGGGCCGGCCCTCATTCACGGTCGGGGCTGCACAGGCGATACGACCGACAAGTGACGTGGCGAGTAATTCTTCGATACCGGCGGCATCAAGGACGAATATCTTTCCCATAGTGGCCCTGGCAATGGTCAACGTGCGTCTGCCCGGGAATCTTCCGATGCATTGGGGGAAATGATACCGGAGGATGGGTGAAGAATGACGCCAGGATCTGCGCACCGGCGCTAGACGGTGCGGATATAGACCGGTGTGCCGATGTTCGCCCAATTCCACATAAACTCGGAATCATCCAACAGCATGTTGATACAGCCATGACTACCGGGTCGACCAATCGTCTCGGTGGTTCGCCACCAGGCGTAGTGCAGGGCGTGACCACGATTGGTGAAGTACTGGGTATAGAGCACATTCTCCAGTTTGTAGAAATACTCGGCGCCGATGGCATCGCTATCCATCGTCTCGTTCTCAACGCGCGCATTGATAGCGTAGTATCCCGTAGGTGTCTCCCAGCCTGGCATACCAGTCGTAACAACAATCGTTCGCACCGGAGTGCGGTCTTCATACGCCGTCATCAACTGCTGGGTGAGCTGGATATCGACCCATTTGCCAGACCAGGGTGCATCATCGGGCAGAGCAATCGGGGCTACCGGAGCATCGCGGGCAACATTCCGCGCAAAAACATAGCCGCCACCAACCAGTTGCGCCCAGATGAAGCTGTTTTCAACCACTTCTTCGCCCCTAACCCAGTCAGCGACCTGCACGATTTCTCCATCAGCCAGTTCCCGAATCGTCGCGGACGCGGTCGTTGCATCGGCACGCACATTCGTTTGCCCGAGGGCATGCCCGGTCCAGATAGAGACATCCCAATTGGCAATATCGGCAGCGGTCGCATTTGTGCCAGAGACGCTGGGAACAACCAGATAGTCAGCTGATACCCAGCCGCTATAGCCGTCAACATACCCCGGAACCCATTCGCCATCGGCACCAGGTACGGCGATAAAACTGGCATTGTCTTCCAATACCACAATGATCTCGGCATCAGTGCTGGGGCCACCCCGGAGTCGCAGCCCATCAGATGCCGAGACAAGGTAGGTCTCGCCGAAGCTCGGTGGTGCTGGCACAAAGGCCGGATCCTGCTCCAGCTTGTTATCGATCACCCATTGGGGACCGAGTCGGCGCAAGCCGATAGTGCCATTCGCGGCCAAATCGATAACGGCATTCTCAAAGACCTGGGTGGTGGTGCCGTTCTTCAGAAACGCTTTGGAGAGCGGTGCTCCCAGGAGTTGTTCACCACCAGAAGCCAGCCAAAACTCCTCAATGTCGCCGGTGACATTGAAGCCGGTGCGTTCAACCCAGGTGCCCGTGCTGCCCTTGGTCTCCTTCTTTCGGTTCTCGGCAGAGGCGATGCCCTGGACAATCTTCGTCTCGAGCGGGAGACCGAGAACATGCGTCGAATCCGGACTATCGGGATCGTAGCGGAAGGTCATCGCCTCGAATGTCTGGTGACTCTCGTTCACGTCAGCCATATAGCGCAACTCGCTGAGCGGTGCCCCAAAGGTGGTGATGCCACCGAAATTGGTCCATGTGGTCAGAAAAGGTGTACCGAGATTGTGTCCGGTTTGGGCGAAATACTCATCGTTCTCAGAGACCCAACCCGGTTTGGTGGTGCTGGCGGGCAGCGTCGCCTCGGGTTCAATTTCAGTAGGCTCGGTGTCATCCTCGGCCCCGATAGGTTCGATCTCCTGGGCTCTGCTGGATATTGGTAGAGAGCTACCGATGGCAGTGAGGATGGATGCAGTGATACTCCGACGACGCGTGAAGGGGCGGGTGAGCAGTGAAGAGATGGGCATGGTGGCTCCCGAGGTTGGATCGTACTGGCATGACGGCGGTGTGAAACGAGAACACCTTTCTCCAGTAGATACGCTTTGGGGAGGGAAAAGGTGTCATCTTTGTCTGTCTATACTGTACGTTCACTACATGCATCACGGCAAGGTCTTTACTAGGGAATTAGCAATTGTAGCCCGAGGGATAAACCCCCGGGCTACATCTCACAGATCCTTGAGGAATGACGTCGCGACTAGTCCCGGCGCATACCGGCGACCTGCATGACGTAGTAGAGCAATGTCAGCAGCGAGGCAGCGAAACCGGCAACGTAGGTCCAGGCGGCGGAATCGAGCATGGCATCCACACCCTTGGCCTCCGCACCGCCAGCCACACCACCATCGACAATACCAAGCTGCACCAGCTGCACCTTGGCACGCTTGCTGGCATCAAACTCGACCGGCAAGGTCACCAGGGCGAAAAGCGTGCTCAAGCCAAAGAGCGCCACACCGGCCCAGGCCATGGGGACAGCATTCATGAGCAGTCCGGCAATGAGCACGAAAACACCAAGATTCGAGCCAATACTTACCAATGGCACGATAGCCGTGCGGGTTTTCAGCGGCTGGTAACCCTGAGCATGCTGAATAGCATGACCAGCCTCGTGCGCCGCCACCGCCACCGAGGCGATGCTCGGCTCGGAATAGATCTTCTGGGAAAGGAAGAGTGTGCGATTTCGGGGATCGTAATGATCCGTCAGCTCCCCCTTAACCGGTTGAATACCAACATCCTGCAACCCATTTTGGTCCAGCACCATCCGGGCCGCCTCGGCACCCGTGATATTACGGTTGATACGGACCTTGGAATATTTTTGGTAGCTCCCCTTGACTCGAGACTGTGCCCAGAGCATGAGCAAGACGCCAGGAATCATGAACATAAAGTAGAGCATCATAGCGGTTTGGTTCTCCTATATGGAAGCGGTTCGGGTGAAGCTCCAGCGCTTTCCGTACGTTCATCTTCGCTACTTCCACTTCTGTAGTGTACGGTATCCTCAGATCGGAAGGCGACCGGTATCCATGAATTCTTCCTGAAATTCCGGCTAGCCCTACCTCGTTCGACCAAACTATCCGATTCCTGGGGAGGAGTCTTTTTCGTGCCAGATGTTACAACTACCGCGACGCGCATGGAGCTACTCGATTATCAAATTGCGCGCGCGCTCATCGCCCTCGAAGGTCCATCTGAGTTACTCACACGCATGGGAGACTACAGTCTCGGACTCGTTGGTACACAAGGTGAAGAGACCGAACCCGATGTGCGCGCCCAGGTACAGGGCAAGCGCCTCCGCCCGCAAATCGCGATGCTGGTAGCAGAGGCCGTCGGTGGCTCGGCGGAACAAGCCGCCCCGGGGGCCGCAGCCATCGAACTCCTGCATAACTTCACCCTCATTCACGACGATATCCAGGATCGCAGTCCGAATCGGCGACACCGTCCCACCGTCTGGCGTGTCTGGGGCGATGGCCAGGCAATCAATGCAGGCGATGCCCTTTTTGCGGTGAGTCAGCTGGCATTGTTGAACTCCGCACAATACGTCTCGGCGGAAACGCTGCTCCTGCTGGCCCAGCGTTTCAATCGCTGCACGATCGATATCGTGCGTGGTCAGGTGCAAGACATCAATAATGAAGGACGGGCCGATGTTACCCCAGGCGACTATCTGGAGATGATCGGCGGCAAAACCGCCGCGATTCTGGAGTTCAGCGCCTGGGCAGGTGCTACCGTGGGCGGTGCGGACGATGCCACAGCCAGACGTTTGGGCGAACTCGGACTGGCTATCGGTCTCGGCTTCCAGATTCGGGACGATATGCTGGGTATCTGGAGTCCGGCCAGCGAAACGGGCAAGGATGCCGCCGATGACATTCGCCGCAAGAAGCAGAGTCTTCCGATTCTCATTCTGCGCGCAAACGCCAGCGCCGAGGATACCGAACGCATCAACCATATCTATGCCCAGGAAGAGATAGATGAGCAGGAGGTAGAAGAGATGCTCGGTCTGCTGGCGAAATATGGTGTGGAAGCGCAAACGCTCGAGCACGTGGAGGTGGAGCATCGACGAGCGATGGCAATCCTCGATGATGTCTTTGGCGATACCGATGCTTCCGCCGTATATGAACTGCGCACACTGATCACGCAGTTGGTCAATCGATCCTTTTGATGCTGCCAGGAGTCCTCAATGGATAGCGACTTTCTCGACGCCGAACTTGGGCCGGAGCTGCATTACCCGGGAGCAGTGTTACCACCAATGACACCGATCGTCGGGCGCTATGTGAGGCTAGAGAAGTTGGATCCGGAGCAGCATACGGCGATACTGTTTGCTGCGCAGAATGGACCGGATGCCGATCCGCGCACCTGGCTCTATATGAGTAATGGACCATTCGCAACCGAGGCGGATTTCCGCGTTTATGTCGAGAAGATGGCGGCAAGCCATGATCCGCTGGCGTATGCCGTGATACCAACCGGTGTCGATCCGGCAGGCGTCATCACCTACCTCCGCATTGATCCCGTCAATGGCAGCATCGAGATCGGACATATCTGGTATGGTGCAAGTATTCAGCGCTCGCCGGTGACGACAGAAGTTGTCTATCTCACGGCAAAACATGCCTTCGAGGATCTGGGCTACCGTCGCTTCGAGTGGAAGTGTCACAACGGCAACGAGCGCAGCAAGCGCGCGGCCCAGCGCTTTGGGTTCAAACCAGAGGGTGTCTTCCGCAACCACATCATTCAACGAGGTCGTAATCGGGATACCGCCTGGTTTGCCATGACCGATGCTGATTGGCCAGAGGTGAAGGCGGCCTTCGAGGCATGGCTCGATCCGGATAACTTCGATGCCAATGGTCAACAGATACGGACGCTGGAGAGCTTCCGCGCGTCATGAATCGACGCCGGGATACCACCCCGAAAGAACCGCCAGCACCGGGCACAATCACGAGCATCGAGCCACAAGTACGCGACGATGCCCGCATGAATATCGCGATCAATGGCGAGTTCGCTTTTGGTTTACACGCGGATATCGTGCTGGAGCACCATCTGCGCGAGGGGCAGAGGCTCGATGCCGAGTTGATAACCCAGCTGCTTGCTGAGGACGAAATCAAGAAGGCCACCATGGCGGCGCTCAATCTGATCGCATTCAGGCCGCGCGCCTCGGGCGAACTGCGGACGAAGCTGCGCGAAAAGGGCTACACGGCCACAGCAGCGAGTGCAGCGGTTGTTCGCATGCAGGAGCTCGGTTATCTGAATGACGCCGACTTCGCTGACCGCTGGATCGAGAACCGGCAGGAACATCGCCCCCGCTCTCGCAAGCTCCTGCAGCAGGAGTTGCGGGAGAAGGGCATCGACAGCGAGATCATCGCGGATGTGATGGCCGAAACCGAGATTGATGAAGTAGCCGATGCTCTGGCCCTTGCCAAGAAGAAAGCGGCGGGCATGATGGCGCTGGATGTAGCAACGCGTCAACGTCGGCTCGGCGGATTTCTGGCTCGCCGCGGCTATGGCTACGATGTTATTCGGCAGGTGCTGGAGCAGATCGGCTAGCCTCGCCGTGGTATATTAAAAGAGGCGCTGGAAAGACATCCCGGTCGAGTCACGCCAACGCTTTCCTTCCCCCATTTGTAGTTTGTTGACGTTGTAGAGCAAGGTCGTTGTCACATAGGCACCGATCGCGATATCGGCGTTTTCGTGTGCAATGCGCATCTGGTAAACGTAAGCCCGGGGATAAACCCCGGGCGGAGCTGCGCGTAAAGTGCGGGCCTACGGCAGGGGATCAGCCCCGGTGCCATGTTTGGAATGAGAGAGGGTAACGATGGCTGAAGTTCGTTGGTTGGGTCATAGCTGCATTCGTATTCGCTCGCGCGAGGCCGTAGTGCTGATGGATCCGGTGGGCAAAAACACTGGCTACTCGCTGCCGAAGCAGGCGGCCGATATCGTGACGGTCAGTCATGAACACGAGGGTCACAGCAATCTCGGGCAGGTAAAGCCGGAGTTTCAGGTGCTGGACGGTCCGGGCGAGTACGAGCTCCACGGTGTCTTCGTCTATGGCGCACGTGCCTATCATGACACGAAGAAGGGTGCCGAGCTCGGGTATAACACGATCTTCACGGTCGTGACCGAGGGGATGAAGTTCACGCACCTGGGTGATCTCGGTCACCTGCCCAAGGATGAAGTGATCGAGGAGATTGAAGGCACAGATGTGCTCTTCGTACCCGCCGGTGGGGGACCAGTCCTCCCGCCCGCGCAGATGGCTGAGTTGGTCGGCGTGATCGCCCCCAAGATCGTGATTCCGATGCAGTATCGCACCGACCTGGGGGATCAGGCGCTTGGCGATATCACCGAATTTGCCCGGCAATTGGGCGAATCCATTCCGGAGCCGCTGGAGAAGCTCACGCTGAAGTCGAGCGATCTGGGCGAAAAGATGCAGTTTATCGTGTTGACACCAAATCTCTAGTTTGCTTGCTGATTTTGTTCGGGAGGATCAGTTCATGCCCAAGTACATCTTCGTCACTGGTGGTGTTGTTTCGTCTGTCGGTAAAGGGATCACCACCGCATCGCTGGGGCGGTTGATCAAGAATCGCGGTGCCAGCGTCAGCATCATGAAGCTGGATCCTTATCTGAATGTTGATCCCGGCACGATGAGCCCCTATCAGCACGGTGAGGTTTTCGTGACCGATGATGGGGCCGAGACTGATCTCGACCTTGGGCATTACGAGCGCTTCATCGACGAAAACCTGAGCAAGGCAAGCAATGTCACCAGCGGCCAGATCTACTCCAGCGTGATCGCCAAGGAGCGCCGCGGCGATTACCTCGGTGGCACTGTCCAGGTAATCCCTCACATCACCAACGAGATCAAGAGCCGCGTCCGCCTGGCCGCACGCCAACACAACAGCGATGTGGTCATCGTGGAGGTCGGCGGCACCGTTGGCGATATCGAGGGGCAAGCCTACCTGGAAGCGATCCGACAGATGCGGCGCGAAGTCGGGCGCGGTAACAGCCTCAGTATCCACGTGACGCTGTTGCCGCAGCTTGGTGCCACCGGCGAGATGAAGACCAAGCCGACCCAGATGAGTGTGCGCGATCTGCGCGGCGTGGGTATTCACCCGGATATCATCATCTGCCGCGCCGAGAACGATGTGCCAGACGATGTGCGTGAGAAGATCGCACTCTTTTGCGATGTCGATACCGAAGCCGTTATCGGCATGCCGACCGCGAAGTCGATTTACGATGTGCCGCTGATCCTGGAGAACGCCGGACTCGGTCGTGTGATCGCGAAGCAGTTCGATCTGCCCGAGCATGCCAATATGCGCGAATGGGAGCAGATGGTGGAGCGCATCCACGTTCAGCGACCGGTGATTCGTATCGCCCTGGTTGGCAAGTATGTGGAACTCCACGATGCCTACATCAGTGTGGTCGAGAGCTTGCAGCACGCCGCACTCGCCAATGGTGTCGATGTCGAGATCGACTGGATTAACAGTGAAACATGCACACCGGAGGAGATGGAATCGCACCTGCGCAAGGCGAACGGCGTGATCGTGCCAGGCGGCTTTGGAGCGCGCGGAGTTGAGGGCAAGATCGCAGCAGTGAAGTTTGCCCGCGAACACAGTCTCCCCTACTTCGGCCTCTGCTACGGTCTGCACATGATGGTGATCGAGGCGAGTCGTAATCTGCTCGGTCTCTCCGATGCCAATACCACCGAGATTGATAACACCACGGCGCATCCGGTGATCGATATCATGCCGGATCAAAAGGGTGTGGATATGGGTGGCACTATGCGGCTCGGTCTGTGGGAATGCAAGCTGAAAGATGGCTCCACCGCGCTGCAGGCATATAACAGTGGCACGATCCATGAGCGTCACCGCCATCGCTGGGAAGTGAACGATGCCTTTATCCCTCAGTTGGAAGAAGCCGGGCTAACCGTGAGCGGCGTCAATCCACAGAGTGGGTTGGCGGAGATTATGGAATACACGGATCACCCGTTCTTTGTGGGTGTCCAGTTCCATCCGGAACTGCGCAGTCGCCCGAATCGCCCGCACCCGCTGTTCGTCAAGTTCATGGAAGCAAGCAAGCACACGGATGTCGATGGCGCGCAGCGGGAGTTGCCGCTGGCCGAGGACGAAGTCGCAACGGCCCAGGTGTAGGGGCGCACGTAGGGGGCGATCCCATCATGTCACGTAGGGGCGGGTCCTGAAAGGTACCCGCCCAAATCGGCGACTCTGTCGCCGATAAATGATGGCGCTATTCCGCCTTCTTCTTGCCATCGAAATACGGATTCCCCTGAATATACCCGCGAATCGATTCCAGCTCGCGATCATTGCGGATAATGCGATCGTAGTAGCTACGCTGCCACATCTTCTCCTCGTATGGCTGCGCGCCACGTTTCACCGCATCAGAGTAGTCACGCTGTACAGAGACCTTCACCCAGCGCACAACCTCGCTACTACTCGGGTTGTCGCCATGCCCCTGCGTGCCAATCCACAAAATGCCATGCATGTGATCTGGCATGATGGCGAAATCATCAAGCATCACACCATTGAAACGATCCGGAATCTGCATCCAACGTCTGGCTAATATCAGTCCAGCCGCCGACAGGAACATCTCATCGTTCTGGATTGATCCAAACAAATGCTGCCGGTTGTGGGTACAGAATGTGACAAAGACGCCGCCAGGTTGTGCGTAGTCATAGTCAGGATAGCGAAGAGAGTTGCGTCGACGAGGCAGATCTGGCATGGGCGAGACCTCAACGATTGGGTAGCGTGGTTGTCAGCAAGAATATCCGACGACAGGTGCCAGGGATATCGACGGCGGTGCCGTCGATGCGGGCGAATACCCTGCGGGATTCGCCCCTACGTCGTCGTGTGAATGTGAACCCCTACGTGGTGCGGAGGGCGTCATCCTTGCGGACGACGGTGTCGTGCATGGTTTGCTGATATGCACGCATGGCGTCGCGGAGTGCATCGTCAGCCGTGGCCAGAATGCGCACAGCCAGCAATCCGGCATTCCTGGCATTCCCAATAGCGACGGATGCCACAGGAATACCGGCCGGCATCTGCACGATGCTCAACAAGGCATCCACGCCGCCGAGCGTCTTCATCGATTCCGCCACCACCGGCACACCGATCACCGGCAGAGTCGTCGCACTGGCAACCATGCCCGGCAGATGCGCCGCACCGCCGGCACCGGCGATGATGACACCAATACCAGCATCGGCAGCGGCGCGGGCGAAGTTCAGCATCTCATCCGGCGTGCGGTGGGCGGAGAGAATGCGTGTCTCCACCGTCACCCCGAAGTCGTTCAACACATCGATAGCGGCCTGCATGGTGGGGAGATCGGAATCCGATCCCATGATGACGGCGACACGAAGGGTGCTCATGGCAAGGCTTCTCCTGTGAGTTGCTGAATGGCCAGCGAGGCACGTTGGCGAGTTTCGTCCCGATCATCGCCCAGCACAGTTACGTGCCCGAGCTTGCGTCCGGCGCGGGCACCTTTGCCATAAAAATGCACATGCGTGCCGTGGATCAGCAGCGCGTGGGGCAAACGATCCACCGGGTTTGAGTTGTCAGCTGGTCCGATGATGTTCTCGGTCGCGACAACTGGCGACGTACGGCTGACATCGCCGAGCGGAAGATCCAGCACCGCGCGCAGATGCTGCTCGAATTGACTGGTCTGCGCACCTTCAATGGTCCAGTGACCGGAGTTGTGTGGTCGCGGGGCGAGTTCGTTGATAAGCACCTTGCCGTTGGAAACGAAGAACTCGATCGCCATCACCCCTACCGGCTGGATATGTTCAACGATGCGACGGGCAATGGTAACCGCCTCCGCAGCGATGCGCGATTCGGTTTGCACTGGCACCACGAGCTCATTGCACATACCGTTCCGCTGCACGGTCTCGATCGGTTCCCAGATAGCGATATCGCCGTTCGGTCGACGCGCGGTGAGCACCGCCAACTCGAGATCGAGGACGACACACTCCTCAACCAGGAGTGTCAGCCCGGCTGTGTGTGCTTCCGCAACAGCCACTTCGGAGGCGGCAGCATCGGCAAGCATCCACACACCCCGACCATCATAGCCACCACGACTCGCCTTAAGAACCACTGGCCAACTGTGCTGATCGGCGAAATCGAGCACATCCTGTACCGATTCCACATCAGCGAAGGCAGGGATCGGCAAACCGATAGCGGCAAGCTCGGCCCGCTGGCGCCGCTTGTTCTGGGCCAATGCCATCGTCGCGGCAGAGGGGTAGACAACAAACCCTTCTGCTTCGAGCGTGGCGAGGAAATCAGGATCGACCAGCTCATGATCGAAGGTGATGACATCGGTAGCCTCGGCAAGTTCACGCACTTTGGCGGGATCATCCGGCGAACCGACAATGACATCGCGCACAACCTGGGCAGCACCATCGTTGGCATCCGCCGCGAGAAGGACTAGATGTATATCGAGGGGAATGGCCGCCTGGGCCATCATGCGAGCGAGTTGGCCCGCACCAACTACGCCAACCCTGCGGCCAGTGGCCATGAGCATGCTCCTGTTGATTGATAACCTTACCGTCAGTTCGGGCAAATACCTTTCAGGATCTGCCCCGAGGCTACCGGCGGACGATCAGGATTTGGCGCCGAAGGCGGATGGATCGTTGACGGTCTGGCGGAAGCGCTCGGCTACGGCGGCCTCAGCCTCCATACGCGCCTGATCGCCCTCGGTCCGGGCGCGCTCCAGCAATGCGTTGGTATCGGCCTGGAACTCTTCGCCACTCTTGGGAGCCATCAATGAGG
Source organism: Thermomicrobiales bacterium (assembly GCA_020432165.1). Classification (GTDB taxonomy): domain Bacteria; phylum Chloroflexota; class Chloroflexia; order Thermomicrobiales; family UBA6265; genus UBA6265. The sequence continues at coordinate 34,712 of JAGQGU010000058.1, forward strand.
CAACTCCCGCGCCAATGGCTGCGCCAACTGCGGATCCGACAACGAACTTGAACAATCCCTGAAACATGAGAGCCTCCTACCGCTTGCTGAAGATGCGACCAAGCAGAAAGAGCACAACCGCGAGCACTGCACCAAATGCACCCGCGGTGACCGGTGTGAATGTGCTACTGACACTTCCGCCAGCCTTCACATCGCCACCAGCAAGCATGAATGCATGCACATCGCCAGTGGCATCGATCGTGCCAGCATTGATCATGCCCGCTTGCACCGAGCCATTGGTGGTGATGGTACCCGCGCTGGCGATACCGGCCCTGCTCTCGCTGAGATTCAATGTATCCGCATTGGCGATAACAGCACTGCTCTGCTTGAACTCTGCGGATTTGGCATTGAGCGTTAACACACCGCTGCCCGTGAGCTTGGCGGAATCGGATGCGATCTCGCGGGCACCGGAGTTGGTGAGGAAGCTCTTCTGGGCGTGGATGTAGTCAGCACCGGAGCGTTCCATCGTCACCTGCATCGCATTAACCGCTGCGCTATCTGTGCCTTGAAGGTGTGCATCGGTTTCCCCATTGAGCACGGCCTCTTCCGGATCGAAGACGAACATCGTGCCGCCTTCGTCAATGAACTGGCCGCCCTGGTTGCGCGTGACGTTTCCCAAATCCTCGCTGTGATTTTGACTCATGGGATTCAATGTCCTCGATAAAGATCACCGGACCATGCAGTCCAATGTGAGCAAAGTCTACCAAATGCGCCTTACTGACCAGCACGTGAGCGGCGAAACATGAGGATCGCACCTATCACACCGACAAGCAGGAGTGCCCAGTAATCGCGCACTTCATGGGCGATGGCGAGATAGGCCGAAATGATGGCGGCAATCACACAAGCAGCAGCAATAATGAGATCGGCGGTACGATAATGTTGACTGCCGATTCGTAACGATGCGTGATTGGTTTCGTCTGTCATAACTTTCCTCTCCACTGAAGGAGTGCGTGTGTCGAGTCATCTTCCCCGACCTTTTGCGAGTGGGCATCGAGCCGGAAATAGCCGTCAGGCAGCACTGGCCGCTATCGATGCCGGAGCAGATTTACTGGAAACCGATATCTGGCTCCACCGCGGTCGGCTTGAACTACGTCACGAAGAGTCTCTGGGGCCTTTCCCGTTCCTCTGGGAGAAGCGCCTGCGCATTCCACATTGGTACAAACGCTTCACCCTACATGATCTCCTGAAAACAACACCGGAAACCACACTGCTCTTCCTTGATTTTAAAGGTAAACATATGGGATTGGGACCAGCCGTGCTTGCAGAACTGGAGCGGACCGCGCCGAATCGGGTGGTGGCGACGTGCGGACGCAATTACCCGCAACTACGTACCATTGCCGATGCGCCCAACATCATCACCTTTTACTCAGTCGGGACCGAGGAGGAGTGGCCGGTAGCACAAGAGTATATCGCTGCCAGTCCAGCCCCGGCGCTGAGTCTCATCGCGAATATGGCGACCGAGGAACGCATCAACTGGATGAAAGAGCGCGGCGGCGTGATTGTCTGCTGGGGTGTCGAAGATACGCATGAGATGGAGCGACTCTTCGCACTGGGTGTGGATGGATTCACGACCGACCACGCCGATGTGTTGACACATATCCGGGAGATGCAGCGGCGGTTGGGACAGATTCTCGGCTAGACTCGCCAGCAACCAGATCTATGTATGATCGTGATCGTGTACCTCGGCGACATCGGTATCACTATCCATTCGGGCAAGACGCATGCCGTTCATGGTGACCATCACCGAGGTGCCGACATCCACAATCACCGCGATCCACAGACTCACAAAGCCGAAAACACCGAGCAGCAAGGCTGCCACCTTGGTAATGAGACTCAGTGTGATGTTCTGGCGAATGACCTGCACCGTACGTCGACTCAGCCCGATCACCTGCGGCAGTACCGCCAAATCATCCCGCATCAAGGCCATATCGGCGCTTTCCAACGCAATATCGGTGCCCCCCATACCCATGGCAACACCGACATTCGCCAGCGCCAGTGCCGGGGCATCATTAATGCCATCGCCAATCACCATCATGCGTTCGCCAGACTGCTGATAGGCGACAACCGTCTCGGATTTCTCTTGCGGTAGCAGTCCGGCTCGCACCTCATCGATACCAACCTCAGCAGCCACTCTCTCGGCAACAGCCACCTGATCACCCGTCAGCATAATCAGCTTGCGCATACCCATTGATCGCAATCGATCAAGCACCGCGTCTGCACCGGGTCTCGCGGTATCGGCGATATGGATTGCTCCCAGCAGGCGATCCTGTTCGGCGACATAGATTGCGGTGCCATCCGTCTGCGCGATGTCCGCAGAGGAGATTCCCAACTGCGATAGCAGTCGATGATTCCCGACACCGATACGGCGTCCGTCAATGGTCGCGAGCGCACCTGCACTGGTGACCGATTCCTGCTCGGTCGCACTCGGTAAGGTCACGTTCATCTGCGTAGCGCGGGCCAGAATCGCCCGGGCCAGTGGATGCTCGGAACCGGTTTCGACCGCCGCGGCCAGTGCGATGAGTTCGGATTCCTTGATGTTCGTGGCGAGCGTAACACCCGTCACCACAGGCCTTCCCATGGTCAGCGTGCCGGTTTTGTCGAAGGCGATTGCAGTGATCCGTCCAGCCTCCTCCAACGCGGCGCCACCCTTCACCAGCACACCCAGCCGGGTAGCATTCCCAATGGCAGAGACGATTGAAACCGGGGTGCTGATCACCAGCGCACACGGACAGGCGATAACCAGCAATACCAATGCCCGATAGAACCACTCGTCGCCATTGCCAAAGAGTCCACCGATTATCGCGATGAGCGCGGCCAGAATGACAACCGCCGGTGTGTAGATAGCAGCAAAGCGATCGACCATCTGTTGACTGGGTGCCCGACTCGCGCTGGCCTCTTCCACCAAACGAATGATGGTGCTGATCGTGGAATCCTGGGCCAACGTGGTCACACGCACATCCACCACGCCAGAATCGTTGAGTGCACCGGCAAAGACATGCGCACCAATACCTTTCTCGATCGGCATCGATTCGCCAGTGATGGCGCTTTCATTGAAGGCGCTGTAGCCAGAGATGATCTCGCCATCGATCGCGACGCGCTCTCCCGGACGTACCCGTACCACATCGTCTATCTGCAGATTGCTGGCACGGATACGGGACTCAATCCCGTCACGCAGCAACGTTGCTTCTTCGGGCGCCAGCTCGAAAAGCGCCCGGATGCTATTGCGGGTGCGATCGAAGGCCAATGCCTGCAAAGCGGTTCCGATGCTGAAGAGCACCACCACCAGGCCACCTTCGCTCCATTCACCAATGGCAGCGGCACCGATAACCGAAATGGTCATGAGCAGATTCATATCGATACGGCGGACACGAATGCTCTGCCAGGCCGCCCGGGCAATGGGATAACCGCCGATGGCGATGGCAGCGAGATAGAAACCGATAGCGATACTCTCACGGTTCGCGAGATGCTGCAGTGAGAAGGCAATGATCCAGAGAACCAACGCAATAGCGCTGTGGATAACCGATTCGTGCAAATACCACGGCTTCAGACCGGTGGCACGCTGCCCATCGGTGCGAAGCATGGCCTGATAACCAGCCTTGTCGACATTGTGGGCAATAGATCGCGGCAGATCCTCGGTCGCAAGGTTATTCGGACTAACCGTAAGCGTACCGACCGAAAAGTTCACCTGGGCGAACTCTACCCCCGGTGTGTTCTGGACTACGCGTTCGACGGTGCGTGCGCAATCGGCGCAGTCCATACCAGCGACATCGAAAACAAGCGCGCTTTCGGTACTCATTGCGCCAATGTGCCTTTCCCAAGATCGCAGACACCCGGAGCCACCAGCTCCAAAAGATGTGTGAGCGTTTCATCGGCGATGGTGTAGTAGATCGCCTTGCCATCACGTCGGGAGGCAACCATATTGTTGCGACGCAGAACCCGCAGTTGGTGCGAGATAGTGGTGCGATTGACGCCAGTCGCGACAGCGATATCGGTCACACACATCTCCCCGTGCAGGAGCGAAACCAGCACCCGCAAACGGGTGGTATCGCCGAGCACGGAGAAGAGATCGGCCGCATTCATGATGGCATCTTCGTCTTCAAGATGCAGTTTTGCGTGATAGACAGCCTCCGGATGCATGCACTCGCAGAAGGTTTCTTCGAGCTCGTCCTGGAGATTAATGAGGGTGAGTTTGTTCGTCATGTGTACGCTCCTACACGTGTTACGAGTGGATTATCGCATACATGTGTATGATCGTACACATATTGATATAATGTATCGGTACGGGTTGTGGGGCTGATGGTGGAAGCGCGATTTTCCCGGTAGGATCGACCACGAGCACTTGGTCACCAGGGCACCATTCGTTCGGTTGATTCCTCACTGGCGCTTCGGAATGACGGCGATTCCGGGTCATTCAACACGACCAGTAACCGTCCCATCTGTACCGACAAATGGATTTGAACAAAAGCTCTTGCGCCTGCGAGTTGCCCGGGTTGGTAGCGCCGGGTGGCCGAAGGCGGCAGCTTGCTGCCCTTATACCCGGCGAATGCTGTCAACTCCGCCACCTGTTCCAGGATTGTGCGATCGATAGATACATGAACCCGGGCAACTCGCGCAGCTTCGCTGCTGCGAGGCCCGAGTCTACGCTTCCGCTGCCACATCGTTATCCATTTTCTCGGAACGGATGATACAAAATGCGGCGCTACGTTAGGGACAATACGAACGGTTCGTCGATATCGAAGTAGACCCAGTGCATATAGTGATTGACACTGTGCATGAAGAGTTCGCGCAGGGTGAGGCTCTCAGTCTCGATCCAGAAAGCGAACCATGCTGGCGTGATGCCGGGAAGATGAAATGCCACAAGCTGACAATCCACATCGTTGATTCGGGTCGTCGTGCCAAAATGAACACCATCATATCCCGCGTAGGTAGTGTCATATTCACTAATCGGCAAGTAGGTGGTAGGCGTGGAGGGAGCCGGGGTACCCGCACCGGTAATACTGACAGCCGTGTCGCCAACCGTCACCGAGCGCAACTCCTCATCCCGAAATGTTGGGGCGGTGCCATCCAGAGGTATACGCCCGGCCATCAGCGATCGATTCTCAAAACTATCCGGTTGACCATTACTGGCAGGGGTCGTGACACTGAACTGCGCCAGGATGATGGAAGCATTGCCACCACTCAGCCACTCCCACCAGCGCAAACTCGTGCGTTGCGTGAGTACATCCAGAGCGGCGGCTAACATCGCTTCTGCCTGCGGATCAGTCTCGACCTTCGGAGGTGTATCAAGCCCGGTGAGATTGGGATCCGGTAGCATAAAGGTCCAGATCGCCGTGAGATCGTCAACGATCACCGCGACTTGCCACCAACCGTTCCCATCAACCGCTGACTGGTCCAGCTGCCAGTGATCATCCTTCTCGACGAGGGTGATATCGGTGGAGACTTCGCCACTGATCAGATTCGTGATCGAGACCAGCGGCTTCGATCCCACACCGAGGGATACACCCTCGAGATCGAAGAGACGCAGAATCAGGTTGGTACGCTTCGGCATACCACCTGTGATACTCAGCATTGCCAACAGATCGGGCATGGAAGTATGGGGATCGCCAGCATAGGCACCCGCAACCAGATCGATCTGACTACTGGCGCCTTTCGGTTCATCTTCGCGCGTCAACCACCACGCACCGCCAGCTATTCCGGCGAAGGCCGCGGCTCCCGCAGTGGCAAGTTGGCGACGATTCAGTTTCACGAACGCTCGCGCGGATCCAGAGCATCGCGCAGGCCATCACCGATCAGGTTAAAGGCAAGCACGGTGAAGGCGATCGCCAAACCAGGGAAGATAGCGATATGGGGATAGTTGCGGATATGATCGCGACCATCGCTCAACATCGTGCCCCAACTGGGAGTTGGACGGCTGATACCCATGCCAAGAAAGGAGAGTGCCGATTCGAAGATGATCACCCCGCCCACCGCGAGGCTGGCGAGAATAATGACCGGACCGATCGCGTTCGGCACAATGTGTTGCAGGATAATGCGTCGATCCGAAGCACCACTTGCCTGCGCCGCCAGCACGTAATCCCGCTCCCGCAAACTCAACACCTCAGCGCGGATAACGCGCGCATAACTCGCCCAGAAGGTGACACCAACGATGATGATGACGTTGCGGAGGCTGGGGCCGAGCACAGCCGAGAGTGTCAACAGCAGCGCCAGAATCGGGAAGGCCATGAGCGTATCGATAAGACGACTCAGGGTGAAATCGACCCAGCCTCCAAAGTAACCCGCCATGGAACCGACCAGCACACCGATTGAGACGGCAATAGTCGTCGAACAGATACCCACCAGCAGAGCAACGCGAGCGCCATACATGATACGGCTGAGAATATCGCGACCGATATCGTCATTCCCAAACCAGTGCTCCCACGACGGTCCATGACCACGCAGTTTCAGATTGGTCTTGTTCGGATCGTAGGGTGCAATCCATTGACAGGTAAGCGCGACAACAATCAGCAGGATGATGAAGCCAATCCCGATCAGCGCCCCCTTGTGCCGAGCGAAACGGCGCCAGGTACGTCGACGTTGGCTAAGCTGCACCTTGCCTCTGGATTCCAGTGTGGTAGTGGCGCTACTCATCGCACCCGCACCCGTGGATCGATCACGGCGTACATCATATCCGTGACGATATTCATCAGCACGACGATGCAGGTCAGCAACAGAACAATCGCCTGCACAACCTGCAGATCCTTGTTGGTGATGGCATCGAAGAAGAGTTGTCCGAGTCCGGGCCAACTGAAGACTGTTTCGATCACAATCGTGCCACTGAGGATAAAGGCCATGCGGTAGCCAATCAGGGTGATCACTGGCAACATGGCGTTCCGGAAGACATGGCGAGAAAGAATAGTGTTACGCCTCAATCCTTTGGCCTGGGCAGTTTTGACATAGTCCTGCCCCAGCACCTCGATCGTAGTACCACGAATAAGCCGCATGACCGCCGCCATCTCCTCAATACTCAGCACCAGCACCGGCAGAATATAGGCACGCCAGGAATCAGCGCCATAGGGTGGCAACCACCCCAGCTTAACGCTGAAGAAAACGATCGCCATGATCCCGATCCAATAGTTCGGGATCGCAACACCCAATGTTGAACCCAGTGTAGAGGCGTAATCGAGAAACGAATTGCGTTTGGTAGCTGCCAATACACCCACCGGAATCGCAATCAGCAAGGAAATGAGCATGCTCAATGTGGTGAGTTGAAGCGTGTACCAGGCGGCGTTGCCGATCATGCCGGAGATCGGCTGACCGGGCCGCATAATGCTAATACCAAGATCGCCGGTGGCGAGATTGCTAATCCAACTCCAGTAACGCTCGAAAAAGCCATCGTTCAGATGCCACTTCTCACGAATGAGATCGAGCTGTTCTTCGGTCACCCGCGCCTGACCAACCATGGTGCGCGCAGGATCACCCGGCATGAAGTACATCACGGTAAAGGTGAAAAAGGTCACCAGAAAGAGTACCAGCGCACCCTGGAGCAATCGTTTAATGAGATAGGCGAGCATTGTCTACGTCCCGACGAGTGATGCACGCGGATATGAGCGTGGAATCAGGATACCATTGCCGATTCCACGCTCATGCTACGTCTAGGCTTCTTCGTCGATCCAGAACTGATAGGCCTTCGGATAGAGGTTATCAGCATTGAGTACCGACTCCGGTAGACCCTTCACGCGCTTGTTGAAGAAGCTCACATTCATGAGATTCAGCAAGAAGACGAAGGGAACTTCATCGGCAATGATCTCCTGAATGCGCTTGTACATGGCAACGCGCTTCTCGGTATCCTGCTCCTTGATGCCGTTGAGCATAAGCTCATCGACTTCGGCGTTGGAGTACTGGAAGAAGTTGTTGGCTCCGCCAGTAACCAGCGTATCGCGGCTGTCTGGATCGCCACTTCCGCCACCATAGACCCAGTTGAAGAGGCCGGCATCGTATTCACCAGCACGGAGTCCACCCAGGATTTCGCTGGTAACACCTTCCTGCAAGGTGCAGTCGACGCCAATATCCTTCCACCACTGCTGGGCCACTTCGGCCTCAGGTCGGCGCTGGGTATCACCCTGGAAGACCATCATGGTGAAGGCCGCCTTGACGCCATCCTTCTCACGGACACCATCGCCACCTTCGACCCAGCCAGCGCCATCCAGAAGCTCCTTGGCCTTGTCCGGGTTGTACTCGTAGAGCGCAACGTCCGGATTGTAGAAGGCCTCGACAGCCGGTGAGAGGTTGCTGGTGGCAACTGTCGCCTGACCGAGGAAGACATCGTCGGCAAAGGCCTGCCGGTCCAGCGCCCAAATGAGGGCCTGGCGGACTTCCTTCTCCTGCAGGAAGGGATGCTTGTTGTTCAGCGGGAAATGATTGGTAGCGACCTGCTTGGTCTCATAGACCGTGAAGTTGCCGCTGTCCTTGAGGGTGGTGTTGTCCTCAGCGTTGAGACCCCACATGCTGTTGTCAGCCTGGCCGGTCTCGAGCGCGCTCATGCGACCAGCAGCTTCCGGCACCACATCGACCTGGAACGAATCCAAATTGGCGCGACCGCGATAGTAGTTCTCCCAGGCATCCAGGCGAACACGCTGCTGCGGATTCATCTCGCCAAACTTGAAGGGACCAGTACCAACCGGCTTAACCTTGAAATCGTTTTCACCAATCTCGGCATGATAGGCAGCCGGGTAGATGAAGACAGTGGCCACATTGATCATGAAGGTTACATCGGCGTTGGTGAGCGTCACGACAACCGTGGTGTCATCCGGTGCCTCAACCGACGCAACCAAATCGAAATTGGAGAGACGGGTTGAGGCGTTCGCCTCATCCATAATCCAATTATAAGTATAGAGCACATCTGCGGAGGTGAAGGAATCACCATTATGGAAGGTGACATCACTCTTCAGCTTGAAGGTGTAGGTGAGGCCATCCTCGCTGGGCTCGTAGCTATCGGCCAGCACCGGCTCCAGCTCGTACTGTTCGTTGACCATGTAGAGGCCCTCGAAGACATTACAGGCGGCCACCCACTGCACCGTCTCACCAGTATCTTCAGGGCTGAGGCTCTCGATGGAGTCCTGACCAAGGATCACCAGGGTACCACCCTGCTTGGGAGTTGCATCCTGCGCGGCTGCGCGCGAGGCCAGCATGCCGCTGCCCAGCACCGGGATCAAACCCGCTGCTGCAGCTGCCTTGAGAGCCGAGCGGCGATCAATGCTGGTCGCAAAAATCTTCTGCAACTCGGATTGACGTTCAAATTCGTTCATCACGTAATCGTCCTCCTCCGGAAAAACCCGGATAGTGATTGCGGTTCGTTGACGCGCATGACAAATAGGTGAGGACAGCGCCATTGCTGAACTCCAATGAGGGTATTGCAACCATTGTGACACGGACATCAAAAACTGTGTAGCCATGGTGCTACACCCGGTTCAATAGCAATCGGGATCTCCCGGCATTCTCCTGGGGTCTAGAGCCTATCCACCTTCGCGGCCATGATGAAATCGTTCTTGTGCAGACCACCAATGGCATGAGTCCACCATTCCACCGTCACATAGCCCCAATCGAGCGTGATCCGAGGGTGGTGATCGGTCTCATCAGCCAAAGCAGCAAGCTGCGCCACAAACGCGACGCCGGGCTTCCAGCCCTTGAAGCGGAACGTGCGCACCAAACGGGGGACATCGTCCACTGTCACGATCTCCCAGTCCGGAACTTGCGGATGGAATCGAGCTATTTCCTCGTCCGTGACTCTGGGTGAGCCGCTATGACAGGCGTCGCAGTAGCCCAAGGCGAGATCAAGATCGTCGGTCATTCTGAATCATCCTTCACACCTATTGCTGTTGCGGGCATGTACCAGGGATCAGCACCACCATCCAGTGTGCCATCCGGGCTCCGGCGTACCGCCGTCGGGCTGCTGAAATCGCCGGTGAGCAGTGCCTCGTGGCGAAGTCCCAGCGTATAGCCCCTGGCGGCGAGACCATCGCGGATCGACTCTGGCAGGCGCGTACTCACCAAAACTTCCCGCGTAGAGCAATCGATACGCGGCGCGTCAATAGCATCCTGCGCACTCATACCAGCATCGACAATATTCATAATCTGTTGGGCATTGCAGTTCATGATCTTGCGGCCACCACTCGCACCGATGCTGGCGATGGCTGTGCCATCCTTCACGATTACCGCCGGTGCCATATTGCTGAGCGGGCGCTTGCCGCCGCCGACACTATTCGGTCGGCCTGGTTCAGGATCGAACCACATCATGCCGTTGTTCATGAGAATACCGGTGCCAGGAATGGTGACGAAGCTCCCAAAAAGTGAAAGCAATGTCTGCGTAATCGCCACAGCATTGCCCTCGCCATCCATCACCGAAAGATGCGTGGTACTACCATCCTTCATATATTCAGGCACCGATGCCTCCAGCTGATGACTGACCCTGAGTCTCTCGCGACTACCGGGCGTTGGAGGAGTGATCTGCTTACCGATTGCATCTATGGTCGCTTGCGCGTATTCCTCTGAGAGCATAGCGGCAATCGGCACCTCGACCTGATCCGGATCGGCCAGATAGGTGAAACGATCGGCAAATGCCTGCCGAAAAACATGCGCGATGGCATGCCACTGCTCCACCGTACGATCCTCAACCGTGCCGGTATCGAGCAAGTTCAACGCGGTCAGAGCTTGTGTCATGCTGGTACCACCACTGCCGCCGCGAGTGGTGTAGACCGTGTGACCGTGATACTCCACCGTGTTCGGTTCCAGAAGTTTGGCTTGATAATTGGCAAGATCATCGCGGGTGAAGACGGTCCCTTCCGCAGCGAGATAGTCCGCAATCGCACCACCGATCTCGCCCCGATAGAAGACATCCGGTCCCTCCGTCGCAATGCGCTTCAGTGTCGCCGCCAACTCGGGTTGGCGAATCATGGCCGGAGTCGGCTGTTCCTGCGTGAAGGGCACATCGCCATCGGGTCGGAGCACGATGCGCGCGGTTTCCGGGAACTTGCGGATGGTTTGCACCGATTTCGCCAGTAGCTGCGTATGATGCCAGGTGATCGGGAAGCCCTCCTCTGCCAGCTTGATTGCAGGTGCGAGCGCCTCCGCCAGCGAGATGGTGCCGAACTGCTCCAGCGCGAGATTCAGACCGGCGAGCGTCCCCGGAATGGCAATGCTGTGCGGACCCATGACGTGGCGGTTGCCCTCGGTGGCCGGCCAGCCGAAGAAACCGGCATCGTCAGCCGCAGCATCGGCGCGCGGATACATATCTGCGGTGGCAGCAGCCGGTGCCTGCATGGCGAAATCGATGAAGAAGGGCTTTTGTTCCTTCGCCAACCAGCCGACCATATACCCACCGCCACCGATGCCATTCATCCATGGCTCACAGACACCGACCGCGAAGGCCGTCGCCACAGCGGCATCAATGGCATTCCCGCCAGCGGCCATGATATCCGCGCCAATGCGCGCAGCTTGCGGCATTTTGGCGGCAACCATTCCTCGTTTGCTCAATGGCGAAATGCGCCTGGGCATCCACGAATCGGCGGCATAGGTTTCGGTGAACATGGTTCTCCCTCTCATCATCATTCAGTATTGTTGGCGTCACCATGCCGCAGGATCGCGCGCCTGTAAAGGTGGATTCCCGGTACAATCACGTCACGACAAGGTTGGTCGCCCGGCAAGGACATTTCAGCATGACAGATACAGCCGAAAATACCGTTATCGAAGAAATCGAGATCAGCTGCCCCAGCTGCGGTGCTGATCTTGGCAACGATCCCAATTTCCTGAGTGTGCGCGTTTGCAGCAACTGCGGACGACACTTCTCCATGCCCGCCATTGAGCGAGTAGCAGCCCTGCTGGATACTGGTTCCTTTCGCGCCCTGCGCGAGGCAGCTACCGAAGGTGGCGCGCCCGAAGATGTGCAGGCGTCTGCGCTCGATCGGCTCGCCAGCGCCCGCGAACGTAGCGTGGTACGGGAAGCGATTGTAGTTGGCACCGGCACGCTTGGCGGCACGCAGGTGGTGATCATCGCACTCGATGATCAACTCGTGGGTAGTCAGATCGGTGCACTTGGCGCTGAGAAGATCATTTTGGCGCTGGAGTATGCGCTTTCGCGGCGCTTGCCGGTGATCGGCATCATCGCCGGTGGTACCAGCATGATTCACACCGGACCGCTGGCAAATGTGCAGGGTGTACGCATCGCCAATATGGCGGCGCAGGTGCAGGCGATGGGGATTCCGATGATCGGCATCGTCACCCATCCCACCTCGGCGGCAGTCTTCAACTCGTTCGCCAGTCTCTTCGACCTTATTTTCGCCGAGCCGGGGACGAGCGTGGGTGTGGTGTGGAGCCCGGATCGGCCCATCGATGCCCTGCTCCACGCCGTCTCCGAGGCGGAACTCCTCGAAAATGGCTGGATTGATGGCGTAATGCCACGGACCGCGCAGCACGACAAGCTGACAGCGATCATCGGCCTGCTTTCGCACGCGGAAAACCTCGAAGCGGTCGATCATCCCAGTCTGCCGACGGATCTGGACCAACCGCTGGTCGATTACCTGAATGTCGTGGCCGCACCCTTCATTGAGATGCGTGGTGATCGCGTGGAATACGATGATCGCGGCGTCGTGACAGGTATCGGCCTTGTTAAGGATATTCCGGCTGCGCTGGTAGTGCAGGATGCGAAGGGATCGACGAATACAACCGCCGCGATTCGCAAGATTCAGCGCATGGCGCGCTTCGCCGGTCGGTTTGAGCTACCACTGGTCATGATCGTCGATGGCGCCGCCCCAACCCTGCCCTACTCAGTGACACCGGGCGAGAGCTTCGCCGCCGCCAAATTGATGGCCATGATGAGCGTTGTGCCTATTCCCGTCGTCAGCGTCGGCGCCGGCAAGGTTCAGGGCACGGTGAGTCACCTGATGATGAGTGGTGACCAACGCATGATGGCGGCGCACGCCAGCTATCGCATTGATGGCGGCAACGCCCCGCAAACGGTGACACGTAGCCGCGAATGGGGTGCGCGCGAATGCCTGCGCATGGGCCTGATCGACCAGATGATCGAGATGCCGAGTGGTGGCGTCACCGCTGATCCCTGGCTGGCATTACGCATGGTTCAGGAGAATGTCCACACAGCGCTGGTTGACCTCGGCAAGCTGGGTCCGCGCAAACTGGTGGAGCGTCGCGCCCGAGCGAATCGCGAACTCGGTCACACCGAAGAAGGCATCGCGGCGGTCCTCGGCGAACTGCACGAATGGCAGGATGTACAGCAATCGATCAGTCGCTCGATTGAGGATTGGCGCACGAAGCTGGAACAACGTCTGCCGAGTGGCGAACGCAAGGAACGTACCGAACCACGGATATCGCTGCCAAGCTTCCAGCGTCCTGATCTCAGCGAACTGGGCGCGCGATTCAAGGCAGCGCAGGAACAGCTAACAACCAATCTGCTGGAACGGACTGGCAGAGGCGGGACCGGAGAGGACGAACAGGAATGAAGCGACTGGCGTTGGTGCAGATCGGGCATGGCACCGTTGGCGGTGATGTGATCCGGCAGGTGGTGGCGCAGCGCGCGCAATGGCAAGAAGCATTCGATCTGGATGTACGTATCGCCGCCGTGGCTGGTCGCCATGGTGTGGTGCTGATCGAGGATGGCGGGGAACTCAGCGAAGGAGATCTGCTGAATGCCTGCGAACGCCGTGGTATGTCCGCCACTGGTCCAGCACTGACAGAAGTCGTTCCGGCGGTTGGTAACGCCGATGCGGTCATCCTGATGGATGCGAGCGCTGGTGAATCAGCCACAGATGCGCTGGTGGCAGCGCTTGATGCTGGAGCCGGGGCGGTGTTGAGCAACAAGGCGCCGATGGCACTGCCGCTCTCCGATCCTCGTGCCGTCACTCTCTGGGATCATGCCCGTAGCGGTGAACGTCTGAAATACGAGGCGACCTGTGGCGCCGGTCTTCCCGTCATCTCCACACTGCAGACGCTGTTGAACACTGGCGATGATGTGATTGAGATCACGGCTGCGGCATCGGGCACCTTTGGCGCAATTTTCTCCTCTGTAGCCAGGGGAGTACCGTTCTCTATAGCGGTGGCGGATGCCAAGGCGGCGGGATATACCGAACCCGATCCGCGCGATGACCTGAGCGGACTGGATGTCGCCCGCAAGGCGTTGATTCTGTCGCGCACGATGGGCCGACGCGTAGATCTGGACGAGATCGAGGTGGAGAGTCTGGTGCCGGAATCGTTGGCGGATGTCAGTATCGAGACATTTATGGCCGGACTCGGCATTAGCAACGCGGAGATCGGGGCTCAAGCCGCGAAGGCGATATCGGAACGTGCATCCCTGAAGTACGTTGCCACGGTCACACCGGATGGCGATATCGCGGTTGGCCTGCGAGCAGTGCCGCTAAGCACCGTACTGGGTGCACTCCAGGGTCCGGAGAACATCTTCAGCTTCCGCACGCGAAGATATGATGCCTATCCCACGGTTGTCAGCGGCCCCGGTGCCGGTGCTGCGGTGACGGCGGCAGGGATGATCGGTGATGCATTGAATCTGGCCCGGGATATGGTGAAATAACATCCGCGATATCGCCTGGGATCCGCCCTGCGTGTGACTCGGGACATGGTACGACCACATGGGCACCGCATATGAAATGCGGTGCTACGGTTGGCCGAGATGCTTCAGGGCTTCACGTTTGCTGAGGCCGCTGAGACGATCATCGAACTCGACCACGAAGGCACGCACCCAATCCGGATTCACCTTGGCGTAATCCCGGAGCGCCCAACCAATGGCCTTGCGGCTGAAGAAATCGGTATCGTCGATGCTGGGCAGAATGCAATCGCGCAACAGATAGGGATCGGTCTTATCCCGATGCCGACCCTGACTGAGGATGCTGCAGCGACGAATCCAGAGAAAATCGTCCGTACTCCAGCTGCGCATGATCGCACTGGCGTCCTCGCTAGGTTGCATGAGAACTTCGCCGACGAGGTGTTGCGCGATCTCATCGCAGACATCCCACCAGGCACCGGTGCGAATGAGATGCTCGTACAACGGCAGGGAATCGAGAGAACTGCGAAGATCTCGATAGCGACCATAGGTCGCGATACCGAGCGCGGCATACCACTCCTCGCGATGGGTGACGTTATCCCACAGCGTCAGGATCGCGCCTTCCCACTCCTCGCGCGAGCGCAGTGTGTGCCGCACCAGCAGCGGTTTCACGATTTTGCGTCCCTCGGGCGTCTTCACTCCCCAATAGGGAATGGTGGATTTCATGTATGCCTGCTGTCCCACCGCAACTTCGGCATTAGCAGCAGCGGCATACCCGGCCCTGATATCGGCGATCAGATCATCGACCACACCCATCTCAGCGCACCCACAACATGACGAAGAGGAAGAGGCCGAAGCAGACCCGATAGATGACAAAGACGAGCGTACTCTGGTCCTGCAGATAGCGGATAAGCCCGGAGACAGCGAAATAACCAACGATGGCGGCCGCGGCACCACCAGCGATAAAGTTCGCCATCTCGCTACCACTCATGCCGGCCTTGATCGCATCCATAAGGCTGAGCAGACCAGCCGCAGCGATGAGTGGTACGCCGCCGAGGAAACTGAAGCGGGCAGCCTCGGCGCGGGTGAGACCGCGAAAAAGTCCGGCCGTGATGGTCGCACCGGAGCGGCTGGTGCCGGGCAACAATGCCGCCAGCGCCTGCCCCAGGCCGATGATGAGCGCATCCAGCCAACCGATTCCGGTCAGATCCTTCTTCTGGCTACCAACCCGTTCCGCCCAATACATCACGATACCGACGACAATCAGCATGGTGGCAATCACGGCGATGGCACGGGTGGAGTTCTCATCGGTGTGGAAGAACTCGTCGATCTGACTCTGGAAGAGGACACCGACGATGCCGCCGGGGATGCTCATGATAACGATCAGCAAACCTAGTCGCGCCCAGATATCGCGATCCTCCTCGCCACTTTCACCCTTGAGGATGGGCAAGGGCTTGCTCAGGGCATACGGGATGACCTTGATCAGCTTCAGCAATTCCTCACGGAAGTAGATGAGCACGGCCAGGAGCGTACCCAGATGCAACGAGGCATCGAAACTCAGCCCACCGTTCTCCCAGCCAAAGAGCCACGGGAAAATAATGAGGTGACCGGATGACGAGATAGGCAGGAACTCGGTAAGCCCCTGAACTATGCCGAGAACGATTGCTTGCCAGAGCTCCAAGGTTGTTTCTCCAGAAAGATAGCGACGGAGTCGCGGCTCTCCCCGGTGTTCGTCCCGGGGCTACAAGATATGCGTCAGTTCGGGCGGATACTCTACGTCAGTTCCGTGACCGGATCCTCACGCAGATCGCTAAAGCGAAGTGACCGCCGGAACCAAAGCACGAGTCCAGCGAGAGTAATCGGGAAATAGAGTGCTGCGTGAACCAAGATCGCGTAAGCCAAGGCCTGACTTTCGGCGACATCAAAGGCACCATTCAGCACCAGTTTGACACCATATTCGAACTGACCAATATAGCCGGGGGCACCCGGGATCAGCGTGCTCAGATTGGCGACACCAGTAGTCAACAAAGTCACTGCCGGATCCATCGCAGCACGCACCTGTTCGCCAAACCCAATGGCCAGCAGATAGTACATGCTCGCTTCCAGCAGCCACGCCCCTATGCTGAGAATCATGACCCTGGCAAGATCGCCACGGGATTTGAGCACACCGAGTCCGCCGAGAAAGGATTCGGCCAGTTGCTCAACCCGAGTGGCGACACCGGCTGGTAGTGGTCCCAACACAAGCTGAAGCATGCGACTCACGAAATCACCGGCGAAGGTGAGCAGTCCCAATCCCAGCAGGAGTCCCGCGAATACGATGAACGAGACGATGGCAAGATGCTGCAACTCCGACGTAAGGGAGACGAAGATCATGCTGAACGCGAGAAACGCCAGCATGGTGACGCCATCGAAGATGCGCTCCACCGCGATTGTCGCCAGCGTGCTGGTTTTGGAGACGTTCAACTCACGACCAACGACAACGCTGCGTACGATCTCGCCTGCACGCAGCGGAAGCACGTTATTTGCCATAAAACCAATAGCGACGATGGGAAAGAGCTGGTTGGAAGTTGCGTTGGGAGCAACGGGCCGAAGCAGAATTCGCCAACGAATGGCCCGTAGATAGACACCAAGCATGTATAGCGCGAGGGCGGGTATGAGCCACCAAAGATTCGTGCGACCGAGGGAATCACGGATTTCGCCGAAATCCTGTCCACGAAAAGCGAGGTAGAGGAAAACCGCGCTGATTCCAAGTCCAAGCGCGACACGCAAGCTCCGATTCATGCGCCGGCTCCACCCCGGTTAGCAACGCTCACTAGCGATGTCGGAAGGTGATACGACCGCGTGTCAGATCGTATGGGGAAAGCTCGACAACAACGCGATCGCCTGGCAGTACACGAATGTAGTTCTTGCGCATACGTCCGCCCAGGTGACCGAGCACTTCGTGACCATTCTCCAGCTTGACCGTAAACTGGGCGTTAGGCAGGGCTTCCTGCACCACGCCATCAACGGCGATGGCATCGGGATTCGTACGACGTGGTCCGGTGGAATCAGTCGTTGCGGCCGCTGGCTGCACAGAGCCGCGACCTCGTTTTGGTTGAGTGGCTGGTTTCTTCGCCAATAGGTACTCCTTAATACGTGTAGGGCACAGTAATGGGCCGGGCATGGCACCCCGCGGTGCACGATTGCCAACGGCTCTCCATTCCGGACGCAATTGTACCGTACCGGGGCTACCGTTTGTCACGGTATCGTAACAATTGTCCGGTCGCTCTGTGCGATGGTAGATGCATCTTTGCGGGAGGGTCATTACTGGAGGTTTCTGCTGTGGGTTGCAGCCTGTTAATTCTTTCCTGCGCTGCTCTGATCGTGAGCTTCGTGCCGTTTCTAAACTGGATTGCGCTGGTAGTAGCATTGCCTTTGGCGGTCATCGGAGCAATTTCGGCGTACCGTACCGCTCGCAAGCCAACCGCGCAATCAGCTGATCGGGCGATGATCTGGGGCGGAGCGATCATGATTCTGGTTATCCTTCTTCGACTGGTGACAATGAGTTGATGACCTACACGATTCGTGAAATTAACCTGGAAGATCTATCTGCGTGGTGGGTGCTACGACTAATGGCATTACGGGAGAGTCCCGATGCCTTCGGCTCAGAATACAGCACACACAAGGACAAAGATCCATTCCCTTTCTACCTTGATCGTGGGTATCTGGCAGGAGGTCCTGATACTCTTTTTGCCGCGTTCGATGAGCATGGGCGTATCGTTGCGCAAGCCGGGACTCGTGCGGAATCAGGGAAACGTAGTCATATCGGAATGGTGATTAGCGTCTACACGCACCCGGAGCATCGCGGCAACGGTCTGGCAACTCGACTCGTCCAGGCGGCTGTAGAGCATCTGCAGACCTTCCCCGAAATAACCTCGATTCGAATCTCGGTCAACAGCACCAACGCCTCGGCAAAGAAGATTTACGAAGAGCTCGGCTTCGTCACCTGGGGAGAAGAGCCAGATGCGATTCGCGCAATCGATGGATCGTGTCACAATGAATGTCACATGGTGCTCGGCAGAAGGAGCACGTAACTTCCAACAAGGAAAGGACCTCATGGCCCTCGTGATCACAGGACTGACATCTCGCGCTCAGGGCGATCACGCCAGCCTGCGAGTCAGCGCGTGAATCCGGTCAGCGCGATCATCAATATCTTTATTCCGGTGGCGATTCTGCTGGGATTAAGCAACGATGATCGCCTTGGGGCCATACCCGCATTGCTTCTGGCAATCGGTATCCCGGCGGCAACCGGTATCTATCAGCTGGCACGGGAGCGGAAGGTGGATGCCTCCGCTATCCTGGGTGTCGTCAGCGTGCTGCTCACCGGTGTGATTGGTGTTTTCGAACTGAGCACACGACTCTTCGCGCTCAAGGAAGCTGCGATTCCGATTGGGTTCGCAGTCGTACTCATTGGCAGCAATTTCACCCGCTACCCCATCAGTACATTGCTCGCTGATATGGTGCAGCGTCGCGATCGTGTTCAGTCTCATTTGGCGACGCCAGAGGTGAAGGCAGAATATCACGCTCACCTCCAGGCGATTGGGCGCGTGTGGGCTGGCATCATGATTCTCAGCGGTGTCCTGAAGTTCATCCTCGCGAGTCTGGTAGTGACCTCGCCAGCAGGTACCGAAGCATTCAATCACGATCTGGCATTCTACGAATTGGTCCAGCTGCCAACTACGTTTACTCTCACTGGCGTGCTGATTCTGAGTCTGATCTGGTACATCGTCACCGGCACATCGCGAATTACCGGGCTGACACCGGGAGAGATCCTCCGCGGGGGCACGAAGACCGAACGTGTGGCGAAACGATTGGCTCCCATCGCGCGGTTCTATGAGAGAACGCCGCTGGGCTAAGAATGATGTGAGGAGGACTGATGCAACAGTTCCTCCTCACACCTCTTCAACTCATTGCAGACGCAAGATTAGTCGCGGCCGAACGCGGGATCCAGGCTCGCTGCCGGTGCCTGATGTTGAGTCTCCAGAATCTTCACCACCACACTCCGAATGGTTCCACCCGTGAATTCGAAGGGTGGACTATAGCTTTCGGAAACTGGCTGGCCCACTTCTCTCCCCACTGTTGCACCCTCGCCAGCAAGGTTGAAGTAGCCTGGCTGGGTACGAATCCGCTCTGCTGCTGAAACCATTCCATTGACGGTCATCGTAGCGAGACCATGGGGAGAGCCATCAACAACACCATCAATCTCATACCGAAGTTCAATGAGATTATCGCCGGCCACAAGATCATCTTGCGATATCAGCTCCTGCTCGACTTCTCCCAACCAGTTGTAGATATACCGCAGCCGTCCCTCCCGTACGAACAGCGCATGTCCACCAAATCTGGCCCCCATGGAATAGATGATCCCTGATATTTGGGATGGATCGGTGATGGTGATATCGGCCGTGATACTAAAGGATCGGTGTGGCAGTTCTACACCACCTCCACGCTCGGAGATGGGGGCACAACCGGGATATAGCACTAGGGTATCGGTGAGACCGGTCATGTTGGGGCGTTCCACCGCCAGGATTTCCTCCGAATTCCGATCATCAAGCGGGTACCCATTGTACCGATGTGCCAGTTCACCCCAAAGCTCCTTCAGCACCTTCAGTTTGGCGGGATGTGTGTGTGCACGATCGATAAGCTGATTCCGGTCGGCTGGTAGATAAAAGAGCTCCCAGCGATCCTGATCGAATTGCCCCCAACCAGAGGGCGTAGGTGCATGTACCGCACAGGCATGCCAGCCATCGCTCCATATACCCCGGGTACCAAGCATGCAGTAGAATTGATGAGGTTTATCGACATCCTGCGTGCTATCCACCAGCGTTGAGAAGAAGCTGACGCCTTCGATCTCCGATTGGGGAATGCCGCCAACGGATTCTGGCGATTCGATGCCGACCGCCTCCAGCACCGTCGGCACGATATCGATCACATGAACGTATTGGTCACACGGTGCATCCTGAGCCGGGATTCGGGCTGGCCAGGAAATAATCGCGGGATCGGTAACACCACCCTCCAACGAAGCATAGGTCTTGTACATCTTGAAGGGAGTGTTGAACGCCATAGCCCAGCCGTTGGAGTAATGCGGATGGGTATTTTCCATTCCCAGATCCGGCATAAGCTCCAGATTCAGGTCAAGATTCTCGGGAATACCGTTATACCAACGATTCTCATTCACTGATCCGGCTGGACCACCTTCGGCACTTGCGCCGTTGTCCGAGATGACAACAATCATGGTGTTGTCCAGCTGGTTCGTCTCCTCGAGAAAATCGATAATTCGCCCGAGCTCATGATCGGTATAGGAAAGGAAGCCCGCGAACACCTCCGCCTGCCGCTCGAGCAGGCGACGTTCATCCGCAGACCAACTCTCCCACGGCTTCACCCTATCGCTCTCACCCCATGGCTTACCAAATGCGCTCACCACATCGCTATAGGGGTTCAGTGGCGGGAGTATCGTGTCCTCCGGCATCAAACCGAGGCGCTTCTGGTTCTCGAGGACGATCTCGCGATACCTCTCGTATCCTTCCGCAAACTTGCCAACATACTTGTCGGACCACTCCCGCGGGGCATGATGTGGAGCATGTCCGGCACCCGGAGCAACATAGGCAAACCATGGCTTGCCTGGTGCGGCGGATCGGGAATCGCGCAGAAACTCCAACGTCTTGTCTACCAAATCGGTGGAAAGATGATACCCCTCGCTCGGCCGGGCGGGTGGCGCTACTGGATGATTGTCGTACGTCAAATCCGGATACCATTGATCGGTCAACCCGCCGAGAAATCCGTAGAAGCGATCGAATCCACGGGAGAGCGGCCAACTGCGCTTCGATGATCCCATGCCCATCTCCACCGCCGGACTGAGATGCCACTTACCGATGGCAAATGTGTTGTATCCCTGATCTCTCAACATCTCAGGTAACAAGGCATTTTCGCGTGGAATCAGGCAAGACAGGCCGGGGAAGCCGTCCGCCATTTCGCCGATTGTGCCCATGCCATTTGACTGTGCGTTTCGGCCGGTCAGGAGGGCCGCGCGCGTGGGCGAGCACAAGGCTGTGGTGTGAAACTGCGAAAAGCGAACCCCTCGTTCCGCAATACGCCGCATGGTGGGCATTTCCACCAACCCACCGTAGAGGTCCCAGGTGCCATAGCCCGTATCATCCCAGACAACAAACAGCACATTTGGGGCATCGTCGGGGGCTTGTGGCTCGAGATAGGGGCTCCAATCCGGTGTGGATTCACGGACATCCGTGCTGATCAATCCATTGAACTGCTTGCTCATCGTAATCTCCTCATTCTGGCTGGGGGGCTTTACACAGCATCCGTTACACAACGAAATCCAATATGACTTGACGAGGTGTTCTCAGCCTGCGGCGATCTCGCGGCGGGTCGATATCTGAGGCAGTATTCCGGGGCACACAAATGCGATCCTCCTTTAAGCACACGCATGGAGGCGGTAGCGGAGTCAGCGGATGGTGAACACGAACATGTTGTTGGAGGCGTCGCATGCGATGGAGAGTATGGAGAGTTTGTCCATTCCCATACATTGCCAATCATGTCGTAGAGGCCATATCCATTGACGGGAAACGCACCAACCGGTGATGTTCTTTCCCAGCCATCGGCCGCCGTGTTGAGATACGGGAACGATCCGCGCCAGGTATTGGCCATAAAGGTGCCGCCGGGATCGCGTTCGTCACCCCAGGCGTAGGGATCAGGTACTGCGCCTCCACAGGCCGCATACTCGAACTCGGCTTCCGTAGGCAGCCGCTTCCCCGCCCAGCGTGCGAAGGAGAGTGCATCAGCATAGGCAATATGAACGACGGGATGATCCTCCAACCCCTCGATCGTGCTGCCCGGACCGGATGGCTCGCGCCAGCATGCACCGGACATCCATATCCACCATTGCCGCCAGTCACGTAGATCTACTGGCCCCTCGGTGGGCTGAAATACCATTGATCCGCGACCAGCGTTATCCGTGTGAGATTCCGCCACGGTGATATAGGCAGTCGCCTCCACAAAGCGGGCAAACTCCTTATTTGTGACCGGATGAGTATCGAAGAATACATCGCTGACAGTGGTGCGTCGCATCGGCTGTTCTTCGGGGTACACACCGCCCGCGCCCATGGCGAATTCTCCGCCGGGGATCAGGGCGACTCGCGCTGAGCTCTCCCCACCCATTGCCACCTCCGATCTTCACAGGGGTTAACGAAACAGATACCTCCCTAGTCTGGAAGGCATCTACAGGCATCGCATCCCCAAAACTGGAGGAATAAAGGAGGAGTTCTTTTATCAACCAGGCAACCCAGGGTGGCCTCGCGCAGCTTCGCCGCCGCGAGTCCCGGGTCTACCTATCGATACTGATCTGGCAGGTCTGGAGAGTGACGTCAGTCTTCGATGTAATACGTCATGCTTTGCAGGGCGCTGACAGGATCGATCTCGCGAACGGTGACGTGATCCGGCACCTTGAGGATGACAGGCGCGTAGTTCAGAATCGCCTGCACACCGCCAGCAACCAGAAGATCAGCTGTCTCCTGGGCATTCTTGCGGGGGGTGGCAATGATACCGACCTGAATATGCTCCCGACGCATGGTTTCCACCAGGTCGCGCATGGGGCGGATGGGATGACCGTTGACTTCCTCGCCAACGAGATTCTCATCGCTATCGAAGAGAGCAGCAATCTCGAATGATGAGCGCATGAAGCCACGATAATTCGCGATCGCGTGGCCAAGCTTGCCCATGCCACATAGCACCATGTTCCAGGTGCGGTCCAGCTTGAGGATGCGCTCGACGGTATTGCTCAAATAGCCAACATCGTAGCCACGCCCCTGCTTGCCAAACTTGCCGAAGTAGCTGAGATCGCGGCGAATCTGGGCGGCGGTAACACCAATGAGTGTCGCCAACTCTTCGGATGAGACTGATACCTGACCATGCTCGATAAGCGAGTGCAGGGTCCGAACGTAGATCGGCAATCGGCGAATAACAACATCCGGAATGTTCAGGTTATTGAGTTCGTCTTCCTCGTCATCGAGATCCATATCCACGCCGTAGGAGGGGGTAGCAGAGGAAACTGATTCGATTTGTCGTTCGATGGGGGTGGTTCGGGCGATCGCCGGCATTGCACTATCCGATTTCTGCTTCATGCGCAACGGAATTGCGCATGTTCATTGTGACGTATTTCACAACATCGTGCAAAAAAGAGGCTGCCGGTTGAGCGGCAGCCCTGACAAAGATGACGATTGGTTCGATTAGTCAGCATCCCAGAAGACTCTTTGAAACTCTCCGCCATCGTAGTAGCCAACAATACTCACGATTTTGCCGCCGCTGACCCGAATAACGGCTATCTGTTCGCTGATACGCTCGCGACCCTGCCGTGGGCTGTACTCGCGGATGACATACATCACCGCGCCCCGATCGGGTTGGGCAATGACATCTGTGACATCCCAGTGGGCATTGGGATAACTGCTGACCACGGTACCAAAATACGCCACAATTTCGTCCGCTGGCCGAATTGGTGCCGAATGGGGATGAACGCGGAAGGTCGCGTTGGCAGCAAGCGTATTGCGCAGTCGGCGCGGATCGCGCGAATCGAGGGCAAGGAAGAACTCGCGCCCGAGCGCTTCAACGATCTCGGCATCGGTCAGCGAGGGTGTGGAGGAAAACGGAGAATCAGCCAAGCGTGGCTCCTAAATCTTCATAGTCCTGGGAACAAGCTCAAGAAGCTCGTCCAGGCTGGCGGTTTGGATTTCGGCAATGCTATCGCGCGCACCAGAATCCCACAGCGTGGCATCCATAGCGCGGAGCACACGGTAATCGTGCTCGGCAAGCTGCTCCGCAAGCTGACGCATCGTTACATTCTCGTGCTTGCGACTATAACCCCTGCGACTCCAGGCGGCATCGGGCATCTGCCGCAACAGCCCACAAGTGGACTGGCGGAGTCGGCGGAAAGCACCAAGCAACTCCACCGTCGACCAGTTCTGCGCAGCAAGCACAGCGCTGGCGTTCGGCTGGTAAGAAGCCATTTCGTCCAGATCAGGATCGGACTCGTTGGCGATGATGAAAAGCTTGGGATAGATGTACTGTTCGTGATCACGTAGCAACAGCACCAGATCGCGCACGGTGGGTTCACCGTAATGGCGCGAACGCTCCAGCTTGTTGCGATCGTGAATGGGGGTGATCCAGCGGCTGAGATGATGAATAGTGAAATGCAACCGCAGTGCTAGCGAGTTGTTATCCAGTGCCCTGATCGCCTGAACAATCTCATCGCTGACCGGTGCATCTATCGTCACATAGTCGGTGCTTCGCGCCATTGTTGCCCTCTCGTTTCCACACGCAACGCCAGAATCCACCCTGTCCTCTGGCGGGCCTCCCTGTGCAGTCTATTATGGCACGAACCTAGGCCAGTGCTTCCATAATCTCGGCGATATGACGATCATCGTGATTCGCGGTGCGTTCCATCAGCCATTGCAGTGTGACTGGACCCCGATTCTCCAACTCGGCCTCGCGCTGCCAGGCGGATTCACCCAGATCAGCAAGGATTTCCACATTCCTTTCCCGCGAGATTGCAAAGGCCTCAATCACCGCGTGCGCATCGCGGCTGGCGTAATCGTGTTCGATATTCCAGAGCGAATCGTCATATGACTCCAGCAAAGGACGTTGTTCACGCAGGATGCGGGTAATGCGCTCACCAGTAATCTCCTCCCAATCCTGCAGATCGCAGAGCAGTTCCACCACAGCGACACCGCCATCCTGGGCGGGTTGTTGCAGCTCTTCCATCGTACGCTCACCACAAAGGCGACGCAAAGTATCCGGTACGCCGCGCAAGCGAGCAACGAGATCGATGGATGGCTGACAGTTTTCCTGAGAAATCATCTCTCTCCTGACGTGAATGTATCCGCCTGGATGATCTGGATCTCCACAGATTGCGGGACCGGGAGACCAGATACCTGGGATATGCGGTATGCGTTCAGCACAGGTGGCTGGGTCGCAAACGAAGCAATCATCATGATGGCTTCGGGATAGTTCCATTCGCGCAGATCACTCGGTGAGGGTGTGGCGGGGCTAGCGATGTGCGAATGGACGATAGCGCCAAGCAACAGTCCCTCTTCGGTGAATCGACGAAACGCCCGCATAACCTCCAGCGGATCCATGGTGTAGTGCGTGGGTGATTGCTCCAGGTTGGTTCCCGGTACGTATAGCGCCGCCCTGGCGGTGATACCTTTTCCGGTTTCTTCCGGTGCGAAAGCACCAAGCAGACCCACACCCTCGTTAGGCATACAGCGCGCAAGGTGGACCAATACCTCGTCGCGCAATACGGCAGGAACGATGAACTGATCCACACGCGAGATCGCGAGCTCCATCATCTCACCCACCTGCTTTCCCCACTGTAGCACCTACAATAGTGCCAGTTTGCTGTGCGCATTCACGCACATACGGGCGGATTGTACATGATGTTCGCCTGTTCACCTGGCGGGAGGGCCGCTGTGCAACTCATCTTTTCTCTACTCCTGACGCTGGTGATGATCCTTTCCGGAACACCACAAGCCACCCCGGAACTCAATTACGATCCCGATTCACTCGTCTCTATCAAACCAGCTCTACGCCAGGAGATAGCGGCGGCAATGCCCGCGGGAATGACAGCCTACGATATTGACGTAACTATTCCTCCCGCCGATAACAACGCATTCGCCGAGATTGCCGGTCAACAGACCGTCGCCTATACCAATGTCACGGGTGAGGCTATCAGCCAGCTTCCCTTCCGCCTCTATGCGAATAGTCTGACGGCGTCAGCACCACCGATGACGATCACCTCCGCACAGGTCAACGATGCAGAAGTGCCGGTTGCACTGAGTGAGAACAACAGTGTCGCAACGGTGGAATTGGGTACAGATCTGGCTCCGGGTGATGTGATCGTGGTTGATATGACCTTCTCGCTCGAAGTGGGAATCGATGACCCTACCCACTATGGCATTCTCAATTACGACTCTGCATCACACACCGCGGTGCTGGCTCACTGGTATCCGGTGGTGGCCGGACGTGATCCTGTGGACGGATGGATGCTTGATCCTGTCAGCATCAATGGCGATCCCATTTTTACCGATGCCGGACTCTACACGGTTACCGTCACCATCGATGCCGGATTGGAACTGATCACCAGTGGCGTCGAGACGGATCGCAGCGAGAACAATGGCCAGCAAACGGTCACCTTCGCAGCCAGCCCCAGCAGGGATTTCAGCATCGTTACTTCGGAAACGTTGGTACCAACTACCTCCGAGGTCTCTGGCACCACTATCACGAGTTGGGCAGCACCCCACGCCGTTGATGCCAGCACCAAAGTAGCGGAGTGGACCGGTAACACCCTCAATATCTTCAATCCCCTGCTCGGCGAGTATCCATGGGTCCAGATTCAGACGGTTCAGGCACCAATCTACTCAGCCGCGGCAGTTGAACTTCCGCAGATGTTTGTGTTGGGGACAGCGTTTTTCAATCAGCAGTTGGGGTTCGCGAGCTACTTCGAGTTCACAGTGGCGCACGAAGCCATCCACATGTGGTTTTACAGTCTCGTGGGCAACAATCAGTATCAACACGCGTTTATCGATGAGGGCATCACCAACTACCTCAGCGCCGATATCTACTTCCGCATGATGTACGGCGATGATGTTGGAGATTCCACGCGCCAGAGATTCCTCTACACCGATTTTCAGCGCATGATCGAGGCAAACGCCGATGTGATCGTGGATTTTCCGACCGACTCCTTCCCCACCGCGAGCGCCTATGTGAATGCGGTCTATACCAAGGCACCTTTGGGGTTCGCGGCCATCCATGAAGCGATGGGCAGCGATGCCTTCTTCGGCGGACTGCATCAATACATCGCGGACTTCCGCTTCCGAGTGGCGACACCCGCCGATATGGAAGCTGCACTCCAGGCGCAAACTGACATCAATGTGCGCGAGATGTGGAGTCATTGGTTTGAGCGCCGCGAAGGCGGACTGGATATTCGGGAGTAGAGATGACATTGATCAAGCGATGGGTAGGATCACTCACCTTTCAGGTGCTGCTGATAGCGTTGGCGAGTCGGTTCATGCTGATGCTCACCAACTGGTTCTCGCTCAAAGCCATTTTCGTGCAGGATTACGCCTATCCCAAGCTGAACGACATCCTGTTTTCGGTCACCAATCCACTCAGTGGCTGGAGCCGGTGGGATGCCGCGCATTACGTCCGCATCGCGATGGAAGGGTATGTAGGCCCTTCCGGAGAACCAGAGCAGAAACGAGGATTCTTTCCGCTCTATCCGATGCTGATGCGCGCGTTCAGCTGGCTACAGCCAGGCGATGTGGATCGGGGCGATATAGCGATATGGGGTGTAATTGTCGCCAATATCTGCTTTGTCGCATTGGTGGTCGTGCTGGCGAAGGTGATCGCGCTGCATTTCGGTGACGAAGTCGCGCTCACAGCAACAACACTCTTGTTGGTCTCGCCAATGTCATTCTTCCTGAATGCTGGTTACAGTGAAAGCCTCTTCCTCCTGTGCGTGATGACGGCTTTCTGGTTAGCGTACAAGCAGCAATGGCTGCCAGCGAGCATCGCGATCGCATTGGCCTCGGCCACGCGTCTCTTCGGGCTGGCGCTGATTCCTTGCATCCTGCTCATCGCGTGGCGCAACAAGGCTCGACTGATGGAGCTGGCGATGATCGCCGTGGTCGGGACAATGGGTGCATTCAGCTTTGTGCTGTGGATGTGGATCAAATACGACGATGCCCTCGCTTACTGGCACGCCCAGAGTACCTACTGGGGTAACTGGGATGTGCGCGTCGGTCATTACCGTGACATGCTCTTTCGCGACCCAAGCGGATTCCTGGTTAACGCCGGCGATTTCGTGATCTTCATCAATATCTGTCTGGCGATACTTTGCCTGGCGACATTGCCATGGGTGTGGATGAAGATTGAGCCGGGCCTGGCACTCTTTACGACGATCATTGTGGTCTTCCACTTCCTCTACACCTGGCAATCGCTGGGGCGGTATTTGTTGGCGGCCATCGGTGTCTATATTGTGTGGGCGATTTGGTTGAATCGCCCGGGATGGAATGGTGTACGCACGGCGGTATATGTGAGCAGCGCCATTCTGCTGGCCACGCTGAATGTGCTCTTCGCGCATGGATTCTGGATTGTGTGAGGGCCGGGAAATTCGGGCGGATACTCTGCGCCTTTGGCTCCGAGATCCGCCCCTACGTCACCGCAATAAGGGAAGCGAGCTGCATCACAACCGACCGGCCAAACGGCTGAGGTACTCAGCGCGATCGAAGGGATTCAACTGGCTGCGACTGCGCGTCGGTGATTCCCCGGCAATCGGCCGCCAGCTATCGTGCCAATGATCGAGATCGCCTTCGCCACGGGAGATACCAGGCAAGCGTCGTTCCAACGATGGCACCATCTCGGCGGGCATGGTGCCGGTGATGACGGCAGCAGCACCAACTACCGTCGATGTCTCTATCTCGGCACGATGCTGCATCACCAGACGAATCCCCTCTGCCAGCAAATCCTCCGGTACCGCCAGTCGGAAACGCTGGATCGGTTCGCAGACATCCGCGCCAGCCGCCGTCAGCGCCTGCGCGAGAATGAGCGGCGCCAGCTTGCGAAAATCTCCAACAACGGTCACCGGATCCCAGTACTCCACCATCGTGAGTTCGATCAGGATATCGGTCACCTCCCAGCCGGATATACCCTCCAACAACGTCGCCCTCACAGCCTCCTCGATGCCGAGATACATGGCCAATGGCAACCTGCCGAGCGACTGCTGCATGCGCTCGTACCGCACACCGCTACCCGGCGGCAATGGTGATATCCGCAGCGCCATCCCCGCAGCAAAGGGATTGGGACTGACACCGATACGTTCCACTGCCTCCGCCGCATCCCGCAGCCGTTCCATGCAGATGATGGTGGGATCGGCGAAATCGGCCTGAACGCCATAATCCTGCAGAAGATTCGCTTCGATCACCTCCTTCTGGACTTCGCCAAAGAGGCGAACCGAGGTCACGCCCGCGCGAGGATCGTGGCGAAGAGAGATGAAGGGATCCTGGTCCGCGAGCCCGGTGAGCGCCTCGTGAAGACGGTGCCGATCTTCGGAACGTTTCTCACGCACGACCGTCTCGAAAACCGGCACGAATTGCTGCGGACCATGCGGTTGCTCCATGCCGAGAAACTCACCGACCCGCAAACCCGCGAGGCCATGGGCGAGCACGATATCGCCAGGCCCAGCCTGGTGAACGAGTTCGAGTCCAGCAGGTGTAGAACGCTGCAAGCGTGTAACCTTGCCAGCCGGGAACTCCGCTCGCGAGGCCAATGTCCCGCTGTGAACCCGGAGCCAGACAACCCGTTCACCGTTGCGCTCGACCTTGAATGCCTGCACAGAGAGATCATCTGCATGCGGAACCGAGAGTTCTACCAGCGAGGTGACGGCATCCAGAAGCTCCGGAGCACCGACACCGGTCATAGCCGAGCCGAAGATCACAGGTGTAATCGCGCATTGCCTGAGACCAGATCGCAGGGAGGCGAGAATCTGATCAGCGGACACATCACCATCGAGCCAGACAGCCAACAGGGCATCATCGTGGACAGCGAGTTGTTCGATAACCTCGTCATCCACAAGATCGACGGCGCTGATACGTGCACCCTGCGTACCAATGTCGTCTGGTGTGACCATGGGCAGGAGGTCCCAGCCGAGCTGGGTCGTGATCTCCTGCAGCAGCGAGTCATGCCGCGCACCCATGCGATCAATCTTGTTGACGAAGATGATGCAGGGTAGTTCCATCGCCCGAATCGCGCGGGCGAGACGTCGGGTTTGCGGCTGCACCCCTTCAACAGCAGAGATGACGAGCACCACCGCATCCAGCACCGAGAGCGAACGCTCGACCTCGGCGATGAAATCCGGGTGGCCGGGGGTATCGACCAGATTGATCTGGATATCGCTCCACATCGCTGACGCGACGGCGGCGCGGATGGTAATCCCGCGCTGCTGCTCCAGCGCGAGCGTATCGGTATGGGTGGTACCGGTATCGACACTGCCAAGTTTGGCAATGGCACCGGTGGTGAAGAGTATGCGTTCGGTTAGGCTGGTCTTGCCGGCATCAACATGGGCAAGCACCCCGAGATTGAGGATGTGAGACATAGAGAACTGCGCTTTCGACGACAACGCGAATGGTGGAATTGGTTGTTGTCGTCGCTTGCATGCGAGTTCTCCTCACGAATTGGGGCGAATAATCTGCCCGCATAATAGCAGAATTCGGTCGTGACGCCGCATATCAAACCGGCGCTACCTCTGGCGGGAGGCCTCCTCGGCTGCCCAGGCCGCGCAAACCGCCTGAGTTTCAACGTTCATCGGGATCAGATGCAGCACGGCAAACCGTGGATCGAGCGCTACCGGAACCTGGACCGGGCGTAGTAGCAATGGCTTTACCAGACCGGGTACCGATATTTCGACAGGTACCGCCGTATGCGTCTGCAGGAGTGCTTGAGGTCCCTCCGGAACCTGATCCCACATCTCGCTAAATCCAGGCCAGGTACGAGCCTTTGACAGGAAGTCGTGGAACCAGGGATCTTGCCGATATCGCTTTGTCATCGTCTTGAACCAGCCAACGATCACCGGCACGAACTCATCGGCGTTAGCAATCTGACGGTGTGTGCCGATAGCGGGATTGAGGAGGATATCCAGCACCGTCAGACCAACGAATCCGGCATTCGCGGGATTATCCGCGGTGCTTCCCAACAGACGGGGGAACAACCGATTCCACCCCCAAATGCGCTGGGCATAGTCGATAAGGTAGGATGGCCAGACGGTACGAGTAAGTTCTTCCGCATTCAGTTTCACTTCAAGCTCCGCTTCCCGGAATGTGGGAAGTTCCCAATGGAGCTGATAGCCAAACGCCGCGAGCACATCAATGCGCACACGATAAGGGGCGTGCAATCCTGTGGTGAGGATCGCATCGAGTGTTGCCGCCGTTGGACGTTTGATGGCCCCCGATTCGATCCTTTGCAGATGCGCCTGATCAATACGTACTCCTGCGTCGGATAACCGCAACATCACCTCCATTTGCGACAGACCAGAAGATTCACGCAGGGCACGGAGCGTCTCCCGGCCTCCCACAATCATCCATGTGTATCGGCTCGCATCACGCTCGGGCATTGCTCTCTCCATCGTGGCATCCCCTCACAAAGCTGTCTTCAACTATGTATCACGATACGTTGCCCGGATTTTTCGGTGCATTCACCATGATGACAGTCCTGGTTCGCCGGGACCCGTTGGTCCCCTCGGCGATGGTCGTTTACATATCGATCGTCGCCGAACAACGGGTCTATGTCAATTAATTATCTAAAGAAACCTAACATCTGTGAATCCATAGTCCAATGGAACTCATGGTCGTAGTTGGAGTTGCAGTAGTCAGAATGGAGAATCTGATCATGAGCATGCGTTCGGTTCCATGCGTATTCGCGACGGTGTTTCTGATATCAGCCATGTTCAGGAGCGGCCAGCCGCGCGCGCAAGAAGAGGCGACAGCCTCCGGTTAAGTCAGCTTGACAAATTCCCCCCCCCCCGATACTTCGCACCGGGGACCATCCGAAAAAGAATAGCAACACCTCTGGTGTTGCCGAATTGCTATTTGTGATTGGAGGAGTGCAATGAGTCAAGATCCTGGTCGGCCAAAATGGATGGATGGCGACGGCAAGAACGGTGGGGATGCAACCGGTAACCCACAACAAACCCAGAACTACGTAAAAACGGATGTATCGAACTTCTCCCGGCAATCGTCCTCAAGCGAGAGTTCCCTACCGGGGACACTTACCACCATCGGCGTGGTACTCGGACTGATAGGGATAATCTGGGGCATCATCGGTGGTTGGAGCACCACCACCTACTACTCCGACCTCACCACCGAAACAGAGATTAACTGGCCGGTAATCATCTGCGTCGGAGGCGGGATCATTCTTGGCCTGGTAGGGCAGAAAATGGGCGATGGTGACTAGATACTAAAGAATGCCCTGGCTGTCTTGCTACAGGATCACCAGGCGATCGGTAGTTGGGGAAGAGATCTCTTTGGTATTCCAAGCCGAAGAGCGGCGCGACTGTCCATATCGACCCACTGTGCCGGGGAACTCCAGAGAACTGTCCTACCACCGCGTATTCAACTGATCTGGAGAATCCTCCGAAGCATTATCACTAATGCAGACGAAGAATGGAGAGTCAGATGTTTGTGCCAAGTCGTCGATTGATCAGTGTTATCTCAACACTCGTCATAATTCTTGGTCTGAGTGGATGCGGTGGAGCGCCAGATACACAACCGACCTCGAGCCCAGCATCACCTACTGCTATACCACCGACTCCAACTGCAACATTGACCCCTCCCACCCCAACGCCAGAAGTCGCATACCGTGACTCATTTTCTGTGACTGATCGAGATGGATATTCTTTTGAACTTGGGTATGTGTTCATACCGACCGGGTTCAAGAAAACGGTGATAAATGACAAGCCGGGTTATTCAAGTGTGGCCATTGATTGGCGGGCAGGAATCTCAATTACGAACACCACTCCAGGACGCAATCTCACCTTTCCACCCCACATTCCAACTACATCCCCAGCGTATATATACATAATCGCTTCATGGAATGAGGGGAGTCAGGTCTGCGAAGCATTCTCAATCAGAAAAGACTTCTGCAGTATCGGGTTGGTATATGGAAAGTTGCCACAATCCATCGGGCCAGGGGAGACATATGAAGTTCCACTTTGGAACGGAACTAATTACTATCCAGGCGGCGTTGCCGGAATGGCAGGCATACCTGACCAGTACTATGACGTGGTTATGGAAGGACTGAAGGCCCCGGATCATATTTCAATCTACATTACAGGTGATATGTATAGCGATCTCGGAAGATTCAATTCAGATTGTAATGAAGTCGTCAATCTCTCCCCTGGACGAAACGAAGAAAACGATTGTTGGTATGGAAAATTCATCTCTCAGCCTGAAAGGTATTAGGTCAGACGGGTGCCGTGGATTGCCGCCAAGCACATCGGCATCGGAGCTATAACATCGGCGTTACGAGTGCAGGGAATAGCGCTATCGGTTCTTGAACAGCGACACGGCTTCGGCGTAATGGGCGATTGCCTCGGGTGAGAAGGGATAGAGGTTAGTGAGGATGTGATCCACGCCCTCATCGGCATATGCCTGGAATTGCGCGGCGACATCCTCGGCGCTCCCGGTGATGTAGCTCTCCGGTGAGGTCATCCAGCCAGGTGTCTGGCCTATTTCCGGATAACCAACGGTGATACCACCCGTCACCTGGAGTGTGGCGGGATCGCGACCAACCTCCGCGCAGGCTGCATGGAGCCTGGCCAGGTCCGCGCGCACCTGACTGATCGGGCCCAACCAGTCCTTCGTCCACATATCGGCGTATTGCGCGGTGAGGCGAAGCATACGCGGGGCGAAGGCGGCCAGGAGAATTGGGACTCCTTCCGGACGCGGTCCGCGCGGCACAATCTCGCAATCGAGTGCGGAATGGTACCGTCCCTCAAAGTTCACATAGCGATCACGCAATAGTGGCTTGATGATCTGGAGCGCTTCCTCCAACCGGGAGACACGATGATCGAAGGGGAAGCCAAACGCATCGAACTCGGGTTCGTGCCAACCGGCACCGAGTCCGAGAATAACCCGACCACCACTCACCTCATCGAGCGTATCCGCCATCTTGGCAAGCAGCGCGGGATTGCGAAATCCGGCGCAGAGCACCGTGGTGCCTAACTCAACACGTTCGGTAACGGCGGCGAGAGCCGTGAGCATGGTCCAGCATTCGTGGAAGCCAACCGTTGGTCGCTCAGGGAAGCGATGCAGGAGATGATCGTAGACCCAGATGCTATCGAAACCCAGTTGCTCACTTTGGATCGCAGCGGCTTTCAACTGCGTCCAACCTGGTGCGGTTCCCGATTCATCCTCGGCCAGCGGCAATATCATTCCGATTTTCACGCGCATCACTCCATCTCGCCACGTACAATTGCTGCTATGAACGATACGTCACTGCGCATGGTTGATGCGCTGGAAACCGCCCTACTCCAGGCAACCAACGAGATTCGACCCGATGTTCTGCTGCTCAGCGGCGGAGTCGATTCGGCATTGTTGGCGGCACTATGGCAGCGACATGGGCATGCTGTGCGGGCAATCACGGTTGGACTCGATCCTGCAGTGCGCTGCGTACCAGCGCATACATTCCTCCCCTACCCCTGTAACTCCGATCTGGAGTGGGCGGCACGAGTCGCCGCAGCACTCGATCTGCAGTGGACGTCGATCACGCTCTCCCTGCGGGAGGCAATGCGCTATCTGGATGCGCTCGTGCTGCAGCAGCGGTCGTTCGACTTGGGACAGTTGAACAATATCGCGCTCTACGCCGCGCTGGATCGGGCGGCAGCATGGGATGAACGCACAACATTCGCGAGCGGTGACGATGGTGATGGCCTCTTCGGCGGCTATCTAAATGCGGACGAGCATGCGGATTGGGGTGCCTGGGTAACACAACGCATTCCGCAGATCGATCCACCCGTGCGCGGAATCGGCATGTTGCTGAACTGGCAGCCACGCTTCCCCTACCTGCATGAAGCGGTGCTGGCGGTAGCGACATCGCTGACGCAGAACGATATCCGCCAGGCGATATCGGTGGATGAGCGCTCGCTGCCACCGAGTTTCATGGATCAGTTTGATCTCGCAAGCTATGGAACGTCTGCGCGAATCTGGGGCAAGGTGGTGTTGCGCCGGGTGGCAGAGCGCTATCTGCCGCAGGAGATAGCGTGGCGACCGAAGACCGATCTGCAGTTCGGGAGCGGCATGTGCGCACTGGAGCCGCATTTAGCGAATCTGCTCAACACCGGCAGCCGCATGATGATCGAGCAAACAGGGATGAGATTCTTCAACGATGCCCATCGGGGTTTGTATAGCCGGTTTCGAGCCTTGGGCGGTGTGATCCCCCCGGTGCGGGAGGGCGAACGCGCCTGCGTCAATTGCGGTGCCGGTGTGGTGATCGGGAAGAACCATTGCCAGACATGCGGTTGGTGGGAAGATTCCGAAGGAAGATTGGGGTGACATCCGTCTGGTGTAGAATCAGGGCAGTACTGAACAAACCGAGAATATTCAGGATGTCGTTGTGATCATTGATTGCGTAGATGTTCTCGGTCGCCGTATCACGCTAAGTGAACTGGCGTGGGAAGTACATGTATTGACAAGACGCCCCTGGATGCTCGGATGGGACGAGGCGGTTAATCAATGCCTTCTCTATCCTGATCACATCTACCAGGATAAGGAACACGTTAATCGAGAGTGTTTCTATCGATTGACCACTCCCATTAACACCGACAAGTTCTTGAAGGTCGTAGTGGAGTTCGATGCAGATGGCATTGGAAGAGTAATCACCGCCTTTCCATCCAGAGCACCCTCCAGAGGAGAGCAACCCAAATGGCCGTAAGAAGACTAGAAGATGCAAAACAGCCATTTCTGGAGGAATTGAACGTACCAGAACCTGTGTTCCAGACGCATGGCTTCGTTTTGCCGGACATCAATGACATACATCTGGAATGCGTGCAGTTCTATCTGGATTTGGATCTGGACGAACTCACCGCGCACTTCGGAGATAAGCTCAAACCATATGACACCGAGGATTACTCCACGTATGGACACGTCCTGGTCGATGCTGATTCCGATGAGGTGGTAGGTGTTAGTATCCCCAGCTTTCTCACAACTGCACTCCGGCGTAATCCGGAACTGGCAATTGCTTTGAAGTACGCCACGGTGATTTCTGGAGAGAGAATCGTGGCAAATCCGATCACTACCGACAATCTGTCTTTGACTTCTCATGAGCAGCGGCTACGACAAGACTTGAAGCATGCAGTCGCAACATCTGTACAGGCATTGGTAACGGGCTAGAGCTGACGCGGGAGGATACCTTCGCTTTGCTCAGGATCCTCCCCTACGTGAATCGCCCGTGAAGAATCAGCCGAACGATTGATAGCATGGCCTGGGGTATCGTCGGCTCCGCCGACACCCGAGGTCATTCGTTCCGAGAACATGGGTAACGATGGGGCCGCAACAGCGTAGACTCGGGCCTCGCAAGGCGCTTGCGCCTGCGAGTTGCCCGGGTTCCAGTACTCGATGGGCGTCAACTCCGCCACCTGTTCCAGGATTGAGCGAGCGATCGCCACGTGAACCCAGGCAACTCAATCGCGACGGGACGTCGCTCTTGAGGCCTGGGTCTACCTTTCGCAGCGCGACCTTTCTACAGAGTATTTTCTCGATACAGATGCACCCGAGGTGCGCCGCTACCGACGATCCGCCATCAGCTCGCTGCGATGCGAGCGGTGAGGACCACACGTCCGGAGAGCATCGTGCTGGAATCGGGGAAGGCCGATTCGCTCCAGGCGAGGTAACGATCGACGAGTGCATCCCAAACCTCCTGCGCCATATCAGGGTAGACGACGCGAACCCGCCTACCGTAATCACGGCGAGCCTCGGCGACAGTCTGCCCAAACTCCCAGCTGGCCAGTTCCTGCACCTGCACATCGGGCCAGCGGCGGAGGAACTCGGCCGCGATATCATCCTCACCCGGCTTAACCTCAAGCTGCTGGTAGCCGGTTTCCGCCACCATCTGCCACCAGGTAGAACTCCACAGCTGCAACGCATCGCTTTCGATTGTCGGCTCGGTGAGGTGAATCACATATCCGCCTGGGCTCACCACCCGCGCGAGTTCATCCAGCACGGTGGTCCAGTCCGGCACCAAATAGAGAAGCTGCGCGATCACACCGAGATCGAAGGAGTGCTCGGCATAGGGCAGATCAGCGGCATCGCCCCAGATCGCATCGACAAGATCAGCAACTCCGAGCGTTTCTGCACGCTGCCGGCAAACATCCAGCATCGGCGGTGAGATATCCACTCCGGCAACAACATGCCCGGCAATAGCCAGCGGCAGGGCGATGCGCCCAGTACCGATACCTGGTTCGATAACATGCAGCTGTCGCCCAGCGGCCAACTCGTCCACACATCGCAACCATGCGGAGATCGCCGCACGCGGCAGACCGCGTTGGTCATCGAATTGACTCGCCATGGCATCGAAGGTCAACGTCACAATCAGCACCTGACAACGACTACGATTCCCGCTATTGTGACCGCAGAATCGCTTACGTATGGAGGAGTATGATGGCAATCGTCGATATCGGACACCCGGCTTTCGCCTGTTACGATCTGGAGGCTACGCTCGCATTCTATGCGAAGCTCGGTATCCACGAATCATTTCGTTTGCTGCAAGATGATGGCAGTCTCATGCTGATCTATCTGCATGTGGCTGGCGATCGCTTCATTGAAGTCTTCCCGAATGGTCCAGCCCCGCAGGAGCGCCCGACAAAGCATAGCTTTATGCATCTTTGTTTGGCGGTGGAGGATATCGAGACCTTCGTGGAGGAGATTCGCGGGCAAGGAATCGCGATTGAGATTGAGCCCAAAATGGGACTGGATTTCAACACGCAGGCCTGGATCAGCGATCCTGATGGCAACAAGATAGAGCTGATGGAGATTTCAGCCAAATCGCCGCAGGTAGCGATACGCGATGGTTCGAAATTCCCCGCAAGTGAGCGATTGACGCCGGCTCCGAAGGTATCGCCACAAGTAGATTGGTAGCAGGGCAGCTTGTCTCCCCTCTGGGGCAGACGAGGGCTCGCTCCGCTTCTCGTCCTATGGACTCGGCCACCTTCGGTGCTGCCCCTCTACCGACTCATCTCCTGACAATTCATAGGTAACCCTCTGTAATACAGAGCTGGCTTCTAACATATTGCGTTTGCGCAAACCTTGGGATACAAGTGATCAGGTTGGGTTGATTTTCACTGCTGGCGAAGGATCGAGATGTCTGAATCAGGAAGCACGGCGCGGCGGGAGAGGCTGGCCGTACCCGAGCAATTGGCGCGCCGTGTGGCGCAGTTGCTCATTGGTCTTGTGAGCTGCGGCATAGGTATTGCTTTCATCCTCCGCAGCAATCTCGGTGCGGGCTCGTGGGATGTGCTGACCCAGGGTATCTCGCATCATGTATCGCTCTCCTTCGGTACCATCACCGTTATCACCAGCGGGATCGTGCTGCTTCTCTGGATTCCACTTCGGCAGAAACCGGGGCTCGGCACCATCCTCAACACCGTCACGATCGGACCATCGGTGGATGTTGGTCTCTCCCTGATCCCTGAGGTTGATGCCATCTGGATCAGAGTGATTTTCATCACCATCGGGATCGTGGTGATCGGAATGGGAACAGGACTGTATATCGGTGCGCGCCTTGGCCCCGGCCCTCGCGATGGGCTGATGACCGGGCTACACCGGGTCACCGGTCGCCCGATCTGGATCGTCAGGGTAACCCTCGAACTGACGGTAGTAGCGCTCGGTTGGATGCTTGGTGGCACCGTTGGCGCAGGCACGGTGGCAGTCTCGGTCTTTATCGGACCGGTATGCCAGTACTTCATGCGAATGTTCCACATGAGGTTGTCATCGGATACCGAACCGAATGTGGTCGCGAGCGTGGATGTATGCGAGACCGTGGCCGAGGCGACGGCCTGACAGTATCGGTTATGTCTACCATAT
Organism: Thermomicrobiales bacterium; assembly: GCA_020432165.1. Classification (GTDB taxonomy): domain Bacteria; phylum Chloroflexota; class Chloroflexia; order Thermomicrobiales; family UBA6265; genus UBA6265. The sequence goes on from JAGQGU010000058.1 coordinate 73,958, forward strand.
TGCACTTACGCAGACATTGGGCTACAAGTGATCACTACTTGTGGTGATATGGCGTTGTCAAAGGATCGTGATGTCTGCTTTGGAAGGTGCGCCCCGGCATGAAAGATTGGCTGCACCAGAGCAACTCGCACGTCGGGTTGTACAGCTGCTGGTCGGGCTCTTTCTGTATGGCATAGGCATCGCCTTCCTCTTGCACAGCGATCTCGGAGCTGCCTCCTGGGATGTGCTGACACAGGGAATCTCCCACCATCTGTCGCTCTCGTTCGGCACAATCACCATAATCATGAGCGGTATCGTGCTGCTCCTCTGGATTCCACTCAAACAGAAACCCGGACTCGGCACCGTTCTGAACGCGCTCATCGTAGGTCCATCAGCCGATGTCGGTCTTTCTGTGATTCCCGAAGTTGATGCGATCTGGATCCGCGTGGTCTATATCGGCATCGGCATTCTCGTAGTGGGACTGGCAACCGGACTCTACATCGGATCGCGCTTTGGCCCTGGCCCGCGTGATGGCCTCATGACCGGACTACATCGCGTCACCGGTCGCCCGATCTGGATGGTACGGGTTGCGATCGAACTGACGGTAGTTGGGCTGGGTTGGATGCTCGGCGGCACCGTGGGTGTTGGTACTGTGGCGTTCGCGGTCTTCATCGGGCCGGTTTGTCAGCATTTCATGCGAGTTTTCTATGTGATGCTGAAATCGGACAGGGAAGCGAATGTGGTCGCGAGCGTAGATGCAGACGAGGCAACGGTGGATGTGGTGGAGGCGACGGCCTGAAAGACCATCGCCGAATCCGTATCAGGTTGCGTCGCTCTCCTGGCTCAGAATGGCTTCGATCCAGCCTGTATGCTCGCGATAGTGGTGAGGTCCATTCCCATCGATCTTGTAGCAGATAGCGAATGTGCCTGCACCAAGGACGAAATCGTCCACTGGCTTGAGCAATTCTTCATCCGTCATACCGGCGACGATGCCTATCAGGGTCTCGTGATTCGTCTGCAGGAGATTGACAGCATCCGCCACTGACCAATCGATGGTGTTCTGGCGGATCGCCTCATTAAGCGGATCGTAATCGGCGAAGCTGAAGAGCTTTTCCGGTGCGCCGAGCCCGCTCCATTGGGGCTGACCATCTCGCACCATCACGATCACGCTCTTCAGCCACGCCGCCAGATGGGCCAGATGGTCGCGGGTGTTCCAGCCAGCAGCATCCGTCTTCTGCAGCAGATCGTCCTCGCTGTACGCATTCACCACGGACATGAGTGCATCAAAATCGGTAGCAAATTGCTCCAACAATTGATCGCGGGTAAAAGGTGGTGGCAATGTGGCCATATCTACACCTCCAGGGTAATACTCACCGGGCAGTGATCGCTGCCCATAACATCCATGTGCACAGTAGCATCGGTTACTTTCGGCATGAGGTCTTTGCTTACCATCACGTAGTCGATACGCCAACCGACATTGCGATCACGGGCGCGACTGACCTGATTCCACCAGCTGTAGACATCGCGCGCATCGGGATGCAGCGTGCGGAAGCTATCGACAAAGCCAGCCGCAACCATATCGTCGAATCGTTCTCGTTCCTGCGGGGTGAATCCGTGCGTGTTCTGGTTCTCCTTCGGGCGAGCGAGATCGATCTCCTCATGGGCAACATTGAAGTCACCACAGTAGATCACCGGCTTGGCGGTGCCTGTACCAAAATCGCCAGCTTCCATCTGCTTCATATAGGTCAGAAATGCCGGATCCCATTTGTCGTAACGCAGGGGGATGCGGCTGAGGTCGTTCTTGCTGTTGGGAGTGTAGACCGTGCTGACCCAGAACTCGGGGAACTCCAGTGCCAACACGCGACCCTCGGTATTCGGGTTCCCGTAGGAATCGTCGTGAAGTCCGTATTCTGTGGCAATCGCATCGGGCAGATCGCGCAAGACGGTAAGCGGCTCAGTCTTGGTAAAGATGGCGGTGCCACTGTAGCCCGCGCGCTCGGCACTATTCCAGTATTCCTGATAGTCGGGAAGATCCGGCTTGGCCTGGCCCTCTTTGGCCTTGGTCTCCTGCAGGCAAAGGATATCTGGTTTGCATTGGGCGATGAATTCCTGCCAGGCACCCTTCTTGATGACCGCGCGAATCCCGTTCACGTTCCATGAGTAAATGTGCATAACCCTGCCTTACCATTGATCGATCAAAGAGATGTTGTGGCTAGTGTAGCCGCTACGGAGGACACTTCATGTCCCTTTTTACCGAACGCTTGACGCTGCGCGCAATTGAACTGCGCGATATTGATGCCATGCTGGCCACACGCACCATTCCCGACGTGGTGGAGTTCACCTACGAACCGTTATGGACGCGAGAGTATGCCGAGGAGCGAGTATCGAGATGGGTGGCTTTGCAACAAGAGGAAGAAGTCACCTTTACGCGCTGGATGATCGAACTAACCGCAACCGGCGAGATTATGGGCGACATCTTTCTCAGCAAGGATGCCGAGCTTCAGGGCACAACCGAGATCGGCTATGTGATTCATCCTCGCCATGCTGGCCACGGCTATGCCACCGAGGCCGCTCGCGAAGTACTCCGTATCGGGTTCGAAGAGTGGGGTGTGCATCGTATCTACGCTCGTGTTGATGAAGACAATATTGGCTCTACACGTGTCTGCGAGCACCTTGGGATGCGGCGGGAAGCGCGGTTGCTCGAGAACGATCGTCGTGGCGAGAAATGGTCCACCGAGCTTGTCTTCGCGATGCTGGATAGTGAGTGGGAAGAGCAGAAAAATCTGGTCACCGATACCGGTCTGCAGCTCCAGCCCATCGCCGAGTTCTATGCGTCGCTCCCCCGCCGACGGGTGGGATCGGGTTTTCTCATCACCAATCTTCAGGGTGACATCCTCCTGCTGGAGACCACCTACAAACCGAATTGGGAGATTCCCGGTGGACATGCCGATGCTGGCGAATCGCCACGGGTGACAGCCGCTCGCGAGGTGATTGAAGAACTCGGACTCGCCATTGAACCAGGAAACCTGCTCGTCATCGATCACGTCGCCGAAGAGATGCCGAAAGGCGATATCCTCGCGTTTGTCTACGACGGTGGTGTCATCGCCGACCCAACGACGATCACCATCGATAACTATGAGATTCGGGCGGCACACTTCGTACCACTGACCGATGTACACAAGCATGTAACCCCGCATATGGCCAGGCGGTTGCACGCAGCCGTGCGCACTCGCAACGAACAACGTCCATTCGAAATCGGCTCGGATATGGATGACCACGTATGATCGATTACACCATTGAAACACTTCACCTCGCTCACAACGAGGTGGCCACACTCATTTCCCTGCCTGCAGAGCAGCCGAGGGGAGCCGTTCTCTACGTGCATGGGTTCGTGGACTACTTCTTTCATGACCATGTCGCGCAGCATTTCGTCGCGCATGGCTGGAGCTGGCATGCACTCGATCTGCGGCGAAACGGTCGCTCACTGCGCGATGGCGACGAGCGCTTCTACAGCGGCGATCTGCAGGAGTATTACGAGGAGATCGATGCCGCCATCGCACGGATTAAGTCCGATGGTTATGAACGCATCGTACTGATGGGGCACAGCACCGGAGGATTGGTCAGCGTGATCTGGGCCAACGATCGTCGGGAATCGCATCCGATCGATGCATTGATCCTGAACAGTCCGTGGCTGGATCTGCAGGAGCCGTGGATCATGCGTACCCTCGGTACCTGGATTCTACGTGGTATCGGTGCTGTGAAACCGCTGGCAAATCTGCCGCAGTCGCTGGAGAGTGTGAATACGCAGAGCGTGCACAAGGATGCGCGCGGTGAATGGGATTTCGATACGGCCTGGAAGCCACTGACCGCCACACCTGTGAAAGTCGGCTTCATCGCCACGGTGCGACGGGAGCAAGCCCGATTACATCGGGGCATGGATGTCGGGGTACCGGTGCTTCTGCTCCGCAGCGCCCGCAGTCAACTGAAGATGAAAGCATGGGATGAATCCGCTCGCAGCGCCGATACCGTGCTGAACGTGAAACACATGCATCAGTGGTTGCCCAAGGTGGGGAGAGACACAACCGAGATCGTGCTGGATAGCGCCCTCCACGATGTAATGCTCAGCGCAGAACCGGTCCGAAATCGGGCGATGGCCGAAGTGGATGCGTGGTTGGACGAACGATTTCCGCGGTGATGGCATCCACGCGCAACCCGGGATTCGATGAGTAACCCCGGGTTGGTGAATTCTCGGGGT
>JAGQGU010000059.1 GCA_020432165.1 Thermomicrobiales bacterium
TTGGTGCGACAGGTGTGAGTGTAATTTCATTGGATTTATAGAGGACGCCACTTACCAGCATATTGCCGAAGAAGGTGTATGTGCAGTTCTCCATCGCGCCCTGGTAGGTCGCAGAACCGTCGTTCACCGTGACGCCGAGGTTTCCATCTCCATCTTGTGAAGGACCGCAGTCGTAGACTGTGGTGATGCCGACCGTTGGATCCCCTGTTGACCAGGGGCCGGTGAGGACGATGTTGAGCGCCGTTCCAACTGGTACCTCCCGATCTGCGTCACTGCCATTGACGGTCAGATGGAGAGTTGGCACATCGGCGATTACTGGGTTGGATGCGCTTTGTGCCGTCTTCGGAGAGTTCTGTGTAGCATGGGCCGTGGGTGTTGAGCCCGGCTCGATAGTGGGTGTCTCATTCTCATCTACATCGACTGGCGCTTCTTCATGCGGGTTCGCCACATCTGATGCGGGCACATCGGTAGGTAGCTCTTCCGCCGAGCGCGGTGGAGCATCATCCATAGTGGGTGTTGCACCGGATTCAGTTGTCTGCGCCTGGGAATGAGATTGCCCTGCGACGGGCGTTGGCGTCAGTACCGAGAGGCAGAGATACGCTACCACTATCCAATATGTCAGCCCATGGCGCAGATCAGTGAAGAGGTGCATATCGCCTATCCTTACGTACACAAAACCAAGCCGTCGGAACGGCTAGCCATATGTTTCAGCTTGGATCAGGGTGAGAAGAATGGATAGTAGTAATTTTCGCTATTTCATGAAGTGAGGATTCAGGAGTCAACAATCCCCCGCCGATAGGCAATCGCCACTGCGGTGGTGCGGTTCGGTGCCTGCAGTTTCTCCAGAATGGCAGCCACATGCTTGGAGGCCGTGTGGCGGGAGATGTAGAGTCGTTCGGCGATCTCAACATCGGAAGCACCTTCAGCCATGAATCGCAGCACCTCACGCTCGCGCGAGGTCAGACCGATTCGAGGAGGCAGATCACTGAGGAATCCCATCACGGCATCCAGTGCTTCCGGCAGTGCCTGGGCGGTCCCTTCGCTCCATACCCGACTGAAAACCGGTGCAGCCAACTCGCTCCGCAGTGTCTCGATCTGCTTCGCCAACAGATCGACAAAGTAGGGACGAAATTCGGCACCCATCACACGGCGCAGATGAGTTGCCGCTCCCAGGAATCGTACCGCTGGAACGGGCAAATCAACCCCCACGGCGATGATGGCAGAGGTTGCCATCGCCATCGTGGCTTCCGGGGAAATCGTTATGCGGTCGATTTGCGGCACGAACCTAAGCAGGATAGAAGTCGCCTCCTCGAATTCGCCAGTCTCGGCGAGGACGGATGCCAGCCCCGTCGCGGCAACTCCGGCGTGACCCTGAAAGCCCGCTGTCTGCCACCCCGCGAGAGCGGCGCGATGCCAGGCGGCGGCGCCGACCGGATCGCCCTGAGCCGCGGCCAGAGTAGCGCGCAAGTTGGCGAACGCGGCGATGTGCCAGACATCCTGCAGCTCTTCGGCGAGCACGTGTCCTTCCCGGAAATAGTGTTCGGCCAGAACCAGATCGGACTCGTCGAAGTAGACATTGCCAAGATGTAGCAGCACTTCCATCTCGGCCATGCGATCACCAGCCTGGCGAGCAAGATCGTAGGACTGGGTGGCGTAATCGAGAGCCGCCTCGGTCTGGTTGAGCCAGTCGGCAATTGAACTGGCAGCGGACAGCGCGGAGGCCCGCAACGAAGACGGCACCGTTTCGTCGATTCCAGCCAGCAAATCCGATAGCCAGACGAGTCCCTCCTGAAGATAGCCGGGGTCGGTCCAGAACCAATGCAGGTGCGTGACCATCGTGAGCGGACGGAGGAGTTGTCCGGCCTTTTGGTCGCGATGGAGAACGACCCGGATGTTGGCCATCTCGGCATTCACCCGCGCGAACCAGGTAGTGCCTTCGGGTCCCATCAAGCCGGGCTCGGCTTCGGCGCAGAATTGGGCAACGATTTCCGATTGTGACTCCAGCACGGTGGGATATTGTTCTTCGGTCTCTAGTGCTGCCAGGGCAACTTCACGGGTGAATCGCAGCATGGAATAGCGCGGTTCGCCCAGCGAATTGGTTCCCAGGTGCACCAACCCATGCATCTCCAGTTCATCCAGCATCGCGGGAACCGACGCAACCGGTAGCCCGGATCTGCTGGCCATCGCTTCCGCCGTCTCCAGAGTGAATCCACCCTCGAACACTCCCATGATCCGCCACAACTCTGCGACCCTTGGGTCCAGCAGGTTGACACTCCAGGCCACGGTGGCCTGCATCGACTGGTGACGCGGGGGTACGTTGTGTAGACCGCTGGCTGGCAACGTCGCCCGGGTGTGTATGCGCTGGGCAAGCGCGTGTGGTGCCAGTTGACGACAATGGGCAGCCGCCAACTCGATCGCCAGGGGCATGCCGTCAAGCTGCTGGCATACCGAGGTAATGTCGGCAAGCGCGCCCGGTGTTATGTGAAAGGAAGGCAGTACCAGGCGCACGCGGTCGATGAAGAGTTGTATGGCGGGCGCCTCCATCGCCGTCGAACCCTCGATCGATACTTCCAGCGGTTCTAGTGGGTATAGTTGCTCGCCGGAGATACCAATCGGAATCCTGCTGGTGGCGAGAATCTGCAGTCCACGGCACTGGTCAAGCAGTCTGGAAATTACGGGCGCGCACTGCAAATGCTCCAGATTGTCCAACACCAGTAAGGCACCATCCGCCAGGCTGGCAACAACCACATCTTCTACCGACTGGCCAGGGAGCACTTCCAGCCCCAGTGCGCGCAGAATCGTTGCCGGGATCAGTGCAGCATCCTGCACCTCGGCCAGTGCCACCACGCCAATTCGCTCTGCAAAACCAGGCTGCTCGGCCAACGCCAAGGCCAGGCGGGTCTTGCCCATCCCGCCGGGGCCGGTAATGGTAAGCAGACGACACGAGGGATCCGACAGCAGGTCTTGGAGTTGTTGTAGTTGGCGGTCTCGCCCGATGAACCGTGTCCGGGGAGCGGAAAGGCCCGCCCAGAGTGCCCACCGGTTGTCTTCGGCCTCTGGTCCCATCACTGGTTCATTCATCATACGCTCCCGCTGCTGAGTGTCTTCCCATCATACAAGCTGGAGCAGAGCATCACAATTTATTGCTACTCACCTATTTTGGGTTCTCTACGGAATATTTGGGGGAAGAAAACGCGGTGGCCATAACCACCGCGTCGACATTGCGAGTCTTTGCGCTATGAGTAACGCAGGATTCCGTAGCGCCGCAGGTCCTAAGCGGATGATAGTCGGGCCAAAATCATCATTGCATTCGCAGTCGTCCAAACCCGCCAGGCATCGTCGTACGGTGTCGGCCAACCCCCATCCTCTCCCTGCTCCGCAATCAGCTGATCGCAGTATCGGGAGATCAGTTCCGCCGGTATCTTTGCGGTGATCTCCGCCGATCCACCTGTGGCCAGTGTAAAGAAGTGTTCTGCATCCTCGAACTCGCCAGCTTCGGAGCGGCGGATAATACTGGCTGCAATCGCATCCAGATACTCATTTGGTAGCTGCACACCGAGAGAGTACTCGACGTAAGGCAAGAGATCGTAGAATCCACCATTGCTAATCTGACTCAGCGATGCTTTCTGATCGAAGAGTTTCGATACGCGCGCCATCATTTCATCGCTGACCAGCCCCAGCGAACCCGCCAATCCGCTGACGCAACACGCTGGATTCAGTGCGGGGAACTCCCAGGCTGCGAACCAGGGCTGCATGAACCCGGCCTTGGTAGCGGTGCTGAAATGCCAGTCTCCATCTTGATGCTGGTTTGTGGTAAGCCATTCCTGGAGACGGGTGCGCATCACCGGAGCGCTATCGTCCGGAAGGAAGCGCAGATACTGCATTGCGACTCTTGCCGCGAAGGGATTACTGGCGACAGCATGGATATCGGGTTCGAGGCGATGGCCGAAGCCACCGTCCTCATTTTGATAGGCCGCCAGTGCTTCCACCACGACAGTTGCGGAACCGCCATCCCACAGATAGCGAATCAGTGCAGTCGGCAAATCCGCTTGTCTGGCGGTGGTAAGCTCCGCTGCCGTTTTTGCCGACTCGGTGGCCCGCGAGGTCTGGTCCGTGCTTAATGCGAAGTGACCCATGATTCGCTCCCGTTTCCTGCTAATCGACCGGTGCCATGCGAATGAGATTACCATCCGGATCGGCTACCAGGAATGTTCTGCCGAAGACCGCATCGTAGGGTGCCTCCACTGTTGTTGCACCATGCTCCAGCCAACATTCATAGAGTGCGTCAATTTCCGCAGGCTGGAGATTGATGTTGAGACCCAGCTCGGTCGTGCGCACCGGATTCCCCTCCAGTGCACCGCTATTGCCAGCCCAGAGCGCCATGGTGATACCATCATCGATCCCATACGCCACATAGAATGGCGAACTGAATACCGGCGTAATCTCAAAGAGCGATTCGTAGAATGCTGTGCTCCGCTCGATATCGGAAACATAGATATAGAACGCGTTGGGTACCAGTTTCATCTTCTCACCTTTCTTCAAAACGAATACTGAGGTGAGCTTAGAGGGGTAATCAGGACATCGTTATGTCCTGACTGCTGTCAAGATGTTGACCAATTTCGTTGAGGATATCTCGCATCGCTTCGATCAACGCGGGGGGCGCCAGAACGCGGCAATTTGTTTCCATGCGCAGGAGCTCACGTGCAACATAGCGATATTCCCCTGGCGGACACCGGAATCGCAATTGTTGCCCGCGGGTGCTCTTGTGGAAATGGCTATGATCGCGACAGAACTGGATGCCGGCTGCGTTGAGGTCGACCACGATCTCCGGATAGGTTTCCGACTGGTAATGCGGTCGTGACGCGGCATCGACGATGATATCGGCAGCATGCGCAGGTGCCAGGGTCGGAGCGATATCCCGAATTCGGTCAACGCGGAAGTTACGGCTATCGCGAGAGCGTTCATCGATGGCCCACAAATACCATCGTCCTTCCAGCAGATGAATCTCGCGTGGCAGCACGATACGCCAGCCGGGAGTGCTACCTCCGGAGTAATCGATGCGGCACCAGAGCTCGCGATGCATCACCTTGCGCAACTGATCGACAGCAGAGGGCATCGATACGGGCGCAATCCTTTGAGCGTGGGGACGGACTGGACTCTCGGCCACGCTATCGAAATAGTTGGGCTTGGCTGCGGCGCGAATCTTGGCGAGTGTTTCTTCGGCAGCGGGGAGATAGACAGCATTTTCCAGCGCCAGAATCACTGTCTCGATCTCGTCAGCCGTGAGATTGAGTGGACTCAGCGTCCAGGTTGCATCGAGCCAGATACCGCCATTGGCACCCGCCGCACTGTGCACCGGGATATTCAGCTCCGTCAGCGAAGAGATATCCCGTTGAATGGTTTTGGTCGAACACTCGTATTTGGCGGCGAGTTGCGCCAGTGTGCGTGATCCTGCCTGCAGATCGATGAGGATACCAAGCATCCGCAGAGATCGATGCATGGTTCAGTCCGTGAACTCGGAAGGATTGTCACCAATCTCTTCATCAGGATCAGTATCTTCATCCGCGATCGGAGTGAATCCGAGGGTGAGGCTCTGCTCCACGATACCGCGACGCACCAGTTTCTCGGCTTCGCGGAAACGATCGATGAGGGTATGCTCAGGATCGACATCAATCAGCATCTCGCGCAGCTGCCGCATCAGATCGATCGTCTTGTTGAAGGTCATCACCAGATCGCCTTCGCTCAATTCGATCGCTTCGCCGATCTGCGCCATACTCCAGCCGCGACACCAGTGGAAGGCTGGACCGTAAAAGCTGGGATTGTGACCTTCGCTGATGAAGAGGCGGTGATCGCGCTCTTCCCCGAGAATCTCGTGTTCCAGATCCTCGAGTCGACGTCTTAGATTCACCAGTCGTGTGCCCAGAGAGAAGCCATTGTTGTAGCGGAAGTCCCGATCAAAGCTGAACCAGCTGCATACTTCGGCTAGCTCGGCGGCGCTCAATGGTGTGAGCATCCCCTGATCGATCATCTCGCAGAGAATCAGACCATCGGTATCGAAGATATCCGCGAGCATGTCAGCCTTTTCGGTTGGATAACCTCGCTGTAGATAACCGAAACGATGAAGCACATCGCGGATACCACGGATGATGCCGCGTATACGTACGTCTTCGGCATCCACCTCGCGCTCAAGGATATTTGTGAGCGTATTGCGCTCTTTCTCGAGCTCGTCCCGCACCTTCACGCTGCGGGCGTGTTCCTTGCGTACCTTGCTGTCGCGGAAGGGATGATCACGGCGTTGCTCTTCGATACTTTCGAGGTGTGCCCTGATCTCTTTGCGTTGTTCTTCCAGTGCACTGATCTCGGCATCGCTTTGCTCACGCAGAAGCTGGCGATGCGCCGCTGCCATCGCATCCAGATCGGGTAGGTAGTGGCTCTCCAGCTCGGCCAGCATCGCATCGATGGCGGTGTTGTCCTGATCGAGTTCAGCGATGTTTTCATCGGCCGGACGTTGCCAATTCTCCGGTACGGACACCGTGGCGGCATTCTCGACGTAGTCGATACGGCGATATTCCTCTACGATCCGAATCGCGTGATCCTTCGCGCTCAATACGAAGCCGATCCCGCTCGCTGTTGCCCGTCCCAGCCAGATTGACCAGCCGCCATTGCGGGTGTGAAGGATGAGGCCGGGTTTGGCGGTCTTCAGCAGTTTGCGGAGCGCCAGCCGGCCTGGCTCGCTCCAGGGGGTAGAGGCATCTACCTCTGTTCGCAACGCCAGAATCGTGGTGATCAGATCTGCGTCTTGTCGCTGGAGACCGGTCGCAGTGCGTTGCAGACTTTGATATTCCTCGAAGAGTGTATCGGCGCGGGCAAGATCCTCACCGTGACCGGCCATGATACCGGCGAGCTCCGCCTCAATCTCGAGAATGTCGTTTTCGATCAGACGAATACGCTGACTCGTCTGGTATTGCGCCAGCGAGCGCTGCAGCATCTGCCGCACCCGATCACCGCGCGGTGGATCCCACAGATTCAGCACGGTGTTGTAACGAATGGCAAACGCAGACTGCACCGGATGCAGATCACCGGTGGCGACATCGAGCGCTTCCTGGAACGGGATAATCGGCGAGTAGGGGATGACGACGTGGCCGAAAACATCCATGCCCCGCCGCCCGGCCCGGCCCGCCATCTGCTGAAATTCGTTTGGTATAAGGATGCGCCGTCGACGTCCATCCCACTTGGTCATGCGCCCGATCACAACGGTCCTGGCCGGCATATTCACACCTAGTGCCAGAGTATCGGTCGCAAAAACGACCTGCATCAGCCCCCGCCCGAAGAGCACTTCCACCAGTTGCTTCAGCACCGGCAGGAGACCGGCATGATGGAAGCCGATTCCCTTCCGCGCCAGATCGGCGATGAGCTGTACCTGCTCGAGTTCGACATCTTCCGGGCGCATGGAGCTCATATAGCTCTGCAACACTGCTTCGATCTGCTCGAGCTGGCCGGGAGCCACCAATTGCGGTCGCATCATCGCGAGCCGCTCCGCAAAGATCTGACAATCGTTGCGGCTGAAGAGGAAGTAGATTGCCGGTAGCAGATTCTGTTGCTTGAGGGCGTCCACAATCTCGTGGGGCTGTGGCTCCTCCAATGCTTCGCGCACGAAGTCTTTGCCGCGCCGACCACCGGGCCGACGTCGGGCTTCGCCACCAACATTGCGGAAGTCACGCACCTGCTCACCATGATGATCGATCACCATACTGAGCTCGTTTTCGTGGAAATAGTAGAGAGCCAACGGCACGGGGCGGCTGAAGTGCTCGATCAGTCGAATCGGCCTGTGGGTGCGACCGATCCAGCCCGCGATTTCGTGCGCGTTGGTGACCGTGGCGCTCAGGCAGATGAATTGAATATGCTCCGGACAGAGAATAATGCTCTCTTCCCAGGTGGTACCACGTTCCGGATCAGCCAGATAGTGAATCTCGTCGAAGATGACGGTTTCCACATCATCGAGTTCCCATGGACTCTGCAGCAGCATATTCCGCAGAATCTCGGTGGTCATCACTACAATGCGCGCATCGCGATTCTCGGTGACATCTCCGGTGAGGAGCCCGACCTCGTTGCCATAGGTGGAACGGAGATCGCGGAATTTTTGGTTGCTGAGGGCCTTGATTGGCGCGGTGTAGATGACGCGTCCGGTACGCTTGAATGCATCCCAGATACCGAACTCGGCTACCACGGTTTTGCCACTACCGGTGGGCGCCGCTACCATCACCGAATCACCGCGGAGAAATGTCGCGATCGCCTCCCGTTGGAAATCATCGAGGGGGAAAGGGTACATCGCGGCGAACTGATCGATCGCGTATCCGATCTCGACATCATCGTCGTGATCCACATATTCCATTTCGAGGGTGCGATCGGTCACGCGTCTGAATACTCCGGCAATTGGCGTTGAGCAAGGAAAGATTCCCGCACACGCACATCATTTCAACGTAAAGTATAGGGGTACAGGGCGATTCACTCGCCAGAGGGCAGATTGGGTTATCCATGCGCATCGGTATCAATGCAGCGTTGTTCAGTGCTCGCGAGGGCTATCGACAAACCGGTATCAGCCGCTATATCAGCGAACTGATTACCGGGCTTGATCACGTGCGCGGATCATCGGATAGAGTCATTCTTCTCGGCCGCCACACAGGGCCGATCAAGGAGAATCCGATGGCGCGTATCGTGTGGGAACAGACCTGCATGCCGGTGAATATCGCTGCCCAACGTCTTAACGTGGTCCATTGTCCCATCGGTGCTGCTCCGCTCCTGAGTGTTGCTCCACCGGTTGTGACGGTCCACGATTTGGCGTTTCTCAAGTATCCGGATCAGCTTCCTGGCTCTCGACGCAATTGGCTGATCGGCGCAACCCGACTCAGCGCGAAACGTGCGGCGAAGATCATCACCGTCAGCCATGCTACCGCCAACGATCTGCGCGAATGGCTCGATATTCCCGAGGAGAAGGTGCAGGCGATTCCGCTGGCGACGAGTGGCAAGGTTGCTCGGGTTGAAGGCAGAGGCCTGGATATCTTTCGCATGAAATGGGAGATCGATCGGCCCTACGTGCTGGCAGTGGGCACCCTCGAGCCGCGCAAGAATTTGCCGACGCTGCTACGCGCCTTCGCCCGGATCAAGGACAAGATTGATCATCAACTTGTGTTGGTTGGACCGGAAGGTTGGCTCACTGGCGAATTGAAGGCCACCCTGGAGGAACTCAATCTGGGTGATCGTGTGCGTCTCACGGGCTGGGTCTCCGATGAGGAGCTTGGGGGCTGGTACTCGGGGGCCGATCTCTACACTTTCCCCAGCTACTACGAGGGCTTTGGCCTCCCTGCGATCGAAGCGATGCGCTGTGGCGCGCCAGTATTATGCAGCGATAACTCAGCCTTTCCGGAAGTCGTTGGCGATGCGGGTGTATTGATTCCGGCAGAGAGTATCGATGCGTGGGCGGAGACGATGCTGGCAGTGTTGGAGGATGAAGCGTTACGACGTGAACTCCGAGAACGCGGCTTTGCCCGCGCCAATATGTTCAGTTGGGAGCGTACGGCGCAGGAAACCTATGACGTCTATAAGGAAGTGAGTCGGTGACAGAGCGGGTTAAACATCTCGGCGAGTTTGCGCTGATCGATCGGTTGATTGCGGCGTTACCGGCGGAAGTGCGATCGAATGATCGCGTTTGTGGTGCAGGCGATGATTGCGCCTGGTGGCAGAACAGCGGTGATCGTACCGTCGTTACCGCCGATACCATGGTGGCCGGTGTGCATTTTCGGCTGGACTGGACCGATTGGCGCAGCCTGGGCCACAAGCTATTGGCAGTCAATCTCAGCGATCTCGCCAGTATGGGTGCCGCACCGAAACTGGCTATCGTGACGCTGGCACTGACCGGCGATGAACTGGTTGCCGATCTCGAGGACATGTACCGGGGCATGGGTGAGTTGGCGGCGATCTACGGTGTTGTCATTGCTGGTGGCGATATCGTGCGTACGCAGGGACCACAGGTCTTCAATCTCACGGCTATTGGTGAAGTCGGTGTAGGCCAATCGCTCATGACCCGGGCCGCGGCCCGATCCGGCGATGCAATCCTGGTCAGCGGCACACTTGGCGCGAGCGCAGCCGGTATGCGTTTACTCGCCGAGCCGAATCCGGAGGCGAAGTCTGCCGATCTGCTCATAGCCGACCATTTGCGGCCGAGTCCGCGCATCTCGCTCGGGCGGCTCCTGGCATCATCCGGTGTGCGTTGCTGCATGGATCTCAGCGATGGTCTCGCGGGTGACTTGCCGAAGTTGCTGACCGCCAGTGGTGTTGGGGCGATCGTGGACACAACACTGATCCCGGTTGCGCCCGCCGTGCATGCGAATTTCCCTGATCTTTGGTTGGATCTCGCTATTCGTGGCGGTGAGGACTACGAGTTGCTCTTCACCGTATCCCCGGATCAGGTAGCCGCGCTTCAGGTAGCGGCCAGGGATGTCGGCGCCACACTCACGCCAATAGGACAGATCACTGTTGAACCTGGATTGATTTGGCTGGATGAACTTCACCATCCAGTTCGACTTGATGTCGGCGCCTGGGATCACTTTGAACACAGTAATGACTGAAGAACTCACGATTACCAGTGCCAAAGCCATGCAGGAACTTGCAGGCGAGTTCGCGCAGCGGTTGCATTCCGGGGATGTTGTGCTTCTGCATGGTGATCTCGGTGCGGGCAAGACGACATTCACGCAGGGAGTCGCCAACGCTTTTGGTGTTCAGGGATCGGTGCAGAGCCCTACTTTCACGCTCGTGCGCGAGCACGAGGGGAGGGAGATGCGCCTTTATCACCTCGATCTCTATCGCCTCGATGATCCGGATGAGCTGGAAGATATCGGCTATGAGACCTATATCGATCCCACCGATGGTGTTAGTCTCATCGAGTGGCCGGAGAGGGCTGGAAGTTGGCTGCCAGCTTCGTTCTGGCTGGTACGGATAGAACACCTTGGCGGTGATAATCGGCGATTGACTCTGCAGTACATTGATAAGGATGCTTCGTGAAATTGCGATTTCTTGGTACCGGTGCCTCGGGTGGTTTCCCGAATCCGCATTGTCGTTGTGAAAATTGCGTGGCGGCCCGAGAAGCCGGGGGTAAATCGATTCGCATGATGTGCTCGGCCATGATCGATGACGAGCTCCTCATCGATTTCGGTCCCGATCTCAATGGTGCCTGTATCCGTTTTGGTTTCGATCTGGCTGATATTCGATGGGTTCTGCAAACTCACGATCATGGTGATCACCTGCTGCCATTGCATGCCACCATCCGCGCCGCCAGCTGGGCGGCCCAGAACGCGCAACCGCTCACATGGTACGTGAACGAGGTCGGTCTGCAGGCGATTCGTGATGGCAACCGGAAATCCTGGGAGAAGATCGATCTCGCGATTGACGAGCCTGGCAAGGATGCTGCGCTCAATATCGTTACCATCGCGCCTTGGCAGCAGCTGACATTTGGCGAGTATGAGGTTCTCACCATTCCGTCCAATCATGGCTCGGCGAAGCATCCAATGCTTTTCGCTATTCGCAAGGGCGATCGATCGCTTCTCTACGCCTCTGATACCAGCGAACTCCCGGATGAGGTGTGGCCTTGCGTGGCCGAATATGGCTGGCGCTTCGATATCGTCGTTTTCGATCACAACGATGGTTTCCAACGCGCCTACAGCCCCACGCATTCGGGTTCGGCAGGGGTGTTGCAAGAGATGGAGCGCATGCAAGCCGTTGGCCTCGTGGATGAGAATACCCTCCTGTACGGTACTCATCTCGGCCATCACAGCAATACGATCCACGAGGTGGAGTCCGCCCGGGCGCAGGCGCTGGGATACGATATTGCCTGGGACGGTCTTACGATCGAGGTCTAGGTTCGTCAAGGCAGTGTGACAAAAAGAACCCTCGGAGCATGCGCCCCGAGGGTTCCGTTTACGCTTGAGATATAACCGATTAGCCCTCGATTGCGGAGAGCGCCTCGATTACCGGTGCCTTGTCCTCTTCCAGAAGGGCGGCGACTTCGTCGAACGCCTGCTGGGCAGGAGTGTTGTTCACCAGAATCTGCTCCCAGGCCTTACCAATGTTGGCATCGCCATTCGGGATGAAGACGCGAGCACTATCCTGCGGCTGTGTCAGCGGCAGCTGCTCAATGGCGACCTGGTTGTTCGGGTGCTCAGCCAGGAATGCCTGATAATCTTCGCTCTCGATTGCGCTGGTGCGTACTGGCATGTAGCCGGTGTATTGGCTCCAGAAGGACGCATTCTCAGTGTTTGTGCAGAAGTTCATGAATGTAGCGGCAGCCTGCTGCTGCTCATCGGTGGCGCCAGCGATGATGCTGAGGCCAGTACCGCCGGTCGGGCAGCCGAACTTGATCTCCTCGGGCAGCTTGGCGGTCTTGAACTCCACCGTGCCGTCCTTGGTGATGGTGCCGAGCGATCCAGTCGAGCCGATCATTGCGGCCAATGTGCCTGCAATGAACTCGTTGGTCGGGTTATCGACGGTGCCGGCCTTCTTGGTCTGAACCATATCGCGCATGAACTCACCGGCAGCGACGGAGCCTTCCTTGTTGATGAGGATATTGAAATCCTCGTCGGAGTAGCGGCCATCGAACGCCCACACAGCACCGTGCATTGTCCAGGCACCGTAGGAGGCAGCGTTACCGAAGCCGAAGGAGTAGGTAACATCGCTGGCATCGACCAGGCTGGCGGATGCACCGGCGAAATCACTCCACTTGCCAACAACGGCCGGATCAACACCTGCAGCATCGAATGCTTCGACGTTGTAGTAGAAGATCGGGGTGGATCGGGCAAACGGTACGCCCCACTGGCCGCCATTGCGGGTGTAGTCGCCGAACAGGCTGGCGATGTAATCGTCTGGATTCTCGGCAAATGGGCTGAGCTCCACCAGCGCCTGGCGCAGGTAGAAGGAGAACCACCAAACATCGCTCAAAGTGGCGATGTGCGGAACGTCACCGGAATCGAGACCGGTGAGGATCGCATTGGCGACTTCCTCATAATTCGCGTAACCGGTTGGGACAACCGTGACGCCATTGCCCAGTGCATTGAAGTCTTCAATCAGCTTGGTCTGGGCTTCGCCGTTTGCGCCGGAGTTGAACGCGTGCCAGTAGATCAGCTCAACGCCAGATCCCTGCGCGCTGATCATGGTCGGGGCAAAGAAGCGGGAGCTGGCTGCACCAACGGCAGCAGCACCTGCAGCACCCTTGATAAATGATCGTCGAGATACATTCTTGATCATGAGAATCGGCCTCCTCTGGACGACTTCCTGAACATGTCGAGTGTCACCACCCTGGTGACCTCTGCGGTTACGCCACACCCGCGTGCGACGCGATTGTGCGGAGCACTAACGAAACCGTACTGCATCCGCCTTTCCCGTTTGGGAACAAACTGTTAAATCGTTCGTGCCGCAAGCTTAGACCCTGCTGATACCGTATGTCAATCGCACATCTGTCGTGACTAATGAATTGTGCACACAGTCGACATATGAGTCGTGGTTATCAACGGGACTGCCTCGTCCCGTTGATAACTCCGCTATCCCTTGGTGGCACCGGCCGTCAAACCATCAATGATGAATCGTTGCAGGAAGGTGTAGACAACAAGCATGGGCACGACGACGAAGGCAGTACCAGCCATGATGATGCCCCAGTTGTTATTGCCTTCCGTATCGTTGAGCAAGCGCAGACCGACGGTGACTGGTCGCATATTGTCGGTATTGGTGATGATGAGTGGCCAGAGATACTCGTTCCACTCGCCCACCACAGCGATAAGCGCAAACGTGACTACAATCGGCTTTGCCATGGGCAGAATGATCTGCCACATGGTGCGGAAGTGTCCGGCGCCATCGACCTTGGCGGCGTCCAGCACATCCTTTGGCAGTCCCATGAATCCCTGACGCATGAGGAAGGTGCCGAATGCTGTTGCTGCGCTTGGCAGGATAATGCCCTGATAGGTATCGACCCAGTTATCTTCTGTTCCCAGGATATTGCGAATCGTGGTTGCCATGAACTGATAGTTCGGGATAATCACGACCTGGCTGGGAACCATCAGACTGGCCAGCACGACCAGAAAGAGGATGTTCTTGCCCGGGAACTTAAGGAAGGCAAAGGCATACGCGCAGAGCACACCCAGTACCACTTTGGCGCCTGCTCCGAAGAAGGTGATGATGAGCGAGTTCAGGAAGAAGCGAGCAAACGGCAGGGAGTTCCAGGCATCTGGGTAGTTATCCCAGACCGGTGTGCTCGGCAACCATTGATTGGGGTTGAGGATGTCGCGGTTGGACATCAGCGAACCGGAAAGCATCCAGAAAATTGGTATGCCAATCACCAGTCCGACGAAGACCATTGCGGCATATCCGCCGAATTTGGCCGGAGTGAGTTTGCTAGTTTCCATCGTAGTGAACCTGCCTGCGTTCCCAAAGCATCTGCATTCCTGTCACTGTCAGCATCAGGATGAAGAGCACTACCGCCGCTGCAGCGGCTCGTTCCCAGCGTTGAGCCATCCAGCCCTGTTCGTACACGTAGTAGACCAATGTGGTGGTGGAGTTGACCGGGCCACCGCTTGTCATTACGTCAATGAGATCGAAGGCCTGGAACGTTGAAAGTACGGATGTCACCACCAGGAAGAAGGAGATTGGTGAGAGCATAGGCAGCGTTACCGAGCGGAATCGCCACCATGCCGAGGCACCATCGAGCTTGGCTGCTTCATAAAGGTCTTTCGGAATACCTTGCAGGCCTGCGAGGAAGACGACCGCAGCAAACCCCATATTCTTCCAGACATACGTGATAATCACTGCCGCCAATGCCCAGTTCGGATCCTCCAGCCAGCGGGGTGAGCTTATATCGAACCATCCCAGGATCATAGCGAAGAGCCCGAAGCGTGGATTGAAGATATAGGACCATACCAACGCCACCGCCGAACCAGCGATGAGATATGGGGCAAAGACCATCGCCCGAACAGCAGTGCGTCCCTTCAGCTTCTCGTTCAGCAGAAGTGCCACCAACAGGCCAAGACCAAGCGTGAAGAAAACACAGCAGACAATGAAGATCGCTGTGTTACTTACGACCTGCTTGAAGACGCGATCGTTGAACAGCCAGCGAAAATTGTCCAGCCCTGCATAGCTCTGGGCTTTGGTGTAGGGGTTGACCTTTTGCGTGCTGAGGACGAAATTGCGGATCAGTGGCCAATAGGTGAATGTGGCCAGAAAGATGAAGTTCGGCAAAACCAAAAGCAGGAATAGAACCCATTCCTTGCCCAATATGCCGCCAAACGATCCTTTTGGCCTGACGAATTCTTTGCCGATCGGCTGTGGATTCCATTCGGTAGGATTGTTGTTCACTGCCATGCACAACCCTCTGCCGTGGATGATTCGAACATTGGTTTCTCCCCCCTCGTGCGTCGGTCGACCTGAATGCGCTAATCAGGACTTCCGAACGATGCTAGAAATGTACGCCATGCGTTGAAGAGAATTTGTCGCCAAATGTTAACATATTGCAGACCTTTGGAGGGCCAATGAAGACAGGTTCGCTATCAATCCCATCCGGATATCTTGCCATCGATACCTCTACGGAATCCGCCGGGATCGCGATGTCTACAACATACAGGATACTCGCACGTAATTGGAACGCAGGTCGCACCCAGACCACCACACTGCTACCGGAGATTGATAATCTGTTGCAGGAAGCCGATATGACGCCTGGGGATATTACCGGTCTGGTTGTTGCCACCGGCCCAGGCACCTTTACCGGCTTGCGTGTTGGTCTCGCTGTCGCCAAGGGAATCATCGCAGCCCACAATGTGCCACTGGTTGGTATTCCGACGCTTGATGTTGTGCTCGCCGAGCGGCAGGAAGAGGATGTCGTTGCGGTGCTGCCTGCGGGCCGAGGTCGGGTTGTCTGGCAGCGTCGAGGAATATCGCCGGTAAACTCCACCGTGGCAGAGATGTTGACTGCCCTTGCATCGACCCCGGAATTGCTACTCGTTGGGGAAGTGCCAGACGCTTATCGGTCTGAAATCGAAACTGCCCATCTAGCTCACAGTTGGCAACCCCGCAATCCCGAAATTCTGCTGCGATTGGGTGCAGCGCGCATTGCTGCCGGTGATCTCGATGACCCGATCACGCTGGAGCCTACCTATCTGCACGGTATTACCGTGAACGCCCCGGTGATTGAGGATCGGCTTAAGCGCTCATAAGATCCACTCGCAACCAGAAACGCTAGAGGTCGTCTCGTCTGACGGATGGGGCGTTATTCCTTGTGGTTTTTCTCTGTAGGTGGTATGGTTCATTACATGACTAATGAACCAATGGAGCGCATCCATCATGTTCGATGATCAACAGCCCATCTACCGGCAGATCGCCGACCAAATCCGCCAGGACATCCTTGGCGGTCGGCTCGAAGAGGAAGAGCAGGTGATGTCGACCAATCAGTACGCAGCGTTCTATCGCATTAATCCTGCAACCGCCCAGAAAGCCTTCCAGAACCTCGTCGACGATGGCGTTCTTTACAAGAAGCGAGGCATTGGCATGTTTGTCCAGGCTGGCGCGCGGGCAAAGCTGCAGGAAGAGCACCGTGCCAGCTTTTTCGGACAAAGGCTTGATCCGATCTTGACGGAGGCACGCGTGATCGGTATTTCTGCCGCGGACTTGATCGCCTACATCAGCCTGAAACAGGGGAAGGACTCCGGACAATGAATATCGAGATTCGGAACATACATCAGCGCTTTGGAGACACAATTGCGCTCAATGATCTTTCCCTTTCGATTGAAGGGACGAAAATCATCGGCTTGCTGGGGAGAAATGGATCAGGGAAGTCTACCCTGCTCAACATTATCGCCGGATTTCGCAAGCCAACCTCGGGCAAAGTGCTGATGGATGGCGAACCCGTATTCGAAAACGGCCGTATCACGGAGCGTTTGGCCTTGATTCGGGAGGTTGGCGATACCGTAGAGGACTCCGAGAAAGTCGAGGAGGCGCTTCGATATGCCGCCTACCTTCGGCCCAACTGGAACGATGAGCGTGCGCGATATCTCCTGGATCGCTTCGAGGTGTCTCTCAAATCGAAGATCAGTAGCCTGTCACGCGGGCGTCGATCTGCTCTCGGCATTGCACTGGGTCTCGCCGCACAGGCCGATCTCACCATGTTGGATGAGACCTATTTGGGGCTCGACGCACCGTCACGCTACCTCTTCTATGATGAGCTATTGCAGGACTACATGAATCAACCTCGCACCTTTATCTTGTCGTCGCATCTGATCGAAGAGATAGCACGGTTCCTCGAAGACATCGTGATCATTGATCACGGGAAGCTGATGTTTCACGGCAACACCGAACAGTTCGTTTCTCAGGGAGCGGCCGTGACCGGGAATGCGGCGGATGTGGATCGATTTGTGGTTGGTAAGAAGGTAATTGGTGAACGACAGCTGGGTCGTACCAAATCCGCAATGGTCTATGGCGAGATCAACATCGGATTCCTGGAGCAGGCCAGTACCGATGGACTTGATGTGGAATCACTGGGAGTCCAGGACCTCTTTGTCTATCTCACCCAACCGAAAGACGAATGACACGCAAATGGCATTGTTAACCAGGGAGAAATGCAGGTTGCCGCTCTCTGATCACCTTAAGGAGGAGTCCTGATGAACACGCAGTCGTCACGGAACAACGATCGGTTCTCACTATCACCGATGCACACCGATCAGGTATTGATGCTGGTGATACTTGGCGGTGCCTGTCTTGTCATCGCACTAGGGGTGGTGTTCGTGGTGAGCCGGTTCACGGATGCGCCATCGTTTTCCTGGGCCGCAGTGGGCGCTATTGCGCCGTGGTACCTGGCGGTCATCTCGGGTTGGATCATGTTCGTCATGGTTCCCATCTACGTCGCACATGGCCGCACGCGGCAGGCCGGATTCGTGGAATGGATGCAGACGGGCGTTCTGCTGGCGGTCATAGGTGCCGCGATCATGGGAGTTGGGTATCTGATCGAGCGTGGATTCTACAACCTCCTCGGACTTGAGAAGGGTGCAGAGGATATCTATTTCTCAATTTCATCAGGATCAATAGTCATGATCTTCGCGCACTACATGCTCACCTTTGCGGTTTGGTTCGCGCTTGGCGGATTTGTCGGTGTATCACTGTATCGTTTCACCGATTGGGGGTGGATAAGCATTCCCATCGCGTTGGCGACGGCGTCGCTGACCGGGCTATGGAACTTCACTGGTGTAAGCATCTTCGGGTTTGTCAGACGCCTCGTGCCTACTGTCGATACCGGTTTGGCTGTTGTCGTCGTTGTGTGTCTGTGCTACCTGACCTGGCGGATGGTTCAGGATATGTCTCTCCGCAATCCATAGTGACGAGGAAGCTGACTCATCACACTGGTCAGCTTCCTCATTCCCGGTGATACTGACCGGTAGTTTGAATTGACTTCTACCGAACAGGATCCACTGTTGAGTACCAATATCCCTGATACCTCTGATTTCACGACGGTTGATGAACTGGCGGACATTCTTGAGTCCGAAAAGTACATCGCCGATCGTAGTCTCGCCACGACACTCTATCTCACATTGAAGCTTGGCAAACCACTCTTGTTGGAGGGTGAGGCGGGTGTCGGCAAGACCGAAATCGCCAAGGTGCTGAGCGCTGCGTTGGATGCACCCTTGATCCGTCTCCAATGCTATGAAGGTCTTGATGCCGCCAACGCCATCTACGAATGGGATTACCCGCGGCAGATGCTCTATCTCCGCACCATCGATGCCAGTGGCGGTGTCGATCAGGCGCAGGTGCGACGTGATCTCTTTAGCGATGAGTTCCTGCTGAAGCGACCGCTGCTGCAGGCGATCGATGCCTCACATGACAAATCACCAGTGCTGTTGATTGATGAGATCGACCGTGCCGATCAGGAACTGGAAGCATTCCTGCTGGAGCTGCTCAGCGATTTCCAGGTAACCGTGCCTGAACTCGGTACGATTCGTGCCGAGCATCGACCCATCGTTATCCTCACCAGCAACCGCACGCGCGAAATTCATGATGCACTCAAGCGTCGCTGTCTCTATTTCTGGGTCGATTTCCCGAGCTTCGAGAAGGAATTGAAGATTCTCTCCGCGAAGGTTCCGGATGTTCCACAGAAACTGGCGAAGCAGATCGTTACGTTCACGCAGGCGTTACGTGAGGTCGATCTCTTCAAGCTTCCCGGTATGGCGGAGACACTCGATTGGAGTGCTGCACTCACCGCACTCGGTACGAACGAACTCAACGATGCCGTGGTCGATGACACCCTCGGCGTGATCCTGAAATACCAGGAAGATATCGAACGAATTCAGGGCGATGTGGCCGGTCGACTGGTGGAGCGGGCGCTACAGGCGGCTAACTAACGTATGAGCGATACGCAACTGAGTGGAGCGCTCATCGAGCGGAATTTGGCGCACTTTGCCCGTCGTCTCCGACAGGCTGGTATCAAGGTCGGTACCGGCCATGTCATGGAGATGTTCCAGGCAATGGAGGTGGTGGGACCACAGCGTCGTGCCGATCTGGCGGCGGCGATGCAGGCCATCGCGGTCTATCGTCCCGATCAAATCCCGGTTTTCCAGCGCGAATTTGACCGTTTTTGGCAGGATATCTTGCGCGCCCAGCCGCCGATTTTCGAGCAGTCCGCGCCCATGGATGACGCTGCCAATACCCAGCCTCCGCAGGAGCAGCGCGAACCTGAACAAAAGAAGAAGAGCGAGGAGGGGGGTGACGAGAGCGAGGAGACCACCATCAGCGTAAGCGCCGATGAGGTGGCCGACGAGCAATCCGATGCCGAGGAACCCGATGCTCCTCCACAGGATGTGCTCATGTTCAGCGCTGAGGAGGCGTTGCGCAAGAAGGATTTCGGTCAGTTCACGCCAGATGAGTTGGCCACGGCACGCCGACTGATGGCGCGGATCAACTGGAAGCTGGGTACACGCAAAACCCGTCGCATGGAGCGCGCCCATAAGGGCGAGAGTATCGATCAACGGGCGATGCTGCGTGGATCGTTGCGACAGGGTGGTATCCCCATTGATCTTCGCTATCGTCGCCGCAAAGAAAAGATGCGCCCCCTGGTATTGATCTGCGATATCAGTGGCTCAATGGATCGCTACTCGCGCACACTTCTGCAGTTCGTGCATACGCTGGAGTCTGGACTCGATAACGTCGAGGTCTTCGTCTTCGGCACCCGCCTTACACGCATTACCCGCGAGTTGCGCAAGCGCGATGTCGATCAGGCGATTACCGATGTCGTCAATGCCGTGGACGATTGGTCCGGCGGTACTCGTATCGGCGAGGCGGTGCGCGATTTCAATTTCCGCTGGAGTCGACGTGTATTGCGCTCCAATGCCACCGTTGTTTTTATCAGCGATGGCTGGGATCGTGGCGATCCGATTCTCCTCGGCGAGGAGATGGCGCGGCTGCAGCGTAGCTGTCGCCGGCTGATCTGGTTGAATCCTCTGCTGGGAGCATCCGGCTATCAGCCACTTACTCAGGGGATCAAGGCGGCACTGCCATACATCGACTATTTCATGCCGATTCACAATCTGCAGAGTCTGGAGGCGCTGGCCGAGCTTTTGAGCTCGGTGGACGATACTCCGCCTCTTCGCCGGCAACAGGGTGCCGAGACCTTCCGCCACGGGAAATAATCGTGTCGTAGCGCCGGGTTTCTACCCGGCGAAGAGGCGGCAACCCTGCCCAAACCTCATACGACTTACGGCACCAACACCCCTCGACCCACAATCCGACCAGCGCGCAGTTCGTCCAACACCAACTGGGCGTCATCCAGCGGATGGCACTCAATTGGCGGGGTAGGCAGGTTGTGCGCGCGCACCAGCTGCATCAGTTCGCGCATATCCTGGAGCGTCCCGACGTAACTGCCCTCAATCGTGAGCGCGCGGGAGGGGATGAATGGGATTGGGATGGTGATTTCGCCACCCATCAGACCCACCACGACCACCTTGCCGCCCTTGACCTGGCAATCGATACAGAATTGCAATGTCTGCGGACCACCAACGAGATCGATAGCCATGCGCAAACCACGGCCACTCGGTGCCAACGCTTTTGCCTGCGGGATCGCATCGGCATCCCGCGGATCGATCACAGCCAGGGCACCAGCCGCAAGTGCTGCCTCGCGCTTGGTGGCATCGATATCGGCCACGATTGCGCCATAGCCGCCCATGGCCTTAATCATGGTTAGCGCCATTAATCCGAGGCCGCCCGCACCGACAATGAGCACAGGTTCGTTCGCAAAGATCCTGGTATCGAACTTGCGTAGTGCGTGATAGGTGGTGATACCGCTGCAGGCATAGAGAGCTGCCACTTCCGGAGCGATTCCGTCCAACGGCAGACAGTATTTGGCGGCAGGTACGAGCACATGAGTGCTATAGCCACCATCGGTGAGTATGCCTAACGTCCGCGGGGTGGGGCAGTTCTGCTCGTCGCCTAATGCGCAGGCATCGCAGTGTCCACAACCGATCCAGGGATAGATCGCGACATCGTCGCTGACGTTCACACCAACGACATCCGGTCCGACCGCCTCCACTGTGCCAGCTATCTCGTGACCCATCACCCGCGGCGCGGTAACCCCACGATCATTGTTCAGGAGCTTCTTGCCACCACCGAGATCGTAGTAGCCATCGTGAATGTGGAGATCGCTGTGACAGACGCCCGCCGCAGTCACTCGTACCAACACCTCACCACCGGTCGGTACCGGCGTCGGTTGCTCGGTGAGTTCCAGCGGTTCACCCCAGGCTGGCACGGTGTAGCTGCGCATGATGGTCTCCCACATTCGAGTACGCCCGCGTTTCACACGCGAGCGTGCTCCAGAAAGGCTACATTCCCGCGAAGTCACCTTCGTCGTTCATACGCTTTACCACGGTCTCGAAGGCGGTCAGCGTGTTCGCCACATCCTCATCGGTGTGACGTGTGCAGGTGAGGCCACCGCCATGGAAAAGGTGGACGCCTTCCAACAGCATGCCGATCTCGCTCTTCATACCCAGCTTGGTGCCACCGCTGCTCTTCAGGAATTCTGGTGTGACACCTTGCGGTCGGGTGAGATCGCCACTCGTCATATTCGTGATCCGGGAACCGAAGGCGATATGGAATACGCTGCTTTCTCCCCAGGCGAAACCGGGGATGTCGTGGCGTACCAGAATCTCGTTGAATCCTGCGCGAATCTGCGCCGCGATATTGTCACAATATGCCTGTACGGCCGGATCGGCGCACTTCTCTACCGCCTTCGTGCCAGCGGCAGCAGCCAGCGGATTGGCATTGTAGGTCCCCATATGCGGCACCTTCTTCGCCTGCACGGCGGGATCATCGGAGAATGCGACCACATTCATCACATCGGCCCGACCGCTCACAGCACCGCCCGGCATACCACCGGCCACGATCTTGGCCATAGTGGTCATATCCGGTGTCACGCCGAAGCGTTCCTGGGCTCCACCTGGTGCCCAGCGGAAGCCGGTGATGACCTCATCGAAGATCAGCAGGGCGTCATATTTGGTTGTGAGATCACGCACACCCTGCAGGAACTCCTCAATCAGCGGAATACTGGTCCAGCTACCGCCGCTCGGCTCCATGATCACTGCAGCGATATCGCCCTGAACCAGGCGTTCTTCGAGCATGGCGAGCTCGTTCGATGGCAACACCGCCACCGTGGTGAGACTCTCGCTGGGTACACCGTTAACGGTCGTTTTCTCGAAGGGCGGCTTCTCGCCCTTGAGCGCGTAATCCTGCCAGCCGTGGAAGTGTCCCTCGAACTTGAGGATGCCATTCTTACCGGTCGCGCCGCGGGCGATACGCATTGCCAGCAGTGTGCTCTCGGTACCGGAGCCAGTGAAGCGGGTGAGTTCCGCACTGGGCACGATCTTGTTGATCGCCTCGGCCCAACGGACTTCCGCCTCGTGACCGGCACTATGATGGGTGCCTCGCGGGACCTGATTCACCATGGCGGCGGTTAGATCGGGATCATTGTGGCCAAAGATCAGCGATCCGTGACCGACGCAGAAATCGATGAGTTTGTGCCCCTCGATACTCCACTTATAGGCGCCATCGGCTTTGGCCATATAGGGCGGGAAGGGCTTAATGTGCCGACCATCGTGGGTGATACCCCCAACAATCGCCTTGCGCGATCGCTCCCACATCTCGTTGCTGGCCGCATACTGATCGAAATACTGCTCGTTAATCGAAGCCATGAAATTCCCCTTGCCAAGGCGCGTGCTACATATGTACTGCCTGCATTATGATGCGCAAAATCCCCATTGTGAACCCCAATCTGCTTGCCCAAACCCTGACGAAATGTGAGAATGATTCCTGACAAGGCGAACCGGGTCGTGTGGAGAGACCGGTGCAGCACAGGGCGATCTATTGGCGTCCACTTCCAGGCAGATTGCATGACAGCGAAGTCGCCCACCATTGTGGTGGTGGGATCGAATCACGAATATGCTCCGGTTGAAATCCGGGAGCGACTGGCCTTCAGCGGTGATGATCTCGCCCGAGGGCTGGATTCGTTACGCGCCGAAGTGCCAGAAGGCATGATCCTCAGCACCTGTAATCGCACCGAGGTCTACGCCGTCGGTGGCGAAGAGGATGATGTTGAGGGTGAGATCTTCCGCTGGCTGCATCAGTATCACTCCGTACCAGTCGAGATGCTGCAGCGTGCAAGCTATGTCCATC
The DNA here is from genome assembly GCA_020432165.1 of Thermomicrobiales bacterium. Classification (GTDB taxonomy): domain Bacteria; phylum Chloroflexota; class Chloroflexia; order Thermomicrobiales; family UBA6265; genus UBA6265. The sequence continues at coordinate 23,731 of JAGQGU010000059.1, forward strand.
GGGGACGAGATGCGGTTGATCATATCTTTCGGGTCGCCAGCGGTCTGGATAGCATGGTGCTTGGCGAGCCGCAGATTCTCAGCCAACTACGTGATGCCCTCGAGATCGCCCGTGAGCGTGAGAGTGTCGGTCCCATGCTCCAGCGCCTCGCACTGGACGCTCTCACGGTCGGAAAAAAAGCCCGCACCAGCACCGATATCGCCCGTAACAACGTCTCCATCGCTCACGCTGCCATAGAGCTCGCCAAACTGGAACTCGGTAGCTTCAGCCACGTTAATGTGACCATCATCGGCGCCGGCAAGATGGCGACACTGGCGGCCAAGCTGCTACGTGCCCAGGGCTGCGAGCGCATCTTTGTCGTCAATCGCACACTGGATAAGGCTCAGGATCTCGCCGCAAGTGTCGATGGTGATGCCTTCCCGTTCGCTGGACTGGACGATGCCATTATGGCGAGCACATTGGTGATCGGTGCTGCCTTTGCTGACGATCCGATCCTGCAGTCACAGCACATCCGCCCTCGCGACCATCGTTTGCTATGCATCGATCTTTCGGTTCCGCGCGTGATCGCGCCGGAAGTCGGGCAACTTCCCTTCGTGGCTGTGCGTGATGTCGACGCACTGGAGCCGATTCATGATGGTTATCGCCAGCAGTACGCCAGCGAGGTGAAGAAGGTCGAAGAGTTGGTTGAGCTCGCCTCCAGCGGATTTGAGACCTGGATCGAGAGTCGACAGGGTGTCGCTGCTATCGCCGCTGTGCGCGAGCGCGGTGACGAGATTCGGGAAGCAGAGCTCACTAAAGCGTTGCGTAAGCTCGGTCATCTGAGCGAGCGTGACCAAAACGTCGTCCGCGCCATGGCGGTTGGACTCGTGAACAAGATGCTGCATCAACCGATTCAGGAACTGCGCAATATCACCGATCCCACCGAACGTGCTGCTGTGCTCCGCGCCCTCGGCCTGCACGAAACGGACGCCACGAAGTAGCCCCGCATCTCATATGCGGCGAGGTTCGCCCAATCCCTCTTATCCCAGCCTACAATCATCATAGTAGTTGTTTGCGATGATGCATCAGGAGCCCGCATGTCCCTCGATCTAAGTCAATCTCGATCCGCCTTCGAGTCCGCCAAATCCGTCATTCCCGGGGGCGTCAATTCTCCCGTTCGTGCCTTCCGTTCGGTTGGGGGATCACCCGTCTTTATCGACCATGGTACCGGAAGCACCATCACTGATATCGATGGCAATACCTACATCGATTACGTGCTTAGCTGGGGACCACTCATTCTCGGACATGCTCATCCGGAAGTGATCGCGCGCACGATTGCTGCCATGCAGAAAGGCACCAGTTTTGGTGCTCCGACGCTGGCGGAGACTCAACTCGCCAGACTGATCGTGGATGCGGTACCGGGTATCGATATGGTCCGGCTGGTCAATAGCGGTACCGAGGCCACCATGAGTGCGCTTCGGCTTGCCCGGGCTGCGACTGGTCGTAACAAGATCCTCAAATTCGCGGGTTGCTATCACGGGCATGCCGATATGCTGCTTGTACAGGCGGGCAGTGGTGTCGCCACGCTTGGGTTGCCCGATTCGCCGGGTGTCCCGGCTGGTGCCACCCAGGATACGCTTGTAGCGCCCTATAACGATCTGGACGCTGTGCGCGCGATCTTCGCCGAGCAGGGCGAACAGATCGCGGCGGTCATTGTGGAGCCTGTTGCAGGCAACATGGGCATGGTACCGCCGGTGGGGGGCTTCCTGGCCGGTCTGCGAGAGGTCACGCAGAATAGTGGCTCACTCCTTATCTTCGATGAAGTGATGACCGGTTTCCGTGTCTCCCCAAATGGCGCGGTTGGACTCTACGGCATCCAGCCCGATCTCGTCACCTTCGGCAAGGTCGTTGGTGGTGGTTTCCCGCTGGCTGCTTACGGTGGTCGTGCCGATATCATGCAGCACGTCGCACCGTCTGGCACGATGTATCAGGCCGGGACATTGAGTGGTAATCCGGTGGCAACCGCAGCGGGTATCGCGACTCTGGAGTTGCTGGCCGAAGAGGGTGTTTGGCAGGGCATTTCTGCGCAGACCGCGCGACTGGTGGATGGTCTCAACGCGGCAGCAGATGCCCGCGAGATCGCTTTCAACGCGCAGGCTGTCGGTACCATGTTCGGCTTCTTCTTCACCGATCAACCGGTCCGCAATTACGAGGATGCCAAAACGGCCGATGCGGAACGTTTCGTGCATTTCTTCGCAGGTATGTTGGAGCGCGGCATTTACCTGGCCCCATCGGCCTATGAGAGCGGTTTCCTCAGCAGTGCCCATAGCGACGCGGATATTGATCGCACGATTGCCGCGGCGGATGAGGTGTTTGCAACCCTGTAGAGCTGCATGTGATATGCACCACCGCATTGCACATGCGGTGCTATATATCTGCGGCTCTCACCACCACCGGGAAATGATCGCTCGGCACTGGTTGCTGGCGGTGCGTATGCACTGTCTCAACCGTGACAGCGGGTAACGATTCGCCATCGGCGGGTCTTACGCACACCCAATCGATGCGATTCTCCTGATCGATCGAGCTGACGCGACTATCGTCCCAAAGATCCCAATCGGGAAAGGTAAAGTGCGGCCCCAACTCTTGCTGTGCGAAGCTCCACATATCCGTGAATCCGAGCGCGTTCAGGTGCTGCATCGGCTCGCGGTGTCGACCGATATTGAAATCGCCCGAGATGATGGTCTCGATCTCAGGATTGATGAGCGGAGCAATCTGCTCTACCAGCACAGCCATTTGCGCGGGTATCTGTGGCTCGATATAGGTGAGATGGGTGTTGATATAGAGGAGTGGTGTGTCATGCACTGTCATGCGCACCCAGCTGGCTACCCGCGGAAGATCTTCGTTGGGCATGCGTGAGCCCTTTACCTCCGGGGTTGGACTCAGCCAGAAGGTGCCAGACTCGGTGACATTACAGACACGTCGATCAACGAAGATAGCGGCATACTCGCCACCCCACGCCGGATCGCGACCTTCGCCATACATGTCGTAATGCTGAAGTTCATCGCGTAGATAGGCGAGTTGATACTCGTAACCTTCCTGCGTCCCGAAGAAGGTTGGCTGCTGCTCCCGAATCGTATCGACGAGCGCCTGCTTTCGTTGTTCCCAATGCGGGAGATCACCGCCATTCTTGAGGTTGTAGGTCATTACACGCGTGTTGGGATGATCGAAAACGGATGGCATTACTGGACTCCAGGTCGTTGGCTACTTCCGTACCTTGCCCACGCAAATCGTCCAGGGCATCGAACCGGTAAGCAGCACGACATCCAACTCTTGGCCGACGAACGCGCCAAAATCGCTCTGACTCCAGAAATTGCGATGATCCGGATCGCTCCCCTTTGGCGTGATATCCAGATTCTTGCCGCGGGCCGCATTGGCGAGGCAGAAGAAAGGCTCATGCGGCACGCTGAGCACCACGTAGTCTTTGGCTACGCGAGCAATCTCCTTGAGCGCCTTGTCTGGCTCATAGAGATGCTCGAAGACCTCGAATGAAACCGCAACGTCGAACGAGTTATCAGCTTGTTTGATGTCGTAAATGCTGCCGACATCGAAGGTTGCTCGCGGATTCCGTCGGCGCGCCAGTTCCACGCTATCGGGGAGCACATCGAAGCCGGTGATGCTCAGCGCGGGAATCTCGGTGAGGAGTACTTCGTCAACAAAACCTTCGCCACAGCCGCAATCGAGCAGCGTCGTTGGATGCAAATCCTTGACGATACCGGCGATTTTTCCATGGAAGCGATTGATCAACGTCCGCTGAAGTTTGCTGGAGCTTGTGTGCTTGCGATAGTTGCTGGTATCGACAGACGTCTCCGGTTCGTAGCGAAATGTTTCGGAAATGCTCATGGAATGGACTCCTCTACAGATTCAGGATGCGGATGGCCGCCATCTCGTTTGGTCAGCCAGATACGGGTAATGCCATAAAGAATGGGGATCGCCAGGAAGAGTGCCATGCGATAGATGACTGCCGCTGCCACTACCTCTGCACCGGGTACTCCGGCCAACCGTGCGACAACATACATCATCGCCTCGCGCACCACTGCGCCGCCCGGAATGGGACTCAACATACCGACCAGCATCGGCAAGGTGGTGAGGCCAAGAATGAGTTCAAAGGTTGTGTCCACTCCCATTGCATTCACCAAAAGGGCCAGCACCACACCCTGAACGATCCAGTAGATAGTAGTGGACGCCAGGGCCAGGGCAGCCTCTCTCGGGCGCTGGAGCGGTGATACCAGAATACGTCGGATGAAGTTGATGGCGCGGCGGCGCTGCTCCGCCTTCCGGAAGAAGAAGATCAGCAGCACAAGGACAACAGCAACGAGCAGGAGCGCGACTGACTGATAGCGTGAGGCGTTATCCTCCAGTTCGCTGGCAACAGCGCTGGTGCTCCCCTGCGCCATGATCAGCCAGACGAGTGTGCCAAACCCCAGCACAATCACGTCCATGCCGATTTCCCACAGCGCGACAACCCCGGTTGCATGTCCATCCAGCCCGAGGGCGCGTTTGGTCAGGGCCGCCCGGCTGGGAACCGCCAGCCCCACCGGGGCGGCATAGTTGATCACAATCGATGTCAGGAACGCTTCGGCGGCGCGGGGGAGATCGCTCCATCCTTGCGCCATTTGTACGAGCTGATGCCAACGTACAGCCAGCAGCCAGAGACTGGCCACGTAGATCGGTGTCGCGATGAGGAGTTGGGTAGTGTTCGCCTCCCGTACCACCTCCCACAACTCGGCCAGCGCACCCTGCCACCACAGCAATAACGTCGCTGCGACAATGCAGATCGCGAAAATGAGAGGTGTCGGGATATTCAGGAGCTTCCGTAACCCGCCCTTTGCATTGTCAGCGGAAGATTGGTTCACGGGGTTGTTGTGGCCTCCGATGAGGTCAACTGTGGACGATTGCCGAGTCCGGTTGTCTCGCGTAATGGCATCAACTTATCTGGTTGGGGGGCATTGTTGCCAAAGCTGAGATATTCGCCCAGCAGACCCAAACCGAAGAACTGCGTGCCAATTACCATCAGCAATACAGCCAGCATCAGCAATGGCCTGCTGCCAATGGCCTCGTGGTTGATGAATTTCTCAATCGCCAGCCAGAACCCGGCCAATCCACCCAGAGCCATGAAGACAATGCCAGGCAGCCCGAAGAGGTGCATTGGTCGTTGACGATACTGCGTCAGAAATACGACCGTGAGCAGATCCAGGAAGCCCTTCATCAGGCGTCCCCAGCCATACTTACTGCTCCCCCAGGTGCGGGGATGATGCTCAACAGGCAGTTCCGCAATCCGGAACCCCTCAGCGTTCGCCAGGACCGGGGTGAAGCGATGGAGTTCGCCATAGAGACGGATGCTCTGCGTCACCTCGCGTCGGTAGGCCTTGAATCCGCAATTGAAATCGTGCAGCTGTACACCCGTGCTCTTGCGCACGGTCCAGTTGAAGATCTTGCTCGGGAACGTCTTGCCCAAAGGATCCTGGCGACGCTGCTTCCAACCGCTGACAAGATCGTAGCCCTCGTCGATTGTGGCGAGGAATCGGCTGATTTCCTTGGGATCGTCCTGAAGATCGCCATCCATGGTGATGATGAGATCACCGCGGGCAGCTGCGAAGCCATGACTTAGCCCTTGTGCCTTACCGAAGTTGCGGCGATGGCGAAGCCCGATCACACGATTGTCGCGGGTGTTGAGATCCTGGATGATCTCCCAGCTACGATCGCTGGATCCATCGTCCACAAACAATACCTCGAATGGCAGATGTGTGGCTTCCAGTTCGGGTATCAGCGCATCGTAAAGATCAGGGAGGTTGCCCTCTTCATTCATGATCGGAATGAGCACGGTCAGAGATCGGAGCGGATCCTGATGGATATCCGCAACCAATCGCGGCACCGTCGCGAACGATACCGTTTGTGGAGGCAATGGCTGGATTGCTGTTTGCACCATGATGATGTCGACTCCAACGCTGGTACGCATGCAAGTCTTCCCTGCATCGGCCCTGACTATACGTCTGCAAGCCGTTCAGGCGCAAACATTACTCACCTGTAGGGGTCGATTCCTTCGTTGCTGGCTCATCACCATTCACCGTGCGATTCGGAGTAACGGTGAGTTCTTCTGTGCCATCGTTGCGGGCAACATAGATTTGCTTGTAGCTCCCGATCTCTTCCGGGAAGGTGACCGTTTGCATTGCTGCACCCGATTCGGCCACGATCAGGTCATCGACCTTCCATTTGTTATCGTCGCTATCCACGCACCAGATTTCATGGGTTGTGCTGGGATCGAGATTCCAGGCCATGACTGTTCCATCTTTGGCATCCAGATCAGCACCGATATGGCCAGCCGATGTGGAATCGCTTGACGACATCGCGTAGACCTGAAAATCCTGACCGACTGTTGTGCGTGAGGTATTGTCCGATGGCAGGAGTGTCCATAACCCAATGACGGCCAGCGCGACGCAGAGTCCGGAGACGAAAGTGGAGATCGTCCAGAGTGGCCGCCCTGGTGCAAAACGGGCTTGTTTGCGTTGTTCCGGTTTACGGGGCGAGGGGATGGAGACGTGCTCCTCCCCTTGTGCGGTCAGGAATCGATGCTGCAGCTTCGCCTTCAGATCGTCAGAAGGAGATTCCAGAGGGATGGTGAGCGGCAGAAGCTGTACGGCATTATCCAGACGCGTAAGCTCGGCACGGCAGATCGAGCAACGGGTCAGATGGTACTCGAAGCGCTCGCGATCGTCGCACTCCAGAATGCCCAGAGCGGCCTCTTCCATATGCTCGGCGCAGAAGAGACAGTCCTCGGCATCAATATCAGATTGGTTGTGGATGATGTCGTCGTTCATAGTTCATCCAGTGACTGGAGTTCAGCAGAATCCTGTAGTTTCCGTAGACCCAGTCGCATGCGGGTCTTGATCGTTCCCAAAGGTACATTGAGTGCGTCTGAAATCTCGCGTTGGGTTAGACCACGGAAATAGGCGAGTTCCAGAACCTCTTGTTGCGGCAGTGGAAGTTCCTCCAACGCATTTCGTACGCGTTCGCCGCGATCGCTCAGAATTGCATGTGTCTCCAAACTTGGACGCTCGTCTCGCAGCGTTGCCATAAACTCGATCTGGTCCTCGGTGTGCTGCTTCTGCGGTCGTCGTTGCTGCTTGCGTAGTTCATCGATAGCCATATTGTGTGTGATGCTTAGCAACCAACTAATCAGGCTCCCGCGCGCATCCGTGAAGCGATTTGCTCGCCGCCATGCGCGTAGATAGACCTCCTGCAGCAACTCCTCCGCCTGCTCGCGATCTCCCAGCATTCGCAGCGCAAATGAATAGACCGGCCGATGATAGCGATCATAGAGAAGCTCCATGGCATCGGGATGACCATTGGCCAACTCGACCATGAGATCGGCGTCCGAGGCCTCCGCCGAGAGCGGAGCGTATGGTGAAGGTTGCTGGCTACTCACGTTCCGCTTGCCAGAAGCCACCGGACGTAACCGATCTGCTTGGGTATACGCGGGGGTGAGATTGTCGGATGCATGGAATTCTCACGTCCAGGGCCAATCGTTATGCAAATCACCGAACCAGCGCACGACTTCTCTGCCATTCTCACCATCAAATGTACTGACGATTTGATGCATGCCATCCAGATCAGGATCACTTTCTGGCCAATCGGAGCGAATATGCCCGCCCCGGCTCTCCTCGCGATCCAGTGCCGAGAGAATGACCTGTTTGCTCACCAGCCGCATATTGCGTGTGATCATCGCCATTCGGTCGCGCGATAGCGGTAAGTCCGGCGTGGCGTCGACGAACGCCAACGCTTTCAGCATATCTTCCCGGTTACGTACCACGCCAACCCATTCGGTCATACGGCGGCGGCAATTCTTCTGCGTTTCGATTGTATCGCCGACTTCCACCATCTCCTGTTCCAGCCGTTCTTCCGGAGTTCCGAAAGGCAATAACCCCACTGTATCGAGTGTATCGGCGGCATTGATGCCGAAGACCAGTCCTTCAAGCAGGCTATTGCTGGCCAGGCGATTGGCGCCGTGCACGCCGGTGCAGGCGACCTCTCCAATTGCGAGCAGTCCGGATTTGGATGTTCGCCCCTGAGCATCGGCGATGACCCCACCCATGTAGTAGTGCGCCGCGGGGGCGACCGGAATCAACTCCGTAGCCATGGATACACCCGCATCCGCCAACATCTGCTCGATAGTCGGGAAGCGATGGTGAATGAGTTCAGGATCCAGATGGCGAAGATCAAGATAGACCAAATTGCCTGGTTGATTAAGTTGATCCTGAATCGCGCCAGCCACCACATTGCGGGGGGCAAGTTCGGCGCGGGGATCGATGGCGAGCATGAAGCGCTCACCCGCCGAGTTGACCAGATGGGCACCCTCACCGCGAACTGCTTCGGAGATGAGGAAGGGTGCGACATCGGCTTTGCGTAACACTGTGGGATGGAACTGCACAAACTCGAGATCGGCCAGATCGACGCCCGCCCGCAACGCCATGGCAACACCATCGGCGGTCGCTTCCTTCGGATTGCTGGTGATATTCCAGAGTCGTCCGGCGCCGCCATTGGCGAGCACGGTCGTGCGCGCAAGCATGCGTTCGACACGACCATCCTCCAGGAGCACGATCACGCCACCAATGCTATCGTCCGTATTGAGCACCAGATCGATAGCGAGACAGTTCTCGACAATGCGCGTGTTCTTGCGCTTACGTAGTCGCTCCACCAGTGCGCGCTCGATTTCGGCGCCGGTGGCATCACCGCCAGCATGCAGAATACGGCGGCGACTATGGGCCGCCTCGTGCCCCAGCTGCAGGGTATTACCATCCAGATCGAAGCGAGCACCCTGGCGGAGAAGCCAGCGCACAGCACTGGCCCCGCGATCAACCAGACCGGTGGCAGTTTCTCTATCAGTCAAACCTGCACCGGCATCGATCGTGTCGGCCAGATGGAGTTCAGCGCTATCCTCCGGACCGATCGCCGCGGCCATACCGCCTTGGGCGTATTTCGTATTGCTTTCGCCAAGAGCACTCTTGGTCAGCACCGTGATCGAGATATCGTCGTTTGTGCGCAAGGCAAAGCTGAGTCCGGCAATGCCAGCGCCAACCACCACGATATCCTGGCTGCTTTCTGTATCGCAGGTGCGAAGTCGGGTCGATTCGTTATGAGAGAGAGTCATGCATCATTCTCGTTGGTGAGATCGAGCAAGCCGCGATCAGTCAGGCGTGCCTCGGGAATCACAGACAGGCTTAGGAAGGCGAGCGTGCCGAAAGGATCGTGCAGGGTGGAGCCGAGCCTCTGCACCTCCTTGCGCATAGCATCGTACGCGGAAGCAACGTTCGGCAATGGTTCGTCTGTCATCAATCCGGCAATTGGCAGCGAAATATGAGCAAGAACCTCGCCATCGGCCACGACGGCCAATCCGCCCTGGGACTCCGCCACAATCGCTATTGCTGCCAGAATGTCCTCATCGCTCACACCCACAGCAATGATGTTGTGAGCGTCGTGCGCGATTGTGCTGGCGATAGCTCCACGTTTCAAGCCAAAGCCGCGGGTGAAACCGACACCGACTCGCCCGGTGGCATGATGGCGTTCAACCGAGACGGTCTTAAGGAGATCATTGGCGGAATCGCTAACTGCACGATCACCATCGACGGCGGGAGTGATATGGATCAGTTTCGTCACGATTTGACCGGGGATAATTTCGATACCCCTGGTAACGTTCGCCGCGTCGATCTGCAGCTGCGATCGTCGGACCGGCGCAAGGTGGATCGTTTGCAGGAGCTCCAGTGGTACCGGTGATTCCGGTAACTCGGTGGTGAGTTGCCCATTCTCCGCCACGACGCGCCCATGGAAGAGCGTCTGCTTTACTCGAACTTCTTCGAGGCTGTCCAGAATCACCAGATTGGCTTCATAGCCGGGTGCGATGGCACCGATCTTCTCCAGCTGCCAGTACTGTGCTGCATTCCAGGTTGCCATGCGAATCGCCCGGATCGGGTCGAGTCCGCCTGCAATGGCGAGGCGGAGGATATCGTCCACATGACCGACCTCGGCCAAATCGTGGCAGTCGCGATCATCCGAGGCGAAGCAGATGCGGGGATAGGTATGATCGGAGACCAGTGGCAGGAGTTCGTGGAGATTCTTCTCACTTGAACCCTCCCGAATCATGATCATCAGGCCATTGCGCAGCTTGTCTCGCGCTTCATCCAACGTCACGGATTCGTGATCGGAATCGATGCCCGCTGCGATATAGGCAGTCAGCGGACTTCCGGCCATCATCGGGCTGTGGCCATCGATACGATGATGGCGTGCGGCGGCGAAGATATCGGCGATATTCTGGTCCCCGGCAAGTACTGCCGGGACATTCATCATCTCCCCGAGCCCCACCGTTTCGGGCCAGGTCAGCATTTCTTCGATATCGGTGATCGGCCATTCTGCCCCCGGACTCTCATGCTGACTCGCAGGCACGCAGCTTGGCACCGTGAACCGAACGTGCAGAGGCAGACCTTCTGCTGCGGACCGCATTGCGCGGATACCGTCGAGTCCGGCGACGTTGGCCATCTCGTGCGGATCGGTAACGATCAATCCGGTGCCGTGCGGCACTACTGCCTCGGCGAAGCGTGGCATCCACAGGAGACTTGCCTCGGTGTGGATATGCGCATCAATGAACGATGGTGCGATGATCTCCCCATTCAGGACGATCTCTGTGCGAGCAAGGGGGAATTTGCCGATACCGACAATACGGCCGGTATCAATCGCGACGTCTGCTTCGATAAGCTCCTCGGTGAAGACATTTAGTACGCGGCCACCGCGGATCACCAGTTCCGCTTCATATAATCCTTGTGCGACAGCAATGCGGCGACGCCATTGCCATTTCCACATATTGGTAAGCGCCTGATCGGGCGTGAGATCCTCTGCCATGGGTACCTTTCGGAATTAGTCCAGTTGCTGTTCGACGAGTGTCAGAATCTGCTCAAGTTGCGGATGTTGTTGACGCACAAACTCGCCAACATCTCCGCCGCGCGCAAAGGGAAGTTCGTAATGTTCGGTTACCGCCACACCCTGATCGACATCGTCCCAGCGCGCAGTTTGATGCGGCTCCAGAAAACCACGGGCGATGCGCGGGATCGCGATACGGGCCAGACGGCTGCGTGATGATTGTTTGTACGGATTCTCTTCGTCCGCATACAACCCGGGCGAGCTCATTTGGAGCACGACCTCGAAGCCATCTTCACCGACCCGTACATCAATGCGGCCAAGTTCGTCATCGGCAGCAATCGTCCAGCGATTGGTTTCGTCCAACATTCCATACGCGTAATAGCCAGCAGTTTTCAGCGAGTCGAGAACTGGTTGGAGTGTGAGCCGATCCTGGGCGATCTGGTCATCTGGTAATTGATCGGAAAGGGGAGAAGTGTCATCTGGATACACGATAGCAAGCGCTCCATGTGGTACGCGATTCCTCGCCAAACCATTGGGCTGCATTGTACCGGGTGATAGAGCAGTACGTCGCGATATTGGGCAGAGTGAACAGCATTTGATGGATGGTATTGCGCTCCCTGGTTGACAATTGGCGTGGAATCCGATTAAGGTTCCGCACAATCAGACAAATCGAGAAGGACGTGCGCGAGCGAAGTTGCCGCGCAGTGACAGGGTCCGATGGAGTATCCGCTCAGTGGTCTGAATGATTTTTGCGAATCCAGGTGAGTCACCTGGAAATGGCACGTAGTTGCCATACGCACATTCATGTATGCGGGCGTCGCCCGATATCGGAGGTAAACGGAAATGGTTGATTCTCGTTTCGATGGCCTTCTGTCCGATTTTCGGGCGGGCAAGGTAGATCGCCGCACCTTCATCGTGCGTGCGGTCGCGCTCGGTGTATCCGTAGGCGCCATTGGTAGCTATATGAATGCTGCCGCGCAGGATGCGTCGCCGGAAGCCGGTGCTCTTGGTCCCGGTTCTATCGGCACCAGCGTCGAGCACATCTCGACCACGGATAAGGGAACCATCAAGGTCTACAGCTCCTTCCCGCTCAGTGCCTCCTACGAGCAGATCGGTGGCGATAGCCGTGAGGCCATCAAGTACGCCATTGAGCTCTGGGGCGGTGCTGCCGGTGGTTACGCCATTGAGTATGTAGCGCTCGATGATGGTGTCGCTGCAAACCAGGGCAACTGGGATGGAGCTCTCGAAGCCGAAAACGCCGCTCAGGCGATTGGCGATGCCGACTGCATGGCATACATGGCCACCTACAACTCTGGTGCCGCCATGGTTTCCATTCCTTTGACCAACGAAGCCGGTCTCGTTATGGTGAGTGGTGCTAACACCGCCATTCAGCTTACCCGACCTGATCCTCAGAACCCGGATGCCGAAGGCTACCCGGATGTGCTGTATCCGTCTGGCACCCGCAACTACTGCCGTGTGATTGCCGCCGATGATCTTCAGGGTGCCGCTGGTGCCAACTACGCCATCAATGAGCTCGGCCGAACCCGAGCATTTGTGCTGCACGACAACCAGACCTACGGTAAGGGCCTGGCCGATGTCTTCAAGCGCACGTTTGAGGAGCTTGGTGGTGAGGTTCTCGGATTCGAGGGCTATGATGCCAACGCACCTGACTATCAGGCGCTGATGAGCCGCATCGCTGCCCTTGGTCCGGACATTGTGTACGCCGGAGCTATCGTCAGCCTCAACACCTCCAAGGTGCTGATCGATATGCGTGATGTGATGCCAGATCCCGAAGAAGTCGTCTTCATGGGTCCGGATGGTCTCATCAATCAGGCATTCGTTGACGGTGCCGGTGAAGCGGCCGAAGGCGCGCTGCTCACCTTTGGTGGTCTTCCGCCGGAATCCCTTGAGGCACTCGGTGGCGCGGGTGCCGAGTGGGTGGGCCAGATGCGTGAGCGACTTGGTCGCGACCCAGATGCCTATGCGTCCTACTGGTTCCAGGTGGCCGTTGTGGTGCTGAATGGTATTGATGCTGCCGCTGACAAGGACCGCGCCAAGGTTCTCGAAGCTGTAATGGGTACCACCGACTTCCAGGGCCTCGCTGGCTCGTGGAGCTTCACCGAAACCGGTGATGCGGATGCCCCACAGCTTACGGTGAACAAGGTGGTCGATGGCGTGATCAAGTTCGATGCCGCTATTGCCCCACCAGCCTAGGTAACCATAGAACGAGAGTTGCTTAGCCAGTCCGGATCGGGGCAACCCGATCCGGACTGATCTAGCCGCGAGTCTGTCGTCTATGACGGTAGTGGATATGGGGTAAGGGCGAGGACTATGAACTGGACGTTATTCTTCCAGATGGTGATTATCGGCATCGCCACTGGATCGCTTATTGCGTTGATCGCGTTAGGCTACACCCTCGTTTACGGTATTGTGGAACTCATCAACTTTGCTCACGGCGAAGTCTTCATGTTAGGGGCCTTCTTTGCCGGCTCCTTTATTGGAGTGACGGGTGTCACGAGTGAGAACTCTACGCTTCAGATCGTCGGGACGTTGTTGTTAGCACTTGTAGCCAGCATGGTGTTCTGTGCGGTATTGAACGCGTTGATCGATCGCGTGGCCTACAGACGCCTCCGTAACGCACCCCGTCTGGCGCCTTTGATTGCTGCTATTGGTTTCAGTTTCATTCTGCAAAACGTCGCCATCTATTGGAAAGGGCCGAATCCGCTCATTGCTCCGAAGATTCTGCCGAAAGAGTTTACCCAATACAACATTCTCAAACGCTGGGATATCTTTGGCGGTTACTTTGATGACAAGTTCATTCGCTTCATGGCAAAAGATGTCATGGTGATTGCTATCACGATTCCCCTCTTGATCGGTATGAGCTGGTTTGTGTATCACACCCGCATTGGCACCGCCATGCGCGCAACTGCCCAGGATCGCGAAGCCGCAGCGCTGATGGGTATTGATATCAACCGCACCATTCAGGTTGCATTTCTTGTTGGTGGCGCACTTGCCGGTGCGGCTGGTATGGTCGCGTTGATCTACAACAGTTCGGCGCGATTCAATATGGGATTCCAGTACGGATTGTTTGCCTTCACCGCGGCCGTACTTGGCGGCATCGGGAACCTCTTCGGCGCTGTGGTGGGTGGCCTGCTCATCGGTCTGATCTGGGCAATGAGCGATGGCTGGATGCCAACCGTCGTTCCGGGTTGGGGGGCGCAGTGGACAAACACTGTCATCTTCTCCATCCTCGTTCTCGTCCTCATCTTCCGTCCTGCCGGTCTCTTTGGTAAAGCTACGACTGAGAAGGTCTGAACCAGAAAGGATCATCCTCAATGGCCGTTTCCTCCGTTCAGGCCAGAACCGAAGCATTCTTTGCAGAACGCAAGTCAGAAAGCAACGACCGGCTGCGTAAGGTGCTGATTGGTCTCATTGTCGTGAGTCTCTATCCGATTCTTGACCAGTGGTTGGGTATTGGACTGCTGGGATCGTTGATTCCCATTCTCATGTACGCGCTACTGGCTATGGGACTCAACATCGTGGTCGGGTACGCTGGCTTGCTCGATATCGGGTATGTCGCGTTCTTTATCATCGGTGCCTACGCTCAGGCTTTTCTGACCTCCCCCAACTCATTCTTCATTCGGAATGGAGTGGTGCCAGGGTTCGTGCAGAATTTCTGGGTAGCAATGCTCTTCTCATGGGTTCTGGCTGCCATCTTCGGTGTGCTGATCGGTGCGCCAACGTTGCGACTACGCGGCGACTATTTGGCGATTGTGACCCTTGGCTTCGGCGAAATCGTGCCAGATTTCTTCACCAATGCCGCGGGCATCACTGGTGGCCCTCGGGGTATTGGGCAGATTGCGAAACCGCCCGCCATTCCATTGCCGGGAGACAGGAGTATCTCCTTCTCGTCCACAGATCATGTTTCTTGGTTCTATCTTCTTCTGGCGGTGGGTCTGCTCACACTGTTCGTCATTACACGTCTCTACGATTCCCGTATGGGTCGCGCCTGGCAGGCAATCCGTGAAGACGAGATCGCTGCCGCCAGCATGGGCATCCCTCCTGTTTCGACCAAGCTTTGGGCGTTTGCACTCGGCGCGTCGTTCGCCGGATTCGCTGGTTCCGTGTACTCGGGCTATGTCCAATCGGTATACCCGGATCAGTTCCAGTTCTCGATCTCCATTCTCGTACTCTCCATGGTCATCCTGGGTGGTATCGGGAACATCTATGGTGTTCTGGCTGGCGCGCTCATCATCGGCTCGTTCGATCGCATCTTGTCAATCAAGCTGACACCACCGATCAATTCGCTCGGTCGCACGATTTCCGATTGGCCAACACCGTTTGGGAACATCGGAGAGTTCCTCTCCACCCATGAGCTCAGCTCGGATCGGTTCTTCATTTTCGGTCTCGCGTTGGTGTTGGTCATGATCCTCAAACCGGGTGGTCTCTTCCCGAGCAAGCAGCGTGCTGCCGAAATGCAGGGCGATGACGACAACTTTGAGTTCGACGATTACGAGACGAATCAGACGCTGCGCGCGGCGCGACGAAAGGAGGCCTGAGATGGCAAACGCAACGCTGACCAGCGCCCCGGTTTCCGCACCGCAGTCAAGCGATATTGTGTTGGAGACTCGCGGGTTGACCCAGATATTCGGTGGGTTGGTGGCTGTTGATTCCGTCGACCTCCAGATCAGACGAGGATCAATCACCAGTGTCATCGGCCCCAACGGTGCCGGAAAAACGACCTACTTCAACATGATCGCGGGTATCTATCGGCCGACCCGCGGTGAGATTCTGTTCAACGGGGAACCGATCGCCAAAGGATCGAAGAGCCTGGGGCCGCATCAGGTGACGAAAGCGGGGATCGCGCGGACCTTCCAGAACATCCGCCTCTTCAGCAACGTCAGTGCCATCGACAATGTCTTGATGGGGATGCACTGCCGTATGCACTCAATGCCGTGGCACGCGATTGTGCGATCCAAGAGTCAGCGAGAAGAAGAGTTCCGTAGTATGGAGCGCGCATATGAGTTGCTCGACTATGTTGGTCTGAGCGGAACGGCCCGCGTCGCCGCGAAGAATCTTAGTTACGGTGACCAACGTCGTTTGGAGATCGCCAGGGCGTTGGCCAGTGATCCCAAGTTGCTGTTGCTGGATGAACCTGCCGCGGGCATGAATCCGCGTGAAACAGCTACTCTCACCGAGTTTATTAGCACCATGCGGACGGATCTGGATGTCACGATCTTGTTGATCGAGCACGATATGAAGGTCGTTATGGGTATCTCCGATCACATCGCCGTGCTTGACCATGGTGTCAAGATCGCCGATGGGAGCCCGGAAGAGATTCGCGAGAATCCGCAGGTGATTGAGGCCTATCTGGGTGCAGGATCGGCAGAGGTTATTGCCAGGCTTTCCGGTGAATCGACGGCTGTTGCGCAGGAGGTATCGACAGATGTCAGCAACGGCTGAACGTGAGAGCATGCTCAAGCTCAACGATGTGCATTCCTATTACGG
>JAGQGU010000060.1 GCA_020432165.1 Thermomicrobiales bacterium
GGATTGGTCTCACAAGTCTCGACTTCGCAGCCCTCCATTTCCGGGTTGGTCTCACAGGTCTCGACTTCACACCCTTCCATTTCCGGGTTGGTCTCGCAGGTCTCGACTTCGCAGCCTTCCATCTCTGGATTGGTCTCGCAGGTCTCGACTTCACAGCCATCGAACTGGATGTACTCGGTCGCATTCTCCCAGGTGACAAAGACATACGCCCAGCGAGGCTGCCAGTCCTGTTCCCAGTTCTCGAAGTTGCCACCATTCGGGTTGTATCCCAGCAGCGGCGCATCATCGGCAACGCCAGTGAACATGTTGTCGTAATCAAGAACGCCTGTAGAAGTGAGGGTGTTGTAGAGCTCATGCAGCCATTCTCGGCCCGCTACACCATCCCAGAAGTAGTAGTAATCCAACTGAACCCAAACACCACCACCCGAGGTGGTCACCTCTTCACAGAGCGTCTTTTCCGTCAGCAAGTACTGAGGGAATGTGGCCGTGCTCTGTGTCGGCTCTGTATTCGAGTCGTTCCAACCCGGCATAAGCCAGGCGCCAGTGGCATCCGGCTCATGACCATTCCAACCTGGCCACGCTGCCGTTGCCCCTACGGTCTGCTGATCAGACTCCACCACCGGGTCATCAATTACCGGGGTTGCCTCCTGGGCGCCAACCGGCGATACCAGGTGGCTAAACATACTCATGAGCAACGCCAGAGCACCCATCAGGTGTATGACTTTGCTTCGCGTCATCCTGAACCCTTTACCCATACCCCAAGACTCCTTTGCCTTGTGTCTATCAGGAACTCGTCGTCCCATCCTCCTAAAGACGGACACACATGTCATCCACACCTGCCAACATCGCATGCGACATAAACCAAACGGTGAGACTACGCCTTTGTCATTACTAATTAACATAAGGATTAGGTCTTTACCAGTACTAATTTCACATCACACTAATTCCTTTACATATAGTACGTACTAGTTCTTTTCGTTGTTTTCGGCACTATGCTGATAGTCATTTATGCGGTCGTTTCTTCAAATTTCGATAGCGTCTGTATTTACATATATGGCGTGTGAGGAGACATAAATATCAGTTTATGTATACGTACAATAGCATCATCGATCCGGATGAGTCCGACAATGTCTCATTTTTGAGTTTCCATAAGGATCAACGGAGGAACTAGGCGGGATGGTTTCCAGGGGTGGCTAGGATGCTTTAAACGATCCAGGAACGAGCACGAAGATGCGTGCAGAGTTGCCAGAATCGAAGCGAATCCGACCATATTCCGCGCTCAATTATGCGAGGAGGCTCTGAGTTCAAATCTACCGGGGCTGAGATATTGGACAAGTGGGCCACACCGGATTCACCCTCGGCGGGTGGATGGGCACCAAAAACCCGGGCCTGGGGCAACACACTGTCACCCAAGGCGCCGGGGTTATCCAGAGATCAGGCTATCCCTCGATCTCGTGCGCGAACTCGCGCTCGACTTCGGTGAGAGACTCGTCGACGATGCTGACCATGCGGTCGATCTCGTCCTTCGTCACGACCAGCGGCGGAGCGAAGTGAATGATGTTCCAGGTGCGGGTAACCAGACCCTTCTCGAAGACTTTCTTGCCCAACTCCACGCAGAATTTGTCGGTCTTGGCCAGCGGAGCCTTGGTCTCCTTGTTCTTCACCACCTCAATACCCTGAAGCAAGCCGATACCACGGACATCACCAACGGATGGGTGACTGCGGAGTTGCTCAAGCTGGCTGCGGAGGTAGACACCCATCTCGGCGCTACGAGCCACCAGATTCTCTTCTTCGAAGATCTGCAGGTTCGCGAGCGCGGCGGCGGCAGCGACGGCATGACCACCGAAGGTCAGAAGGTGGCCCATGGAGACTTCCGGCTGATTCTCGAACTCGGCGAAGATGCTCGGCGAGCAGATCGCGGCGCCCATTGGCACATAGCCACTGGTGAGGCCCTTGGCCACGGTCATGATATCCGGGGTGACACCCATCTGCTCCATGCAGAACATGGTGCCAGTACGACCAAACCCGTTGATCACCTCGTCCGCGATCAGGATGACACCGTGGCGATCACAAATATCGCGCAGCATCTGCCAGTAGATCGGATTTGGAACATGGATACCGGCAGCACTGGAGACCGGCTCGCCGATGACACAGGCAACCGTTTCGGGCCCCTGATTGATGATTTCCTGCTCAATGTACTTGGCCGCCATGATATCGCCGGCCTCACCTTCGAGACCAAAATCGTTCCGGTAGTGATTCGGTGCGGGTACAGTGGAAACACCATACATGAATGGACCGAACCACTTCTCCTCGCGGCTGCCAGTCAGGCTCATGGCGCCGTGGGTCATGCCGTGATAGCTACCGCGGCGGGAGATGACCTTGTAACGGCGAGGGAAGCCGCGCATGGCCTGGACCTGTTTGGCGATCTTCATCGCGGTCTCAACAGCTTCGGAGCCACCAGAGACGAAGTAGCTACGGCTAAGATCGCCCGGGGTGATCTCGGCGAGCTTGTAGGCCAGATGGGCGGCGGGTTCGCTGGTGAAATTGACGGAAGAGACGTAGGCGAGCTTCTTCGCCTGCTCTCCGATGGCATCGGCGATTTCGGCGCGACCGTGACCGGCATTCACTACCCACAGACCAGAGATACCATCCAGATAGTCTTTGCCATTGATATCTGTCAGCGTGGAGTTTTTGCCGGAAGCAAAGATGGTGAGACCATCATCCTGCGCCTGAACGTTCCAGGGCATCTGATGCGGCCATACATGCTCACGCGCGAGCTCGGATACTTTCTTTTTGGTAGCAACAAACGATGTCATTTCAACTCCCTTGATAAGCGCAAAATGCCAACTCGTCGAAATACATGGGCATAGACGCGCTGGTTCGATATATCAATGGTACGGGAGCCTTGTCAGCTTGCACACCCCCCGATCTGGCAAGAAGCACACATCCCCGGAATCGGCGGTCGGATGGTATTCTTCAATGAATGTGTGGGGGCCTGAAATGGTCAATTCATGCGTACCAAAACCGGAAAGGAATACGGGGTGACACAGGAAATGACTTCTCGTTTGGTGATCGATTATCGCAATGCCACAGATCATGCTGTGGGTGCAGATAATGGGGTAAGTGCGGCTGAACTGGATGCGATCCAGAGCTATGTGAGCGAGCAACACGCCCGCATTAACGCGGAGCATGCATCGCAGGTACAGCGCTGGCAGGATTTGCCGGATAACATCGCGCTGGCAGATGAAATCGCGGCGTTCGCCGCAGAAGCACGCGAGCAGTATGACGATTTCATTCTCATTGGTATCGGTGGCTCGTCGCTGGGTGCCATCGCGACGATCATGGCACTCTGCCATCCCTATCGCAATCTGCTGCCAAAAGGTCAGCGTGTTGGTCCCCGCTTCTTCGTGCTCGATAACCCCGATCCTGAGAAGGTCAAGGCCACGCTGGAGACAGTCGACCTCAGCAAGACACTGGTGAATGTTGTCTCCAAGAGCGGCCAGACAGCGGAAACCGCCGCGAATTTCCTGGTTGTGCGCGAGGCGCTGGTTAACGCCGTTGGTGAAGCACAGGCAGCGAAGCAGATCATTGCCACAACCGATCCCGAATCCGGCATCCTCCGCCAGATGGCAACCGAGCAGGGCTTCCGCACCTTCCCGGTACCTCCCGGAGTAGACGGTCGGCAGACGGTGCTGAGCGCGGTTGGCTTGATCCCGGCAGCACTGGCCGGTGTTGATATCCATGCCCTCCTCGCCGGTGCCCGTGCCATGCGTGAGCGTGCCAGCACGGACAATGTGCGCCAGAACCCTGCCTATCTCCTGGCCGCCCTCTCGGTGCTCTCGGACACAAATCATGGCAAGAGCATGCTGGTGACCATGCCATACGCCGATGCGCTCTTTGGCATCAGCGACTGGTTCCGTCAGCTCTGGGCGGAAAGCCTGGGCAAGAAGCTGAGCACCGATGGCAAGGAGGTCTTTGCCGGCCAGACGCCAATTAAGGCGCTAGGTGCAATCGATCAGCACAGTCAGGTGCAGCTCTACACAGAGGGTCCGAACGACAAGCTGATCCAGTTGGTCGCGGTAGAGGAATATCGTGATACCGTGGCCATTCCTGAGCCACCGCACGCCGATCTCGAGTATCTCAAGGGCGGTGAACTCGGCCAGTTGCTCAGCCGCGAGCGTCTCGCCACGGCGTGGGCACTCACGCAGGCAGCGCGTCCAAATCTCACTATTACGATCCCGACGATTGATGCCGGAATCGTGGGTGAGTTCTTCTACATGATGCAACTGCAGACAGTAATGGCCGGTGCGCTGTATCATGTGAACCCGTTCGGTCAGCCGGGCGTGGAAGCAGGCAAGAATGCCACCTATGCGCTTATGGGCCGTGGTGGATACGAAGATCTGAAGGCCGAGCTGTTGGAAACACCAACAGACGCGGACGCCTACATCTGTAGCTAGTTCCCCCGATACGGGATCAGGGGAAACCAACATTCTCCTGATCCCGTGGAGGAGCACCTGTCATGTCAAATCAGCCTTACACATTGCGGGTCGCAATCGCCACCGTCATGGTGATTGCCATCGGCGTGAGCGCCTGGTTTGTCTGGCAGGTGCGTTCAATTCTGCTGCTTCTGGCCGTTGGCATCCTCATCGCGGCCATCATCGAACCACTGGTGAATCGACTCCGCCGTATCGGCTGGAGCCGCGGTCAAGCGCTGTTGGCATGGTATGTCATCTTCTTCGCTGTGTTGGGTGTTGGAATCTACTATCTCTCACCCATGATCGGCAGGCAGATTTCCAACTTCGATAAAGCCATTCCGGATATTCTCAACAATCTGCACAGCCAGGCCGCTGCCAGTTCAAATGACACCATCCGGCGCTCTGGCACGCGGATCATTACGCAGATTCAGGTCTCATGGAGCGAGTTCCGCAACGAACCAAACGTTGATCCGGATCAGGCATTCAGCGTGGTGAATACGGTCTTCGGATTCGGACTCAGCTTTATCTCCATGCTCATTGTCACGTTCTACTGGACTGTGGAAAAAGTGAGCATCAAGCGCTGGATTCTGGGGCTTTTCCCATTTAGCTCTCGCGCCCGCGCGCATGCGATCTGGGATGAAGTCGAGTACAGAATCGGTGGTTGGGCGCGTGGTCAACTTCTGCTCATGATCACCATCGGCGTGATCTGCACCGTCATGTATCGCCTGATCGATCTGCGCTTCTGGCTGGCACTGGGTATTCTGGCTGGCATTACCGAAGTCATTCCATACATCGGTCCTATCCTCGGCGGTGCCGCGGCTGCTTTGGTTGCGCTCACGGACTCTCCACAAAAGGCCTTACTGGTAGTAGCGCTGGTATTTGCCGTGCAGCAGCTGGAAGGTGCCTTCCTGGTACCGCGCATCATGAAGCACGCCGTCGGGATGACACCTCTCACGGTGGTGCTGGCTGTTCTCATCGGCAACCAGATCGGTGGACCCGCGGGTTCGATCATCGCTATCCCTGTCGGTGCGGCGGTACAAGTGATCGTGAGTAGTCTGCTGCGTAGTCGTGACAATGTTATTGATGCCGAGCTAGGAACGCTAAGCGTGCAGCAGCTTGCACCAAACCACTTCGATACACCATTTCTGCCGCCGCAGAAAGGTCGCTTCTCGCTCAATTCCGGACCGCATGAGTCATGAAACTCTC
Organism: Thermomicrobiales bacterium; assembly: GCA_020432165.1. Taxonomy (GTDB): domain Bacteria; phylum Chloroflexota; class Chloroflexia; order Thermomicrobiales; family UBA6265; genus UBA6265. The sequence goes on from JAGQGU010000060.1 coordinate 5,682, forward strand.
CTCCCTCATCCCACGCGATGTGATTACTGGGCAAAGCGATCCACCGTTAACCCTGGCGGCGCTCTTCGATGATGTCATCGATGCCGAGCGCGTGCTGGCGTTGCTTCGTCGTAGTCAGTTACCACCCTCCGCGGTGTCAGTGATCCTACGCGAGCACGTGCTGGAAGAGAACGACTGGAGCAACCCGTATCGCACCGTGCTTTCGGAGGTAGTAGCTCGCAGCAGCCTGGAGGCTGCCAGCAAATGGCTGGAGGGATTGGCGAGCCTGATCCTGCCGGATCGTGCCCAATACCTCACTGCCGGGCCAGTCGGTCAGATTCTCAGCACCATCCGCGATACGATGCAGACGATTGAGAGCGACACCATGGAATTCTCGGAACGCGCCGAGATTCGACAGCTCTCACAGACCTTCCAGCTCTTCGGCCTTGATCGGGATGAATCACGCTACATTGAGCAGCGCATTGTGGTCGGTTCACCCTTTATCGCGATCACGACCTCCAATACACAGCAGCTGCGGAGCGTTCACCGTCTGCTGACCCGCAGCATGCCGGTCTATATGGGATTGGCGCGAACGGATATCTCGGTATACCGACGTGCCCAGGAGCTGCTCAAGACAGGATTGAGCAACACCGGTACCGTCGTGATTGCCGATGCCATCTCGCCACTTGAGCATGTCAGCGGGGCGCAGGAACTACGCGGAACGAATCGGGATCTGCGGAGCGAATCTGTGCGCAGCCGCTATGGCGAGGTCATCGGTCGGGTGGAAGATATGCTCTATGAGCGCAATCCTACCGAAGGCACCGTGGGTTATCGCCACGGCGACCTCAGCGATAGCCGCTTCCTGCTGCGGTATGTGATTGTGCGACCGAGCAGAAAGCCTGGTATGGGGCGCAAGTTGATCGCCCTACCGGAGGACCGCCTTACGGTGCAAGATGGCAACCTGGTGGCGAATGTCACCCATGAAGAGCTGGTCAGCGCGCCACGAACCGAACAGATATCTACCCTCAGCCGTCAAGATGAGGCGACGATTCGCCGCCATTTCTCTTCACCGTTTTATTGGATCATCACAGCGGAAGACTAGCCTGGCGCATACGCCAGGCAACCATTTCACCCCCCGTGGGTAAACCACGGGGCTACGAATGAAATGGCTTCGCCGAGGTCATTCGGTCGTGCTGGCGCATACGGGAGCCGACGATTTCACCCCCGTGGGTAGACCACGGGGCTACGAATGAAATGACCCTAACGAGGTCCTTCGGTCGTGCTAGCGCACGCCCTCAGGATGACGCGCCTCTATGGGACGGCGAGCATGCGATCAAGGGCGATCTTGGCGGCGGCCTTGATCTCTGGATCGACAATCACCTGATTCACAACCTCGCCGGCAACCAGATGCTCCAGCGCCCACAACATATAGGCGGGATGAATGCGATACATGGTGCTACACGGGCAAATGACAGGATCGAGGCAGAAGATCGTCTTGTCCGGCATCTGCGCTTGCAATCGGCGCACGAGATTGATCTCGGTACCAACAGCCCAGACCGACCCGGATGGGGCATTGCGAATCATGCTCACGATGTACTCTGTGGAGCCATCGTAGTCGCTCTCTGCCACAACCTCGGCACGACATTCCGGATGCACCAGAATGTTCACCTCCGGGTACTCCTCGCGTGCCTTACGGATTTGCTCAACGCTGAAACGGGCATGCACCGAGCAATATCCCTTCCAGAGGATGACTTTGGCATTCTGGAGTTGCTCTTCGGTGTTGCCGCCCAGTGGCAGGAACGGATCCCAGACCACCATCTGATCGTTGCGGATGCCCTTCTTGATGGCGGTGTTGCGGCCGAGATGCTCATCCGGGAAGAACATGATGCGCTCGCCGCGCGCGAAGGCCCAATCATACACACGCTGGGCATTGCTGGATGTGCAGACGATGCCACCATTGCGCCCACAAAATGCCTTGATGCTGGCGGCAGAGTTCATGTAGGTGATCGGTACGATCTGATCGATACCCAGGCTATGCAGCGTTTCCCAGGCGGCTTCGACATCCTCCGGCTTGGCCATATCGGCCATGGAACAGCCAGCCTCCATGTTGGGAAGGATCACCTTCTGGTTGTCGCCACCCAATACATCGGCACTCTCGGCCATAAAGTGCACACCACAGAAGAGCGTGAACTCGGCATCGCGCTGTTCGGCCGCCATCTGGCTGAGCTTGTAGCTATCGCCCTGGAAGTCCGCGAACTGCACGACCTCGTCACGTTGGTAGTGATGACCAAGAATCGTCAAACGTTTACCAAGCTGCCTTTTCAACGCGAAAATCTTGGCATCGCGTTCGGCGGCTGGCATCTTGAAATAGCTGGTATCGATCTTGACCTGCCGTTGCGGCGTGATTCCGTATGTTTCCAGCCGCTCGTATGCTCCTACACCCTCTTCCGGGGTACAGGATGCGACTTCCATCTGCGGCTGATGGAACCATATGGTCGCTGTGGTAGCGTTATTGTCGGTGGTGGTGGCCGTTGTGGGCCAAAGTGTTTTGGTAGCTTCCTGCACCGCCATTGGTGCCTCCCTTGTGCTGACCGATTTGCGGAACTTCCTCCGCGGGTTGCAATCCCGGCAATGGTAGGGAATGCGGAACTTAATGTCAACATGACACTAACTCCAATTGGTTAACGTTGCAACCGCTCCCACGGGTTCCTGAAGGATGAAATGATGACCGATCGCTCCGCCGGACAGACACTGATCTTCGATGCCGATGACACACTGTGGGAATGCAACAAGTATTTTGAGGATGCAATCCACGAGTTTATCGACTTTTTGCATCACGAGCATCTGTCGCCCGAGGAAGTCCGCCTGGTGATCGATAAATTCGAGCGGGTGAACGGCTATGGAGCACAAGCCTTCGCGCAGAGCCTGGTGGAGACCTACCGCGAGCTCGCGACCGAGAATGATCCGGGCGATGAGGAGAGGGTGCGTGCGCTGGGCCTGCGCATTCTCGATACCAACATGGAAACGATACCCGGTGTTGAAGAGACGCTGCGCGCCTTATTACCGCGGCACCAACTCCTCTTGTGCACCAAGGGTGACGAAGAGGAACAGATACTCAAGATCCGTCGTTCCCCACTCGCTGATTACTTCGAGTATCACATCGTGGTGGAGGACAAGACGGTGGAGACCTACCAGGAGATCGTGGAGAGCTTCGCACTCGATGCCAAGACCAGCTGGATGATTGGCAACTCGCTGAAGAGCGATATCTATCCTGCATTGGAAGCTGGAATCAATGCGATCTATGTGCCCAATCCGCATACCTGGCATATGGAGCATTTGGCGTTCGATCGCGCGGATCATTGGTCAGGAGCTTGGCTGGAGATAGAACGAATCGAGGAGTTATCAGAGATGTTCGGTTAGCAGGCACTCATCCCGGAAGCCAGCCGGTGGCAGTGTTCCAGATTGAATCGATGTCCTCGCGGGTTTCTACATAGCCAGCAGCCCGGTTCATCAGCCAGGTACGTTTCAGGGCGTCATCATGCACCCAGCCGCTGGTGTCCCCGCTCTCCACTGGCCACCAAAGATCGGTACCCACCAGTTTCGGAGCTCCGGTGACCTGCACCTTGTCCCCCTCCTGCACCACAGCCTGTACCTCACTTGCCGTATTCGCTGAGGCACGCAGATTCCAATTTCCGTTGACCACGGTTGTGTCTGAACCGGGGAGAAAGCCGAGCGTAAAGTCGGCAATCGCGTTCCCGCCAATGGCCGGTATACCAAGAATCAATGCAATCATCAGAGCAAACATAGCGAGTGCCCGCTGGGTGTTGCGCCACTCCTTTCGTAACCAGGCACCCATACGCGATGGATTTCGCTGTGGCACTGTTTCCGTGACCTGGGGTCGAACGACAGGCTCATCAATCAGCGCGGTGGGTGCGCCGCCAGCCGTCACAACGGGTTTGGATCGGCGAGGCCAACTGAACTTCAGCAAGGGCGGATTCGCCTTCTCAGCAAAAGCTTCGGCGAAGGCAGTCGCACTCGGATAACGCTCCGCCGGATTCGGCATTATCGCCTGCGCGACCACCGTATCAACCCACTCAGGAAGCCTCAGCTCCGGGGCAATACTTGTCGGCAACTCCGGCACGCTATCTTGCCGCAACGCAATGGTGGCATCGTTGGATGGATCGTGTTCGCTAAAGACTTTTTTGCCGGTCAGAAGTTCGAAGACGACGCATCCCAAAGAATAAACATCGGCGGCAGGCGTAACGTCGCGGCCGCTGCCGTGTTCCGGAGAAATATAAGTGGCCGTGCCGAGCAGCTTGTCACCTTCGCGCTGCGGTCGTCGATACGCTTCCTGCGCAATACCAAAATCGATGAGCTTCACCATGCCATCGTGGCCCAGGAAGATATTCTGCGGTGTGACATCCAGATGCACATAGCCGCGACGGTGCATCTCCTCAAGCCCTGCCGCGACCTGTGTGAGCCATCCGGCCACAGCATCTGGTTTTGCCGGCCCTTGACGTTTAAGGCGATCGCGCAAACTTTCGCCCTGCAATCGCTCCATAACGATCCAGGTACCGCGGCGACCATCGATCACGTCTACAAGATCCACGACATGCGGATTCTGCACGGCCCGGAGTACATTCGCTTCATTGCGGAAGCGAGCCCGGCGATGGGCATCGCCCTGATATGCGGGGAGGAGCGTCTTCGCGGCGACCTCAACATCAGTTTGCGTATCGGTGCCCGCATAGATGACCGCCATACCACCCTCACCGAGCGATGGTTCGTGGTCGTGAATGGCATATCGATTGTCCAGCAAGGTGTCGACGGCCACAGGAATCCCCGTTAAGGTGTATACGTACACAGAGCAGTACTACCCCAACAGGATACGCGATATGACGACAATCGGAATTGGACTGGTCGGCTACAAGTTCATGGGCAAGGCGCATTCGAATGCCTATCGGCAGGTGAACGCCTTCTTCCCGGATACGCCCAAAGCGCACATGATCGCGATCGCGGGCAGGAATGAGGACGCTGTGGCCGAGGCGGCAGAGACCTTTGGCTGGGAAAGCTGGACAACTGACTATCACGATCTGCTCGCCAACCCGGAGATCGATGTTATCGATGTCTCCACACCGGGTCACCTCCATCACACGGTCGTGATGGAAGCTTTCGCGGCGGGCAAGAATGTCTTCTGCGAGAAGCCTCTCGCCAATACACTCGCGGAAGCAGCCGAAATGGTGCAGGCCTGGAAAGCGGCGGGCACCGTGGGCATGATCAACTTCAACTACCGCAAGGTACCGGCCGTGATTCTGGCCAGGCAGATTATCGAAAGCGGTCGCATCGGCGAGATTCGCAGCTTCCGCGGTAGCTATCTGCAGGATTGGCTCCGTGATCCCAATGCGACTATGGGTTGGCGGCTACAGAAGGAGTTCGCGGGTAGTGGTGCACTCGGCGACATCGGCGCGCACATTACTGATCTGGCCCACATGTTGGTGGGGCCGATTACATCGGTCACCGGCATGTTACGTACCGCGATCCCGCAACGCCCTCTCGAAAGCGATCCCACGCAGATGGGCGATGTCACGGTGGACGACTGGACCGGTTTCCTCGCGACATTCGCAAACGGAGCCACCGGGGTCTTTGAGGCGAGTCGATTGGCGACCGGTCGACGAAACCACAATGCTTTCGAGATCAATGGCAGCAAGGGAAGCATCGCGTTCAATCTGGAGCGAATGAACGAACTGGAGGTCTACTTCGATGACGATGCACCAGACGTGCGCGGATTCCGCACGATTCTGGTGACGGAAGGGGTGCATCCCTACGTGAATCGCTGGTGGCCGAGTGGGCACATCATCGGTTGGGAGCATACTCACGTGCATCAGGTTCACGATCTACTCGTGGGAGTGGCTGAGGGAGTTTCACCGGCGCCAAGTTTCGCGGATGGATTCCGCTGTCAGGCGGTACTGGACGCCGTCGAACGAAGCGCCGCCAGCGGACGATGGGAGACACCGGTGGCACTGCCGGAGTGATCCTACACATCAATCCGTTTGACACGCTTGCGGGCGCGGGCGATATCGACGCGCTCGCGCTCGGCGGGAGTTAGCAGCTTTAGCGCGCCGGTGGTATCGGGTGAGGCGGCCAGGCGAATGGCGCGGTCGTCGTCCTGGGCAATGGCCCGCCGAATCCGACGTACGGCAGCACCACGGACAATGATCGCCTGTAACCGATCGATCCCATATTCACCACGGAGCGCATGGTCGTGGGCAATCCCCATCTCCCGCAACCTCGGCACAATCGCGGCAAGGGAGCGATCATCAGGTGGATTCTTGCTGGCGGCATGAATAGCGGCCTGGATAACTTCACTACGGCGCACAATCTGTTGGACCTGCGACCAAAGCTGGGGATCGTCAATCGTTGCCCCGGTCTGGTCAACAATAGCGAGCGCCGAGATGATCCGCGGATTATTGCCCGCGCGCAGCGCCAACTCAAGCTCGCGCACTGCACGACGACGATCGATCAACTCACCAATACGCCGGCGTTCGCTCGATCCCAGGCGCTGACGTCCGCCCTCTGGTTCATTCGCGACCAGTAACTCGAGTGCCTCGGCATCATGATCGCGCAATTTTGCACGCACCTCGTCTTGCCACTGCAGGCGGTTTCGCGCGAGGTCGATCCGCATACGCATCGCCGAAGGCAGGGCTTTGATGTCCTCAAAAACCTCTTCGTCAAACCAGAGCATAATGAGCGTGTCGTCGTCGGTCTCCAGTGCGCGCAGCAACCCTGGCCACTCCAGAGCTTGCAGGACCTTCAGCAACGATTCTCTCTTCGTATCACCGAGAAGCGCCAGCTCTCCACTGACAGCCAGATCGGCGAGATCACGACGGTTGTTTGTCTCCAGTGCACGGGCAAGACGTTTGCGGATATCGTCACGCTCCTGTGCCTGACGGATAGTTCGCCGTGTCGTTTCTTCCAGCACGAGTTGCTCACGCCCAGCCGCCTGGGCGAGACTGAGAACCAAAGCATCGTCCTGTTGCTGGGCAGCGCGATTGATCTCACGATCCAGTTCACGTGCAGCACGTGCCTCATCTTCCAGGACCTGGGCGAGCTGCCGTTGATTCCGACGAGCGATGCGCTCAATTGGTCTCCTCACGACCTCCGGGACAGGAGCCGTGGAAATCACTTCATCCTCCCAGATATTCGGAACCGACGGCACGATCGGATCCGGGGTTTCTACAGGCTCCGGCCAGGTCTCTGCGAAGTTAAAACTCGGGCGCGTGGGTTCGACTGCAGACTGACCATAGAGTTCGCGCAATCGTGCAACCGCGGCGCCAATATCTAGCTCTTCCGGAGTTTCGGAGGGAGGTTCCCAGGTTGGTGCGGATTCATCCTGTCCGCGCACTGCACGCGCAATGTGAGCCAGATCGAATGCCTGATCCAGCATCTCCTGAGCGCGAAACGCCTCTGCCTCGCAGGCTCGTTCCAGAATCTCCAGCAGATTACGCCCCAACGGGGTGGTGTGATCGCGAACAAAGGCCACCATCTCAGAATCTCGCGACTGCCGCAAATCCCAGACGTTGAAGAGTAAGGGAGCGTCCGGCGCAGAAAGATCGTGATCGGAATTCGGCTGTAGTTGCGGTGTCTCCCGCAAGATGACGATGCTGACAAACATCACCAAAATGGCAAAAGCATCCTGATGAGCGGGGGTGCCGCTACGACCAGGATGTCGATAGGCGTGCTCCGGAGCGTCATGGACACGCTTGCGCGCGCCGGGCCATTCGAGCGTATCGAGATCAACACAAACGATATCGCCATTCGGGCGGAGCATGAGATTCGTGGGCGTCAGGTCGCCATGGGTGATGCGGCTATCGCGCAGTGCAATCGAGAGATCCTGGAGGGCGCCAGCCAGCGCATCAAGCACGGCACTATTGCGGGCAATCGCAGCCTTGTCGATCGCCTGCATAAGGGTGGGACCATCAATCCATTCTTCCAGCACTGTCGGCATCTTGCGCCCAACAATGGTGATACCACCAGTGAGTGGCTGAATTCTGGCAGGAAAGTAACTACGGGCGGAGCGAGGCAGGCCATCTTCCATGCTGCCGTAATGACGCTGCCAGAAGATTCCGGTGCTGACTTCCCTGGCGACGCGAACAGCGATCTTGCGACCGCTGGCATCCCGCACACACGCGACATTCGCAGCCATGCCGCTAACGACCTCGACCCGACCATCCCTACTCAAAACAGGTTCGTAGCCTAATGCCTCAAGCTCCGGAACCCGATTGCCTTGCAGTGCGTTTGATAATCGAGAGCGGCTCTCCACGGTGCCCTTTCCCTAAGGTCTGCGTACGTATTACCTCGTCTGGCTGGACGATGATGGTACAGTGTATGTACAGTCCCTGCATATCTGCAACGTCCCGCCCGCAGGGGACTGATCGTCAGAACCGAAAGGTTGCGACCTTTGTCCATGCGAACTTCCGCTAATCATAGAACGACCGACGAGTCGACTCGTTCCCCTCTGCCCGAATCAACCTGGTTGAATCGGCAGCCTTCCTCGGCGGTATTCAATACGCCAGCCCCGGAAGTAGCCCGTCAGATCGATGATATCGCGCAGCTTCTCCAGGATGTCGATACGCGCAGCGCCGATCGTCTTGACGAGCTTGCCAATGCTGTCAGCAACGCAAATGGTCGTCAACGCTGGAGTGATGTTGATCTCCGCCGCGCCTTCAACACCGATCGTCTTGCCCACGCCTATGCGGTGAAGCACGAAGGTGGCTATGCACCCAAGGCAGTCGAAATCGCTGACAAGCTTCGCAACGTGTTGGTGCTGGTACCGATTCTCCTGACATGGTGGGCGCTGGGCGCTGCCGTGAGCAACTGGGCTGCATTCGAGGAGGCGAACCCGGATAGCGGTATGTCCTTCCTGGTCGCCTGGGAGCAGGGTTTCGGCGGACTCTCGCGTTGGTGGGAGCCAAGCCTTTCACACGTCGCCTTCGTCGATGCAGTACTCATTCTGGCAATCATCATCCTGACGTTCTATGCCCATGGGCGTGCAGAAGCCCAGGAAGACAAAATCGCAGATACCGCCAGCCTCTTCCAGGCCGAAATGGATAACGCGCTGGCCGAAGCAAGCGTGCTGTTGGCCACGGATCGCAGTTCCCGACCGGTGCGCCTGGCCGACGCCGTGGAGCGCATGGCTGATTCCTTCGAGGAAAGTTCCGCGGCAATGCTCAATCAGTTGCAGGTGGAACACGATCGCATGGAACTCATGGCAACCCGCCGCGAACGCGAGGTCAACGACTTCGGCACCTTCGCCACCGGTATGCGTGCCGGCGCCGAAGAGATGCAGCGCGTGCTTGGCAGCCTGCGCGATGTAGCCAAGGGGCTGGAAGCCAGCATCAACGATATGACCGGCGATACCGCCAAATCCGCCGAGCAGCAACGGGCATTGCTACTGGCTGTGAATAATCTGGAGCGGCTCACCTCCTCTGCCATTCAGAACGATCAGTCGGCGACACGACAGCTTTCGGCGACCGCTGCCCGTCTGGGCGAAACGGCAGAAAAGACAATCTCGGGCGCCGAGAGCGCAAGTGCCGCTGGTCGATTGGCGATGGAAGCAGTGGCGAACATCGCCGAGATCGCCAAAGAGATCACCGCGAGTCAGAACCGTATCGATAGCGTGCTGACGGCGCAGAATACCGCCAGCGCTCGCCTCAGCGAGACACTGGGGAGTACTGAAGGACAGAGCTCGCAGACTGCACGGCAGCTTGGTGAGATCGGCAATGGCCTGGCGGCCATCCAGCGCGATTTCGCCACCGTAGGGCAGCAGAATGCACAGCAGATTAAGGCGCTTGCCAAGGTTGTGGAAGGTCAGACAACCAGCAGTCAGGATCTCACCAATTTGGCCCGGGAAATCAGTGGTGTTGCCATGAGTACAGCTCAGAGGCAACGCGAGGTAAACGACCAGCTCCAGCACCTGGTGCAGCGACTCGATAGCGTCGCCAATAGCCTAAATCACCTGATTGCCCAGCAACCCGGCAGTATCCACGGCGAACGCGTCGACATCGTGGATGCGGATACCCCTTCCACCACACCAGCTACCGCGCGTTGGAGCCGCAGTCGCACGTGATCGTCATGGCACTCCACAATCCTTGCCTGATCCACTTTGGAGAGCACCATGCAGCCCTATAAGCGCAAACGACGAACCCGTCGCGATATGATCACTCTCGGCGGCTGGCTCTTCGCTGACCTGCTGCTGGGACTCTCGCTGCTCTTTCTGGTAGCGAACACGGTCAGCAATGATCCCCCTGCACCCACTCCTACGCCGATGCCGGACTACTTCGCGACTGCCGAAAGTGAGATAGCCAGTAACCAGCTTGAGAACCAGCAAACCGTTGTTGCGCTGGAGAGTGATCTGGCCGACAAGGAGAACCAACTCGATAACGCGCAGGCGACAACCGATGCCGAGGCGACACGCCAGGCACGCGATGCCGACGAGTCCGTAGCAGCCCAGGCAACTATCGCGGCTCTGAGCACAGAACAGGCGGCAAATGCTGCCAGTCAGGATGAACTCAACTCCGCATACGCGACCACCGTGGCGGAAGCGACGAATGTTGCCAGCCAATTGCAGGCATCCGGCACCGAGCAGGCAGAGTTGCGCGCTGCCGCCACGGAGAATGCCGCACATGGAAACGATGCGGAGGGCACGATCGCCGTGCTCAATACCACCGCCGCCAACGCCCAGGCTACAACCGATGCAGCCGTCGCCACCAGCGATGCCGCCAACAATGAGATTCTGGCAGCGCAGCAGCAGGCACAACTGAATACGCTGGATCCAAATGCGATACCAGAGACACTTCAGGTCGATCTGAACGGTGTGATCGCGGGCGACGAGGATGCACTCGCGGATGCGCGCGACGAGCTGCACAGAGTACTCGATCCCTATGCCGATTCCGAAACGTGCCGTATTGGTTTCGTGCTGATTTCAAGCCGGGCACCCGAGCTTGGACAAGGTATTCAGCTGTCAGATGCGATTGCGGCAATGATTCCGGACGAATTCCCCGATCTGTTGCCAACATCCTCTGATGGCGGTTCACCGACCCTCGCCAGCGAATCGATTGCCCTCCCCGGCACGACCCCAACCGGCGAGGTGCAGCTGCTGCTCTTCATGAGTGCTGGCTGTGAGCCAACTGGCCAGACGAATGACCTCGCCCCGATAGCTATCTACATCCGCGAGGCACGGTGATAAACCTCCGCGGTAGCGATCGCAGCGGCGTACCAGGTGAACTCCCCCGCTCGTTCGAGACTACGACGCGCCAGATCGGTATGGAGGTTGGTATCAGTCAGCAGAGTCACCATCGCCGCCGCGAGATCATCGACGGTCGGTTCGACAACAAGCCCGGCATCACCGACAACCTCCGGCAGACTGGTGCGATTGGCAACAATCGCCGGAACGCCACAGGCCATAGCCTCAAGCGGAGTCAGACCAAAACCTTCGTACTCTGAGGCGGTGATGTAAACAGTAGCTGCCTGGTAGAGCGCGCGGCGATCGGCATCCGAAATACGACCGATGAGAATCACGCGGTCATCCAGTCCATACTGCCGAATCACAGGAGCCAGTGGCGGGAAGATATGCTCGTTCTCCGAGTGCGGTGCCCCACCGATCACTAATTTGGCATCCTCAGGGAGTCCTGGCAGCGCGCCCGCGAAGGCCGCAATCGTCAGCGGGAGATTCTTGCGCCGATCATAGCCACCGATATTGAAGAGATAGGGACCAGTCAGGCCCCATTTTTCCGCGACAATCGAGGCGGCTTCCCCGGTAGTGTCTGGAGCCAACGTCGGATCAGCTGCTTCGGGGATGGCAACGATGCGCTCCAGATCAATACCCATCACTTTCGCAATATCGGTTCGCGCAGCCTGACTTGGGGCGATGATGAGCCTCGCGCGGGCACTGGTGCGCTTCATCAGATCGAGATAGGTACGCATGGCACGGCTGGCACGGTAATCCTCCAGCACCAGCGGGATGACATCGTGAATCGTTACCACCATTGGTGCCGGGGTAATGATGGGGGCACTCATCTGCGGTAGATGGAGCACATCGGGCTTGCCTACCTGTCGCAGGGTTGCTGGTGTGATCCCGAAGCTATCCCACAGGAAGCGATGCAATTTGTGTCCGGGATGCAGAATTCGGCCCGGTTTCGGTGTAATCAGACGGATATCCAGCCCCAGGTCGTCTTGCTGTCGGATCAGCGCAGTGGTGAGTCCGCTCACGTAACTCCCGATACCACTGGCTGGCAACGAAAGGAAACTCGCATCAATGGCGACAGTGATCGGTTTTGCTGGTGCTGAGGGTTTGCGATTGCTCATAACGGCCACTAGTATAGATGTAATCGTGACAGGAGCAGGCGTCTTCACTTTACGACCGCAAGCTGCTATCATTTGGGAAGTATAAGGGTACCGAAGGTCGATACCCATCCGGGAGGAAACAATGTCCAATACCGTTGCCGTCACCGACGCCACCTTCGAGAACGAAGTTATCAATAGCGACAAGCCCGTGCTGGTGGATTTCTGGGCACCATGGTGTGGCCCCTGCCGCATGGTAGGACCGGTGCTGGAAGAGATCGCGGACGAGAATAGCGATGTCAAGATCGTAAAAGTTAATGTGGATGAGAACCAGCAGTATGCTGGCAAGCTGGGTGTATTCAATATCCCGACAATGATCATCTACAAGGGTGGCCAGCCGGTTGACAAGCTGGTGGGTGCCATGCCGAAGCAGCAGATTCTGGATCGCATCACGCCACACGTCGGCTAACCTCATAGAATCCAGCCACCGTCTCGGGGACCCCCGAGGCGGTGGTTTTGTTTTTTTGCTCGGTATCACATCCCGTCTACCACATAGACACATTGATTTGAGTCTCTATGAATCCTATTATGTAGATAGTCATCTTCAGTTCTCCGGGACTGAAGGAAGGGGGCCAGTGATGGCCCCCTTCGTGTATCCAGAGAAAGTTGACCGGATGGCCAGGTTGCTCGTGTACGTCGATGGTTTCAATCTCTATTACGGATTCTTCCTACCCGGTAAGAAGAGAGATGGACGCCCCTCTCGCGACAAGTGGATTGACCCAAACAAGCTTGCAATCGCTATAGCTCAGCAGATATGGCAGGACGAATCTGAATTTGAAGTTGTTCATATCCGTTACTGCACCTCAGAGGCACTAGCCGACGCTAACGATCCGGATCTCAAGATTCGGCAGACTCATTATCTTAACGCTCTCGACTCTCTGGAGAACCTGAAGCTGATCCTTGGCTCGTTTGTTGAGCGTCAGAAGAACGCCCGTCTCTACTCACCTGGTCATCGAGTGAACAAGCATGCAAGCCAGTTCTACTCCTCGCCCGAATATGACGAAGAAGGTGACCCCATGTCACCAAGCTACTCCACCCTCAGCACACTGGTCTCTTCGGGACATACCTGCGAGCAAGTCTTCGAGTGGGAAGCAAAAAAGCATAAGGTCAAACCGAATGGCATACAGGATCACACCATTAGGGTGGCTATCAGGGAAGAGAAAGGCTCCGATGTCAACCTTGCTGCCTATCTGGTGAGAGACTGCATACGTGAGGAGTTCGATTATGCACTCGTCATCAGCAATGACTCAGACCTTGCAGACGCGATAGCTCTCGCACGTGAAGAGTCCGGGAAGCCTATATACGTTGCTTCTCCCCACTATCGCAATGTCCGCAAAGCCTTTCCCATCAAAGACAGTCGGCAGCAGAAGCTCATTGACAGCGCGAGTGGTTACCATGTCATTGACACAACCGTTCTGCCGGATTGCCAGTTTCCAGATGAAGTATGGAATGCCAAATCCGGGATCACGGCTCGCCGCCCCAAGGACTGGCGTTAGTTAAGGCGCCCGTATTTCGAATAGCGTACCCCTGGTCTCTCAAGAGATAGCTCATCATGGCCAGAGTCAGCGACCGTCGAAGCGCTGATTTCGCTTTCCCAGCGTGACCTTGGCAACCTCTCCCCGTTTACATTGTGTGTACACACGATATTCGCGCTGACGGCAGGTGACCCATGAAAGTCCGCAGGTGAACACCCGCGAAGAACTCCGCCAGATAGCCCGGGCGCAGCAGGACAGCCGGGAATTCGCACCGCTGTATGAACGCTATGTCGCGCTGGTCTGGAACTACTGCCTCGCCAGACTCCGCAATCCGGCAGTTGCAGAGGACGCCACCAGCACGACGTTCGTTAAGGCGTTGGCATCGCTACCGCGATATCAGCCGCAGATCCGGGGAGAGCAAACGACTTTCCGCAGTTGGCTGATGACGATCGCCCGCAATGTGGTGTTGGACGAACAACGGAAGCGACCGTTCGCACCGATGGATGACCACATCCACACACTCGCCTCGAAACAGGACGGTCCGGAGCAGATCGCAGTCGCCACAGACCGTCGCGAGCAACTCCTGCAGGCATTCGCGCAGTTGAGCGACCAACAGCAGGATGTGATTCGCCTGCGGCAACAGGAACTGAGCGGTGAGGAGATTGCGGCGGTGCTCGGTATCAGCGTTGGTGCGGTTAAGTCGACCCACTACCGCGCCATCCAACGACTCCGCGAGATGCTCGCTGAGGAGAACGAGATATGACCAACCACGATCCTGAAAACGATCTCTTCGAATTCGCGGCATCTCGGAACGCTGAAAAGACGGAAGAGGAGCATCTATTGAGAGAGCTTCACTCCGCATTGGGAGCCCAGCCGGTGCCATCGGCGCTCCGTCACGCACCTGTTTCAACTTCATCTGGAGAGGATCATGAGATGAACGCAATTACAGTGCACACGTTACCGCAGCCACGCATTTGGCGGCCCAGTCGCTGGCTCACCATCGCCGCAACATTTGCGGTGGTTCTATCGATGGTCGGCTATGGCATCTGGGATGCGAATCGAAATCAAGCTCCCGAAACCCCGTTGGCTCCATACAATCCAGGATTGGCGATGCAGTCGCCTCCAGCCAGTGAGGGCTGTTTCGCTCAAGGCCAGCCGCTCATGCTCTATGCCAACAGCTTCCCTGTTGATGCGACGACACTGATTATCTCTGACAGCGGTCAGCTAATCCTGCGCTGCGTAGGCAACCCGCAAACCTACCTAATCGATTCCGCTGTGCTCTTTGTCACGCCGACGAACAATCCAGCGACGATAATCGTCGCAACACAAGATGCAGACCAATCCCAGAACGATCTCAACGTCGCCTATGAGGAGTATCTTGTGAATCTGGAAACTGGCGATCGGTTGGAACTCGTACCCGGAAGCCAATCGGCACGCATCACCCAGGCCGAGCACGGCCCCTGGTATGTAGCACAGACGAAAGACGTACCGGGAGTGTTGGTCGTTGTAGACCTACGTACACTCGAAACCCACCCAATCCTGCCCGACAGAACGAATGACGAGTCGGCCTGGGCCGTGGCGACATCGAATGCGGATGGGAGCCTAACCGCAATCGTTATTCTCGATTCGTTTCGCATCAGCCGCGATCCTAATCAGGTCGGAGCTTCCGATATGCTGGTGATTGGCGATTCGTTTGATGACGGGACCTGGGTACCGCTTGATGAAACCGACGGGCTGATCAACAGCATCGCGATGTCCCCCAATGGTATGTATGTGGCCCTGGAGATACTTGGGGATACCGATGGACCTGCGGAACCAATCGTCGAGCAAATCACCATCATCGAAACCCACACCGGCGAAATCGCGATCAAAGGGGCAGGTCAAGAGCCATTCCGCATCACATCCGCGGGCTGGACGACCGATTCCGCACGGTTCGTCTACACATCCGGTTCCATGATCGGCGCGCTGGCACCGGAGGATCCGTCCTCGGCAAGCTCAGCAGTGGAAACCAGCGGCACCGTAACGATGTTGGCATTCACAAGTGACCCAAACATTATGCTGGCCGATGTACGCACACCATCCACCGAACCAATTGCTGGCATCTATCGGCTTACGCTCGATACCGGTACATGGGAACTCCTGGGGCAATCTGACGGGTTCATGGGATTCCAAACGACCCGATCTACCGCTCCAGTCATCATTGTCGAGAATGGACTCGATTACTCCTGGCAAAACGCGGCCACAGGCGAGGTACTTTCGGCCTATTCATATGCCTCGCTCGCAGAAGCGACTCCACCGGCGGAGACAGGGATCGCGCATGTAACCATGCTGATCGGCTCCCCCGCCTTTATGGGCATCGACACCGATCACCTGGAAATCGTCTATTGGGGCAATGACTTTCAGGTTCGGGTGATTGCCGCACCAAATGAACCGATGGATGCATACCGACATAGCAGTGAAGTTGCCGGGAACGGTCGCTTCATCGTGCTCTACAACTATCCTGCCCAGTTGTGGGATGGCCAAACCAGCCCGGTGCCGCACGAAGGAGCACCGAAATCGGTCTATATCCTGGACACGGAGGCCGAAGAGCCCATCTGGATCCCAATCGAGTAGCTCTCACCCAGTTGCACCCGCCAGGCGAGTGGCGGGTGCAACGTTTCCTCCCCCTCCCCGTTTACCCTTATGTGTACACATGCATGCAATGCAGGACAGGGTGAACGGGGAATGCCATGCACAAGCAACGAGGCGCTGTTGCGCTCGCGCTGGAGCCGGATAGCACCACCATCCCCTGGCGAAAGCCACGGGAACACATGGTGACGCCCGCCGAACGCGAGTTGCAGCAGATCGCCGCAGCACAGGCAGATCCCGCCCGCTTTGCACCACTCTACGATGCCTATATGGAGCAGGTCTGGCGCTTCGCCATGAGCCGACTCGGTGATCCCGAACGCGCTCGCGATGTCACCAGTCAAACCTTCGTCAAGGCTATCCAGAGTCTGAAGTCGTTCACCCCAAAACTGCAGGGCGAAGGCACCAGTTTCCCCAGCTGGCTGATGATGATCGCGCGCAACACCATCATCGATGAGCAGCGGAAACAACGCCCAACGGCGGATATCCAGGCGCCGGAGCTACAGGCACACCTGGCTGCCACCGATTCGCCCGAACAACACGCGATCAGCCGCGATACGCAAGAGCGTGTGCGGCAGGCGATAGCGCAGCTGAATCCGCGTCACCAACGCATTGTGCAAATGCGGATAGCGGGCTACAGCGGCGCGGAGATCGCCGAAGCCATGGACATGACACTCAATGGCGTGCGGACTGCCCACTCGCGTGCCTACGCCCGTCTGCGTGATTTACTCGCCGACGAGATCGAAACGAAGGAGCACTCGAAATGACGTCTCTACCACATGAGCCAGACGGCCGCGATGTGTTCGACTTCGCCGATGCCGTCAATGCGGGGAAACATCCGCAGCCACGAAACGACCTGGAACGCACCTACCTGCATGTACACCGGGTAATGAGCGCTGCCAGCCCGCCAATCGACCTGAAGCAGCAGACCTGGGAGAGTATCACGACAGAACTCGGGATGTCGGCAGAGAAACCGATTTCCAACCGCACGAAACGGCAATTGGCTCCACCGCCAGCAGCACCAACGCGCCGTTCACCGAAGCGTTGGCAATGGACGCCAATGGCATCAATCGCAGCTGCTGTGCTGGTGATGCTGACGAGTGCGGGTATGTGGTGGCGACTCACCACCACACCGGTGGAGCATCACGATGCCCCGTATGCGCCGAATCTCGCGCTGCTTGCCGGAGGTGATTCCACTCCGGTCGCCACCCAGATTGCCGAGAACTCCTACTGTGCAGACATGACGGAGAACATACCAGTGGCAGTCGTGGACATGGACGATCTGCCTCAGACCACCGGCTCGTTGGATGTCGTTGTCTGGATGGATGGAACCACAGTGATGGCTCGTTGCACCGATGGTACCCAGATTGTGCTGGCCGAAGGCGCTGAGGATGTCTACGCCAGCAACTACCCCCAAATCGTGGAATATGGATTCCGGGATGGCTCTATCTACATCCGTGTCTATCACAACCTCATGAATGGTAGAACCATCGCCGATAACTGGTCGTTGCGAACAAGCCTGAATACCGGTGAATTCGGCTCATCTCTTGCGAATCCCCTGCAGGTGGTGATCTCCACCCAGGATCAGATGCAATGGTCGCTGGCGAACTTCGACACCATGGAGGAGAGCACACTCACCGACCTGGCGGGCGTGCGTATCTACTCGGGTCAGAGCATTACCGCCACAAGTTCGGAGGACGGATCAACGATGGCGATCGCCGTAAGCATGTATGAATCCGAGGGCTCGTCAACCTTACTGCATGTTCCGGGAGCGCCAGGCGATGTTGTGGTTATCTCCGCCGACTTCCAACAGGTCTACTGGCTTTCGATACCAGAGGGGATGACACAGGTAAACAACATCAGTCTCTCCGGCGATGGCAGCCTGCTTACGTTCACCTGGGATCCAAAATGGAGTCAGGGCGAGGGTAAGGTGCAACAAATCACGGTGGATGTGGCCACCGGAGAAGTTGTCTCCGATAACTAGATGGACCTTCTCCTGGTATGCGGACGTTGACATGAGTACTCAGCGCCGTAACCAGAACCTGACACAAATCCGACGATCAGCCGTTTACCACATCAATCAGCTTCTGTATTCGTCGTCATTGCCTACGGGTGGTTTACCCGTAGGGAAAGGAGAAACCCGTGAACAAGCATCGACGCAGGCTATCTTTCATTCTCGGCTTCATGCTGCTCATCACACCGTTGACTGCCTTCGCCGTCAGCCGCCAGGGCAACGATACACTCCCGGCCGTAACGACCCAGCAACAGGTCGAATCGCAGGCAGCAATCCAGGCAGCAGCCACACCCGAGAGCTCAGCGACAAGTGCGACATCCTTCTCTATCCCCATCATTCAGGGCGTGGATGAGCAGCCAATGGCGGGACCGGTAATCTGGATGACCACGACCGGTGATGTCATGTATGCCGACGGCTCCACTGTCACCAAACTCGCCGAAAAAGCGACGCAGGTCACACCCCAGACAACCAACGTAATTATGGTAGTCACAGATGAGCCAGACAAAGACACCACCGACAAATCCGGCCGAGAGATCGAAGGCTACACGATTACCTACATCAACCTGGTCAATGGCAAATCGCTGGTGGATGATGGCACATTCTCATCGCTCCTCGGTGGACCCAATACCTTTGGTGCCCTTCAGGTGCTGACGATTGCCGATGCACCCAATCAGTGGAGTATCGTCAACTTCGAGACGATGGAATCCAGATCCATTGCCGACCTCACCGGCGGCCAATTCCGCTCTTCCGATTCCATCTCCGTCGCCGTATCCGATGACTTTTCGACCATCGCGATTGGCACAAGTCAGTACGAATCAGAGGCGTCTGCGATTCTTAACCAGCAATCTGGACTGCCCGGCGAGATCGCTGTGATTCCGGCCGATCTGTCATCGGTAAGCTGGGTCAAGATTCCATCTGATATGCCCGCGGTAAACAACTTCGTGCTATCGCCAGACGGCTCCAAAGTCGCGCTCATTTCCTCAACCTTCGGTGATGCCGATGCGGGTATGACAGTATCGGTAATTGATGTGGCAACTGGCACGGAGCTCACACGCACCGAATCAGTGGGGTCAGCGTTCGGAAGTACCTTCCGATGGTCCGCTGATAGCAACTCATTCCTCATCATCGCCGCGAACAGCGTGCAGAAATGGGCGACCGATGGCTCCGAACCGACGACGTTGCTGGAATCCGAGGGCACGATTCTCCAGATGCCACAGATGCGTGGTTCGAGCATGGTATATCTGGTGGTGAGTTCAGTCTCGCTGAATGACTCGAGGCTATCTCCAGAGCATACACAGCTCGTGATCCTCGATCCGGTTACGGGCGACTCAATCACGGTAGACGGCCAGCCCTGGTTCCCCGGAAGTTCCTATCCGGTTCAGTTCTCCGTGAGTTTGTCTCCGATTCCCGTGAGCCAAAACGATGGCGATAACAACGCCATCCTGGTTCACCCGATCACCGGTGAACCGATCGATGACCTGATGGCAGATACGTACGATCCGCTGGCGGATCCCGAATTCACGCCCGAGGCGGGGGTTGCATATTACATAGTCCAGACGGTAACTACCGCGCAGGAGGCGCCGGTATCGGTAGTCAAGCTTTCTGATGGCAACCTGGCGGTTGTGACCATCACGCAGGACGGTATTGAGACCCGAGAGGTAGCGCTTCCGGAGGACGACACGGTTGGTACACAGTTACTCCTCTCAGCGGATGGTAACTTCCTTACAGCCGGGGCATCCTGGGAAACGATGAACAATGGCACCTCCTACGCAATGCTCGATCTTACCGATCCGAACAGCGAGTGGGTCCTCGGGGCACCCGGTACGATGCTTCAGTTTGTCTCGATAGAAGCTGAGTAACCCAACCTCGACAGATAGTTGCACAAAGGCTCTGGCTTCAATTGAAGCCAGAGCCTTTGTCGTCCGCTCGTTGCGGAAATGGCTAGTCCTGCAGTGTGGTCAGGGCCTGGGCGAACTCGTCGGCATCGCGGAACTCGCGGTAGACGCTGGCGAAGCGAATGTAGGCCACCTCATCCACCTTACGGAGCTCGGTGAGTGTGATCTCGCCGATCCTGCTGCTGGCGACTTCCTTCTCGCCCAGCGACATCACATTCGCCTCGATATTACCGATCAGCTCGTCGAGCTGATCCTCGCTCACCGTGCGCTTGGTCAGGCTAATACGCAGGCTGTTGCGGAGCTTGAGCGGATTGAACTCCTCGCGGCGGCCATCCTTTTTCACCACCATCATTGCCACTGGTTCGTAGCGCTCATAGGTGGTGAAGCGACGATGACACACCTCACACTCACGGCGACGACGGATGGCCTCGCCGGTATTGATATCGCGGCTGTCGACTACCCGGGTGTTATCGGCATGGCAGAATGGGCATTTCACAGCGTGGTATCCCGTGTGCAATGAACCCGGGCATTGCGGCCCGGGTCAGAAAGTTAGCGTTCGCGCAGGAAGCGGATGATAGAGCTTTCGCTCTCCCAGTCCTCGCCCGGGTAATCGGGCTGACCCGTTCCCTGATAGCTCTGTCCGCTCGGCGGCGTGCTCGGGCGGTAACTCGGCTGGCTGCTCTGGCTCGGTTGAGTCGTCGGCTGGTAGTTGCCGAAACCGTAGTTGTTATAGGTATCCGGGCGATCCTCAAAACCGGTCGCGATGAGCGTGATCAACATGCTATCGCCCAGGCTTTCATCGATCGAGGTGCCGTAGATAATCTCCGCCTCCGGATCCGCAGCCGCGCGAATGACCTCCGCGGCTTCACTGGTCTCGAAGAGGGTAAGACCGCTGCTCGCCGAGATGTTGTAGAGCACACCCTTGGCGCCGCGAATATCCATCTCGAGCAACGGACTCTCGATGGCCTCACGCGCAGCATTGACGGCGCGATCCGCACCTTCACCGACACCGATCGCCATCAGGGCCGAACCAGCATCCTGCATGATCGTCTTCACATCGGCGAAGTCCAGATTGATGATGCCCGGCTTGGTGATGAGATCGGAGATACCGGCGATACCCTGTCGGAGCACGTCATCGGCAATCTCGAAGGCTTCGCTGACGGTTGTTTTCGGCTCGACCATCTCCAGCAAACGCTGATTCGGGATGGTGATGAGCGCATCGACCACGTCCTTAAGCGCGGCCACACCCTCTTCCGCCGCCCGGCGGCGACGTCCACCCTCGAACTCGAAGGGCTTGGTCACCACAGCGACCGTGAGGGCACCGCTCTGCTTGGCGAGGTGCGCCACCACCGGGCTGGCCCCGGTACCGGTGCCGCCACCCATACCAGCGGTAATGAAGACCATATCGCAATCGCGCATGGATTCAGCGAGATCGTCAGTGCTCTCTTCGGCGGCACGTTCGCCGACTTCCGGGCGACCGCCAGCGCCAAGGCCCTTGGTGAGCTTGTCACCAATGCGGATCACCTGGCTGGCTTCGCTGGTCATCAGCGCCTGCGCGTCGGTATTGACGGCAACAAACTCAATGCCCTCAACGCCACTGGCAACCATGCGATTAATTGCGTTGCCGCCAGCGCCACCAACACCCACAACCTTGATGCGTGCGAAGGTATTGGCAAAGAGCTCGCCGGAGGACCAGCGACTTTCGCGCTTCGGTGCTTCCTGCTGAACCTGCTGCTGTGCTGCCTGTGCGATCGGTGCCTGCTGCGGCCGTCGAGCCGGATTCTGACCTCGGGACTGCATAATCCCCTCACCACCCATACTGCTGTGCGATGTGGCGATGCCGCCCGGCACCGCATGTGTTAGCCAAGTGTGTTTGCGCAAGGCAAACGCCAGAGATACCGGTAAGATACGGGTATCCACAGTGTCGGAAGTATAGCATATGAACGTACAGTACTAGCGCTTGTGCGCGTGTCGTTCCAGGGCCAACTCAACCAGCCGATTCACGAGTTCAGGGAGGGCAATACCGGCCTGTTGCCAGAGCATGGGATACATGCTGATACTGGTGAAGCCGGGGAGCGTATTGACTTCGTTCAAATAGATCTGATTCGTGCCATCTTCCAGGAAGAAGTCGACGCGGGCGAGTCCGGCCAGATCGAGCGCGATGAAGGATTCGATAGCAATCCGCTCCATCTCCTTCTGAATCTCGGGATCGACATCGGCGGGGATGATGAGATCGGCGGAATCGTCCAGATACTTACTGGCGTAATCGTAGAACTCGGCGCGCGGTTTGATCTCGCCGAGTCCGGAGGTGATCGGGGCATCGTTACCGAGCACACCCATCTCCAGCTCGCGTCCAGTCACGCCCTGCTCCACCACCACACGACGATCGAAATGCGCGGCTTCCTGCAGGGCAGTGCGCAGATCATCGCTATTCTTCGCCTTGCTCACACCCACGCTGGAACCCATATTGGCGGGCTTCACGAAGACGGGATAGGGTAATGCACGCTCAATGCGGGCAATGACCTCATCGGGATTCAGTTGCCATTCTCGTCGCGTGATCAGCACCCACGGCAGTTGCGGTACGCCAGCCTGCTCCAGAATGACCTTGGTCATGGCCTTGTCCATACCAACCGCAGACCCGAGCACTCCACTACCAACGTAGGGGACGCCTGCCATCTCCAACATACCCTGAATGGTGCCATCTTCACCCATAGGCCCATGGAGAGCCGGGAAGAAGATATCGATGCCATTGGCGGCCTGCTGAGGCAACAATGCCTCCGCACCGATCACCGGGCGGATATCGCGACTGCTATCCGGAACAGCCGTCTGCTCGCCTTCGGTGAGATGGAACATCGGACTTTCCGCCACCAGCGCCGCGTGTGGACTCTCACCTGCCAACCATTGGCCGGAACGGGTGATACCGATCTCGACAACCTCATAGCGGTCGGAATCGAGCGCATCCATGATCGTGCGAGCGGAGCGGAGAGAGACATCGTGCTCGTCGCTTCGTCCACCGAAAACGACCGCTACCCGAATCTTGCGCGGTTGGGAGTTGGAATCTGTCATTGAATCATCCAGTCAATCGGATTATCACGGGTTCAGCCCGGCTGCCCGGGTTAGGGGCAAAAAGATTACGGAGTTGAATGTACCAGCAATGGGCCAACCTGTGTCACGGTGCCAGCACCGATGGTGAAGATGACGGCTTGAGCATCATCCACCAGCAGATCGCGTACGGCCGCCGCAGCTTCATCTGGTGTCGTCGCAAGCGTTACATTGCGTGTCATCCGGGCTGCGAGATCGGCACTGGAGATATTGTGAGGATTGGCTTCACCAACACCGTAGATCTCCATCAGCACCACATCATCGGCCAAATCGAGCGACGCCGCGAATTCGTCCATCAGCGTGAGGGTGCGGCTATAGGTATGAGGCTGATGGACAACAATCAAACGCTTGCCCGCAAAATGCTCGCGAGCGGCGTGCAGCACCGCTGTGATCTCTTCGGGATGATGGGCGTAATCATCGACAATCGGTGCGCCCCGGTATTCACCCTTGTACTCAAAACGGCGGCCGATACCGGTGAAGGACTCCACACCACGAATCGCCTCTTCTACCGAGATGCCAGCAGCGTGCAATGCGGCAATAGCAGCTACGGCATTGCGGGCGTTGTGCTTGCCTGGCATCTTCGGATGGAGCGGATGGGCATCTCCGGATGGAGCGATCACCACACGGTTGCTGGCATCGCCCTTCAAGCGCCACTGCGCCGATGCGTCCTCCCCGAAGGTGCGGATGGTAATCCCTTCCCTCCCCTGCACCTGCGCCATCACACGTTGGCAGCCGGGATCGTCGCTGGCGATCACCAGGGTACCGCCATCGCGGATATTGCCCACAAAGTCCACGAAAGAGCGATCGTAGTCGGCCTGGTCGGTATAGATATCGGGGTGATCGAAGGCAACTGAGGTGATGATGGCAACGTTTGGGTAAAGCCCGTGGAAGGAGCGATCGAACTCGTCCGCCTCTACCACAAAGTGCTCGCCAGTACCTGGCTCGGCATTGGTGCCGGTGGCAGCCACGATCGCCCCGACTGCGAATGTCGGATCGGCACCGAGCGTGCGTAGCGCCACGCTCAGCATGCCGCTGGTCGTCGATTTGCCGTGCGATCCCGCCACCGCAATACCGATGCGTTCCCCCGCCGCCATCCCGAGCAGATCGCCCCGTTTGATAACGCGCGCGCCATTGGCCACCGCGGCATCGATCTCAACGGCAGCATTCGCGGCGGCCCGCTTGTTGGTGACGATAATATCGGCCTGTGAGGCCAGAGTCGGATCGTCATGGCCAATCACCACGGGGATATCCATTGCGCGCAGGGCCTGGGTCTGCGCCGATTCCACCGCATCCGAGCCAGAGACGGTGTATCCCCAAATCTTGAGAATACGAGCCAAGCCACTCATACCGATTCCGCCGATACCAATGAAATGGAATGTTGCTGGCAGTGGCGGCAAGGGCTCGGGTGAGCGGCGATTAGTTGTCACCTTGCGACTCCTGGATATGTTTCACGGCATCCTTGAACTGGTTACCACGATCAAACTCGTTGCGGAACATACCAAAGCTGGCACAACCGGGCACCAATGCGATAGCGTCCCCGGCTTCGGCGCGCGATGCCGCGGCATCCACAACCTCCGCCATGGAGTGATAGGGACCTTCGTAGAAGACACCACGATCATCCAGCAGCTGCATCAAAATCGTGGTGGCGGTGCCATCCAGTAAATAGACCGAGACCTTGTGACTGGCAATCGCATCCGCAAAGGGGGTGAGATCGGTCTCCTTGTCGGCACCGCCAGCGATGATATGCACCACCTGGGCCTTTTGACTGAGCACATCAATCGCGTGCACGGCCGCAGCCGGGGCTGTGGCCGAAGTGTCGTTCACGTACATCACACCAGCGATGGTCACGATCTCTTCCATGCGGTTCTCCACTCCTTTGAATCCTGCGATTCCGGTGGCCACCGCAGACGCAGGTGCACCATAGGCGAGGCTGGCAAGTCCGGCCGCGAGTGCATTACGCAGACCCTGCTCGCCACTGAGCGAGAGCTGGGTCGGCAGTGGTAGATCCAGCGTTACGCCATTGAGGCGAAAATGCAATGCCTCATCGGCCCAGGCACCATCGCCGCCGGGTTCAGTCATCTGAAACGGAAGCAAGTGCGCGCCGGTTTCGTGCACCACTTTGGCTGTATCAGGATCGTCGGCGTTGTAGACGAGGTAGTCACCGGCACCGAGATGATGGGCAATCGAGCGCTTGGTGGCGGCGTAATCCTCGAAACCGTCATAGGCATCGAGATGATCGGGAGAGATATTCGTGATCACCGCCACATGCGGACCGAGCTTGTGTTCAGCCAACGCTTCCAGCTGCCAACTGGAGAGCTCAATCACGACTAGCTGATCTGGTTGGATGTCATCGACGACACCAAGTGCGCTCACACCCATATTGCCGGCGAGAATCGCATTCGGTCTCCAGGCGCGCATGATATCGCCGGTCAGGGTGGAAACGGTCGTCTTCCCCTTTGTACCCGTGATACCCAGAATCGGAGCGGCGCAACGCGGGAAGAAGAGACTCATCTCCATATCAATGCGCACACCACTCTCGCGGGCAAGCTTCAGGTATGGGCTCCAGCGTCGCACACCGGGATTACGGATAACGATATCCGCATTCTCACTCGTAAAATCGGCATCAATATGACCACCAAGATGGTAGGTAATCGGCAATCCCGCGAGTTGATCGATCGAACTCTGTAGCTGATCGGCCGGTCGCATATCGGTGACGGTGACGATGCCGCCGTGACTGGCGAGATACTTCGCGACACCAACTCCACCGCCTAGGATGCCGAGCCCAAGCACGGTAAAGCGGACGCCAGCGAGATCGTTGCTCATGCCACCCACCTACATCAGCGCCAGGGCGACGCCCAGGAGCCCGGACATCATTCCGGCAAGCCAGAAGCGCAATGCCACCTGGGTATCACTCCATCCCAAAAGCTGGAAGTGATGATGAATAGGCGTGCGCAGGAAAATACGTCTGCCCTCGCCATATTTCTTCTTGGTGTATTTGAAGTAGCTGGTCTGCAGGATAACCGAGATGTTCTCCGCCACAAAGACAGCACCTACCACCAGCAAGAGCAGCCACTGGCCGGTCATAAAGGCCGCCACTGCCAGCGCCGACCCCAACGAAAGCGCCCCGGCATCACCCATGATCACCTGCGCCGGGTAGGCATTGAACCAGAGGAAGCCCATGAGCGCGCCGACCATGGTGAAGCAGAAGGTGACCACACCCAGCTGGCCTTGGAGGTAGGCGATGATGCCATAGGAGACGAAGGCAATGGCGCTCAGACCAGCGGAGAGCGTATCGATACCATCCGAGAGATTGACGGCATTGCTCATGGCCACGATCGCGAAGACTGCAATGGGGATATAGAACCAGCCGATATTGTAGCGACCCACCAGCGGGATATAGATATGGGTGAGCCCCATTCCCCACGGATCCGGCAGATGCAGCACGAAAGCCGCGATTACCGCGACGGTGGTCTGTACGATGAGCTTGTAACGACCGGCAAGCCCATCCTCCTGTCCGGCCTTGTTCACCGAACCGACCAACGTCGTCAGATCATCGATCACACCGAGGATACAGGTGGAGACAAGCACAAAAATGGGCAGCAGCATACTCAGACGCCCATAGAGATTGAAGAGGCATGTCAACAGCACGACGGTGAAGACGAACATGACGCCGCCGATCGTCGGTGTACCCATGCCAGAGAGCGATGTATCCCGCATCTCCATCCGGATGCGCTTACCAACCTTATGCTCGCGCAACCAGGTGACATAGGGACGACCGATGATGACCGTCAGCACAAATGCCAGACCAGCGAGTGCCAGCGAGACCGCCATGTTCTCGCCCGCTCCCACGGGCATAATGGAGGTTTTGGCGAGGACGAGCGGTGTCACGATGCTCCTCCTCCGGTGATTGATGTCCGCAGAGCGGCAACAATGCGCTCCATCTCCAACCCACGCGCGCCCTTGATCAGCACCATATCGCCATCAGCGAGATCATCCAGCAGTAGCTGAATCAGTTCCTCCCGTTGAGAAGGATCAAAGCGATAGACAGTAAGTTGGCGACCGCTCCGCTTGGCGGTCTCGACCGCGGTGGCGATGGTGATATCAGTGAGTTCACCAAAAGTAACGAGCACATCCACGACCTCACCGGCGCGACCACCGATGATACGATGTCCTTCTTCAGCATGTGCACCGAGCTCGCGCATCTCGCCCAAAACGGCGATTCTGCGTTTGCCCGGCAGTTCCTTCAGGAGATTCAATGCGGCCAGCACTGAAGGGGTACTGGCGTTGTAGGTGTCATCGATAATCTGGGAATTGTTGGGGCCTTCAACCAACAGCAAGCGCACCTGCGTGTTGTGATCCTGCAAGCCAGCCATCATCTCGGCGAGATCCATCCCGAAACCGTGGCCGACGGCCAGTGCGACAATCGCGATCAGCACGCCCGGACCACCCACGAATGGCACGGTTAGATAGCGATCCTCACCCTCGATATTTACCCAGAAGCTGAGTCCCTTGATGCCCTGACTCTGGACATCGTGGGCATAGACATCGGCCTGACCTTCGACACCATAGGTGATCACGCGGGCCCGACTACTCGCAGCCATGGCACGCACACGCGGATCGTCGTGATTCAGCACCACGAATCCGTCTGCAGGGATCGCCTCGACCAGTTCTGTCTTCGTCTTCGCGATATTCTCCAGCGAACCCATCCGCTCCAGATGAACGGGATAGATATTGGTCACAACACCAACGGATGGCCGGGCGATTTCGGCGAGCATGGTGATTTCGCCAAAGGCGTAAGCACCGCCCATCTCCAGCACGATGATCTCGGCATCTTCCGGGCAGTCGAGAATGCTTAGCGGTAAGCCCACCTCGTTGTTGAAGTTACCCGGGCTACGAAAAACCTTGAAGCGTTGGCTCAATACAGCGGCGATCGACTCCTTGGCGCTGGTTTTGCCCACGCTGCCAGTGATACCAACGACACGAGCCTTGAGCCGGGCACGTTGCCAGGTGGCCCAGCGTTGCAACGCCGCGCCCGGCTCATCGACCAAAATCAGAGGAATCTCGATTTCCGGATGCTGCTCGGCCCAATCTCGCGCCACAATCGCGGCCACAGCACCATTCTCGATAGCCGCAGGGACGAACTGGTGAGCATCGTGATGCTCACCACGTAGGGCAATAAAGAGGCCACTCTTGCGCGGCATGCGACGCGAATCGCGCTCCAGCTCCAGCTCAATCTCCTGATCAGGCACAGGTCGGCTGAGTACGCCGCCGGTCGCCTCCAGAATCTGGTTCAGGGTGTAGCGTTTCATCCCGCTCCTTATGGTCAGTGTTCTCAGTTCAGGCGTGCAGCCACACGCATGATTGCCGACCGGCTACGACTATTGGCAGCCTGCTCCTGCGCGGTCGGCCGCACCGGCTTGCCGATGCGTTTCAGTCTGGCTGAATGATGACACACACACACCGGCACGTCAGGCGGGCAGATGCAATCGGTGCTTTCCAACGCCATAAATTGCTTGACGATACGGTCTTCCAGCGAGTGAAAACTGATGACTGCCAACCTGCCGCGCGGGGCGAGCAGATCAACTGCTGCTGTTAGTACCGATTCCAGCGCAGTGAGTTCATCATTCACGGCGATGCGCAACGCCTGGAAGGTCTTGGTCGCGGGATGAATCGCCTTACCGCGGCGCCCCCCAACGGCATTCTCTACAACGCTAGCCAAATCGGCTGTGGAGGTAAATGGCTGCCGCTTGCGTCGCTCCACGATCGCCCGCGCGATCTGGCGCGAGCGGGATTCCTCGCCATAGCGCCAGATGATATCAGCGATCTCTTCCTGGGTGTAGGTGTTGACGATATCGGCGGCCGAGGGACCATGGGTCGGATCGAAACGCATATCCAGCGGACCATCGAAGCGAAATGCAAAGCCACGGTCCGCCTGATCAAGCTGAAACGACGAGAGACCGAGGTCGAGCAGGATGCCGTTGACCGGCGGAATTCGCTGTTCTGAACCGATAGCAGCGAGGTTCCGGAAGTTATCGTGAACGGGAATCAACCCCCGACCGATATCCATCGCCCGAAGCTCATCGGCCCGAACCATCGCATCGGGATCAGCATCAATCGCATAAACCGTGGCATCGCCATGCAATCGGGTCAGTAACTCCGTCGTATGACCGCCACCGCCAAAGGTGCCATCGATATAGACTCCCCCTGTATGTGGCTCCAGCGCATCGACCGCTTCCTGCAACAAGACAGAGATATGACCCGTACTCATCAGGCGTCGATACTCACAAGTACATGACCCCTGCTCACGGATTGCCCTTTCTCTACGCCAACAACAGCGACAGTACCTGCATGCGGTGCCAGAATCTCATTCTCCATCTTCATCGATTCCACCACGCAGAGCAGTTCACCAGCGTTCACCTGCTGGCCGACAGCCACCTCCACCCGAAGGACCGTTCCCTGGCCGGGGCTCACCACATCACGGGCGTTGTCGATATGCGCGGCGGCTTTCTTCGCTTTGTGTTTTTTGGCGTGCGCAGCCTTGGGATTCGCAGAGGCAACTGCCAATGTCGGCATCCCGAATACCTTCACATCGAAACGGTGCCCATTGACTTCCATGAGCATCGGCGTCGGCGGATCGGACTCTGCCGCGTCGTCGTTCTGGACAATGGCTGGGCTCACCAATCCGTCAAAGATCGCATCGTGATGCGTTTCCAGGAAACTTGTATAGGTGATGCCCTGCTGGAACTCAGGAATATCCAGCACGCGCAGATGGAACGGGATCGTCGTCGGTGCATCGCTCACCTCGTAATCGATGAGTGAGCGCCGCATGCGTGCGATCGCTTCATCACGGGTACGGCCCCAGGTGATGAGCTTGGAAATGAGCGAATCGTAGCGATCGGAAATGGTATCGCCAGATTGCAATGAGGAATCGACGCGAACGCCAAAACCAATCGGTCGGACAACGGATCGGATCGTTTCCGGATAAGGTCGGAAATCATCGGCGGGATCTTCCGCATTGATGCGGCATTCGATGGCGTGGCCATTGGGAATCAGCCTGTCGCTCTCAAAGGTCGGTGGCAAGCCCATCGCCGCCCGGAATTGTTCCTTCACGATATCGTAACCGGTGACCATTTCCGTAATCGTGTGTTCGACCTGAACACGGGCGTTGATCTCCATGAAATAGAACTCACCGTTCTCATCCAGGAGGAACTCCACCGTGCCGACATTGGTGTAGTTGGCCGCAATAGCAAGGCGGACAGCGGCATCCTGCAGCTTCGCCCGCAACTCTGGCGTGACAACCGTCGATGGGGTCTCTTCAATCAGCTTCTGATGCCGACGTTGGATACTGCACTCGCGCTCCGGGAAAGCGATCACACGACCATCAGCAGCACCGAAAACCTGCACTTCGATATGGCGGGGATTGGCGACATAGCGCTCGAAAAAGACATCCGGATTGCTGAAATAGCGATCCGCCTCACCACGGGCGGAATCGAATGCAGAGGGAAGTTCTTCAGGTGTGTGCGCTACGCGGAAACCGCGTCCACCACCACCCGCCGTGGCCTTGACCGCGATTGGATAGCCAATCTCGGCAGCAATGCGCCTGGCGTCCTCAATCGTCTCTACAGCGTCGCGAGTACCAGGAACGGGAGAGACACCCGCTTCGAGCGCGAGTTTACGGGCGCTGATCTTGTCGCCCAGTTGCTCCATAGCATGCGCCGGCGGGCCGACAAAGATGAAGCCGGCTTCCTCCACAGCGTGAACGAAGCGAGGGTTCTCTGAAAGGAAACCGTAACCGGGATGAATGGCATCCGCGTTGGCATTGCGTGCGATCTCGAGAATACGATCGATACGCAAATATGGCAGCCCGTCGCCATCGCCGATCCGATACGCCTCGGTAGCGTAAAGCACATGGCGGGCATGCTCCTCACCATCGCCATAAACGGCGATCGTCTCAATCCCCATTTCATGGGCGGTGCGCATGATGCGTAAAGCAATCTCGCCCCGATTCGCGATCAAGAGTCGGCGGATATCTCGGTGTTGCACGGCTTTGTACTCTGCCACTAGCTGCCTGCATCGGCAGCACCCACCATCGCGCGAGTATCATTACGCGCGTAATGCTAGGTTCAGAGTAGCATTATTCTCAGGTGATATTCTGTGTACGATCCGGGAGTTTCGGTGCAATTTCCCATCTCCAGACAAGCAGCACCAACCGAATCCGGTAGCTGGGTGAAGACAGCCTCGGCAACGAGGAAGCGCACCCGCAGGATCGACGCAATTCTGGCGATCCTGATCTTCGCAATCGGTTTCGGTTGGTATCTCAGCGGGATTGATAGTCAGGACTATCATCTGGACGAGAGCCGCTGGATTAACCGTGCTCACTATCTCGGCGATCTTACCGATCCCTTTGGTCCCACCTGGAACCATCAGTATCTCACCCGCGGCCAACCACCAATTGGCTCGTATTCCATCGGACTCGGCCTCCTGCTGCAGGGTCGCGATCTGGAGACAAATCCGGCCTATGATTTCCGCCGCACCCACGCCTGGAATGAGGAGTATGGCACCCTGCCCGATCACGCGGACCTGATGGCAGGCCGCCGCTGGAACGCCTTCCTTGGTGGTGTCAGCGCGGCGGTGCTCTACCTCGTGGTGCGCACGCTAACCAATCCGGTTGGCGGTGTGGCAGCGGCGATCTTCTTCCTCAGTAATCCTCTGGAGATCTGGTACAACCGCATCGCCCTGGCCGATACCACACTCACGCTAACGCTGGCTCTACTCTACCTGGCCACGATTCATTTCATGCGCCGTCCACGCTGGTGGCTGGCGATAGCCATGGGTATCCTCGTCGGCCTGGGAGCCGGTAACAAGTTCACACCCATGGCGCTTGCTCTGCCGCTGGCGGGCATCGGCGGTCTCATCTTCCTGCGGGCCTGGTGGTTCCGCTTGCGACATCGGGATCTGCAGGATGCGATGTTCTGGCGGTTACCCAGGCTCACTCATATGAGCTGGATGCTCATGAGCACGCCGTTTGTCGCGCTGTTTACGTTCATCGCCAGCTATCCCTACCTGTGGCCCGATCCCATTCGCCGCACCATCTATATGCTGGAGTTCCGGCAAATGGAGATGGACAACCAGTACATTCTCAACCCTCGATTCCAAACCGACTCCCCTGCCGAGAGCCTGCAGATGACCTATGACCTGCTGGGTAACACCTGGAGCAGCACATTACAGATCTTCCAGTGGTTCAATCTCGATCATCTCGGCGATGTATTGAGCTACGGTGATCTCTGGCTGGCAGTGGCGGGCGTCCTCCTGCTGACGTTCATTGGTATCCGCAAAGGTTTACGTAGCGCCGAACTGATGATGGCAGCCCTCATCGTCTTCCAGCTTGTCACAATCATGTTGAGTATGCGCGTGGCATTCGAACGCTACTATCTGCCCATCATGGTGGGCGAGTTCGTGGCAATCGGCTGCACTATCGGGTATCTGGTCTCTCCACTTATGCCAAAACCTCGACCGGCAGATCTGCTCGTGGCGGAAGCGGTGGAATGACCTACCGTATCCTGACCCTCGTCCTGATCGCGCTGCTCGGTTGGCAATCCGCTCAGGCGGCAGAAATGCCGACGCTGCTTGTCAGCGAGGGGCTCTTCAGCGAGAGCCAGCTGGCAACACTGCAGCGCGATGCTGATCTGGCGCAACGTAGCGGTGTCCCCATTCTCTTTGTCGTTGTTTCGGGTGACGGCACCTCGGCGGGATCAGCACAGTCCTATGCAGAGACAATGCGGACGGACTACAGCGTGGAGACCAGCCAGGATGCAGACGACGGGATTGTCTTCGTTGTGCACTGGGTTGCCAACGATCCGACAAAGAGTGTGGTCGTTTACTCTGCTGGCGAGCATGCGTTTGCTACCACCGGTTTGAGCGAAGAGACAATCGACAGCTATATCGATAAATTTGTCATCCCGCGGCTGCAGAATGGCAAGCTCTTCGAAGCCAGCGCTTTTCTGATCCGCCTGACAAGAGCGACCAGCCTTTACGCACCGCCACCAGCGCGAGCGATTGCGGGGGCTGCCCAAACCACCCAAAACCTCCTGCGCTATCTGGCACCGACCGTGGTGTTAGGCGTCTTCGCACTGGCTGCCACCCGCCGTGAGCCTTCCGCGAAAGAGCGATACGCGTTCATTGGGGCTGGTTTAGGGATTGCACTTATGCTGGCGGCACTGAGCATGTGGAGTCATAGCCGAATCGGTATCGCTGGTTTGATCGCTATCGTCATTGCCCTCCTCGTCTGGGGACTCTGGACAACACATACTCCTCTGGCAATCGACTGGAGGCGACTCGCACCAGATATCGTCATCGTGTTGGCGCTCATCGGTACATCGCTCTGGATCAACTGGCAACAGGTGGAAATCACACCCGGCGATCGCGATGAAACCCGCTGGATCAATCGCGCCTATTACGCCGCCGATCTCGCTGATCCCTTCGGTCCTACCTGGCAGGACTATGTCATCACCGTGGGGCAACCACCGCTGGGAAGTATCGCCATCGGTATCGGGATGGCGCTTCAGCATCAGGATCTGCGCGCAACAGGTGTCTGGGACTATCAGTACGACAGGAACTGGTATACCGCCATCGGTGGCTACCCCACAGATGAAGCCATGACCGCGGCCCGGCGCACAAACGCCGTGATTGGCGCGCTGGCGACAGGTGCGGCCTATGTACTGGCACGCCTCCTCACCAATCGCATCGGCGGTGTGGCGGCCGGTGTTTACCTTGCCTGGCATCCACTCCATATCGTCCTGAGTACACAGGCATTGAGCGACGAGACATTCGCCCTCATGTTGCTACTGGCATTGATTGCCGCCTACCGATTCGCCGAGAAGCCGACCTGGGGACGTGCACTGCTGCTGGGAATGCTGCTCGGATTAGGAGGGGCAACCAAGCTAACGCCTCTTCTGCTCGCCCCACCTCTGGCAGGATTTGGGCTATTGCGACTCTGGTTCGATCGCTCTTCGGCGGGAAGACGCGCCGGCTGGATGCTCATCGCCCAACCGTTCATCGCCTTTGCCACGTTCGTTGCCGTCTATCCCTGGCTCTGGGAGAATCCTGTACGCCGCACGTGGAGACTCTTCGCCTTCCGTTCCTCGGAGATGGATGCGCAGACAAGTGCGTGGCCAAATGCACTGGTAGAGAATCCGCTGGATGCCCTCGCCCACTTCGGATACAAGCTTACCTACACGCATAGCACCAGTCAGAAAGCTCTCCAACATATCTACGATTGGTTAGGTATCGAGCGCACAGCAGTCGGATTCGATCTCGTGCTGGCCGCCGCCGGTATTGTGCTGCTTCTGTGGCACGTAGGACGATATGGACTGTGGACACCGCATGCGCTCGTGGCAATACTCATGGCTGGCGAGATCGCCATCCTTGCGCTGGGAATGAAAGCCGACTTCTACCGCTACCATCTGCCCGTGGTCATGATCGTTTCAGCATTGTCGAGTTACCCGATCGGTATTGGCTGGGAAATACTCTGTGCGTGGGTATCGCAACGGCGCACGCAGCCAACACCCGAGATTATCCCGGAGGAAGCCATCGCATGATCAATCACCTCTTCCGGATCATCGCGGTCCTTACCCTGGTCCTACTGCCAATGCATGCCGCCGCCCGCGAGGGCGATACGCTGGAGCCAATCAGCATTGAAGCGCCAAATCTGGTGACTTACCCTGAAAATCTGCTCTCCGAAAACGACTTCAAGGCCATCAGCGGACGTGTGCAGGAAGCTCGCAACTCCGGAGTGCCGCTGGCAGTGCGCATTGTTGATGTCAGCCAACCCACGGAGGATATCCCCTTCGCCGTTCGCCGGTACGCCAGCACGGACTTCACCCAGCCATTAACGAGTGAACGCAAAACACAACTCCTCAATTCCTGGATCGAAAGCGAAGCGATCGAGACCAGCGAGGGCGCAAACGACGGGTTCCTGCTTCTGGTATTGGTGCCAGAGGATCGCACCATGACACAGGCCATCTGGTGGATAGGACCAAACGCGCTCCCGCTCAATGGACTCACGGCAGAGAACATCGCGGCGACGCAGACGGTGATGCAACGCGAGTTCGATGCCGGCAATATGCCAAACGGCATCTACCTGGGCATCAGCGAGTTCAGCTACAACATCCAGTTCGGCGAACCCGCGCAACTTGAGCGAACCACTCTTCAGAATACCCTGCACACTGCCACAACCCTACTTGGTGTCGGCACCGCTCTGGCAGGTCTGGCCGTGCCAGTGGTTGCATGGATGATCTCCCGGCGACCAGTACACACCGATCCGATTGATGCTGAAATCACACCATGGGAGGCCGCAGCCTTACACGATGGCAGAGCCACCAGTGCGATCACCACGGCCATGCTGCTGGATGCAGTGCATCGGGGCGAAGCCACACCGACCCGGAACAACGGACTGTTGATCGAAAAATCATCGGATATCGAAGCAATCGCACTCTTACAACCATTTGCTGATAGTGCAGGATCTGTGCCGCCTGATGCCATGAACGAGATCGAAAGTATCACGATGCCGGTGCGTATCCGCATCGAAAATCGACTCGCCGATATCGGAGCATTCAATGCCCGTGCTCATGTGGAACGCATGTGGATGCTGATCGCCATGGCGGTGGCGGCACTCATGGCGGTCGGGGCGGTTGCGCCGACTGTACGAAGCATGAGTGCGATTGGGGTGCTCGGCATCGTGATCGCTTTGCTGGGAGTCGGCTTCGGTTGGTGGTGGTTGTCACGACGACGGTACACAACCGTCTCCGGAGAGGCGCTACTCGCGAGTTGGTTGCAGTCTGCTTCGCGTGAAGAACGCATTCTTTTCGACCTCGCTACTGAACAAACCTATCTGGTCGATCAGACCGGTGGCCCCAACACATCGTTGCAGACACAGTTGGTGCGGCGATTGCGTGGTTTGGGAGCACATTAACGACAAACGCCGACCATTTCTGGCCGGCGTTGCTGTCATCTCGTGTCACACTGGGTATAAACCCTATTGCTCACCCCTGGCGGCAGCTGTGTAGAGCTGCTCCACATAATCAATGAGCATGCGGCGAGCACTGAATTTCGGTGCGCAGGTGCGAATAGCTTCCTTCATCACCTTAATCCATTCGGTCGGGACACCCTCAGCATCACGCTGGTAATAGAGCGGCAC
The DNA here is from genome assembly GCA_020432165.1 of Thermomicrobiales bacterium. Lineage (GTDB taxonomy): Bacteria > Chloroflexota > Chloroflexia > Thermomicrobiales > UBA6265 > UBA6265. The sequence goes on from JAGQGU010000060.1 coordinate 42,363, forward strand.
GATGCCATGCTCCAACACATCGTACATGGCGTTGGCTTCGGCTTCGTCCTGATCCGCGCCCTCAAGATCGAGGGCTGGTTCAATACCCCAGCCATTGCGCGGATTGGCCTGGAAGCCCTCGATCCACCAGCCATCGAGAATGGAGAAGTTCGGCACACCATTGGCGGCAGCCTTCATACCACTCGTACCGGACGCTTCGAGCGGGTAACGTGGGTTGTTCACCCACACATCCACACCTGAGACGAGATTGCGGGCAATGCCCATCTCGTAGTCCTCGACAAAGGCGATACGACCACCAAACTTCGGATCGCGCGCGGTCATGTAGATCTCGCGGATCAACTGCTTGCCACCATCGTCGGCCGGATGAGCCTTACCCGCGAAGACCAACTGCACCGGGAATTCCGGATTGGTGAGGATGCGCTGTAGACGATCGGGATCGCGGAAAAGCAACGTGGCACGCTTGTACGTGGCGAAACGACGGGCAAAGCCAAGCGTCAACACCTTGGGCGTCTGGAACGCACCGGAACTGAGCACCTGCCAGGCGTCGAAATCACCGCCGACGTAACGAGCGCGGGAGCGCTCATCCATCGCGGTGATCAGGCTCTGCTTGGCGGCCATATGGGCTGCCCAGAACTCGTTGTCGGGGATATTCAGGATGGTATCCCAAACATGCTCCTTCTCCTGCTGCTGCTGCCAGTACTGCGGCTGGTAGCGAGCATATGCCTGACGCATGTGCTTGCCGATCCAGGTACGCAGATGCACACCATTGGTGATGTGCTTGATCGGAGCATCCTCCGGAGTAGCATTTGGGAAGATGTCATACCACATCTCACGACTGACTTCGCCGTGCTTCTCGCTCACACCGTTGCGGTGATCGGCGAGACGCATGGAGAGTGCCGTGAAGTTAAATCCCGGCTTGTCACCATGCTGACCGAGCGCGTAGAACTCCTCACGCGTCATCTTCAGGTCTGGCCAATAGCTGTGGAAATACTTGTCAATCTGCTCTTCGGTGAAGATATCGTGACCGGCCGGTACCGGTGTGTGTGTGGTGAAGACGGTGTGAGCGGCCACCTTGGCCATGGCTGCTTCCACATCCATGCCATCCACCACATACTCGCGCACGCGCTCAATCATGCTGAGAGCAGCGTGACCTTCATTCGCGTGCCAATAGGTGGGCTCGATACCGAGCTTGCGCAACAGGCGGACACCACCGATACCGAGCACGATCTCCTGGCGGAGTCGATGCCAGGTATCGCCACCGTAGAGACGGCTGGCAAGCTGCCGCGTCCAGTCCGGATTGCCTTCAACATCCGAGTCCAGCAGATAGAGAGAGACGCGTCCCACCTTGACCTGCCAAACGGCGAGTCGGAGTGCGTTCGCGACATCGTGAAGGTCGACCTCGACATAAAGCGGTGAGCCATCGGCATTCATCACCTGCTGCACGGGCTCGGAATCCGGCTCAAGGATCGCCGGTACATCCTGCTGCCAGCCGGTACTATCGATACGCTGCTGCAGATAGCCCTGGCGATAGAGCAATGACACCGCGGTCAGCGGAATGCCCATATCACTGGCTTCCTTGATGTGGTCGCCAGCGAGCACACCAAGACCACCCGAATAGATCGGTAGCGCAGGGTGCAGGCCAAACTCGGCGGAGAAGTAGGCGAGGTTCTTGCCCACCAGCTCCGGATGATTCAGCGCAAGCCAGGTATCGGCTTCCTGACTGTGGAGCATGGCATCGAAGGTGCGCATGACTTCGTCGTAGCGGCTGAGAAATGCCGGATCCGCCACAGCCTTCACCAGGCGTTCCGGCTCAATGCGGTGCAGGAAGAGCACCGGATTCTGCTTCACTGTTTCCCACAGTACCGGGTCCAGCTCCTTGAACAGGTAGCGGGCTGGCAAATGCCAGGTCCACCACAGGTTGTAGCTGAGCTCGTTCAGGCGATCGATGCGTTTGGGCATGTTCACCCGATTGGTCCGGACTTTGAATCCCATCGTTATCTCCGTTTCAGGCGGATTGTTGTGCACACAAAATCAAGGGGCCCCATGATCCCCTTGCCGTTCACCATAATACTCCAGATAGACAAACTCACCGAGGACGCAAGCCCCGGAAATGGGTTCACCTGCATCTCCCAGCCAGAGATGCAGGTGGGTTGTGGTCTATTCTTCGCCGAGATACGCCTTACGAACCGTTTCATTGGCAAGCAGTGCCTTGGCGTTATCTTGCAGGATGATCTGGCCAGTCTGCAACACATACCCGTGACTGGCCACAGCCAGCGCCATGAGTGCGTTTTGTTCCACAAGGAGCACCGTTGTGCCCTGCTTGTTGATGTCTTTGATAATGCTGAAGATTTGCTCCACCAGGATCGGACTGAGACCCATGCTCGGCTCGTCCAACAAAAGCAATCTCGGGCTGGCCATCAACGCCCGACCTATCGCCAGCATCTGTTGCTCACCACCGCTCATGGTGCCTGCCTTCTGGCTGGCACGCTCCTTCAGGCGGGGGAAGAGATCATAGACACGCGCCAGATCGTTCGGATCGACCTTGCCATGCACAAACGCACCCATCTGCAGATTTTCGAGCACCGACATACGTGGGAAGATACGGCGCCCTTCCGGCGACTGCGCGATTCCCATTCCAGCCACCTTGTGGGCAGGGATACCGGCAATATTGTTGCCCTTGTAGAGCACTTCGCCCTTGCGGGGAGAAAGCAATCCCGAAATGGTGCGCAAGGTTGTGCTCTTGCCCGCTCCATTCGAGCCGATCAGGGTGACGACCTCACCCTCTTTTACATCAATCGAGATACCCTTCAGGGCATGGATCTGGCCGTAATAGGAATGCACATCGTTGA
>JAGQGU010000061.1 GCA_020432165.1 Thermomicrobiales bacterium
CCACCCAGCGGCTGCTGGGTAACGAGGCTGTACGGACCGGTGGAGCGCGCGTGAATCTTGTCTTCCACCAGGTGGGCGAGCTTCAGCATGTAGGTGATACCAACGGTGACCGGACGATCGAACTTCTCGCCGGTACGGCCGTCGTAAAGATCGACCTTGCCATCCTCCGGCAAGCCTGCTTCACGCAGGGCATCCCGGATATCGTCCTCATCAGCACCATCGAAGACCGGTGTGGCTACCTTGTAGCCCATGGCGTTCGCGGCCCATCCGAGGTGGGTCTCCAGAATCTGACCGAGGTTCATGCGGCTCGGCACACCGATCGGATTGAGGATGATATCTACCGGCGTTCCATCCGGCAGATAGGGCATATCCTCCATCGGCAGGATGCGACTGATCACACCCTTGTTACCGTGGCGACCGGCCATCTTGTCGCCTTCCGAGATCTTGCGCTTCTGCGCAATCATCACGCGCACACTCTGGTTCACACCGGAGGGCAGCTCGTGATCCTCTTCAGACTCGCGGCTGAACTGCTTGACGTCGATCACCTTGCCGTGCACACCGTGCGGTACGCGCAACGAGGTGTCCTTCACTTCGCGCGCCTTCTCACCGAAGATCGCGCGGAGGAGTCGCTCTTCCGCGCTCAGCTCGATCTCACCGCGGGGTGTGACCTTGCCGACGAGAATGTCGTTCGGATGCACCTCGGCACCAATACGGATGATGCCGTTCTCATCAAGGTTGGCGAGGCTGTCCTCACCAACATTCGGGATATCGCGCGTGATCTCTTCCGGACCAAGCTTGGTATCGCGGGCTTCAGCTTCGTGCTTCTCGATATGGATGCTGGTGTATACATCGTCTCGCACCAGGCGCTCGCTGAGCAGAATGGCGTCCTCGAAGTTGCCACCCTCCCAGGTCATATACGCAACCACCACGTTCTGACCGAGTGCGATCTCGCCGCCATCGGTAGAGCTGGAATCAGCGATAACCTGTCGCTCCAGTACACGTTCGCCAGCGTGGACGATCGGACGCTGGTTGATGCAGGTGTCCTGATTGCTGCGGACAAACTTGCGCATGGTGTAGATGCGCTCATCGCCGATGTCATTGCGAACAACGATGCGATCGCCACTGGCGCTCACCACCGTGCCCGTTTCCTGTGCCACGACAACCTGACCGGAGTCGCGGGCGACGAAGTACTCCATACCCGTACCGATCACCGGACTCTGTGGTCGCAGCAGCGGCACAGCCTGACGCTGCATGTTCGCACCCATGAGGGCTCGGTTCGCGTCGTCGTGCTCAAGGAAGGGGATCATCGCGGTGGCGACGGACACCATCTGACGTGCGGAGACG
>JAGQGU010000012.1 GCA_020432165.1 Thermomicrobiales bacterium
CCAGAATAGACAAGACTCGGGCCTCGCAAGGCGCTTGCGCCTGCGAGTTGCCCGGGTTCCAGTACTCGATGGGCGTCAATTCCGCCACCCGCTCCAGAATTCCATGCAGGACAGCTACTTGAACCCGCCCGACTCGCCGCGACGTCCCGTCGCTGGCGAGGAGCGGGTCTACCGTTAGGCGCGAGATCTCGTTGATGGGTATTTTCTCGGAACGAATGGGTTTATCCGCGGGGCCACGTCTAGGAGTTACAGGGTTGTGGGAACTGCCTAATCACTCATCCAACATATCCAGCGGATAGTTGTTCTGAATCTCAAACCACCGCCATACCTGGGCGATGGTCTCATCGTCCCAGCCGTAATTCGTGGCGATCTCCAGAAACTCTTTGCGGTCGTACTCCGCTGCCTGGAACTCCAGTTCCTGCAGCTGACTTTCGCTCAACTCGTCCATTACGGCTGGTCGGGGCATGTCATGGTTGCTCATCTCATTGTCCTTTCTCATGAACCAATGCCTATACCCATTATGCTCCCGGAGATCAAACTTCCAGCATGCTATCTTGCACGACTACCCGACATACCGCATGATGCATACAGTCAACGGCCTTGAGAGAAAGGAAGTCAACACATGTCTCTGAATCGACGCGCATTGCTGAAGTCTGCTGCGGCCACGATGGCTGTCGGTAGTTTCTGCACCATCCCCAGCCGTATCCTCGCCCAGGGTGCGGATACGATCATCATCGGCAAGGCCGAGGAAGCAGTCGGCTGGGATCCTGCCCTCGTAACCGCTACCTCCAGCTTCGAGCTGCTGGCAGCACTTTATGAAACCCTTATCAGCTTTGATGAGGATGGTCAGCCGTTCGGCGTTCTCGCCGAAAGTTGGGAGCAGACAGACGAGACAACCTATGTCTTCAAGCTGCGCCAAGGTGTTACTTTCCACAATGGCAACCCCATGACCTCGGCCGATGTGAAGTTCACCTTCGATCGCCTCATGAGCGAGGAAACCGGGAGTGTTTGGGTCAGCCAGTTCACCCCAATCGATTCCGTGGAAGCCACGGACGATGCCACAGTTACCTTCAAGCTGAAGCAGAGCTATGGTCCATTCTTGGCGGTGCTCACCGCTGGCTACACGGCCATTCTGCCGAATCTGCCAGATACCGATTTCCAGACCAATATCATTGGCACCGGTGCCTACAAGCTCAGCGATCATGTGAAGGACACGCAGACTACGCTGGTGGCTCACGATGGTTACTGGCAGGATGGCCAGCCCGTCACTGCCAGTGTCCGCTACAACATCATGCCGGATGAAAGTGCCCGCCTCGCGGCTGTGCGCACCGGCGAGATCAATCTCACCAGCCTGGTGGATCCAGTCTCCATCGATACCGCCAAGAGCGATAGCAACGTCGTGGTACTGGAGCAGGAATCCACCGATTACTACTTGCTGGGTCTGAACTGCGCCGTCGCCCCGTTCGATAATGTGCAGGTACGCCAGGCGTTGAGCATGGCGATCGATCGGCAGGCGATTATCGATAGCGTCTTCTTCGGCGCCGGCCAGGTCAGTGGTCCAATCGCACCCACCATGGGTGATTGGGCGAACGCCCTCGAGGATCTGCCGAACTACACGGTCGATCTCGATGGTGCCAAGGCGCTGCTGGAAGAAGCTGGTGCCAGTGATCTGAGCTTCAGCATCACGGTCGGTTCGAATCGCACCGAGTTCGTGAATATCGCCCTGGTGATTCAGGATCAGCTCAAGCAAATCGGCGTTACCGTCGAGTTGGATCAAGTCGAGTGGGGCACGTTCATCGATAAATGGGTCGCCCGCGATTTCCAGAGCTTTGTCAGCTACAACGGCTCGGGCAACGATCCTGACCGCGCGCTCTATCCCGCCCTGACCACTGGCGGCTCGGTGAACGCCTTCCAGTTCAGCAATGCGGATCTGGATGCGTTGCTGGAGAAGGGCCGCACGCTGAGCGATCACGAGGAGCGCAAGGCGGTATACCGGGAAGCGGAGATTCTTATCGCCGATCAGGCACCGCTGATCTTCATCGCTACACGTACCGGTCATTTTGCCACCAGCGCCAATGTCAGCGGCTTCGCGCCGACGGCCTCGCAGACGTGGACAACGCTGCCGTTGACCTCGGTGGGCGAATAACAGCAACTACGGGTGCGGAGTGTTGCCTACTGGCGACACTCCGCACTATCGTGCCCGCCAGCGGGAGAGGTGGCGAGCACTGATCGATAGCGCATCATGTTTTCATTTCTCGCACGTCGCCTGATCACGGTTTTTCTACCGACGTTGTTCGGTATGAGCATTCTCGTCTTCGGCGCGATGCATGCTATTCCCGGTAGCTATGTCGATGTCCTGCTGGGTGTCGGCCAGGATATCACGCCCGAGCAGCGACAGCAGATCGTGGCGCAATATGGGCTGGATAAGTCGATCCCGCTGCAATACCTCACCTGGTTGGGGAATGTGGTCCGGGGTGATTTCGGCACGTCCCTCAAGAGTGGTAATACGGTTACGTCCGAGATCCTGAGTCGACTACCTGTGACGCTGGAGCTCGCTGTGCTGGCGACGATCGTTTCGTTGGTGCTGGCGATTCCTTCGGGAATTCTGGCCGCGCTCCATCGTGGTCGCTGGCCGGATACAGTCTTGCGGCTCTTTGCCCTGATCGGGCTGAGTGTGCCGAATTTTCTCATCGCCACCATGCTGGTGCTCTTCATCAGCACGAAATGGCGAGTGCTTCCTACAACGGGTTTTGTTCCGGTTGGCGATGGTCTGTGGCCGAACCTGCGCTCGCTGATCCTGCCGGTTATCTCGCTCGGCGCACTCCTGGCCGCCAGCATCATGCGTATGATGCGCAGCTCCATGTTGGAAGAACTTGGCAAGGAATATCTCACCGTTGCTCGTGCCAAAGGTTTGCAGCAGCGTCGGATAGTACTGGGACATGCCTTGCGGAACTCCCTCATCCCGGTCATCACTGTGGTTGGTATCCAAACCGGCTACATGCTGGGTGGTACCGTGATTGTGGAGCAGGTCTTTGCCATTCCCGGTATTGGCCGCCTCGCGCTGGATGCGGTGAATCAACGCGATTACCCCATGGTGATGGGCACCGTCATGTTTATCGCTGCCGCCTTTGTGCTGATGAATCTGGTGACCGATATCGTCTACGGTTTTGTCGATCCACGCATTCGGGTAGGAGGCGACCATGAATGAGCTCGCTCTGCCCAAGGCACCCTCTCGCGGCAAGACCCTGCGGCGGCTGGCTTCACGGAACAAGGTTGCGTGCGCCGCAGCCTGTATTCTCCTGGTCATCGTGGTGCTTTCGCTTTTGGCTCCATGGTTGCATCTGCCCGATCCGGTCGCGATGGCTCCCGTTGATCGCTTAAAGCCACCCGGCGAAGCCGGCCTCATGGGCACGGACAAGTTCGGACGGAGCATCTTTAGCCGCATTCTCTTTGGTACGCGCATTTCGCTGGTGGTTGGCGTGGCCGCGGTATTGGTAGCCGCCGCCTGCGGCACGGTTATCGGCCTGATCGCTGGCTATCTTGGGCACTGGCAGGAATACATCACCATGCGCGTCATGGATGTGCTCTTTAGCTTTCCCAGTATTATTCTGGCTATTCTCATTGTCTCGATTATTGGTGCAGGATTCGGGAGTATCGTCCTGGCGATTGCGTTGGTGCAGACACCGATTTTCGCGCGTATCGTGCGCGGCTCCACGCTTTCGGTGAAGAACATCGAGTATGTCCACGCCGCTGAGGCGAGCGGAGCGACTACCGGTTTGATCCTGCGTCGTCACATTCTGCCGAATGTCGCCGCCCCGATTCTTGTACAACTGGCCTTGAGCATGAGTGGTGCCATCACCATGGAGGCAGCCCTGAGTTATCTCGGTCTTGGGGCGGTGCCACCGACACCCAGCCTGGGATCCATGCTGAACGAGAATCGCTCCAGCATGGAGATCGCCCCATGGACGGTGCTCTATCCCGGTATCGCTCTGGCTGTGATCGTGCTCTGCATCAATATGTTTGGTGACGCTGTCCGGGACTATATGGATCCACGTATCCGCAAGAATATGTGAAAGCAGAAGGTAGATGGCGGCGTCATTCCGCAGCCGCTGCCGAGTCACCAATCGTAGCCCCGGAGGTAAACTCCGGGGTTCGTGGCGTCATTCTGGAGTGTCCCGAGGAATCAGTCGAACGATTGGCAGGATCACCAACGGCCAGATACCTAAGGCCCCTCTCCAACCCCGCGGATCAACCGCGGGGCTACGTCTGGAGAATGCCGCTCTACACCGTCTTCAGCATAATCGTGGGCTTGCGGGGCTTCGCCAGCGACTGATTGGCCAACTGCACCGCTACCTTCTCCGCCAACTCCATAAACTCCCGTGCGGTGGCGGAATTCGGTTGACTGAGGCTCATTGGGTCACCGGTATCGCCACCGGAACGCAGTTCCATCTCAATCGGCACCTGGGCCAGTAGTTCCACACCATTCTCATCGGAAGTCTTCCGACCACCGCCTTCGCCGAAGATGTGATACTTCTCCTCGTGTCCCGGTGGCTGGAACCAGCTCATGTTCTCGACAATACCCAGGATCGGTGTCTTCACCTCCTGGAACATCTTGAGACCCTTCACCGCATCAGCCAGCGCCACTTCCTGCGGCGTGGTGACGATGATCGCGCCGGAAATCGGAATCTTCTGTACCAGGGTGAGCTGCACATCACCAGTTCCCGGCGGCAGATCCAGCACCAGATAATCCAGATCCTCCCAGAGTACATCGTTCAGGAACTGATTGATCAGCTGCGCTACCAACGGTCCACGCCAGATCAGTGCCTTGTTCGGATCCAGAATGAAGCCGATACTCATCACCTTCACGCCGTGTGCCTGCAACGGCACGATCTTGTTATCGCGCATGAGGGGACGCTCATTGACGCCCATCATCAATGGCATGCTCGGGCCATAGACATCGGCATCGAGCAATCCCACCTTGGCACCTGCCTTGGCAAGGCTTACGGCCAGGTTCACCGCCACGGTGCTCTTGCCGACGCCACCCTTGCCAGAAGCCACGGCAATCACATTCCGCACGCCTGGAATCGGCTGGGCATCTGTGCGACCACTTCCGCTCGGGCGAACCTTGCTGCGCATATCGATGATGACATTGCTGATGCCACCCAACGTATCCAGCGCGGCCCGGATATCGCGTTCCAGCTTCTGCTTGTGCGTGATGATGGGAGTGAGCGAATCGACGTGGATACGCACGCTGCCATTCTCAACGGCGACTTCTGTCACCAGCTTGAGATCATCCAGACTCCGGCCGGTCGCTGGTTCCTTCACCAATCCGAGCACCTGCTGAACCTGCTCGGTGGTGACATGTGTACTGTGTGTCATGAGGGTTTTGAGTACCTTTCCGCAGCGCGCTCAGCATTGGGCGCACCGATCCGTTACTATCCGTAAGTATTGTACCCGTCAGTTCCCGGCAGGGCGCGTTTCCTTATCCAGATACGCAGTGATTCCGGTGAGTTCCTCTGCATCCTTCGGGAGAAAAACATCCCACACCCCACCGGTGGAGTTGCCATTGCCATCGTATTTCGCGATCGCCGTGGTGGGATCCCGCGCGATCATTGCCGCCGCGATAGTATCAACGATGCCAGCGGAATCCTCCGAGCCAGCGATTACCGTCACCGTCACAATCATCGCCCCACGCTGGGTGACCACCGTGCGATAGACAGCGGACTGATTGTCCTGGAGATCGACTGCGACACTGATTGCCACCGCCTGATCCCCGATATCCTCCAGATCATCGCGGACGATCGTATCGCCAGCGGCGTCACCGAGATCGTTCTCGATCGCTTCCACGGCGATCAGGGTTTCCCACACCGGTTTTGCTGATTCCTCATTATCGAAGAGGTAGACACGGGCGCTGGCGAGATAGACTGCATCCTGCGTCGTATCCAGTGTGCCCGTGGTTTCGGCAGCGTATTGCCGTTCGGCAATCACCTGCAAACCGGCAATAACTTCGGGTGTTTGCGCGGCCACAAGCGAGGGCGCGATGAAAGCAAAGAGGGCGAGCAGGGGAGCGAAGCGTTTCACGGTCGGCCTTTCCGATGCAAGAGCAGATTGTTCTTCGGAAGTATACGGCGCAGGTACGGAAACGGGCCGATTCCCGCAGGAATCAGCCCGTTATCCAGGATCATGCCAGGTAGGTGCTACGCGGCCCCTTCGGCAAGGAGATCCGAATCGGAGTCCACATTCAGGCCATTGACCTCATCGCTGCCGCTTTCCGGGAAGCGATCGAAAACACCACCGGTGCTGGTGCCGTCTTCGTTGAAGGTCACCTCTTCGTCATCGACATCAGCTTCGGCGATGTAGTTGGCGACATTGACCGCAGTCTCGTTGGCGGCATCGACATCTGCATCCATCACCATCACGATGAAGATGGTGTCACCATCGATAAAGACGGAAACATTCATCGCCATGCCCAAATCGGCCATATCAATGCTGACCTGGAGGCCATCCTTGTCGACACCTTCCAGATCGGAAACGGTAACCTCACCGAGACCTTCCATGGATTCAGTCAGGCTCTCTTCGTACTGCTTCTTGGCATCGCTGAAGAAATCGGAGGCGGCATCGTTGTCATCAAAGACGTAGGCGAAAATGGTAATGCTCTGCATCAGCGCCGCGGTATCCAGGCCAGTTGCACTTGGCGATGCCATCAGGGCTTCGTAATCAACCGCATAGGTGCGGCTGTAAGCGGCGGAGAGCCCCTCAATATCCTCAGCATTGGTGAGTTCTTCGCCAGCGCCAACTTGCGCGGCGGCACCCTGCACCGAAAAGACGACAGTGAGCAGCAGTGACAACATCAGGAACAAACGCTTCATAGAGATAATCCCCCAGTCTCAAATCAGAAGCCCACCCCGGTCATATCAGGGTGGGCTCCCAGAAATCGTCAATCGATTGCTGTTTGCAAATCGAAATGCTTACGCAGCTGGCGTGGCGCTTGAGTTGAGGAAGTCGGTATCCATGCTTGGAGCCAGACCCTCGATCTCCTTGTCACCATCCTGCGGCAGCATATCGAAGAAGCCACCGGTGGATGTGCCATCCGCATTGAACTCAACCTCGGTATCAACGGCTTCGGCATCGGCGAGGAATCCGCCGAGCGCATCAGCGCTCTGGCTCTCGGCAACGCCAAGATTGATCACCATGAAGATATTCTCATCGCTCTGCACGGCCAGCAGCGTCATTGGCATGGATGTGCCGCTGAAATCGGCGGTACCAATCGCTTCGATGGCTGGATCATCGCTAATGGCGATATCGGTATCGACCGTGACGGTGCCGTCCTCGTTGAGGCCATCGCAATCGGCGGCATCAACGCCGATGAAACCACCAATGAATCCACAGGTGAATTCTTCGAATGCATCCTCGGCAGTATCGGCCTTATCGAAGTGGAAGCCGATTGCCATCACACCCAGGAGATTGGGGTCGGCATTCGTCGCCGTGCCATCGGCGATATAGAGGCGGGAATATGCGCTTTCCAAACCAAGATCAGCGTATGCATCGGCATCCAGCTCCTGTGCGGCTACTGGCATAATCGACATACCGAGCGCAAGCATCAACGCGAAGAGCGCTGTCAACTTCTTAACCATGTGTCTACTCCCTGGTTTACGGACAGTCCTTCTGCCCTAATCTTCTCAATCAGATGCACACGCTCTGTGTGGCATCCACAGGTGATAACGCGGGTGGCCCACCGTGGGTTCCACCAGAGACCCCATAATAGGGCATACCAGAGAAAATGGGTCAGTTTTATGCCAACTATCCCCGCGGAGTTCCTGCCGGTGTAGCTTCCGGGGTGATGATTTCCTGCGTGGTGAGTTCGAGCCCAAAGACCGCATCACTACCGGATTCCGGAAACTTCTCCCACATACCGCCACTGGCGAGATTGGGCTCGTTGGTATCTTCCGCACCCGCTTCGGTGGTTTGCATGGATGCCACCAGATCCTTCGCGATTGGCGTTGGTGCCGGACCACTCGCATAGACGCGAGCAGCGTAGAGCATATTGCCATCGAGAGCGACAACGGTGGCGGCATCGCCCGCTGGCAGCGCGTTATCACGCACGAAGCCACTATTGACGAATGTGAGACCAGTGGTCTCGCCATCGCCGAAGCCGCTGTCCTCTGTAGTGAGGATACCGAGCGGTTCGTTGAGGGCATCGTTCATGCTGAATGCAGCTGCAGTGGCGTCGGTGGGATTATCGAACTCCAGGATCCACAACTCGATACTAAAGACACCATCAGCCGCCCCAGGGGTGCCCGCAAGCTCGGTGAGCACATGACCCTCATAGGCGGCATACCAGCTGCTGCTCAAGCCTGGGACTGCCGCGAGATCGCTCAAACCAATCGCCGGCACGATCACGGAGCTCCCCATAACAGCATCGTCAGCGACCGGATAGATCTCGAGATCGTAGATACTGCTGCCCTCAGGCAGCTCAATGGTGATCGCATTCAGCTTTTCCCAGAGACCACCAGTGGAAGCACCATTCATGTCGTAGATCGCTTCAGCATCGCTCGTATCTGCGGCGATCATTTGTGCAACGGCGTCGGTACTGATTGCAACATGATCCCCCGATTGGAACTGTCCGAAAATCTGGTAGACAAGATTGCCATCCTGCACCATCAGATAGACCACCGCCAGCTCAAGTGTGGAACCATCCGCCATGGATACGTCGTAGGAGCCTTCGTGACCGTAGGCGAGATCACCCAAATTTTCAGGTGAGAACTCGTTGATCGCTGGTGCTCGAGGATCTCGTTCCACTTGTTGCATTTGATCCGCATTGAGCAACTTCAGTCCGTTGGCTGCATGCTCGGGAGTATCAAACTCATAGATCAGCGCGCTCATCGTGACAATGTCGTCAGATGCCGACGGCATGGGTGTGCTGCTGGATATCGCCTCTCCAATCGGCGTGCCTTCATCATTGATGTCGACTACTGATTCCGTGGTTGACCAGTTGATAGGTGCTGTCCAGGAGCGACCGATAGCAGTTTGCAAGCCATCGAGATTGTTGAGCCAGGTAGCATCGCCACTCTGGGCATATGCGTTTGTGGATAGCGGTGCGATCAGCGCGAAAGTGATGAGAATGCTGGCAAGATGTCTGCGCATGGTCCTGCTCCTTGTATATGCCGTGAGACCGGATCCTGTACCCGACGGCTATGGTAGTAGCCTACCGTATCCGCACCGCCGGACTGGATCGCACAAGCTGATACATCCGCTACACTGGTTGCATGACTGCGTGATACCTCACATCCCTATCTGTCGATTTGTGATTCTCCTGAGGTTATGTCATGCCCATTATCATTCGTTCCCTTACATCCGCCGATAGCACAGCGTGCGATGCGATCAATCGATCATTACCCGACTGGTTCGGTATCGAAGAAGGGCTCGCTGAGGCGCGTGGATACCTACACACCCATCGCGGGGTCGTCGCCGAGATCGATGGCAGCGTCGTCGGCTACCTGACCTACGACCAACCCTTTCCCGAAAGTGCCGAAATTAGCTGGATGGCGGTTGCCGGTTCCCATCATCGTGCTGGTATTGGTCGCGCACTCGTTAACCGCCTGGAAGAGGTGTTGCGCGCTGATGGCTGCGAGCTGCTCAGCGTGAAGACGCTTGCGGATTTGCACCCCAGTCCGGAATACGCGCAAACGCGAGCCTTCTATCGCGCCCTTGGTTTTCGACGGCTGATGGTATTGCCGGATCTGTGGGATCCATCGAATCCATGTCTGATTATGGCGAAGGCTCTCATGTAGGAGGGATCGTATTGTTCCGTGAAAACCAGAAGGGGCGCGGACATCATCGTCCGCGCCCCTTCCTGCGATCAATCTAGACCGGATTGGCCTCGATCTCAATCTCAATCTTGACATCGTCGCCGACCAGGAATCCGCCAGCCTCGACCGGGGCATTCCAGTTGACATTGAAGTCCTTACGATTCAGTTTTGCTTCGGCGCTGAAGCTGTACACTTCGGTGCCCATCGGGCTGGTACCGTTGCCGTTGTACTCAACTTCCAGATCGACCGGCTTCGTGATGCCGTTCATCGTGAAATCGCCATGCACAACAAAGTCATCGCCATCCGGCTCAACGCTGGTGGAGACAAAGGTGAAGTTCGGATTGGTTTCGGTACCGAAGAAATCCGGGCTCTTCAGGTGGGCATCGCGATTCGGTTCGCCCGTGCTGATGCTGGTGGCATCGATGGTGACATTTACCGAGCTGCTGGCAATGTTCTCCGGATCGAAGTTGATCTCGCCGGACCAGCTGCCGAAGGTGCCGCGTGCCTTGGCGAACATCATGTGCTTGACCACAAAGGAGATGGAGGAATGGACGGTATCGATCTTCAACTGAACCATGAGTCGTTTTCTTTCTCTGTTGGGCGAAAGCTACATCACACTCGATGTAACCTTATTACGTTTCGTAAGCGATGATACGACCGATTCAGCCTGATGTCAAGGATCGTTTAGGTACGAACCGTGATTGCTATTCCTGCCCTACGGCAGTCTCTGAAAAAAGAGCCGCCGATGGCTTGGGCGGCCCTTGTCGACTTATGGCGGATGATCGGCGCCTAACGTGCCTTCTGGGGCGATGAAGGTCGCCATTACCGACAGAGATGCAAATTCCCAGAGATCGATGATCAAGTTCTATGAAGAATGCTTTAGCGATTGTGATATCTCACCGAGTTATGTAACCCGACGTCAATAGTGCAAGCATCCCTTGCACAAAATGTTTGCACTGCTTCGGGAATGTGGCCTATCCCTGATCCAGCCCAACCGCGTGGCGGATACCGCGGAGATCGTTTTGTGATGTGCTGATATCCCGCTGCAGCGTCTCGTACTTGTCCTGCGAGCTGCGGACGAAGCGTGTATAGGGGCTGAGGGCATCGGCAATCCGCGCCACCGAGCGCTGCAACTCGCTTTCGAACTGCTCGCGCATTACATCCATCAACCGACCCTCCAGCTCGTCGCTGCGCTGGTGGAATTCCTTGCGCGCATTCCGTCGTTTGATCGGCAACACGAAGAGTCCCACACCAGCCAGCACGCTGGCAGCCAGAATCCCGGTGATATCCACAACCGCCGTGCTTGCGGCCGCAACCACCAGCGCACCCAGCCCGACCGCGCCAGCTTCGGCCACGGCCACGGTGGCGACGGCATTACGCACACCCAGGCTGAGTTCGTGCGCATGGCGAGCAGCATCGTACCGATCTACCTCTTCCTGCGCGCGTTTGCTCACGCTTTCCAGCATCGAGCGGCGATCATATTTGAACTGCGTACCAACATCGCCAATTAGTTCTTCGGCATATTTGTTCAAGCGGCGACGGTCAACATATTCGTTCACCGCTTCCCAAACGCGCAGATCCTGCTCCACCATCCAGTCGATCAGATCATCAATCGTGGTATCGATCTCGCGTTCGGTATCACCGATCACCTTGTTCGCGAACTCAGCCTTGATCCGATCCGAATTCATCAGATCGAAGACTCGACCCAGACGAATCGTCTCCTCGAAGAAGGCATCGCCGCGCTCGTTCATGCGGTGAATGATGTTCTCTACGCGCGTGAGGTGATACTCGAACTGCTTGCGCATATCGGTGGTATAGAGACCAAGTTGTCGCTCGATATTGTCGATCGTCTGCAAATCGTCAGCGATGACCGCCAACCGATCCCTGGTGGCTTTCAGATAGCGTTCGCTCAGGTTATCGGCTATTCCCAATGGATTGAGCAGCTTCAGGCGGATGCGTTGCTCTTCATCGAGCGTTTGCAATACATAGGTTTCCAGCGCTTCGAACTGACTCTGCTGCCACAAGCGTTCGCTCTCGGTCGGATTCCGCTCCTCGATCTCCTTGGCCTGTTGCGCCAGCAGTGCGCTCACCGGGAAGACTTCGGGGCGGAATCCCAGGAACTCCTGCACTTTCTCCTGCACGAAGCGGGTGACTTGCTCCCGACTTGCTTCATCGCGCATCAGATCAATCTTGTTCAGGATGATGACGATCTTCTTGCCCCACTCCCGAATCTGCGCCATGAACTCGCGTTCACTTTCGGTGAAGGGACGATCCGCCGACGTCACAAAGAGCACGAGATCACTGCGGGGGACAAAGCCCTGCGTCAGTTGTTCATGCTCGCGCATGATCGCATTCGTGCCCGGGGTATCTACCACCGTGATCTCGCGGAGGAAATCGGCGGGGAACGTGCGCGTGATCACGCCATCGGCATGGACGGTTTCGCTGACAGTATCGCCATAGCGCAGCAGATTGATCACCGCTGTCGTAGGCGTAACGCCTTCCGGCATAACCATCTGTCCCACAAGCGCGTTGATAAACGCGGACTTGCCAGCATTGAACTCGCCAACGATTACCAGCAGAAAGAGTTCATCCAGCTGTTCAACGGCAAAATCCAGCGAATCCAGATCCTCCTGAGCAGCCGGAAAATCGACCAGCGATTCCCGGAGCTTGGCCAGAATGAGCTGTTCCTGCTCGAGCAATTGCTGATGCCGCTCGGTGAGGATGATCGGTTCGTTGTGTCGATCGCCACGCTGGCGGAACACTCGTCGCATGTATCTGCTCCCTGCCGCATCATCATTGGTTTTGGCGCGGCATTCCAAACAGAACTGTACCCGATTTGGCGCCAATCTCTATGGAAGCTAACCACCACATTCTCGAGCCGATCTCTACAATATGATCAGCATCGGAACCTGAGTGATATGTCTATCGTCTCCATAGCATCAAACGCCTTCGCGGATTGAGGAGTTCACCATGCGCAGTCGGTTACTTCTACATCTTCTCTCAGCGCTCTTCTTCGTGTTTGCCATGGTGCCCCTTGGCGCATCGGCTCAAACCACGAATGAATACGAGAGTTCGCTGGGTTATGTCATCTCCTGGTCTGACGATTGGGTTCAGGATGAAGCCTTTAGCCTGGTCACTGAGGGCCAGCTCGATATCATGACGCTCTTTTCCATAGACGGTCAGTCCTTCGTTATGTTCACCGGATTCAATGCGACATTGATTGATCCGCAGGACATGATCGATCCGGATGCGACTGCGAATATCACCGATGAGGATCTCGATGCCGATGTTCCCTATACGGTGATTGAAGAAGATGGGTCGATCGAACGCGCGGAACTCTACATGTTCGACGATGGAAAGACCGGTATTGTTGTAACCATTTGGGGACCCAGCTTGGGGTTCGATGATCTTGTCGCCACTGCGCAGGAGACCATTGCCATTAATGGCAGTCCGGTCCTGACGGGCGAACCACTCGGCGATGCCGAAACCACCTCAACTGACGTCGCCACAGAAGAAACCACCTCTTCCACCAGCAGCAGCCGTAGCACGCGTTCGACCGGCACGGAAGAAGCTACTGAAGAAGCGACCGAATCGACCTCCTCTGGTAGCAGCCGTAGTACACGCTCGACCGGCACGGAAGAAGCCACCGAAGAGGCGACCGAATCGACCTCTTCTGGCAGCAGTCGTAGCACGCGCTCGACCAGCACGGAAGAAGCCACTGAAGAGGCGACCGAATCGACCTCCTCTGGTAGCAGCCGTAGTACACGCTCGACCGGCACGGAGGAAGCCACTGAAGCATCATCATCCAGCGGGAGTACGCGCACGACTCGAACCTCGTCTTCCACTGACGGGGCCGGTGTATATACAAGCCCGATCTACGGTGCAACTCTTCAGTACGATCCGGAAGTATGGACACTCGCAGACAGTTATGAAGACAGTGCCAATAGCTATGCCGAGTTCCAGAGCGACACCAGCGTGCTCACGGTGTGGGAGCTGGAGGGATATGGTTCAGATGTCTCTGCCTGTATCACCCAGGGTGCTGAAGCCTATGTCGATGGCAATGAGCTTATCAAGAATTGGCAGATCGCTACGCGTGCAAATGGCGATGAAATGATTTCTCTGGGGGATACTGAAGCCTGGGTCGTTGCCACCTTTACCTACGATGGCGAATCCCGTGTCGCTTACGTCAATTGCCAGGCGATCCCCGGTGAAGATGCAGTCGTGGTGGTGATGCTTACCACCAGCCCGGAAGATTACAACGCCCAGCTTGATCTTGTGCTGGAGATTATGGATACCCTGGAGTTCGCCAACTAGTGATATGGCCGGTGCATTTGGCCATGTAAGGAACGCCCATGAAAACTTCCCGGAATGTCGCTATTACACTCCTCTTCCTGCTCTCATCCCTCGCGGGATTCACGACCACCAGCGCGGCGGTGGATGGTAACACCTTCACCAACGATGTTTACAACATCACCGTAAACTGGACTGATGACTGGACTGTTATCCGCGATCTGCGATCCGGTGTCGTTCTCAAGCGTGGAGACGATGTCCGCCTTGAGATTGGCATCTGGGATAGTCGCACAGAGAGCGCCACACTCACCGCTGCGAACCCAGGTGAGACACTTGCCGAGGACACCAGCACCACGGATGTACCCGGCGCTGCCTACCAGAAAGAGGATGGTACCTGGCGGCAGATTGAGGTGCAGAGCGTCAATGATGTGAAATTGCAGATCGTTCTCACAACCACGGTCGATAGCTCCGAAGCCGCTGTTGGATTTGTGCAAAACGAAATCACGGTTAACGGTGGCCCGGTGCTTACCGCTCAACCAATCGGTAACTCCGCCACTGCAGAGGATCTCACCGGAGAAGCCACGGCCGAGTCGACATCGATCCGTTCCTCACGCGCTGCAACTCCCGAAGCCACCACTCAGGCTGTCACGGACGATGGTCTCATCAGCTTCACCGGTCCGGTCTTTGGGTACGCCATCCAGTACGACGGTGACATTTGGAGCGAGGATACGGTGTTCCAGGACGACAATCTGGATGGCATCCGCCTCAATGGTGACAATGCCGTGCTGACTGTGTGGGCATGGAATGGTTACGGTGCTGATCCGGAGGCCTGCCTCCAGGGAGAAGCAGAGTTTTACGCTACCGAAGTGGATTCCATTACCAATTGGGTTGTAGCCACCGGCGCCGATGGCAATAGCCTCGAGTACTTCGGAGAAGACCTCAGTTGGGGTGTCTACACCCTCAAGTACGATGACACAGCCCTCGTGGATTACATCAGTTGTCAGCCGATTCCGGGGCACGATGCTGTTCTGATCACGCTGCTGAGCAGCTATCCGGACACCTATAACGATGCTCTTGATGCGGGGCTGGATGTCACAGATACCGTGCAGTTTGCCGAAAGCACGACCACGCAGCTCAGCACAAACGATGACACCACCCGCGCCGAGATCAGCACCGCAGTCGATGGCACCGTGTACACCAGCCCGAATTATGGGTTCACGATGGATGTACCGCTCGAATGGACCGTGGTGAGCGAGGATGACACCGCGGGTGATGAAACCGTGGTGCTGAACAATGGCACCAGCACCGTCACTGTTTGGGCGATCGATCAAAGCTTCCAGGATCTGGATGCCTGTGTGGATTACGCTGCCGCCCAGAGCGGGCTTGATC
Organism: Thermomicrobiales bacterium; assembly: GCA_020432165.1. GTDB lineage: Bacteria > Chloroflexota > Chloroflexia > Thermomicrobiales > UBA6265 > UBA6265. Next base: position 15,489 of record JAGQGU010000012.1, read on the forward strand.
TTACCCTGGATCAGACATCAACTGGCACTGATTTCCGTGGTGAATATGGTGATCAGGCATTTGCGAACTTCGTTTACGAGAGTGCGGATGGCACAAAGATGACCTACTACATCGGCTGCCAGGAAATACCGGATCAGAACGCGTATGTCATCGTCATTCAGGATGTGCCATACGATCAGTTCACCTCCGAGCGACGCTTCCGATTGGAGATCGAGGACAGCATCGTCTTCCCGTAGCGCATTTCTGAGCATGCTGCCCGGTGTTTGGTAGAATCCCTACGGATGCTGCCACACCGGGCAGCATATATTGTTACGGAGTTCTCATGAGTCGCACTGTACATTGCGTGAAATTGGGCAAGGATCTGCCAGGTCTCGAGGAGCCGCCGTTCCCGGGCGCCCTGGGCGAACGAATTTACGAGAACGTCTCTGCAGAGGCATACGAACTGTGGAAGCCGCACCTCACCACGATCATTAATCACTACGGCCTGAATCCGGCCGATCCGGAGACCCGCCGTATGCTCCGCCAGGAGATGGAAGCCTTCTTCTTCGGCCAGGAGAATCTCGAGGCCGATAATCTCAGCCCGGATACCGTCCAGCAATAACACCAGGTAGACGCATGCCGAGGTGCCCGTGACGTCATTCCCAACGCACGTGAGGAATCAGCCGAACGAGCAGTAGCCACGGAATATAGCGAGATTGCCCGTCATTCCGAAGCCGCAGGCGAGGAATCAGCCGAATGATTGGTAGTCCTGCCTATGACCGTCTTCCCGATGGGTACGCGTTTACGCTTCCCCTCAGACACCAGAAAACAACAAAACGACCCGAACGGTCATCTGCCGTTCGGGTCGTTCGCTTCCGGAGAGATTACTCTTCGATCATCCGATCGCGGGCGCCACTCACGCCACCGGCGCTCAGCTTGCCCAGCGTGCAAACGACCGTGGTGAAGACTCCACCGGCACCATCCGGGGTCACGCTGATATCGCGAACCTTCAGATTGCTGTACGGTGTGCCCGCGCGATCCTTGCCCAGCCACGTGTTCACGTTATCCATGGCACCATCCGCAGCACCATTTTTGCTGTGGAAGAGGAATACACGGGTATCCGCAGGAGAAAGTTCGTAGGCCATTTCGTATCCTTTCAATCAGAACTGTGCGCTGTGCGCGTCGACAAATGTTCTCGCACTGGTTCCGTACAGAATCGTCTGACACCTCCGCGCCGCGCGCGGGTGCGATTGCACTGGCAGTATACGAGCATCACCGGTCGATCGTCCGGTAATTCAACACAATCTCATGGAAAGCGAGAACAACATGGGCTATCGGGTATTGGTGGTGGGCAAGGGCGGACGTGAGCACGCTATCTGCTGGAAGCTCCGTCAGAGCTCTGTCGTGGATGCGCTGTATTGCGCACCGGGTAATCCGGGTATCGAAGCCATCGCCACCTGTCTGCCTGTGGGTGTGATGGATACGGCGGGCATTGTCGGGGCTGCGCGCGATCAGGCGATCGATCTCGTTGTTGTTGGCCCTGAGGATCCGCTTGCGGCCGGCCTTGCTGATGCGCTGGAGGCTGCCGGCTTCCTCGTCGCTGGTCCGACCCAGGCAGCAGCGCAGCTGGAGGCGAGCAAGAGTTTCGCCAACGATGTCATGGCTATAGCCAACATTCCCACAGCGCGTAGTCGCACTGTCGCTACCATGGCGGAAGGGCAGGCTGCTATTGCCGAGCTGCTCACCACTGCTGGTGTTGTGGTGAAGGCCGATGGCCTGGCCGCTGGCAAAGGCGTGGTTGTGGCTGATACGCAAGATCAGGCTCTTACCGCGCTTGAGGAGATGCTGGTTGGTGGGAGCATGGGCGATGCCGGGCACACCATCGTCATTGAGGAACGCCTGGTCGGAGAGGAAGTATCGATCCTCTGCCTTTCCGATGGCACCACCATCTGGCCACTCCAACCCAGTTGCGATTACAAGCGCGCCCACGATAACGATCTTGGCCCGAACACTGGCGGTATGGGGAACTACACGCCCACACGGCTGGTGGATGCTGCCATGATGACGCGTATCCAGCAGGAGATCCTCGATCCCGTCATTGCCGAGATGGCGCGGCGAGATACGCCGATGAAAGGCATCCTCTTCGCTGGTCTCATGATGACGACGGATGGACCGAAGGTCATCGAGTTCAACTGCCGCTTTGGTGATCCGGAAACCCAGGTGGTTTTGCCAACGCTTGATGGAGATCTGGGTGTGCTGCTGCACGCGGTGGCGAGCGGGAATCTGGCGGAGCAGCAGCGACCCGCTGCCGCTGGAGCCGCGGTCGGGGTAGTACTGGCGAGCGAAGGGTATCCTGGTAGCTATCCCAAAGGAGAGGTGATCTCTGGGTTGGAGAATGCTGGTAAGGCGCTTGTTTTCCATGCCGGTACCGCCTGGGCCGGTGATAGTGTGGTGACCGATGGTGGGCGTGTGCTCTGCGTGGTCGGGCTTGGCGATGATCTTGCTACTGCGCGATCTGAGGCATATGCGGCTGCCGCAGAGATCACGTTCCCTGGAGGCTGGATGCGCTCGGATATCGCATTACGCGAGATCTGACAGCGTTCTGGCAGGCTGACTGGTATCAACGTTGACTGTATACTATCGGCATTGGGTCGGAGGCGAACCGCTCGCTTTTTTGCCCGAATACGCGCGAAAGGAAAACATAGATGGATAAGCTCAAGAAAATCTTCAATGATGTCACCGGTGGCGATGGCAAAATCGACGCTGAGGATATCAAGGGCCAGCTTGGTGATCTCGGTCTTGACGATCTGACCAAGCTGCAGTTCCCGATTGATCGTGCCGGAATCATCAAGATTCTCAAGGAGAACAAGGCATCCGAGATGCTGGTCATGGCCGCCGAGAAGCTGCCGGATGAGACCTTCGATTCCGTCAATGATCTGAAGAAGCACCTTCCGTTCTAGATTGAGCGATCTTCGCCCCGGGCACCAGGCCCGGGGCACGTCTGCAAGGGACATCATGGCATCACGTAACTAGCGCCGACGACCCATCCGTCGCTGCGCTCACAGACCCTCGGCATTTCCGAAGATGGGCCTGGAATGCACACACGTCGCCACCATAATCGGTGCGGCGATTTTGCGTTGTTCAGGAATCTACACGGAGATTGCCATGCAATCAGATCCTCAGGTGGATGCGGTTATCCGCGTCCAGAACCTCACCAAGACCTACACATTTCACCAACAACAGAGCGGTCTCATTGCCGCCATCAAGAGCCTCTTCCATCGCCAGATGGAAACGCGGCTGGCCGTCGATGCTATCTCTTTCGCGATCCGCCGCGGCGAGGTCGTTGGCTTCCTTGGTCCGAACGGTGCTGGCAAAACCACCACGCTCAAAATGCTCAGCGGATTGCTCTATCCCACCAGCGGCGAGCTTTCTGTACTCGGGCACATTCCGCAGAAGCGCGCATCCGAATACCTCCGTCGCATCAGTCTGGTAATGGGCCAGAAGACGATGCTGTGGTGGGATGTCACACCTATGGATACATTGCTGCTGCATAAGGATATGTATGGCCTCAGCGATGATCTCTTTCAGGAAAGCGTGGCGGAACTCACGCAGCTGCTGGACGTCGCCGATCTGCTCCACGTACAGGTACGCAAGCTCAGTCTCGGTCAACGCATGCGCATGGAACTCATGGTGGCGCTTCTACACCGACCGGAGATCGTCTTTCTGGACGAACCCACGATCGGTCTGGATGTGGTTGCCAAAGCAAATGTGCGCACCTTTCTGGCGGAGCTGAACCGCACCCGAGGCACCACCATCATCATTACCAGTCACGATATGGACGATATCGAGGCGCTCTGTGAACGGGTGATTATGATCGATCACGGCCGTATCCAGTTCGATGGCCGCTTGCCGGATCTGGTGCAGCGTATGCAGCCGCGCAAGCTCGTGCGTGTGGCGTACGCGGCTCCTGTTTCCGCGGAGCAATGCCCTGAGGGTGCACGCTTCGAGGATGAGGACGGCACCGTACTCGTGATCGAGTCGCTGCGGGAGGAGTTGGCCGGGTTGCTTCAGCACCTCGGCGCGCTTGGTGATATCCAGGATCTCTCGGTTAACGATGCCGATCTGGATGATGTGCTGCGGGACTTCTTCACCAATGGTGGGGAGGTGCGGTCATGACACCGGCCTCTCAACTGCGCGTCTTGCGACGTCTGACCTCAATCGAGCTGGTTGGCTCTCTTATGTACCGCACGCAGTTTGCCGTCTATATGGTCAGCACCGTAGTCAGCATCATGGTTGGTCTTTTCATCTGGTTGCGTGTTGGTGAAAGCGGCGGTGATCTCCCGGTAGATCGAGAGTTCATTGTCACCTACTACTTGATGTTGGCAGTGGTGCGGACTCTGGTTTCCACATGGCACAGCGAATTTCTGGCTCAGGTTATCAGAAAAGGCGAACTGAACGCCTGGCTGGCACGTCCGGGAAGCTACATACTCAATCTTCTGGCCAATAACTTCTCCGAGAAGATCGTTAAGATGTCGACCATTCTGCCAATGTTGGGCGTGATCTGGTGGTTTTATCGCGATCAGTTCGCGTTGCCCACCGAGATCAGTCGATGGCTGTTATTCATACCCGCGCTGGTGGGTGCGTTCGTCCTCGAGTTCTGTCTGACAACAACCATCGGCTCGCTTGGATTCTGGATGGATGAGAACTCCGGCATCGCGCGCAGTCGTCACGTAATCGCTATGGCGCTCAGCGGCGAACTGGTACCGTTGGCACTTTATCCGGCATGGGCTACCACATTTCTGGATATTCAGGTTTTCCGCTTCACCATGAGCTTTCCGCTGGAGGTGTTACTCACCGATCTCTCGTCTCAGCAGCTGGTGGCAGGTTTTGTCCTGCAGTTTGCCTGGTTGGTCGCGATTGTGATGGTGTGTCGGTTTACCTGGCAACGTGGGCTTCATGCCTATTCCGGAATCGGAGCCTGATCATGTTACGAACACATCTTCGGATATGGGTGCACTTCTGGCGACTTAGTGTCGCCCGGGAGACGCACTATCGGGCCAACTTCTTGACGCTGGCCGTAGTCGCAATTCTTGAAACCTTCATGACCATTTTGCCGATGCTTCTGATCTTCTCTTTTACCAGTGCAGTTTCTGGATGGAGTCGGGCGGAATCGATCGCATTGGTTGGATTTTTCAGGACTGCTATCGGTGTCCATGAGCTGCTCGCGAGTGGTGGCGCGTATCGCTTGTCTTCTGACATCCAGAATGGGGATCTGGACCTCGTCCTGATTCGCCCCGTGAATGCGCAATTCTATGTCGCCTGCCGATTCGTGACCCTGCCGCAGATGGTCAATGTGCTTATAGGCATGCTGGTAGCGGCTATTGGCGTGGCACGATCGGATGTGACTGTGGGTTTGACAAGTTTTGTGCAAACCATGGCCATATTCATTTGCGGAATGATTCTGTTGAACGCAGCAATTCTGGGTGGGAGCTACATCGCCTTTCGCGTCACGACCATCGATGGGTTGAACTGGATGCTGCAGGATGTGGCTGATATGGGCAGATACCCGATCAGCTTCTATCCCGGCGCTATCCGCTTTGTCCTCACCGCGATCGTCCCGGTCGCCTTTGTCACCACGGTGCCAATGGATGCCCTGCGGGGATTCACTGGCTGGGATACCGTGCTGCTGACGGTGGCATTCACTTGCCTGGTGGTAATGCTCTTACGCTGGTGGTGGAACAATTCGGTCCGCCACTACGCCAGTGCTGGATCCTGAGGGGCGAAACCCGCGAAGGACCCCCGCGCGCAGCGCGTCCAAGATGCTACGCCCGGAGATCTTTTACGACATGAAATGCGCTCGGCAGGGAGGCCGGGCTATCCCCGGGCATAAAGCCCGAGGCTACGCCGAATCCCTCATGGCGATACATTTCCGCGACATATCTCCTGTACTATCAGCACAATGAATCGCTGCGACTCGTAGGAGCATCATGACCAGTTTCATCCAGTTCATCCTGGTGGCCATGTTCACCATCGTCACACTCGTGGCATTTGCCTGGGTGTTGCGTGGTCTGCTCGGTGTTGCCTTCAGCTGGCCGCGGCTCATCATCGCCGCCGCTATCACCTTCTCGCTGGTCAACCCGATCATCAACGCGCTGCCAGGTACCTACTCGGAGTCATCGGCGCTCGACGATACCCAGGTCTTTCCCGGGCTCTGGATCGTCCTGCTCGGAATGGTTATCGCCATCCTCATCGGTATGGTCTTTCTCGTCATTGCTGAGGCCCTGATTCCCAGCGGTACCGTTCCGGGGCCGATGTATATCGCCCGGGCGTTCCGCCGTTGGGTCCGCCGCACTCGCCGCTATGTGGAAATCACCTGGATTCTTTTCAGACACGGTATCTCGTTGGGAGCAGTTAGCAGCAATCGCTCGGAAATGCGCAGCGCGGAAGGTCGCGCCTTCCTCGCGGGTAAGGTGCGCGATGCCCTCAGCGAGAGCGGTGTCACCTTCATCAAGCTCGGGCAAATCCTCAGTACCCGACGCGATCTGCTTCCGCCTGAATTCGTCACCGCCTTCAGCACATTGCAAACCGAGGCCCGCCCGTTGCCATGGACGGAGGTGGAGCAGACCATCCTCGGTCAGCTGGGCGGGAAGCGCATTGATGAAGTCTTCGCCGATATCGACGAAGTACCGCTCGCATCAGCATCGATTGCCCAGGTGCATACGGCGCATCTCCTCACCGGTGAAGAGGTCGTGCTGAAGGTGCGTCGACCCGGTATTCAGGGCCAGGTCGATCAGGATCTGGATATCCTGGATCGCATGGCCGCCCAACTCGAGCGCAGCACTACCTGGGCGCGGGAAATGGGTGTGCGCTCACTCATCGCCGGATTCGCCACCGCCTTGCGTGAGGAAATCGATCTCACTGTGGAAACGCGCAATATGAGCGTGATCGCGGCTGGCGCCCGCCCCGGCGATACCCTCATCCCGCACGTCTATGCTGAGTTCTGCACCAACGGCCTGCTGGTGATGGAGCGAATGCACGGTGTGCCCCTGAGTCGAGTGGATAGCAACACCATTCGCGGTGATCGACAGCAGCTGGCGCAGACCATCTTTGATTCACTGCTTCATCAGATGATGGTGCTTGGTACCTTCCACGCCGATCCGCATCCCGGCAATATTATGTTGCTTGATGATGGCCGTCTGACGCTGCTCGATTTCGGCTCGATCGGCCGCATCGACAAGATCACCCGTCAGGCGCTCATTCGTATGCTCATCGCCTGGGGATTCGGCGATCCGGTTTCTGCCACCGATGCGCTCCTCACCATGGTTGATGTGCCAGACGATCTGAATCAGCGCCGTATTGAGCGCGATATGGGTGCGTTCATGACCACCCATGTGGTGCCGGGTGCGACCGTTGGCTCCCAGGCTGTGGGGGATCTCTTTGGCATGATCGCGCGAAATGGACTCTCGATGCCGCCACAACTGGCAGCGGCCTTACGCGCCATCGGCACCATCGAGGGGACACTCACCTGGCTGAGTCCCGGCTACAACATCGTTGCCGAGGCGAGGCATTTTGCGGAGCGCTACATGCACGATCTGCTACGACCGGCCAGCATTCGGGATCTCCTCACCGAGGAGCTTGTCGGATTGCTGCCGATCATCCAGCGCCTGCCTCGTCGTCTCGATCGCCTGGCGGCGGCGATGGAGGAGGGGAGATGGACGATGAATGTCGGCTCGGTGGGCACACCGGAGGATCACCGCATGGTGCACAGCCTGATGCAGGAGTTACTGCTCACCGTGCTGGCGGCCGCCAGCGGCCTCATGGCCACAGCATTGATCAGTCAGGATACTGGTCCCATGCTCGTCGCCAACATGGGTGTCTACCAGTTCATGGGCTATTTCCTGCTGGTGTTGGCCTTCATCCTCGCGATGCGCGTGTTGATTTTCGTCTTCCGCAGGCAGTAGTCAACCAGGGCAGAGCACAGGTCTACGTTCCCGAAACACCCAGATCGTTAATTTCCGCTGCCAACTCCCGCGGATTATCCACCGAGAGGATGAGCGCTCCATATTGCTCATCGCGGAGTGTGATTTCCAACGTGGGACCGGTTTGTGCGCACCAGTAGGTCCAGACACCGTGAGTGCGGAATCGACCCACCCAGCGGTTGTACCACCCGAGTCCCGGCGCGCGCAGACCCTTGGAGCGATGTCTGTCTGCGGTCCCGACATCCGCACTCACCACATGCTCAAGTGGCACACGGATAATCGCTCGAAATCCCCAGAGCTTGTTGATACCCAGTGGCTCCACGATCAATTCGATGGGAGTTATCGTGACGGTTGCCAATGCCATATCGAGTCCTCCATTAGGTGAAGATATCGCGTCGCTCAAAGATTCGGACTGAGATCACCAACAGCACCAGTGCTACTCCGAGCAACAGCAGGTAATACCAGATGGGGATATCGTAGCTGAAGACATCGTTGAAGTAGCGGAATGGTGTGATGTAGCGCAGCTTCTCGAAGTCTGGCGCCAGCTTGCCAACCACATCGATCAGGTAGAGCAGGAAAATGATGCCGATGCTGGCTCCCAGCACCGGTCCGCGCGAGCGCATGGATGTGCTGAGCAGCAACCCAATACTGCTCACCGCAATCGTTACTGGCAGCACACTCCAGGATGCCAGCATGACATCCCCAAAACTCAGCTCTTCGTTGATGGCGATGACCGTCAGCCAGGTCGCGATCGCTGTCACCATCAGCACAATCGCCACATTCACCACGGCTGTCACGAAGGTTGCCAGTACCAGGGAGCGCCGCCGGACAGGTTGCGTGAGCAACACATCGAGCGCACCGCGCTCTTCGGCTCCCGCAAACGCACCGGCGTACATCATCACCGGGAGAAACGCGAGTACCAGGGGCAGCATCAGGAAGACCTGGGAGTAGATGTATGGCCCGAGTTGATCGAGATTATCGAGTCCAAAGGCATCGATCAATCCCTGGGGGTAGTTCTGGGTTTGTAGCAGGATGCTGTCCTTAAATGCCGGATAAACAGCGACATTGATCACGGTATAGAGCATGACCGCAACAGACCACCAGATGAGGCTCACCCGATTACGCTGAAAGGTGTGTCGAATCATGATGGCGGTGGATTGGCCTTCGCTGATCATGCGGCACCACCATTTCCGTAATAGCCGAGGAAGATTTCTTCCAGTGATGGCCGTTCGATATCAATCATCGCAATCGGGTGCGCTGCCAGAGCCTGGATGAGCGCGTTTGCATCGCCACTGTAATCGAACGAGAGATAGGGCGGCTGCCAGCTCAGGTGATTCACACCCGCTAGTTGCTCGATTTCCTTTATCTGCGTGGGCGTATTGCCCTCGGGGTAGCGCACGCGTACGCGCCGTAATGCGCGGGCGGTAAGTGCATGCGGATCCTCTACCGCAATTAGCGTTCCTTCGCGGATGATGCCCACCCGATCGGCAATCCGTTCCACCTCCGAAAGCACATGGCTGGAGAAGAGCACGGTCTGCCCGGCTTTCTTCGCGTCAACCAGTATTTCCAGAAATTGCTCTTGCACCAGCGGATCGAGTCCGCCGGTCGGCTCGTCCAGAATGATCACCGGTGGACGGTGAAACATCGCCAGTACAATCCCGATTTTCTGCTTGTTGCCGCGGCTAAGCTTGCGTACCGGGCGATCCAGATCAGCGCCGATGCGATTGGCGATCTCATCAGCAAAGCCTGTATCGCGCACACCACGCAGCGCCGCGAAATAATCCACCAGTGCACGACCACTGGAGCGATCTTCCAGTGTGAACTCGGTGGGGAGGTTGCCAACCTGCGCCATCGCGGCCACCGGGTCGCGATGGGGATCGATTCCCTGAATCAGGCACTCGCCGCTGGTTGGCTTCATTAGTCCGGTTAGTGTGCGCAGCGTCGTGCTTTTGCCAGCACCGTTGGGACCAAGAAATCCAAAGATCTCACCAGGCGGAATCTGCAGATTCACATCGCGAATACCGCGATTCTTGCCATACGTTTTGGTGAGGTGTCTCGTTTCGATTGCATATTCCATGATGTCGCGCCCACTTGTCTGCTCTTACAGTCTCCGCATGAACAAACTACTGATACCACGATTCGGCTGCGATCCCGCCAGATGATACGGCACACTGGTGACCACAATGCCGGGTTTGAAGAGGAGGGCGGCCTTGATACGCAGCGCCGTTTGGTTATGTAGCACCTGTTCCCACCAGTGGCTGGGGACATACTCTGGTAGAACCACAGTCACCACAGCGCCCGCATGCTGCGCGCGCAACTCCTCGATATAGTGCACCAGCGGTCCAATCAACGAGCGATAGGGCGATTCGATGATGATCAGCGGTATATCAGAACGCCGTTCCTCCCATTCCTTTTGGAAGGCACTAACCTCGCTCTCCTCATCGGTGATATGCACAGCCGTGACATTTGGGGTAATAGAGCGCGCATATGCCAACGTTTGCTGGCTGATCACATTGATGCCGGAAATCGGTACCACCATCACGTGGTGAATATCCGCCACTCTTACTGGTGTCGTTGCCGCCAACTCCTTGCTGGCGTAGAGATAGTGGCGATGAATCCGCTTGAAGGTGAGGACCATGAGTGGAATCAACACCATCACAATCCAGGCACCATGCGTGAACTTGGTAACAGCTACTACCACTGCCACGATGCCGGTTGCGGTCGCACCAAGCCCATTCAGGAACCGACTCACCCGCCAACCGGGCTCCTGCTTGTGATGCCACCGTACCACCATGCCGAGCTGTGAGAGGGTGAAGCTGGTGAAGACGCCAACCGCATAGAGCGGGATCAGCCGCTCTGTCTCGCCGCCGAAAATCGCCAGTACCGAGCAACTGAGCACACCCAGCGTGATAATGCCGAAGGAATAGGCCAGGCGATCTCCCCTAAAGGTGAACTGGCTGGGCATATATTTGTCCCGCGCCATAAAGTAGGCCAGACGTGGAAAATCGCTGTAGGCTGTATTTGCCGCCAGTACCAAAATCGCCATGGTCGCGAACTGCATCAGGTAATAGGCAGCGTTCTGGCCACCGAAGACATTTCTGGCGATTTGGCTGATGACGGTCTCGTACCCGTGATCCGCCTGATCCAGCGGTACCGCTCCATATTGATGTGCCAGGAAGGTGATACCGGCAAACATGATCGCCAGAATACCGATCATCCATGTCAGTGTCGTGCGGGCATTCTTCCACTCCGGCTTCTGAAACGCAGGTACACCATCGCTGATGGCCTCCACACCGGTTAGCGCCGAACAACCACTGCTGAATGCACGCAGTATAAGGAAGAGCGTGACACTACCCGTCACTGCCGTGGTCTCATACCGAGGCTCGTGCACCTCAAAACCCGTGGCGGCATTGCGCACGAAGCCGATTCCGATCATCACGAAGACCAGTATCAGGAAGAGATAGGTCGGGATCGCGAAAATGGTGCCACTTTCACGGAGTCCACGCAGATTAAGCAGCGTGATCAGCACCACGAAGAAAACACCCCACGCCACCAGGTGATTGTGGACACTGGGGAAGGCCGAAACCATTGCCGCCACCGCTGAACTCACGCTCACCGCTACCGTGAGCACATAGTCCACCAGCAATGCTCCACCAGCCACCAGGGCTGGGGTTTCGCCGAGATTATCCTTGGCGACGATATAGCTGCCGCCACCATGGGGATATGCCTTGATCGTCTGGCGATAGCTGGCACCCACGATAAGGAGCAGACAGACGATACCAGCACCGATTGGAAGACTGAGGGAAAGGGCACTGAGTCCTGCGATCAGGAGCACCCGCAGAATTTCTTCCGAGGCATAGGCCACCGAAGAGAGGGCATCCGAACTGAGCACAGCCAGTGCCTTGCGGTTACTGAGCCGTTCATGTTCTGCCGAAGCCGAGGTGAGCGCCTGCCCAATCATGAAACGCTTCAAGTTAAAGAAGGCGCGACCAACCGGACCACGATCATCGGCGTCTTCCGGTGCTGCTACCAGCACCCCTGGTGATAACTGACTGAACTCATCGGCGGCCGGCCGCACAATGCGCACATACTTGTCGCCACTATGCTTGCCTCTGCTCTGCACCTTGCCGCTGAGATCAGGGCGAAACTTGCCAATTCCTCGCGATCGAGAAAGCGGAGATTCATCGTCGTCAGTCATATGTATTCCCCAACCGTGCGGACAGGACGGGTGTCCGCATCCAGGTGCGTCGGTGAATCCGGCTGCTATCTGGACAATCGGCAAGGATACGCCTGCCGCAACCAAAACGCAAGAGGTACGCCAGAACTGGACACGCGCGGTATGCTTGTTTCGTACGTACTCGGTTGGCTGGCTGGTGCGAAACCTGACGAGCATCTCGTTCGTTTCCACAGATAGAGGCGCACAATGTGTGTGCCACACGCACGATACGTTGGGGTGTGGCAGAGGAAGGATTCACTATGACCACTCAGCGAATACAGCGACATCGCCTGGTCTCCATCTTTGGGTTGATGCTGTTGCTGCTGTCGATGACACCATTTGGAGTTGCAGCCCAGAGCGGATTGACCGCCGCCGATGAGGTTGCACAGGCGCTGGATCAGGCCTGGATTGAAGTGCATGTGAGCGGCTGCGATGCTGGCTCGCCACTGGACGCCAGTCAGTTAAAGGAACCGTGCCACGAAAATGGCCTGGCCGGTGTCAATCTTCAGATCACCTCAACCAATGAGGCGATCGGGGTAAACCTGCCGAACAAGGTCACCGTGCGCGAGAACGGCGTTGGCCCCGGTATCGTCAATACCGGCGAGCTACCGCTGACCGAATACCGCATCCAGGTCGATCTGCCGACGGATGAGAATGCGTTTGTCTTCCATTGTGAGCTTCGTGATTCCGATACCGTCGTACCTGTCACCGCTGATCCGAATGGCGCCGCGAACGTCTTCCTTGTCACCACCACTGGTGAGGACAATGTGGTTTGCGATGTCTATGTGATTCCCTCGGCCCAGCCGACCATCGATATCACCTATCGTGAATGCACTCGTGCTGATCTGACTGGCGACGGACGCACCTTCGAGGATCTCGATGGTAAGTGCGCCACCGTTTCCACCGATCCGCCAACCTTTAATGTGCGCGATCTGAATACCTCTGGTGAACCGGTTTCCCAATATCAGTTGGATGCGCAGGGCGAACTCAAGCTCACCTTGAACGCTGGCAGTTACGATCTCTTCACCGATCTACCGATGGATGGTTGGGGTGAGTATCTCTTCTGCGAGTATCCGGGTCAGGAACGCTATGAGAAGGAGTTCGATCCCACTCGCGGTATCGTGACCTTCACCGATCTCCAGGATGAGCAGATCACCTGCAATTGGTTCGCGGTTGAAGCAACCGATGCCGAGGCTGAGACCCCGACGACAGAACCCACCACGATTCCAACCACCGTGCCAACTGCGGCACCGACGGCTGTTCCCACGCAGGAACCGACACTGGAACCGGATGAGAATACCAACGACGGTAGCGCCATCGACGATGACACCCAGATCAGCTTCACGCAGTTGGTTTGTGATACTGACAACCCGGTGAGTGATACCAGTTCGCTCGACGAGTTCCGTGCCAAGTGCACCGAGGCGAGCGAAAACGTCGGTTTCTCGCTGGCGAATACCAATAACGTTGTTGCCACAACCACCACCGATGCCAATGGTCAGGGACTCTTCTACGGTATGGATCCTGCGACCTGGCGGGTCTGGAGTGATATTCCGCTGGAAGCTGCCACCGAGTACTACTTCTGTGATACCGGCGATGGTGGCTACGTCAGCCAGACGTTGAGCGACCGGGGCGTCGCCAGCTTCGATGTAGCGGAGAACCAGCAGATCGATTGCGAAATCTACGTTGTGCCAGAGAATCTCCGTGGTGATATCACGGGCGCCTCGGTAGAGGTTCACCTCTCCGCCTGCCCGACTGGTTACGACGGCAGTAGTTACTACAGCGATTGCCACGACAACGGCGTGGGTGATATGGAGTTCACCCTCACTGGTCCGGATGGCACGCTAACCTCCACCACGGTTGTCGAGAATACACCGGGTCCGGGTATCGCCAGATTCACCGCACTCGCTGCGGGCGATTACACACTGGCCGGTGGACCGCCGCAGGATTTCGGCTCGGTCTATCTCTACTGCTCTGATCCGGCCAATAACAATGCCCAGGTGGAAACCACCTTCGCGGATGGCGTCGGCAAGTTCACGCTCGCCGAGAACCAGAGCATCACCTGCGATTGGTACTTCATTCCCGAGGATGCCAGCGGTAACACGCCAACTCCTACAGTGACACCGGAGCCGGAGAAGGCCGAGATCTATACCACCATGTTTGCTTGCCCGAGCAGTGTGAATGTGGCGGGGTCGAGCTTCAGCCAGCTGGATGATGCGTGCACGGATACCGTGAATGATGTCCCCATGAAGCTGCAGCGCCCGAGCGGTGTACCGGTTACGGCGACCACCGGTGATGATGGTGCCGGTGCCGTCCGCTTCAAGGAGTTGGGTGCGGGAGACTATGTGCTCACACCAACATTGCCAGAAAACTACGTGAGTGCAGCCCTGTACTGCGATCTGGATGGCGGTAGTGTCTATCAGAAGACGATCTCCAATGGTAGTACCACCTTTAAGAATGTCGATGGCGAGTTGATTAGTTGCTCGTGGTTCGTTATCCCCAAGGCGGAGCAGCAGCAGGGACCGACCGGCAGCATCACCATTCGTGAGATGCTCTGCAAGGGCGATCGCAGCTCGATTACCGACTGGGAACGCGAATGCACCCCTGCCAGCAGCGGAGTCAGCTTCACCGTTACCTCGGTTGATGGCAGCACCACCCAGACGTTGACACCAGGTTCCGGAGGCGTGGCTGTCTTTAGTGGATTGGCCGATGGCTACTACAGCGTCAAGCAGAGTTCGGGCCAATGGTGTCGCGCCGCCGCAACCATCGTCAATAGCGAAAGCCAGGTAGGTGTGCGCGATGGTGGCAATACGGATCTCTTCCTCTACCAGTGCAACAAGGATCTGGGTCTGCCGAATACAGGTTCCGGACCGACCGGGAACGATACATCGCTGGTAACAACGCTTATCATGGGAACAATGGCTCTACCGCTCTTCGGTTTTGTCGCCTGGTATATTCGTCGCACCAACGCCGCGGCTGTCCAGGTGGCACCGGTGGATGTGCGGGTTAGCAACACGGTCAGAACACGTACTGGCTATCGCTACTGGTAAAAAAGAGTAAACTCGTTTCGGTGCCGTACGTACGGGCACACGTTGATGATCTCGGCACCGAAGCGAGATAGGGAGATGCGCATGAAGCACACACGACGAGAGGTGATCGCCGCGCTGGCGAGTGGTATGGTGGCCGCTGGTGGTATGCGACTGGTCGCTGCCGATAGTGCCAGCCAGTTACCTGCTGCTGCCGATACCGGCATTCTGGCGGGACCAGTTGGCCCCTCTGATGCGATGCAGACCCTCGCCTCCGAGCGACCGGTAGCGATGATCATCGCGGACGCCGATGTCGATGCCGAGGTTGAGATCAATCACATTGTCGATGGGCAGATGCTCGATCCCACCGGAGCCTGGGTTGTTGCCTGGTACGAAGGGACCGGCATGCTTCACGAGAAGCGTCGGAACATGCTCTTCAGCGGTCACGTGGATTACTGGGGCGTTGGTCCCAGTGTCTTCCGCAATCTCGCGAATGTACCCGAAGGAAGCATTATCCAGCTCTTGGGCGAGAAGGGCGGCGAGGCCTCCTACGCCGTGGAGTTTGTGGAGCGTGTGACCCTGGCAGAGATGACTGCCGAGAAGATGCAGCAGATTACCGCTCCCACATCGTTCGAGGCGCTGACCATCATTACCTGTGGTGGTGAGTTCAACTACGATGTCGGTGAATACCTTCAGCGTGATGTCATTCGCGCCAGGCTTGTTTCCGGCAAGGAAGTCGGTACCGAGATTGGTAGCGAGGACGAAACCCCAACGGCAACTGAGGAAGCAGCAACTCAGGAGGCTGCCACCGAAGAAGCATCGGCTGATACCACGAAAACCGCTACCGTTACGCAGGATGGCGTGAATGTGCGCCCATCGGCCAGCACCAGCGAAGATGCCGTTGCCTCGGCGAATAGCGGTGATGAGGTTACGATTACCGGCGATTCGGTCGAGGGTGATGGTTACACCTGGTATCCGGTAGAACTCGCCGATGGTACCACCGGCTTCATCGTCGCCGATTTCCTCGAACTCGCACCGTAAGAGACCTCAATGGCATCCTGTGATGCTCATTAACAGATAGGCTCCAGGGATCACCCCTGGAGCCTATCCTTAACTTTGGTGGTTTTCGGACA
>JAGQGU010000062.1 GCA_020432165.1 Thermomicrobiales bacterium
CCCCGGGTTGGTGAATTCTCGGGGTCGTCGCAACACACGCGAATAAGGGTCAAGGTACCGCAGAGATGAGATCACGTAAACGCTGGGCTGGCGTACTCCAGTTCAACGTTTTGCGTGGTCGGCTATTGAGTTGCGCGGCAACGCGTGCCAGCTCCTCGGGACCGTGCACGGACAGATCAGTACCTTTGGGGAAGTACTGGCGAAGCAATCCGTTGGTGTTCTCGTTGGAGCCGCGCTGCCATGGACTCGATGGATCACAGAAATACACAGGCATGTTGGTCGCCAACGTGAAGCGTCGATGCTGTGCCATCTCTGCCCCTTGATCCCAGGTGAGGGAGTGGCGCAGATGCTCGGGAAGGGTGGAGATCACCTCCACCAACACATCGTGGACCTCTTCCGCGGTATGGCCACCCGGCAGGTATCCCAGCATCACATAGCGTGTGCTCCGTTCGACAAGTGTCACGATCGCGGAGCGACTACTCGCTCCCAGGATCAAGTCGCCTTCCCAATGCCCAGGAACAGCGCGATCTTCGACCTCTGCCGGGCGTTCACTGATCATGAGCATCGGTTCACTGAAGCGCGGCGTGCGTTGCTCTGCGTGTCGGTGTGATACTCGTCGCGTCCGTCCACTCCGCAGAGCTGCAGTGAGTTCACGTCTCAACCCACCCCGCGTCTGGACGTAGATAGACTGATAGATCGTTTCTGTGCTCACACGCATCTCCTGGTTCTCCGGGAACACGACTGGGAGCATGCGACTGATCTGCTCGGGCGACCAATGATCCGCCAATCGCTCGAGAAGATACGTGCGCAGCGGACCCTCGTGTGCCAGTTTGGCTGGCTTGGGACGTGGTCGTCGGGCAACAGCCTGACGATGTGCGGCATGCGGCTGATAGGTTCCTGACTCGCTCGTGTTCCGATCCAGTTCTCGTTTGATCGTGGAAGAAGACCGCCCCATCGCCCGGCCAATCGCCCGTAGCGATTGACCATCTCGATGCAGATCGGCGATCTGTTCACGTTCCTGCAATGACAGATACCGTGGATGAATCGCCTGCTCAAGCGCCATGAGTGACGGTGACGCATGCGGTACTGGCACGGTGCTTGTCCTCCCAGTCGCATAGTCGACGCGTCGCCCATCAGGATAAATACGTGCGTTCCCCACATGACGAATCCCTTGATCCCAGTCACGGGCCGTGCGCACATTGATCCCAATACGGACAGCTGCAGCACTCTGCGATATCCCCTCGCTGCGAAGACGTGCATAGTCCGCACGACCAGGATGTGGCGCACGGATTGTGCTCATCCCAACCTGACTGGCCCATCCTGCGGCAGTGCTTCGAGCCACTCCCACCTCACGAGCCGCCGCCGCCACACTCTTCACGACGGACAACACCTCTAAGAACGCGGCCTTCCGCTCTCCTGATTCTTTCTCGCTATCCATGATCGTTGCAACCCCTGACCGCCAGTGTGTTGCAACGATCACGAGAACCTACC
>JAGQGU010000063.1 GCA_020432165.1 Thermomicrobiales bacterium
TTTGAAGTGGACCCCGGTTATCGGACCACTTTGGCCGAATCGTTAGTTGGATTCGGCGGGGTGGACGATGATGGTCAGTTGAGGCTGTTGTGGACTTCCCATGGCGTGCGGTAGTCCAGTCCCTGATGGGGGCGTTCGTGGCTGTAGAATTTGAAATACTCTTTCAGCCCTTTGTAACAATCGGCTCCGGTTTCGTAGCTCTTCAGGTAAATGTCTTCGTACTTCAGCGATCGCCACAGACGTTCGATGAACACGTTGTCCAAAGCGCGACCTTTGCCATCCATGCTGATCTCGATGTTGTGTGATTTCAGTCGATCTGTGAAGAACCGGCTGGTGAACTGAGCTCCCTGATCGGTGTTGAAGATCTCAGGACAACCATGAGTAAATGCTTCATCCAGAGCCTCAAGGCAGAAGTCTACTTCCATGCTGTTCGACAGCCGCCAGCTGATCACATAACGACTGAACCAATCCATCACGGCCACCAGATACAGGAAGCCGCGACGCAACGGGATGTAGGTGATGTCACTGCACCAAACCTGGTTCGGTCGTTCCACGATGAAGTCGCGAAGCAAATACGGATACACCTGATGGTTGGCATGACGCCTGCTTGTTGATGGTCCAGGAGCCATGCCTTCCAGGCCCATTCGACGCATTAAACGCTGAATTCTCTTGCGATTGACGGGCTGGTCCGTTCGCTTCGAAAGATACAACGCCATGTTCCGCGAACCCCACGTCGGCCGTTGCAGATGCTGTTCATCAATGAGTCGCATCAGCTCTAAATTCTCGGCCGACTCCGAAACCGGTTCGTAATACAGCTGAGACCGATGAATGTTCAGCAATTGACACTGTCGACGAATGCTCAACGATTCATGATCGCGATCAATCCACTTCAAAGCCTCGTCACGAGTTCTCGGCAACTTTTTTTTTGAGCCATTCCAGCTCCACCTTCAGTCGGCCAATCTGCTCATACAGCTCAGCCGACTCCGGTTCGTCATCCTTCTTCTTTGAGGTGACTGCATCTGACTCAAACGCCAGCGAGGCTCCGCCGAGCAACTGCTTCTTCCACATCGTGACCTGATTCGGATGAACCTTAAACTGCTTTGCTATTTCAGAGATCGTCTTCAACTCTCGAATCGCTTCCAGAGCAACCTTCGACTTAAAAGCTGCATCAAATCGCCGTCGTGTCCGTGCCATCATAACCTCCGTCTCAAGGAAGCCACGATACGACCCGCAAGGATTCATCTTAACCAACCACCAAATCCACCTTAACCAATGGTCCGAAAACCGGGGTCCACTTCA
>JAGQGU010000064.1 GCA_020432165.1 Thermomicrobiales bacterium
ACCCCGAGAATTCACCAACCCGGGGGCTACGTCCGTACGCGCGGTTCGCACCGCGTATAAAACGCGGTGCTACTGGCGGGCGTCGACCAGGGCGACGAACTCGTCGATATCCTGGCGGATGACGTTGAGGCTGGCGGTCCAGAAATCCTTGCTGCGGGTGTCGATACCGAAACGGGCAGCGAGGGTGGCAGCATCGGCGGAACCGGTGCTGGCGAGCAAATCGTCGTAGTTCGCCTTGAAGGTCTCCGGATCTTCCAGATACATCGCATAGAGACCCAGACCAAACAACAACCCGAACATGTAGGGGTAGTTGTAGTAGGCGTAGCCTGGGCTGTAGTAGTGACCCTTCACCGCCCACATATACGGATGGAGGGATTCCTCGATGATCGCATCGCCGTAGGTTTCCTTTTGCGCAGCGATCATCAACTCGCAGAACTCCTCTGCGGTGAGCAATTCGTCCTTGCGACGGGCGAAGACGCTCTGCTCGAAAAGGAAGCGACTGGTGATATCGACCACGATCTGGCCCGCATCGACCAAACCGCTCTCCAAAATCGCGAACTTCTCATCGTCGCTACCGGCGCGAATCGCTGCCTTGCGCAGAATCGTCTCACAGAAGGTGCTGGCGGTCTCGGCCAGCGTCATCGGTGTGGCGACGCCCCAGAGTGGGCTGGTGTTCTCCTGGCAGAGATTGTGATAGGCATGGCCAAGCTCGTGCGCCATGGTGCTGACACCGTCGAAGCTGGGAGTGAAATTGCTGAGCACGCCGCTCTTGCCCGGGACGATGGGCATGCAAAAGGCACCACCCACCTTACCCTCGCGCGGACCGGCGTCAATCCAGTTCTCATCCTGCGCGCGCTGCACCATCTCGGCCATTTTCGGACTAAACGTGCCGAACTGCTCCTTGATGAAATCCATGCCTTCATCCCATTGCCACTCGCGGTTGTTCTCGCCAACCGGAGCAGTAATGTCGCACCACTCCAGCTTCTCGATCCCGAGTGTCTTCGCCTTGGCAGCCCAATAGCGATGAATATCCGGGAAGGCGTCGCGCGCAGCACTCATCATCGCATCCAGCGTCTGCTGATCGATGTGATTCTGATGCAATGCGGAAGCCAGCACGGAATCCCAACCGCGCTTTTCCGCCAAGGTGCCGTGTTCGCCCTTCACACCGTTGAGCGCTGCAGCCAGCGGTGTCTCCCACTGCTTCCAGGCAGCAACTTCGGCATCATACGCTCGCTTGCGTACGTCGCGATCGGGATCATTGGCGAGGTTGCGGACATCGCTGATCGGCAACGTGACTGTTTCGCCCGACGTTTTCTCGAACGTGACCAGGATCTGGCTACTCACACTACTCTGCAGATCACCAAAGGCGGAACCACCACTGAGGGTGAGTTCGGCCGCGAGATCTTCCTCGGCCTGGCTCATCAGATGCTCGGCATTGATCTTCTCGTTGCGCAGCATAAAGGCATGTTCAGAAGCAATCTCCGACGAAGCAATGATGGCTTCGACATCCTGCGTACCGACCCAGGCAGCGAAGCGGACACCAGCCTGCTGCAGCGGGATCATTGCCATCTGCAATGTGCTCATGGCCTTGATCGCCGCGGCATCACGGGTGTTGACTGCCATGTGGCCGCTGGCGTAGGAGATAAGCGGCATGATCGTGCCGATGATCGCCTTCTCTGCTTCCAGATAATCGCCGACATTGGCTGCCGCATCGCCCTCGGCGAAATTGGCGGTGCGCTCAACCTGTGCGCTAATCTGCGCCTTCACGGTTTCGACAGCGGTTTGGAACTCCTCAGAGTCGAATCCGGGGAAGTATTGTTCCAGATTCCATGTTGGTAGTTGGTTGGTCATGATGTCCTCCGAATAAGCCTGTGCATCTGTTTCGTAATGATAAATGGAGACTCGGGCAACTCTACGTCAAGTCACCGCATATGAAATGCAGTGCTACAACCCGGCCAAAGCACTGAAGGTGACGCCCTTGGCGTTCTCTTCGGCGTAACGCATATCCCACTCGGTCGAGAAGAGAATCACCGGATTCCCGTCACGGTCCTCCGCGCGCATTCGTCCGCGACCGGCCCCCAGCTGCGCGATCTCGAGATCGTCGCCACTTACCCACCGTGCCGAGGTGAAGGTGAGCGGCTCCATAATCGTCTCCACGTTGTACTCGGACTCAAGACGACTCCGCACGACATCGAACTGCAGCACACCCACCGCAGCCATAATCGGCTCCCGACTGCCCGCCGAGACCGGGTAGAAAAGCTGGATTCCACCCTCTTCCTCGATCTGCGTGATGCCCTTGAGGAATTGCTTGTACTTATCGGCCTTGGTGTGGCGCAGTCGGGCAAAGTGCTCCGGTTGGAATCGCGGCAGTGCGGCAAAGATGCCGACATCCTCGCTGCTGATCGTATCGCCAATCGTGAATGTGCCGGTGCTCATGAGGCCCACGACATCGCCCGCAAAGGCTTCTTCCACAATCTCGCGATCTTGTCCGAAAAGGCGCATGGCCCGATTCAGTCGCACCTTACGACCGAGTCGCGGATGCCAGGCATCCATATCGCGCTCGAAGCGACCAGAGACAACCCGGAAATAGGCGACACGGTCGCGATGGCGCGGATCCATATTCGCCTGAATCTTGAAGACGAATCCGCTGAAGCGATCATCGGTAGGAATCATCTCGCCCTTGTTGGTCTCCCCCGCTTTGGGTCCGGGGGCCATCTGGATGAAGGTATCGAGGAAGAGCTGCACACCGAAGTTGGTCAGGGCCGAACCAAAGCTGACCGGTGTCATGCGCCCGGCAAGCACCTCTTCAATATCAAACTCTGCTCCGGCCAGCTCCAGCAGCTCGATGTCTTCGCGCAACTGATTCGCCAGTGTGGTGCCGATCTTCTCGTCCAACTCCGGATCACTGAGATCGCTGACCTGCACCGGTGCACGCTTGGCACCGTGTTCAGTGCGCTCGAAAAGATGCACCGTATTCGTCAGGCGATCGAAGACGCCCCGAAAATCAGGACCATCACCAATCGGCCAGTTCAGCGGATAGGTCACCAGACCCAGCGTCTGCTCGATCTCATCCATCAGCTCCAACGGTGGCTTGGCTGGCCGGTCGATCTTGTTCACAAAGGTGAAGATCGGGGTGTGGCGACGACGACAGACCTCAAAGAGCTTGAGTGTCTGCGGTTCGATACCACGCGAGCCATCCAGCACCATAATGGCGCTATCGACCGCGGTCAGTGTGCGATAGGTGTCCTCTGAAAAATCCTGGTGACCCGGGGTATCCAGCAAGTTGAGTTGCTTACCCGCGTACGGGAAAGCCAGCACAGTACTGGTAATGGAAATGCCGCGTTCCTTCTCGATCTCCATCCAGTCGGACGATGTCTGCCGCTGGTTCTTGCGAGCGGTAACGGAACCCGCCAACTGCACGGCATTTCCGTAGAGCAGCAACTTCTCGGTCAGGGTAGTTTTGCCGGCATCCGGGTGAGAAATAATAGCGAAGGTGCGCCGACGAGCGACCTCTTCGGCGAGCAGAGCTGGTGAAATGTCAGTCATGAAAATTAGCGATCCTGGTCATCTGGCAATATCGGGCGCAGATAGAGCAAATACTCGTTGAACCCAACCTTAAGCATGCGATAAATGGTGTAGCGAGTCTGGAACTCGGGGTCGCGCAATACCCCACCCTGACGATAGCTGTTGATGCGGATATCGCGGTCGTTCTTCGCGACGATATCGTAGGTGACGCGGCCGCAATCATAGCAGCGTATGTATTGATCGCGCGATTCCTGCCCACCGGCAAGCCCGCGCTGGACAAAGACGGTGTTCTTGCTACCGCACCATGGACACTCCCGCCCTGGCGGTAACCAGGTGGGATGCTCCGGCGCGGATACTGGACCACGAGCTCCGGCAGCTCGTCGACGCGGTCTCTGCGTCACACTGTCACCTCCTGCGCGTAACAGACAGTAATTGTACATCACGCTTGCGCGATTCCTGTATATGGATGTACAGAACAGAGGGGTTGCAATAAATACCCCCTGGGGGTATACTTCATTTCAGGAAGTATCGAGAACTCAAGGAACATACCAATGGCAACGGAAACGCAGACACAAGCATGGACAACAACTTTCGATGTTGAGGGTATGACCTGCGCCAGCTGCGTGAATCGCGTGGAGAAGGCACTGAACAAGCTTGATGGCGTGCAAAGCGCTGCGGTGAATCTGGCCACGGAAACTGCCACCGTTACAGCGGCAGAATCAGTCACGCCGGAAGCATTGGCAACGGCCGTAGAGCAAGCTGGCTACGAAGCCGGTCCGATTACGCGTCCCGCGGTAGCACACCAGGTCCCGACGAACGACGATATCACCGTAACCTTCGATGTGGATGATATGACCTGCGCAAGTTGCGTTGGGCGAGTTGAAAAGGCGCTGGCCAAGGTGGATGGTGTTCACAGCGTTGCGGTGAATCTAGCCACGGAGACAGCCACCGTACACATGTCGACGGCAGTGGCTCCGGATGCACTCCACGATGCAGTGGTTCATGCCGGTTACAACACCGGTGCAATCGTGCTGCCTCAAAAGGAACTGGTAGCAGTCACTTCAGCTGAACCGAGTGCGACCGAACGATCGGCTGCGGACCGTGATCGCAAGCGTGATGCGCACATTCAGGAACTGAAGACCAAGAGTCTGGTCAGCCTGGCAATTGGCATTGTGATGATGGTGCTCATGTATGTGCCATTGCCCATCAGCGAACGCACACTCGCACCATTCCTGCTTATCGCGGCGGCATTCGTGCAGCTGTGGGCGGGGCGTGAGTTCTATGTCGCCACCTGGGCTGCACTAAAGCATGGCGCTACCAATATGAACACGCTGGTGGCTGTGGGTACGAGTGTCGCTTTCGGCTATAGCGCCTTTGTGGTGCTGTGGCCGCATCTGGCCGAACGGTGGGAGATTCCATACCATCTCTACTTCGAGTCCGCGGTCATCATCATTGCGCTCATCCTGACCGGTCGCTGGATGGAGGCCCGGGCCAAGAAGAGCACGGGTGATGCCATCCGCGCGCTCATGGGCCTGAATGCTCCCACCGCTCGTGTCATTCGCAATGGTGTAGAACAGGATGTTCCCACCGAAAGCGTGATTGTCGGCGATATCATCCGCGTACGACCCGGCGAGAAGATTCCAGTCGATGGTGTTGTTACCGAGGGCAGCTCGGCCGTTGACGAGAGCATGCTCACGGGCGAACCGGTACCGGTAGAGAAATCGGCGGACGATCAGGTGATCGGATCCACCATTAACGCCACCGGCTCCTTCCTGATGCGTGCAACCGCGGTCGGCAAGGACACCGTCCTGGCAAACATTGTGCGTATGGTGGAAGACGCTCAGGGTAGCAAGGCCCCAATGCAGCGGCTGGCGGACAAGATCAGTGGCATCTTCGTGCCGATCGTGCTGGTACTCGCTGCACTGACATTTGGCATTTGGTACTTCTTCGGCCCCGATCCCAGCCTCAGCTACGCCATCACGACGATGGTGGCAGTGCTCGTCATCGCCTGCCCGTGCGCCCTCGGGCTGGCCGCACCCACGGCGATCATGGTCGGTACCGGCAAGGCGGCCGAGAATGGCATTCTTGTGCGCGGTGGCGATGCGTTAGAGACAGTACGTCGTGTCAATACCATCATGCTGGACAAGACCGGAACCATCACCCGCGGCAAGCCGGAAGTGACGAGCATCAAGATCCTGGGCGATCTCGATGAACAGGCAGTACTCAGGCTCGCCGCAGCCGCGGAGAGTGGCTCGGAGCATCCACTGGGGCAAGCCATCGTAGATGCAGCCAGGGGCAGCGATCTCGCCATCCCGCAGCCGACTGCGTTCGATAGCGTGACTGGCAAGGGCATCATGGCGACGGTTGAGGGCAAACAAATCGTCATCGGTAATCGTGGCTTCCTGGAGGATCACGAGATTGACCTCACATCATTCACGCAAGCTGCCGATTTCGCCGCCAAGGCTGGTGCGACACCGGTGTTGATGGCCGTGAATGGTGCACCCGCCGCCGTACTCGGTATCGCGGATGCACTCAAGCCGGAATCCGCGCAGACGGTTGCTGATCTGAAGGCGCTCGGCATGGATGTCTGGATGATCACAGGCGATAACGCCGAAACCGCGCGCGTCATCGCACGGGAGGCAGGGATCGAGAATGTTGTCGCCAATGTTCTGCCGCAGGACAAGGCTGCCAAAGTGAAGGAACTGCAGGCGCAAGGCAGAGTCGTAGCAATGGTCGGAGATGGAATCAACGATGCGCCCAGCCTCGCGACCGCTGACCTCGGCATCGCGATCGGTAGTGGTACCGATGTCGCCATGGCTGCCAGTGATATCACGCTGATTGGTGACAATCCGCACGGGATCATCACCGCCTTCGCGCTCAGCCGTCGCACGGTGGATACGATCAAGCAGGGTCTCTTCTGGGCCTTCGGTTACAACATTGCCTTGATTCCCCTGGCGATGGGCGTGCTCTATCCCGCCTGGAACATCCTGCTGAATCCGATGCTGGCCGCGGCAGCGATGGCAATGAGCTCAGTGAGCGTGGTGACCAATGCCTTGCGCCTGCGCAGCTTCAAGACACCGAAGAATCCGGCAGAGATTCTGCATCCAACCGCAGGACAACGCCTGGTACAGGTCGGCTATCTCATCGGTATCGCCCTGCTGGCGGTTGCGATCGGTATTTTCATGTGGTGGTTGAGTCAGAAGGCTGGCATGGATCTCTTCGATACCGGCACGTCAATGGAAAGCGAACACTCCGGTCACTAATGACCATTGCCAGTCGATGCGATCCGGCTTACGATAGGTAACAATGTGGAATGCGCGGGAACGCGCAAAGAAAGGAAATCTTCATGGCAAACACCGTTCATCTTCAGGCTCCGGATATCTCCTGCGGACACTGCGTCAAGTCGGTGCAGACGGCGGTCGGCGAACTCTCCGGCGTCGAATCCGTGCAGGCATCCGCCGAGACCAAAATCGTGGATGTCACTTTCGACACGAGTGTGGTTGATCTGAGCCAAATCCAGGCGGCACTTGCTGAGGCAGGGTATCCGGCAACACAAATCTAGACTGCGTTATCGGATCACCGGGGTTTTGCCCGGTGGCAACAGCGCTAACAGGATCCTTCGATCGGGCCAACGCGCTCGCTCACGATGATCGTAACGGGAACAGGCTCCAGTGGGCCTGTTCCTGCTTTTTCCACCTTGCGTATTCCGCATAAAGGCATCATGCTGAATCTATCTTCGGCGGCTGATTGCTGAGAAAACTCGAGATGTGGTGGGGAGTGTTGACGTATGCCAAAGGCAGCAGAACCGATCGACCAACCGGTGCAAGAACCGGTCGATGAAGCCGCACTCGCAGCGGCTCTGGAAGAGCGCATCAATGGTGTGGTGGCACATCGGCCGCTGGTAATGGTGAGCAATCGTGGTCCGGTGCAGTTCACCCAGGAACGCAATGGCCATTTCTCGACCAAGCAAGGCAGCGGCGGATTGGTCACTGCCGTGAGCACCGTTCTGCAAGAGAATGAGGCGGTCTGGATCGCGGCGACGATGGGTCGTGGCGACCGCGCACGCTGGCAAAGAGCGCGCGACAACAACGAGGCATTCATCCCGCCAGCCGAAAGCGGCACCAACTTTCACCTGCGCTTTGTCGAGCCAGATGAGGCTGCCTACAATAAGTATTACAACGTCATCAGCAATCCCCTGCTCTGGTTCCTGCAGCACTATCTGTGGGATACCCCGCGCGCACCAGATATCACCCACGAGGTGTGGGATGCCTGGCGCAACGGCTATGTCACCGTGAACCAGCAGTTCGCCAACGAGATCGTGGCCGCCTGCGACAATCTTACCGATCGCGGCGAGCCTATCGTCATGCTGCAGGATTACCACCTCTACCTCTGCCCCGGCATGATCCGGGCGCAGCGACCTGGCACAACCATCCAGCATTTCATTCACATTCCGTGGCCGGATCCTGATTACTGGCGACTGCTGCCAGTGGAGATGCGCAAGGCGATCTGCGAGGGGATGCTCGGGAACGATATCGTTGGCTTCCAGACGAAGAGTCACGCCCGCAGTTTCATGTATACCTGTGAGGCATATGTCCCGGATGTCGAAGTGGATTACACCACGCGCACGATTCGCTGGAACGATCGGGAGATCAAGGTTACGCATTACCCAATCTCCATCGATCCCACCGCGGTCAAGCGCATCGCCTACAGCCAGGAAGCACGCGCCTACGAGCGCTATTTGCCCACGCACTGGAACGAATACACCATTCTCCGCACCGATCGCGCGGAGCCGAGCAAGAACATCATCCGTGGTTTCCAGGGATTCGATCGCTTCCTTGAGCTGCACCCTGAGTTTCGGGATCGCGTGAACTTCATCGCCGTCACGCAACCCAGTCGCATGGATGTCGAGGAGTATCGCAACTACCTGGACGATATCAGCGCGATTGTCGGTCGGATCAATGCCAAATATGCCAATGTGGAAACCGGCTGGCAGCCGATCACGTTGATCATGGGCGAGAAGTATGCCCGCGTGCTGGCGGCTATGAAGTGGTATGACCTGCTGATGGTGAACTCCCTGATGGATGGTATGGCACTGGTAGCAAAAGAAGGTGCGCTGGTCAACGAGCGCAGCGGTGTGTTGCTTCTGAGCGAGGGTGCCGGTGTGGTCGAGCAACTCGGCGAGTGGGCCCTGGTTGTCTCACCAGCCGATGTGGAAGGGCATGCTGAGGCAATCTTCCAGGCACTGACCATGCCCATGGCGGAACGACATCGCCGCGCCACCGCGATGAAGCGCGAGATTGAGAGCCACGATGTAACGATGTGGTTCCGCGATCAGTTGCGCGACATCATTGAGATCGAGGATCAAAAGACGGAGGAAGCATGATTCTGCTATAGTTCCGCTGATAGCAATGTACGTTCATGGCGGAACGATATCAGCAATGCAGTCCGACTCACAAGAACACTCAACGCCAATTTCGATTCGCCCGGAGATGACCCGATTCTCCGGGCGTTTCCGTGTGCTTCTGCCCGCCATAGCTGCTGGCTGGCTTACTGGCTCCCGCGTGGGACTCGCTGCTGAGACGTCTTCGCAAGAAATCGCGGGCACGGTACGGAGTGAGGATGGCGAACCGATCGCCAATGCCTGGGTCACCGATGGCGAGAATTACACCTTCACCGATGACCAGGGAAATTTCAGCTTCGGTAGCGGTAAGGTGCTGCCGGGGAGTTCGCTGACCGTCTCCGGCTCCGGTTACCATCAGGAGCGATTCGAGGCACCCGCAAACGGCAATCCAGTCGAGATCGTGATGGACGATTTCTCGGTACGGGGTATCTACTTCAATCCACTCATTAGCAATACCCCAGAAATCATCGCCTCCTTCATTCAGATCGCCCAGACAACAGAGGTCAACGCGGTCGTAATCGATATCAAGGAGAAGGCCGTCTATTTCGATACCGGCAATACCCTCTTTCATGAGGCAAACATGGTGTTGCCAATCCTCGATCTGCCCACATTGCTCACCCAGTTTCACGAGAGCGATATCTACTGCATCGCCCGACTCGTTGTCTTCAAGGATTCAGCCATTGCCGAACTGCATCCGGAATATGCGGTGAGAGATGCCTACACCGGCGGTCTCTGGCGAGATCAAAATGGTTCCGCCTGGGTAAATCCGCTCCACGAAGAGATGTGGGAGGCCAATATCGCGTTGGCCGAGGAAGCGATCAGACTCGGTTTCGATGAAGTGCAATACGACTACATCCGCTTCCCCACCGACGGCGATATGACCCGCGCCGATTTCGGGAAGCCTGTAGGAGAAGATGATCGCGAGGCCGCAATCGAAGGATTCCTTCAGCGCAGTCGTGATCGCATCATTCTTCTGGGCGGACGGCAATCCGCAGACATCTTCGGCTACACCACGGTCGTCGATAACGATCTTGGCATCGGACAGAATCTGGACGAACTCGCGCCGTCAGTGGACTACCTCAGTCCTATGATCTATCCCAGCCATTGGCCGGATGGATCGCTCTGGGGCATTCCCGGACATCCCAACGATTACCCCTACCTGACAGTACAGATCAGCATGAGTTCAGCGGTGGCGCAGTTGCAGGGGAATACGCGCAAGTTCCGCCCGTGGCTGCAGGACTTCGGTCTGCCCGGTATGTATACCTACGGTGCACCAGAGGTAGCTGCCCAGATTCAGGCACTGCGCGATGTCGGTATCAATAGCTGGCTCATCTGGAGTCCGGCGAACTACTATCACATTTCAGCTTTCGCTCCGGACGACGGCGGTAGATGATCACGGCACCGCCTGCACAATCTGGTCCACGGTCAACCAATCGGCTCCGAAAACCTTGTTGATTTGCGTGGAATAGGTCAACGAATCGACCAGCACGTCGTCCGGTGGTCCCAGGCTGACAATGCCACCGTCGCCAAGCATGATGACCGTCTGCGCCAGTTCAGCGGCAAGCTCCGTATCGTGCGTGGCCATGATGATGCCAAGACCACGTTGCTGCAAATTACGCAGCACGGCGGCTAACTGGCGCTTGTGCCAGGGATCCATTCCCCGCGTGGGTTCATCCAGCAGAAGCAAGTCCGGATTCCCGGCGAGCACCGTGGCAATCGCTCCCCTTTGACGTTCACCCACGCTCAACGTGGAAGGATGCCGGTCAATTGCCCAGGCAAGGTCAACCTCAGCGAGCCGGGCTTCCACATCGATTTGAACACCGTGCTTCTTGGCGGTGAAACGAAGCTCATCTCCCAGGGTCTCGCAGAAGAAGAGCGTGCTTGATCGTTGCGGGACATAGCCGATGCGGCGTTCCCCACCAGGGAATGTGATATCCCCAGACCATGGAGACACAAAGCCCATGAGCGCTCGCAACAGCGTGGTCTTGCCACTACCATTGCGCCCCATCAGCGCGACTAATTCGCCCTGATGCACATCGAAGCTGATATCAGCAATGATCTGTGACTTCTCGATGCGGATACCAAGTTGAGAGACCTTGAGGACGGAATCACCGAGGGTATCACCGTCGACTCGGGTCGATACCCCATGGGATCGACCCCTACGTGCCAACGAGGATTGCTCGGCAAGTTGTTCACGCAGAGCCATAAATTCGGGATGATTCCGGGCTTGTTTGACAGTGAGTGGAACGGGATTCAAGCCAAGATCGCGGGCGAGCTGGGCGACGGGCGGCAGCGCCACTGGCGCAACGATGCTGGCGATCTGTTGTGGAGATCCATCCGTGGGGACACCATCATCATCTAGTAAGCGCACCGTATCTGCGTGGCTGAGCACGCGTTCGAGTCGGTGCTCACTCATCACCACCGTCAGCCCGAGATCGTCATTCATGCGCTGCAGCGCCGCGATGACTTCCTCAGCTCCCCATGGATCGAGTTGACTCGTGGGCTCATCCAGCACCAGTATCGGTGGATGGATGGCGAGCGCCGCGGCGATGGCGACACGTTGCCTCTCCCCGCCACTAAGCGTCTCGGGTGAACGATCGCGCAGGTGGGCAGCACCAACCAGATCGAGCATCTCCTCCACCCGCTTGCGCATGATAGTTGGCGGTATACCCAGCTGTTCCATGCCGAGCGCGATATCATCCACCACCCGACTCGTCAGCAATTGCGCCTCGGGATCCTGAAAGACAAAGCCAACATGCCGGGCAAAATCGCGGGGCGCGTGATGACGTGTGTTGACCCCGTTGACCACAACCTGCCCACCGAATGATCCGCCACTGAAATGCGGCACAAGGCCGTTCAAGGATCGCAGAAGCGTTGATTTGCCTGAACCTGATCGACCGATAAGCAGCGCAAAGGCGCCCTCATCAATCCGCCAGTCAAGCGAATGCAGGGTCGGTTGATCTGCTTCCGGCCAGGCATAGGAGAGCTGGTCGATGGAGACGATGGGCGTACTCATGCCTCACCTGCCGGGAACGCCGCGGGAACCAACAACAAGGCAAGCGCAAGAATGGCACGATAGTCCGGCGCCACCAGCTCCAGATTCGGATACGGGCTGAAGGCCACACCACCGGGATTCGTGATAAAGACAACAAGAAATATAGACAGCGAGAGGATCGAGGCAAGCGTAATGATCCAGTCCTGGCGCGAGAGATGTTGTTCGCGATAACGCGTGGTGATATTGGCTTGCGTGGGGGATCTGACGAGCCCGGTCAGACCAACCAAAAAGGCAGCAGCGCTCGGCCAGACATATCTCATATCGGCCAGGCTGATGGCATATGCGAGCATCAATCCACCACCGAGACACAACGCAGACCAGAAGCCGATTCGGGATGTTCGTTCCGACGTAGTGGGCGTCGCGGCACCAAATCCACGCACCTCCAGTGCTTCGCTCATCGTCAGCGCCCGACTGAGTGAGGTATCGAGCAAGGGCACAACGATGGGCAACAGATCACGTCCACCCCGAAGCTGGTGACCTCGCGCGGCCTGTGCTTCGCGAATATCCGTAATCGCCTGTGATGCGCCGGGCAAAAACGACCATGCCACCGAACCCGACGCCGCCAGTGGCGCGATCCGTCGAGGAAGGACGCGCATGAGCGCGATCCAGTCCAACGCTGCCGCCACGGTGATACCGGTGAGCACGAGGGTCACCATCGCAATCCCGCTCACAAAGCCGTAAGCGATGGCATTCCAGGTGATATCCCAACTACCAAGCTGAAAAGCGACTTGATCCCCGGAGCGAACTGTAAGCGCATTGAAGAGCACTCCGATAACGGCAAAAATGATCGCGATACGAACGATCCAGCTCCAACGCATATCCACACGAGGCATGCAGAGCCACCGCACCAGCAGGACGATTCCCAACAACTCCAGCACGACAATGGGGTGACGGGCCACAAGCATTGGCACCATCGTGGCGATGCCCCAGAAGCACCAGGTGCGGGAATCGAGACGGGTCATGCGATCAGCCTCGTCTTTCGTCGGCCACGAAAGATGAGCACACCAGCAGTCAGCAGTACCACCCCGACCGAACCGACAATTGGTATCCAGCTATCGTTTCTTTGATCCTGACCTGGCAGATCGCCAAATGTCCGCGTAACAGTGGCATCAGCCTGGCTAGTGGTATCCGCATTCACCTTGCTGGCGACATCATTCACACTCACAATCGGCAACTCCGGTGTCTCCGCACTCCAACTCAACGCAACCACCTCGCCATCCTCCACCCGAGTCGCATCAACTCCGGTGGAGGTCATACGCCAAGTCTCGCCATCCAGCCACATAAGCCGCCAGAAGGGATCGCTGCTCTTGGTCTGACACAACTTGCGGCAGGCAACGGGATCACAACCGGTTGTCTCGATCTTGCAGACTGCATTACCCCAGGTGCCAGAATCGACCATGATGAGATCAAGATCGGAGAGCCGCAGCATCTCGGTCATGGTGATGGAATCACCCTCAAATGGCACCCACACCCAGCTTTGGGCACCGTTGCCATAATCGACAATCAATCCGGCCTGATGCGATGAAGCGAATGCCCCACCAGGGGACAACGAAAATAGCAGGATACACGTCACCAAAAAGGCAACGCGTATCCTGTCTAGGTAGAACCGGTAGAATCCTCGGTTCCGAAGCACGCAGCTATGCCGCTTCCTGCAACTCGAGCACACCGGGCACAACCGGGAAGGCAACACCTGCCGCCGCCGGAATCGCCTGAATGGTGCTGAAGCTGTTATCGGTCATATCCGCATGCTGCCAGAAGAATGCACCGTTTGCATTCTGGAATGTCGAAAGTGTCGCGATGAGCACAGTTGCATCTTCATCGACGGCGATCAGGGCCTGAGCAACCAGAGCTGTGGAGTTCGCATCGACATCGCCACCGACTGCGTAGGCGGCGCCCTGATCCGAGATGGTTGTCTGCAGATAGGCGACCGCGTTAGTCACCATGTCGCTATCGCCCTGCCCGACGGCAACGAGTGCCTGCACGATCATCGAGGTGGTGTTGCTATCGACCATGGTCTCATCGGTGCTGCCATCCCAGGCAAAACCACCGTTAGCAGCCTGTACGGTGCTGAGGAAGTCGATGGCGTTCTGCGGAACGTCCGAATCCGTGGCAGCCAAAGCCATCAACGCGTAGGCGTGATCGTAAAGCCCCGTACCATAGAGTCCGCTCTCGGCGTCCTGACCCTGCTGTACGAGCGCCAATGGCTCTACACCTGCGATTTCCAGTGAATCACTCCCAACGGCCGCCAGCGCAAGCGTCAGCTTTGCCGCCTGACCGGTGCCAGTCTGCGCGTAAACGAGCGCGACATCGTCAGTGCCAAGCCAGGCCATGGCCTTATCGATGGAGTCACCGACGTTGGCATCAGCCTCGCGCGCGGCGGCGAGTGAGATGATGGCATCGACGGTCGTACCCGCATCGGGTTCGCCGCTGAAGCCAAGCCAGCTACCATCCTCCTGCTGCTGACTGATCAGCCAATCGATCGCACCCTGAAGTCCCGTGCTCCCTACCGGTGTGGCTGCCGGGGTAGCGTCCTGGGCGGCGACAGTGGTGATTGATGCGATCATGACCAGCATGACCGCCAGTGCGCGCAAGAATTTCTTGTGCATTCTGGTAATCCTTTCGGGGAACTCCCCATTCCGAGAAAAACGAAAACCCGCTCACGCGAGCGGGGTGACGATTCCTGGCGGATGGTTGCTCCGCCGTGCCTGCACCCTTTTGATTCGCGAAGGGTCTCAAGCGAAAACGAACCGGGTACTCTGGCTCGCATGAGTGATCATGCATACAGTTGCGCGACAGCGCC
Source organism: Thermomicrobiales bacterium (assembly GCA_020432165.1). Taxonomy (GTDB): domain Bacteria; phylum Chloroflexota; class Chloroflexia; order Thermomicrobiales; family UBA6265; genus UBA6265. The sequence goes on from JAGQGU010000064.1 coordinate 14,782, forward strand.
GGCTTTTCACCGACTTCCCCCAACGCGTTCGTTTCCGTAGAGCAGTATTTAGCTGGTCAGACGAATGACTCGCCATGCGGTAATGATAGCGGATAACGGCACGATTCCGTCGAAATCGATTCGGCAAATGTGAGATTTACATGGATACTGACGAGGGGTAATTGGCGGGGCACGAACCAACGTGTTCGGGGGGAATGTGGAACTCGATCAATCGATTTTGTTGGCGCTTAGCGCCATGATCGGCAGCGTCTTCGGCAGCATGCTCGGCCTGGGAGGTGGGGTCTTCATTGTGCCGCTCTTCACGTTGTGGCTGGGTGTCGATCCGAAAGTCGCCATCGGCGCAAGTGCGGTCTGTGTGGTGACGAACTCCGTGGTCGGTAGCAAACGGCATCTGGATAACGGCTTCGTGAACTTCCGTCTCGCCACGATCCTGCAGAGCACAACCGCCGCCGGTGCCATCATCGGTGCGCTTATCGCGCTGGCAGTGAGTGCCAATTTCCTGAAAGGGCTGTTGGGCATCGTGATCATGTACGCCGCCTTCACCATGATCAGAGGATCAAAGAAGGGCGTGGAGAGCGTACCACCAGACGCACCTGATCCCATGAACTTGATGAATGCATATGAGGATGGCAACGAAATCGTGCGGTATGTACCCAAACGTCTCGATGTCGGTCTCGCGACCAGCGGATTCGCGGGAGTGCTCAGCGGCATGCTCGGGATCGGTGGCGGACTCGTGCAGGTACCCGTTATGAACCTGATCATGGGGCTACCCATGCGCGCTGCGGCCGGCACCAGTAGCTTTATGGTTGGTATGACCAGCGTCGCCACGGCTGCCGTCTTTTACGCATCGGGCAAGATAGATCCCGCAGTGACAGCGCCTGCGATGGTGGGTGTACTGGCTGGATCAAGCCTCGGAAGCATGCTCACCAAGCGCTTCAAGGTGAGTCATCTGCTCGGTCTCTTCTTTGTGGTGATGGTTGGGCTCGGTATCTCCATGATCCTGAGCGCGTTTGGGAAGGGGATATAACGATGTCCACCCAGAGCGCCCCAAAACCTGAGCGCATCAGCATTGCTCCCGTTATCAGCGCGACACTCCGCATCTATCGTTGGGCGGTCTATATCTCGTTCGCTTTTCTGGGAGTCGGATTCGCCCTGGCGCTCTTGACTGATCACGAGGTAGAACGTGAAATCGGCACACCGGTAGAGATGGTACGACGCGCGCTCGAATTGCATCCGTCCGGCTACTTCGGCATCGGCATTGGGGTGATGATTCTGGCACCGATCGCGATGCTGATCAACGCTGCTGTCATCCTCTTTCGACTCGGCGATCGCAAATACGCCAGATTCACCGCATTGGTCGCGCTGATCCTCTCGCTTTCGATTCTGGTTGCATTCCTGAAAGGCTAATACCGTGACAACCGATGTGGTGATTATCATCGCGATGGAATCCGAACGGATCCACCTCGACACACTACTCCCTGGCTGGGAGGTGATCGATCATCCAGTCTGGCAAACGCGAAAACATGGGTGCATCGTGACGATCACCTGTGGAGTCGGGCTGATCAACGCTGCTGCTGCCACCGAATATGCGATCAGCACCTTTCAGCCACAGCTGGTGCTGAACTATGGCTGCGCGGGAGCGCATGTGCGCGATATCTATCCCGGTGATGTGGTTATCGGGCAGACAGTGGTTCACCACGGTCGCATGATCTTCTCGCCGAATGGCGATATCGTACCGCTCGGATTCGGCTTTACCGTGCCCGGCGACGATGAGAAATCTCGTCAGGTGAAGAGCGACGCCGCTCTGGTGGAAAGAGCGCATGCGGGAGCGTCGTCAGTCGCCATCCCCGACTGGCCCCGTGAACTTCACGTTGAAGGGCAACCGGAACGTGCTCCCGAGGTACGCATCGGTACCGTGAGTTCTGGCGATATCTGGCTGCAACATCCCGAATTGATCGACGCCGGTCATGGGCGCACGGAGTCGCTCTGCGAGGACATGGAGGCCGTAGCCGTTGGTCAGATTGCAGCGATGCATCGCCTCCCCTTCCTGACCGTGAAGGACATCTCCAATAGCGAATTCCACGAGGCAACGGTTTTCGACAGCGATGCCGACGCATTACCGACAGCCCAGGTTGGCTTGCGGGCAGCGATAGTGATCGCGGGGCTACTGACGGATCTGGGTTACTCGTAGACGGGTGGGCGGACAATCATCGTGCCAGCCGCGGGATCCATCTCCAGCACAAACTCAGGATGATTCGGCACCAGGAGATCGTCCGGTGAATCGGGACGCTCGCCGATCACCAGCACATCGTACGCACCGGTCTCGATGAGATCGGTGACAATGCCGAGGGGTTCGCCCTGCTCGTTCTGCACCTTGAGACCGATAAGCTGGAAGAGGAAATACTCGCCTGGCGCGAGCGGGCGGGCATCGACACCACTGATCTTAACGCTGAGTCCGCTGAGACGTGCGGCAGCCTCGGGCGTATCCGTACCACCCAGCTTGATCAATGCACCCTTATCGGTGAAGCGAATGCTCTCCAAAGAGACCGGAGTGTCGCGCTCACCGAGATAGACCGTCTTGATCTTTTTCAGATGGGCAGGTTCATCAGTGAGAATGTGCATACGCATCTCGCCGCGCACGCCATGAGCACCACCGAGACGGCCAACGGTCAAGCGTACCAGTTCAACCGGAGTGGTCGGCTCCGGCCCTTTGGTCTCGCGGAGTGTTGGCGGTCGCCGACGCGCTCGGGCTCGCGGAGAAACTCGCACAGATGACGACGGGGAGTCGGTATTCGACTCCCCGTTCGCGCGAGCTACTGTATCAGAAGTGTTAGTCTCGTCCTTCAATGTCCAGGCTCACTCGCAGGTGTTCACGGGATCCAACAATCATGAGAATCGTGCGGATGCTCTTGGCGATACGTCCACCCCGACCGATGACCTTACCCAGATCATCCTCGGGCAGCAGCACCTGCACACGCACGGAGGATCCGCGCTGATCGGCGGTGATTTCGACTTCGCTGGTCTCATCGACCAACTGGAAGACGATCCACTCAACCAATGTCCGCAATTGCTCGCTGATTTCGCCCTCGGCAGCGTCGAAGGTATCGAGCGCCTCCTGGGCATCAATCGCAAGATCCTCGGTGCCGTCGGCGTCCTCGAAATCCTCTTCTTCGATCTCGAAATCGTCCCGTGGTTCAACCATTACTCGGCCGCTTTCGCTGGCTGGGTCGGCTTCTTGTTGTAGAACTTGTCAGCCGGGATCACGCCCTGCTTCTTGAGGAGGCCCTCAACGGTCTCGGTCGGCTTGGCACCAACGCTGAGCCAGTGCTGCACGCGATCTTCCTTGATCACGACCTCAGCCGGCTGGGTGAGCGGATTGTAGGTACCGAGCACTTCGATGAAGCGACCATCGCGCGGGGAGCTATGCTCGGCGGCGACGATACGGTAAAACGGGCGCTTCTTCGCGCCCATGCGGCGCAGACGAATCTTGATCACGGTCGTTAATACTCCAGATTGCCGAATAGTTCGGCATTAATTTGGTTTCTTCCCATCGGGTACCAATTGAGGATTTGGTAACACCGAATGCTTCAGCGGCGCTCAGAGTAATTCGAGCACATGGCGCACTGTTGCCATGCCAACGCGCATGAAAGCAGGGCCACACAAGGGCGGCCTCGATTGGTGAGGTTACCACATTTCGGGTGGTTTGGGCGAATTAGTCATGCCCATCCGCCCAGACGAGTGCAGCTTTCACCGCGCGTTGCCAACCGCGATAGCTGGCTTCCCGATCGGCCTCAGCCATCGCGGGATCGAAGCGGCGGTTGAGGTGCCAGTTTGCAGTGATCTGATCGAGATCGTCCCAGAATCCAACAGCCAACCCTGCCAGATAGGCAGCACCAAGGGCGGTGGTTTCCGGTACCTCAGGCCGCAACACGGGCTTTCCAATAATGTCAGCCTGGAACTGCATCAGGAAGTTGTTCAGCACCATGCCACCATCGACACGTAACTCCGGCAGCTCGACCCCGGTATCCTGCTGCATCGCATCCAACACATCACGTGTCTGATACGCGACGGCCTCCAGTGTGGCCCGAATGATCTCGGCGCGACCGGTGCCGCGGCTGAGTCCAAAGATGCTGGCGCGGGCATATGGATTCCAGTAGGGTGCTCCCAGCCCGGTGAAAGCAGGTACCACATAGACCTCGCCCGAGGTCTCGATGCTGGTCGCGATCGCTTCGGTCTCCGGTGCAGAGGTAACGATTTGCAGCGAATCGCGCAGCCATTGGACGCTGGCACCGGCCATGAAGATAGCCCCCTCAAAAGCATAGGTCGCCTCGCCATTCAGTCCCCAGGCAACGGTTGTGAGCATGCCATGCGTGCTGGGCTGCGGTTTATCGCCGATATTCATCATCAGGAAGCCACCAGTGCCATAGGTTTGCTTGGCCATGCCTGGTGTAAAGAGGGTCTGACCGAAGCTCGCCGCCTGCTGATCGCCGGCATCACCAGTAATCGGAATAGCCCGCCCGAACCATTGCGGATCTGCTTCGCCGAGGAGGGTGCTGCTCTCCATTGGCTCCGGAAGCAATGCTCTGGGGATATCAAGCAGGCTCAGAATCTCATCATCCCAGGTCAGTTCATGGATATTGAAAAGCATCGTACGAGAGGCGTTGGAGTAGTCGATAACATGTGATCGTCCGCCGGTAAGCCGGTAGATCAGGAAGCTGTCGACCGTACCAAAGGCGAGCTCTCCCCGCTCCGCGCGTTCGCGGGCACCCTCCACGTGATCAAGGAGCCAACGCACCTTGGTAGCCGAGAAATAAGGATCAAGAACGAGTCCGGTCTTCTGCCTAATCATCGCCTCGTGGCCAGCGGCCTTGAGCTCATCGCAGAAGGCGGCTGTACGCCTGTCTTGCCAGACGATGGCATTGTGGATCGGTTCACCGGTAACGCGATCCCAGATGATCGTGGTTTCCCGCTGGTTGGTGACACCGATAGCGACGATATCCTCGATAGCAACATCACCGCTTGCCAGCAGGCTTTGCGCCGAGGAGAGCTGGCTCTGCCAAATGTCCTCGGGGTTATGTTCCACCCAGCCGGGATGAGGAAAGATCTGCGGGAAATCCTGATACTTTACGCCGAGCGAACGACCGTTCTGCCCAAAGAGAATGGCGCGTGAACTGGTAGTGCCCTGATCGAGCGAGAGAACGGCACGGGTCATGGCAAATCTCCTGTGAATATGCAAAACGGCCCGGTGATACCGGGCCGTTGGAGAATCTCAGTCTCAGGAATGAGTAACGAGCAGTGTTCGTTCAGCCGATTCATGTTCCCGGCAACAGACGCTGACGACCGCCTCGGTCAGATTTTCGCAGAGGCCCATCGCTTGTGCGCGTGCCTTCACGACCTCCGAATTCTGCCGCAAAACCAATGCCTCCGCCACCAGCTTGCTCGGTCGCTCTGATGCGATCTCATATGAAACTGTTTCCACGATCCCCTCTTCTCGGATTTCAGGTGCATACACACCGACGTTAACACTCTGCCGCGCGTTGCGGAGGTCTCCCTGATCCCTATCCTATCGGAGTTAATAGTCGGTTTCAACATGTACGGGCATGGTTGCGAGGATGTTATGACAAGACCGCCAATTAGCGCTCGCATACACATCCCATCAGACCCAACCCTATGCCTCGGTTGTTAGCGCTCGCGGTAGTTGTTTGGAAATCTGGCGAACAAACTCACCGTACTCCGCATCGCGCTGTTCATCGCTCCAGCCGTAAAGTTCCTGGCTGACGTAACTCATCGATTCCGCCACCGGAATGCCGGCATCGGCATCGAGCGCGATCATGGTTCGGCGCAGCATGACATCGGCAAGCGTGCGCGCATACTCATGCTCAAACGAGAACGGGATCACCGCGATAATCGCCGGATACCCCTCGCGGATCGGCTGGCGATAGCGTTCGTTCGTTTCCGCCAATGCGATGACATCGCGAGCCCGGATACCGTAGCGATTCACCAGCCACTGCGCCGCGTCCTGGCTCAACCAGTCTGGCCGACTGGCGACAATGCGGTTGTGCTCCGCCACCATATCGGCGGCGGCACCGGGCAGGCGCGTGGTACGGGTTGGACTCTTCTTGCCGCCAACCGGTCGACCAGAAAGGCGATCAATCTCGTCCACCGCTTCTTCAGAAAGCGAGCGGAAGGTTGTGAGTTTGCCACCGATGATGGTGTAGAGATTGTTCACCGCCGGTGCGTGCGTCTGGATAATGTGCTTGCGCGTGATCGCCCCGGTCGATCCCTCTGGCACATATGGCAACGGTCGCACACCGGAGAAGGTATAGAGCACATCCTCACGCTCCAGGTGCGCCTCCGGAATCGCCATATTCGTCTCATCCAGCAGGTATCGGATCTCCTCCTCAGTAGCGACGATGCGTTCCAGATCCTCGGTGAAGCGGATATCGGTGGTGCCGATCAGATAGAGGTCGTTCCAGGGAATGATGAAATAGGGGCGACCATCCTGCCGGGCTTCAATGTAGATCGCGTCCTTGGGTGCACCGGGGAATGGCTCGACGACGATATGGCTGCCCTTGGTGCCACCATTGAAACGCGGGAAGCTGCCAGCCAGGGTCAGCACTCGATCGATCCATGGCCCAGCCACATTCAGCACCGCACCGGTCGTGACGGTGTGTTCAACACCCTCGTGATCAGTGTAGATGACGCTCTGCACACCACCATCGTTGATCTCAAAATCGGTGACCATGGCATGCGTCTTCACGGTACCGCCGTGGCGGACACCATCAATCACCAACTCGACCACGAGCCGCTCCGGGAAGGTCACCTGGCAATCGTAATAACGACCAGCAGCACGCAGTCCGTCCTTATCCAGACCAGGTTCGGCAGCGAGCGCCTCGGCCTGGGTAAGCATTTTGCTGGTCGGCACAGATTTATCGAAGCTAAGCACATCGTAAGCGATCATGCCGAGACCGATCATGAAGGGTCCACGCTTCTGCCCCTGGTAAACCGGTACCGTTAACGGCAACGGTGTCACCAAATGAGGTGCGGAATGAAGCAGACGTTCGCGTTCGCGCAGGCTTTCGCGCACAAGCGCAAACTCAAAGTGCTCGAGATAACGAAGTCCACCGTGAATCAATCGACTCGATGTCGCGGAGGTCGCACTGCAGAGATCATCTTTCTCCAGCAGCAACGTTTTGTATCCACGCAGACTGGCTTCACGGAAGATACCTCCTCCGTTAATACCAGCGCCGATAACGACCAGATCGTATTCGGGCAGGGTCGACATCGTTGTTCAATCCTTCGTTACCGAGGGTGCTCCTCGCGATCGCTTCCTTACCTAATTCTACGCGCTTACGTCTACTATCGTCTGTCGGGATTCGCGGCGAAAATCAGTTGGTCGGTGTCGCTATGGGTGAGGCCTCTATAGGCGTTGCACCTGGCGTCGCTGCAGGGGTCGGAACAATAGGATCGCCTTCACCCCGCCACCAACCCGCAGAACCAATGTTGTAGAGATACATATTGCTATTGAATCCCTGCAGATCCTTGCGCACCAGCACCAAATCATCCGGGAAGCCGAGCCAGATACCGAAGAGATCCTCGTTGATACCGTGCTGAATTGCCTGGGCAGCGGTGATCATCGCATCCGTGTCGGTGGCATTGAACCAATCCTGAATTGAGGCATCAACACCGGAGTTCCAGTAGCCACCCGGATTCCAGCCACGCACGTTGGTGCGGATATCCCAGGCTGAGCCGATGAGATCAAACTCGTTGAATGCCGGATAGTTCACCAGCGTGTAGGCGATGAGATCGTAATCGCGCGAGGTGACCCAACGATCATCGAAGATCTTTGGCTCTAGTTGCTGCACAGTCAAACGCACACCAATCTCGGCCCAATCGGCTTTCAGGTTCTCGAGGACACTGAGCAGTTCCGGCCGTTCGTCTTGCCGCACAATCGCCCAGAGATCGGTCTTGTTGCCGTAACCGTCCTCCAGCATGCCATCGCCATCGATATCCGCCCAGCCACCATCGGCGAGGAGTTGACGAGCGGCATCCACATCGCGTGCCGGGGCAACAAGCGCAGTATCACGCAGCCACGGTTGCGTCATAATCCCGACCGCATGTTCATCGATAAAGCCGTAGAAATGCTGATCAGCATATTTGTCGCGATCCGTCGCCAGACTGAGTGCCTGTCGCAGATTCATATCCACCATCATCGTCTCAGTGGCATTGGCGGGATTGAAGAAGTTGATCGCCAGGAACATCGTGGTGGCACCGGGTGCGACGAAGAGATTGCCCTGCTCCTGCCATAGATGCGGTAGTTGGTGTGCACGGACTGGCAGCACCTGCACCTTGCCACTCTTCCATCCTTCAAGGCGAGCTGCCTCATCATCTTCAGCGATTAGCGTCAGCTTTTCAGCGTGGGCTGGCTGATCCCAATACTCCTCAAATCGCTGTAGCTCGACCTGGTCATCCGCTACCTTCGCGACTTGCCACGGTCCTGTGCCGATCCAGTCCTGCGGTGTGAGGTCGTTGCGACTGATGGTCTTCTCGCCAGCAACGAACTCGTCCCACAGGGACTGATACATAGCCGCCTGCAGCATGGGTTGAGGGGCAGCATTGAAGACAAAGGCACCATCGGGTTCGGCAAAGGTGATCTGCAGCGTGGCATCGTCGACCGCCACTGCATCCGCTACCAGGCCGAAGAACGCAGTCAAGCCGGAATCGTAATCATCGCGATAAATCAACGTCGTCAGGGCAGCATCAGCCGCGGTGAAAGCAGAATCATCGTGCCAGCGAACATCATCACGGAGATGGAAGGTGAGGGTGAGTCCGTCCTCACTCCACTCCCACCCTGTGGCGAGGCAGGGCTCGGCTGCCATCGTGACCGGATTAATGCGAATCAATCCCTCGAAAACGCTGGTGAGGAATGTCTGATCCTGCGTCTGCATCGCCGGATTGCCATCATCCAGGCCGTCGGTCTGAATATAGAGCGCGATCTCACCACCGGCTTGAGGTTCACCGTAGGTCGCCCGATCCCGCACGATGTTGAGCGTATGTTCCGGTACCGGGAGTGGCGTCGGAGTGGGAGGCGGTGGTGTTGGGGTAGGCGGAACGGGTGAGGAGGCGGGTGTCGATTCCGGTGTTTGATGAGCGAGGGCAAATGGAATCGGTGCCAACGCAGCTGCGGCAACACCGCCAACAAGCGCCTGACGGCGGTTCAGGACAAGGTGGGAGGGACGTTGGGTAGTCATATCATCCTGTTCGTGGTGAACACGGCACAGATCTGCCGATGAGTATTGTACTAAAGCAGTCGCCAGGCGCTGACGATGAACCAGATTGCGTACCCAAGAAGCAGGACACCGCTGATGCCGGTTATCCATTGCATGGCCTTACCAGTAACGAAGCGTCGGCTCACCTGCGCTATAGCAGATATCACCGTGACCCAACTGAGGATACCGAGAGCCACACCAATCACGAGCCAGGGTGCAGCACTATCACCAAAACGGGTTACTGCATCCGCGGTCAATCCGGCCCCGACGGTGAACCAGTAGACGATACCGAAGGGATTGAGCGCCGCCATAAGGAACCCGGTGATGTAACTGCGCCCACGAGGGGCCGTGGATGTATCCACCGTCGTTTCGTGGAGCGATGTTCGGATACTGTGATAGCCGATGTAGAACATCATCATCGCGCCCGCGATAAAGAGCACAACGCGTATCGACTCATTCTCGGCAAATTGCGCCAACCCCAGCACGATAATCATCGCGTAGATCGTGTCAGCGCTCAGCGCTCCCAGGCCGGTCAACCAGCCATTCAGGAAGCCATCTCGCAGGCCACGACGGACGATTTCGATATTGATCGGACCAATCGGGGCAGCCAATAGCACCCCGACGGTGGCTCCGTAGAAAACCAACTGCAAGAACTCGGAAACCGACATACCTCTCTAACCTCGCGCCCACAATCGGATTTATGCAACACCGCAGCAATCATGGCACACTATCTACAATCTGAAACGCATGTCCTTCCAAACATTCGTACGCCGGGAGAGGTTTTCGATGGAAGACGATCACAACGATCAGCAACTGACCGACGCTGGCGATCTCGAAAACAAGATCGAAGAGGCAATTCCTCAATACGAGTCAGTGGGTGATTCAGCAGATATCATTGCCGACGAGATGGATATCCTGTTGCCCGCACCCGGCGAAGAATCGACCGCAACCGACGATACATCGACCGCCGAGGAGCTTGAGGTCGATACCACCGTTGATGGGGTAGACGACATCATCGCACTGGGCACATCGGATGACGACCATCTGCCAGTCAATGAGGAATCTGGCTTCTTCGCGTCGGGACCTTCAACAGGTGTCGACAACGAGGATGATTTCATTCCTCTGGCATTCCCGGATACGAATGAGTCTGCCGACGTTGATAGTGAAAACACACCTCTATCGCAGACAGTTTTCGCGGACGACAAGTCGGGTGATTTCGCCGATTTCCCGGACGATGAGCCGATCGCCCCGCCGCTATCCGATCCAACCGTTTGCTCAGCATGCGGTGCCGTGATCGGCAAGGTGACCTATTGTCCTCATTGCGGCACTGAACAGGCTCCGGCTACCAGAATCGGTGCACTCATGGCACCGTTGGTTAATTGGACCAAGCCGATATCGGTTCGGGTCGTGCTAATGGCAGCGGCGGCCTTCATTCTGATCGCACTGCTCGCGAACAGCAGTACGACGGCGCTTGTCATCGGTTCAGTGATCGTCCCGGCGATTATCCTCATCCGACTGGCCATGGAAGTACGACTGCAGAAGCGGGAGCATCTGCTGCAAGTATTGATGATGGTTGTCGGAGGCCTGGTCATCGGTTCGTTCATTGCCTGGCTCGGTGCCCGCACCGTCAGCAATTCCTGGTTTGACACCGGCGTTCTCAACTATGGAGCGGCGGGATTCGGGGGAATGTTCGCGGACGCCGCCGGCTCTGCTCCGTTCATGGTTTGGCTGGTGAACGGTATTCTGATTCCGGTGCTGCTCATCGCCACTATTGCCGGGTTGCCCTACGGATTTCGCATTCTCATCGGTCTGCCGCCGAAGGAGATCAGTGGCGCACTTCTTTCCGCTGCTGTCGCCGCCGGATACGCCATCGCCGCCGCGAGCACGTTCTATCGCCCGTTGGCAGAGAATGGCTCACCGAGCATCAGCACGCGCGACTGGACGCTGACCATTATCGGCCTCGGTGTGATCCACCCAATGGTCTGGATCTTCAGCGGTGCCATGATCGGAGCAGTCGTGTGGCGCTACATCCGGACCGCCGAAATCGGATCGATCATCATCCCCGGGACTATCGCCGTGGCGCTCCCGTTGCTCTTCACGCTGCTCAGCATCGCTGTCGCAGGCTCAGGATTGTGGGCAGAAGTGATTCTGGGAGTGATCTTTGCTGGTGCCGCCTGGTATCTCTATCGGCGCACGTTGGCGATAGCACTCAAGAACACAAACGGAGCTGTATAGCGCAAAGCACCGGACTCTACTGAATACCGGTGCTTTGCCATGCTGTTGCCACCGAATTCTGGGTCACGCGCTTGGGAAAGCTCGTGTTCCATGCTGCTTCCATCAGGAAGACAGAACCCCGTACCTCGATCCGACATCGCGTCAGATTGCTGCCACCCAATGACGGTTGAAGTTCGTTCGCGCTCCATGGGATGGCAACAGATTGGCCACCGAAGTTGGTCGCCAACCGGGTTCACGGAACTGTTCCGCACGATCAGCAATAACTCGCGATGTGCAGTCAACCACTGGTCCGCTTGAATTACGCTGAATCAGCACGCTGATAGCGCAGGTCAATTGGCGAGGAGTCGGCACTTCACAGCACGTCAATAGTATGCGGCAGAGGGCCAAAAGGCAATCACCCGAACTCCAAATTTCGCCATAGTTTCGTAACAATTTGACCCGCGAATACAGGGGATACGCGTGCGATAGACGCACCGAATCGGTGGAGCGTTACTAAAAATCCGTTCCACCGAAACGAGGTATTTCAGGCCAACAAAGGTCTGGCAGTCCGGGCGGATACAGGCCGCCGATGCATCTCCACACTCGCTCTATGCGCTCACCTCCAGCGGCTCGAATGGCGTCACGCCATGCTCGGTCTCCATCAGGAGTTCGCTCATGAGGTGGACGCGGGAAACGATATGAGCCAACTCATCGGGTGTGATCGTTTGTGGACCGTCGCTTAGCGCGTTATCCGGATCGGGATGCACTTCGATCGCGAGCCCGTCCGCACCAGCCGCGATGCCGGCAAGTGACATGCGATGCACCAGCTCACGGCGACCTGTACCATGGCTCGGATCGACCAGAATCGGAAGGTGGCTCACTGCCTGCACGCCCGGGACGATATTGAGATCGAGATTGAAACGGAAAGCGGGATCGGCGGTGCGGATACCACGCTCGCAGAGAACGACATTGGGATTGCCATGCGCCATGATGTACTCGGCGCTCATCAGGAACTCTTCCAGCGTCGCCACAAATCCACGCTTGAGCAGCACTGGCTTGTCGCTGCGACCACAGGCCTTCAAAAGATTAAAGTTCGCCATGTTGCGGCTACCGACCTGGAGCATATCGGCGTAGCTGGACACAAGCTCCACCTGATCTGGCTCCATGACCTCGGTCACCACTGGCAATCCTGTGGCCTCACGGGCGTCGGCCAGCATCTGTAGTCCGAGTTCGCCGTGTCCCTGGAACGAATACGGCGATGTGCGCGGCTTGAATGCACCACCACGCAGAATCGTGGCGCCAGCAGCCTTGGCCAAACGCGCCTGTTCGATCATGGCTTCGCGGCCTTCCACGGAACACGGACCGGCCATGATGACCGGGACACCATTGCCGATGACGACGTCGCCCACGGTCACGGTGCTCTTGCTGCGAGCCTCAAGGCTGGCGAGCGCGAAAGGCTTGTGCTTCATCTCCACCCGGAGCACTCCAGGCATCGCGGCTACGTCTGCATCCAGCGGGGTACCTATCGCGAGCACGTCCCCTCCCCGATCACCGGGGATGCTGGCGGCGAGGGCGTTCTGCTCCGCAGCCATCTGGAGGATGCGGGTCTTGGTTTCCTGTGCGCCGGTAGCGAGTTCGATCAACATGACCGTGTGTCCTTTCTTTGCCGGGTTCCAGCCGGCTGATTTCCGAGAAACAAAAAACCGAGACATCGTGTCTCGGTTCCCCCACTGAACTGTGCTTATTTTTGGCTTGGCCCTCGAGCTGCTTTATCCTCTCAGCACGAACGCCCCGCCAGCACAGCTGGGGGGTTGGTAAACCAATAATAGAAATACACGCTACCGGAGGCTAGCCCCGATGCATGATCGCTACATTCGACTGGTGTGAGCACTTCATCACAGTTCATGCGCGCAGCGTAGTGCATTCATGCACAATGTGTCAATAGCTCCTCGCAAATCTGCGTCGGTGTCCGGGTGAACTCCAGACGATGAACACCTCTGACACCGACGCAGATGATTTATTCTGGCTTGCGACCAATCGCTACGTATCGCTCATTCGTCATAGGAATTCGCCACAATGTCTCATCCATGAGGGAACGAGCCATGACACTGGTGAACCCTGCTTCCTCGTAAGCTTCCATCAGGCGTTCGCTCTCACTGCCACCATAGAAAGGCAGATACTCAGCAAACTCCTCGTAGCCATTGATCGTGCGCTTTTGCTCCGTATCCGATTCGGTGCCACCTCGCCCTGCAAACTCGAAGAGTGCCAGCTTGCCACCCGGACGCAATACGCGCAACCACTCCTTCAGGGCAAGGTCGGGATTGGGGATAGTCCAAATCACATGCCGACCTACCACCAGATCGTAGGTATTATCGGCATCGGGTAATTCCTCGATATCACCGAGCCGGAACCGGGTATCGCGACCGCCCTCTTCCGCCTTGCGCTCCGCATTCAGCACCATTTGCGGCGAAATATCGGTGCCGGTGACAAAATGCCCCAGCTCGGCCAGTAACAGTGATAGAAAACCGGTACCGGATCCCAGATCCAGCACACTAATGCGCTCTTCACCTGCTATATCGCCGAGCACATCCAGCCACGCCTGATGCTGAAACTCATCATGCCAATGGTGATTTGGCGATTCATCGAAGGTATCAGCCCGACCGCTCCAGTAATCCTTCACAAAATCCTTGATAACAGTTGACGGAAGCCGAGATTCACTCATTGTTGTTCTCCATTGATAGAACTAAAGTCGCCACTCGTGGGCGCGCACCGAGCGCACCAACGAGATATGGGGATCGCCATCTGGGCTTTCATGCAGCTCGGCATGCACACCGAAGATTGATGCCAGCATCTCCTGACTAATAACCTCGCGCGGGGTGCCGTAGGCGTGAACCCGGCCCTCATGGAGCAATACCACCTGATCCGCCACGCGAGCAGCCAGATTCAGATCGTGGAGCGCCAGGATCGAGAGCAGGTTGCGTTGAGCGGCCGCTTCACGCACCAGATCAAGCAGCTCCAGTTGTCGTTGCAGGTCGAGATTGTTGGTAGGTTCATCCAGAATGATCACCTCTGGCTGCCGTACCAGAGCCTGTGCGACCGAGATCATCTGTCTCTGACCGCCGCTTAACTCATTCAGGTACCGCAACGCCAGGTGATCAATGCCGAGCCCAGCAAGCGTTAGCTGCACCCGTTGCAGATCGTTATCACTCACACGCCAGGAAGCATTCACCTGCAACGAAAGCAGGACAGCCTCGAAAACAGTCATACGGGCATTGGCCAGGTTATCCTGCGGCATGAACGCAACCCGCTGTGAGAGGACATGCCGAGGAATTTCCGAGGTGGGGACACCGTCGATGCGAACATCACCACCGCATTTCAACAAGCCCGCGATACAGCGGAACATTGTCGACTTCCCGGCTGCATTTGGCCCAATCACCGCCACAACCTGACCAGATGTCATCCCCTCCACTGATACCTCGTGGAGTACCTTGTTCTTGCCATAGCTATAGGAGAGATTCCGCACATCAAGCTGCATGGCTACATTCCTGTCGTGGATCGACGCGACAAAATCAGACTGAGGAAGAAGGGCACACCCACCAGCGAGGTAATGATGCCGATAGGAATCAACGTCCCCGGGATGAGCGTCTTGCTGGCAATCGAGGCGAGACTAAGCAGCAGTCCGCTGGTGATAGCCGCGGTCGGCATGAAGTACCGCTGATCTTCGCCCACCAACATGCGCGCGATGTGTGGACCAACCAGTCCGACAAATCCGATCGTGCCGCAGAAGGCCACGGCCACGGATGTCGCCAGTGAGACCAACAACAACACCGACAAGCGCAATCGCGGAACATCGACACCAAGCGCGCGAGCCCTGTCATCGCCCATACGCAGCATGGTCAGCTTCCAGACATTGCGCGCCATGAACTGGGCTACGAATGCCAGCACCACGCTGATGATCGCCAGCTTGCCCCAGGAGGCACGTTGCAGACTGCCCATGGTCCAGTAGACGAACTGTTGAAGCGCTTCTTCCGAGGCGATGTACTGCAACATGCCATTCACTGCGCCGAAGGCGAACATGAGACAGATCCCGAAGAGGATCATGGTCTGGGTAGTGACTCCGCGTAGGGTACTGAGCCCATAGATCGCCAACGATGCCGCAGTCGCCATGATGAAGGCGTTGATCGTCACGGTAAGCTCGCCCGACCAGGGGAAGACGCGGATATTCATGATGATACCGAGGGCCGCTCCCAGACTGGCCGCCGCCGAGATTCCCAATGTGTACGGATCGGCAAGCGGATTGTTCAGAATGGTCTGCATACCTGATCCCGCGATACCCAAACTGCAGCCAACCAACAGGGCCAGAAGCGCGACAGGCAGCCGGATCTCCCAGACAATCACATGATTCGTGCGGCTCACTGCATCCGGTGTGAAGATTGCTCGCAACACTTCTACGGGGGTGAGGCGGGCAGGCCCCCAACCGATATCCACCAACACCGAGAGTCCGAGTGCCAGGATGAGCCCGATCAGGATCAATGTTTTGCGACGGGTGATCTGCCCGTAGATCTCTCCTCCGTGACGGGCAACAGTTGCCGATTCGCTTGCCGAAGGTACGTGGGTAACGTGCATATCCTTACCTCCACCAACGGCCCCGGATTCGAAGTCGTCGGATAGTGAGCCGGGTGCAATACCCGGCTCATCTTAACTTTGGTGGTTTTCGGACA
>JAGQGU010000013.1 GCA_020432165.1 Thermomicrobiales bacterium
TGAGCTACGCCGGCGCATGCGCCATCACCGTGGCCGCAACAGAGTATAGGGAGACCTGCGCCCGAATGTCAAGCCACGTTTGCAGCCAAATCGCCGCGATTTCCCGAGGCACATCCAGGTTCGAAATCCCTTCCGAACTCTATAGGTAATTCTACCAGACCTGTCCAGTCACGACTCCCTGAATAGACGATCAGCAGGAGAAGTTCCGTCGAACTGATATCATATCCGATTGAATTGGTATGCATTTCATTTTTGACATACACTCAGACCACTGGCACATTGAGAATGCCGTCGGATTCAGACGTCATGTGACTCAGAGGATTTTTGCGTTGCAACGAAAACAGGATGATCGGACAAGTGCCGAAATCAAGGCCATGGCACAAAGCGTGCGTATCGCCCGCGTCCATGCCCAACTGACCCAGGCACAACTCGCTGCTGCGATTGGTACGAATCAGGGAAATATCGCCCGTATCGAGAGTGGTCGCCATGCCCCATCGTTCCGCACGTTGCAGGCAATCGCGAGAGCAACCGATTCGCGTCTTGCCCTTTCATATGTACCGCTACCCTCTTCCGTGAGGAAAGAAGAAAGGAATCACCGCATGTCCACTGCTACACCAACCCTCCGTCGTCGTTCGTTTGTGGGAGGCGTCGTCGGGCTGACCACCGGCATGGCGATGCTCCGCACCATATCCGCGGAGGAAGGGACAGCGATTGCATCCGCATCCCCGGATTACGTCTGGACACCTCCTCAGTGGGATCCAGAGACACCCTTCTTCACGGTGCTCTCTAACGATGGCGTCACCGCCCAGGTGGAAACACCGGATGGCGTGCTGGAGGTGCCGACGAATCCGGAACGGTTGGTAGCACTGGATGAGGAGTACATCGCGCTATACGAGCTTGGAGTCTGGCAGCCACTCGTTGGTATTGGCCTGGGAGGGACAGAAGATCGCCTCGAAAACGCTGGAGAGATCTCAGACGATCTTCATCGTGATCTGAATGCGGTTCCACGCATCCCGGAACCCTGGGAACTTGATGTCGAGACCGTGCTTGCGCTGGAACCAGATCTGATTCTCGGCAGCTTCGATATGCAGCCAGACGAGGTGTATTGCGCGCTTTCCACCGTTGCTCCCTTCATCCGGAAACGGGTGCGCGTTCTGGATGTGCCCCGTCAGGCTGTGCGGGATCTGGGTGCGCTCTTCGACAAGGAGGAGGTCGCGACCACACTGGTGGAAACACACGATCAGTACGTGGCCGAAACTCGAGAGAGCATCGCGCCACTCCTGGCGGGCAAGAAGGTACTCGTGGGTTGGAAACAGGAAGGATCCGAGGAATTCTTCGCCGCTATCTCCTATTACTCCTGGGATGGCATGGTAAATACGCTCTCCTATAGCTATCCCTTCTTCAGAGAGCTCGAGCTACAGCCATCCAGCTTCATTGAGTTGATTGGCGAGGCGGACGACAGGGCGAACGGTTACACAATCTTCTCCATGGAACTACTGGGTCAGGTAGATGCGGATATCCTCATCTATCCAAACGTCTATGGCGATGCCAACTACGATGAATTCATGGCCGATCCTCTCGTCCAGCAACTTCCGTTCTTCCAGAATGGACAAGTGTATAAATGGGAGACAGCGGAACATGGCTTCGGACTGGCCGGAGTCCAGAGCACACTTGCATGGTTTGCAGATGCCGTGCATGAACGAACGGGTACCAACTGATGGATTCACCAAGCCCTCGTTTACAGCAACTGATTGGGGAGATCGAGTCAAATCCCGATGCGGTTGTCCAGTTCTGGGAAGAGATTACCGCCACGGGAACACCGCTAATCGAGTCTGATGGCGAGCATACAGATCGGTATCTGGTTACCTTTCTCTGGCGGGAGACGGAGCCACTTCAGAACGTCACGATGTTGGAATGGTTCAGCGTCGAAGATATGACGCTACAGGCAAAGCAACTGCGAAAGATCGAGGATACCGATATCTGGTATCGGACACTGACGATGGCAGCGGGACTCTGCACCTCCTACCGGATGGTGCCGAACGACTCACTGGTTAATCTCAGAGGCGATCCCAACTTTGAGGAGCGATTCAAGAACTCTCGGATCGACCCACTGAATGCGCTAAAGACCATCGACAATGGAGATGAGTCTGGCTACGAGAACTCTTCCCTGTTCATACTGCCCGGTGCTCCGGTGTATGAAGGGATAGCTCTCACCGAGCAGGCACCGGCCGCTGAGTTCAGCGAGCACACCATCCATAGCCATGTAATGGATCAGGAGCGACGGTTCTGGCTGCATCAACCGGAGGCTGGCACGAGCACAGACTGGCTGTTGATCCAGCTTGATGCCGAAATGGTGCGCGAGAGCATGCGATTTCCCCAAATCGTTTCAGTCATCGGGACCGATAGCACCTTGCCATCGGTGAGCACCGTCTTCGTGGATACCTCGGATCGGGCGAAGGACCTGCCGTGCAACGCAGAATTCGCCGACTTCGTGGCCGACGAACTGCTCCCGTACGTCTGCGACGCATTAGGCAAGGAGTTCCCTTCAGAGCGCGTTATTGTGGCTGGACAAAGCTATAGCGGACTGGCGGCGGCGTGGATAGGGCTGTATCGGCACGATGCCGTCGGTAACGTGCTCGCGCAGAGCGGATCGTTCTGGTGGTGGCCAGAATACGATGATGATAATGAGGACACCATTATTGGCCAGACCGTGCGGCATTGCTGGTTACCAACCTGGACCAGCCAACAACCAGCTACCTCGACGCGTTTTTGGCTGGAAGCGGGAATCCTGGAAGATCATACAGAAGGGAAAGCTCCCAGTCTGCTTACCGCTCACCGCACCATGCGGGATGTACTCATTGCCAAGGGCAACGATGTCGCCTACCGTGAGTATGCAGGCGGCCATGACCTCTATCTCTGGCGTGGTCTCTACCTGGATGGTATTCGCCATCTACTCAACCGGGATTCCAGTGACTGATGGAGAACTTCCTTGACCAACGCTGATCGTACCTGGATATTCGGCGACAAGACCCGAGTCGCGGTAGATACCATCTTCTCGCGATTCACCAACTCTACACCTGGCTGCGCGCTGGCAATCTACCGTGGTGGGGAGATTGTCTACGCCAACGGCTATGGCATGTCCAATCTCGAGCACAATGTGCCGATCACGCCGGACTCCATCTTTCACATCGCCTCAATATCAAAGCAGTTCACGGCAATGTGCATTGCTCTCCTGCAAGGTGATGGATTACTGGATGTAGACGATCCGGTGCAGAAGTATGTGCCAGAACTACCGACCTACGACTATCCGATTACGGTGCGACATCTCATCCATCATGTCAGCGGTATCCGCGACCAGTGGGTGCTGTTGCACCTCGCAGGCTGGCGTAGCGACGATCTGATTACCGAAGCGGATTGCTTCGATCTGATCAGACGTCAGCAGGAGCTCAACTTCCCACCCAACCAGCAATACATGTACAGCAACTCCGGTTACACCTTGCTGGCAATGATTGTGAAAGCAGTTTCGGGCCTGTCGCTCCGGGAGTTCGCTCAACAACGCATCTTTGGGCCGCTGGGAATGACGAGGACGCATTTCCACGATGATCATACCGAGATCGTGCCGGGTCGCACGCAGGCGTACGAACCACGCAGCGGTGGTGGATACCACATCTCGATTCCGCCCTTCGATGTAGTTGGTACTACCAGCCTACAGACAACGGTTGCCGACTTCGCCAAATGGAACCATAACTTCGATGCCCCAACCATCTGCTCACCCGAGATACTGAAAATGGTGCAAACTCCGGGGGTATTCAGCAACGGCGAACCAATGGATTATGCCTGGGGACTCACGATCGACACCTGGCGGGGCCAGAACCGCGTTGGCCATGATGGTGCTGATCATGGCTACCGCTCCAGCTACTTCCGCCTACCCGATCTCGACTTTGGCATCACCGTCTTCGCCAATCTCTCCACGATTACACCTTCGCAACTCGCGGAGAGGGTGGCGGCGGTCGTGTTGACGGATGTGATCCAAGAAGAGGCAATCTCTCCAAACGAATCCCAGACTGCTGCTATGCCACTCCACGTGGAAGCTTCAGCGATCGCCGGCATCTACACCGCAGCATCGACTGGGGAGGAGTTACCTCAACTCCTTGATCTTCGCGTACGAGACGGCGAGATCGAAATGGCGATTTGGGATACGGCCGTAGCACTACCCATGCGAAACGATGGTACGTTTGACTTCCGCGACGGCTCGGGCTTTCTGTGGGCCACCGAGCTTGAGGATGATGGTAATGCTGCCGAAGTCGTCTTCCGCTTCGGTCAGGATGATCCCATCATCTTTCATCGCATCGAGACTGACCAGGTCCAGGGAGCGCCGCTACAGTCCTTCGTTGGCGACTACTACTCTCCCGAGCTGGGCACCAAGATCAGCCTGGATATCAGCAGCGATCAAACGAGACTCATATGGAAGCAGCGTAAGCTGGAAGATCGCGAGATATTCCGCATTAGCGAGACGATGTTTGGCACACGCAGCCTGGGAGCAGCACAACACCTGGAGTTTGAGATAGATGCTGATAGTCGCATCAGCTCGTTCCGATTTACAACTGGTCGCACGAGTCGTTTGCGATATGAACGGCAAGCGTGAGCGAAACAAGAAGCCGGGAACCAATACGATTCCCGGCTTCCTTTTGGATCAGTTGTCGCTGGTTATTTAGCTGTTCTTCCAGGAAAGCTCCCCGCAATCGCACTGGCAGCTTGATCGATCATAGGCTGGACTGGTAGAAGATCGCTCGAAATGCTTCTTCAAGAAAGACCAGATTCCTGTTCCGGACACCGAACCGCCCTGGAATCGAAGCGCCCGCTGTCGGTGCTCTTCGTCCATACGTGTGTGTTCCGAGCTAATGAGTGTTGTGATGATGATATCGTTCATGCTCTTTCCCTTTCTTGGGGACTATTGGTTGTCTATGCGGGATTGCTGATATGCCGAGTAGCGTTCTCCCTGGATATCGATGCTTCGAACCATTTCGTCCAGGCGGGCGAGGGTATCAGGATACAGTTGGAGTTCCGCACCACCGATGTTTTCCTGTAGCCGCGACATCGATCGCGTGCCAGGAATCGGGACGATGAACGCTCCCTGCGCCAATACCCAGGCGATGGCCAGCTGGGCCGGAGTTGCGCCAATCTCTGCGGCGATTCTCCCGAGTTCGTCCACTAATGCCTGATTTGCGGCGAGGTTCTCAGGGCTGAATCGAGGCACCGTTGAACGGAAATCACTATTGCCAAAGGTGGTATCAGCATTCACCGCTCCGGTAAGAAAGCCCTTACCCAATGGGCTGAATGGCACCAGACCGATACCGAGTTCCTTGAGGACCGGGAAGATTTTCGTCTCCGGTTCGCGCCACCACATGGAGTATTCGCTCTGCACAGCAGCAACCGACTGCACAGCATGAGCACGGCGGATGGTGCCAGGGCCGGCCTCGGAAAGCCCGAACGCCCTCACCTTGCCTTCGGCGATGAGGTCCTTCACCGCTCCTGCGACTTCCTCGATCGGGACATCCGGATCGACCCGATGCTGGTAGAGCAGATCGATCGTTTCCACCTGGAGTCTCCGGAGCGAGCCTTCGACTCGCTCACGGATATAGTCAGGACGGCTATTCATCCAGCCCGGGGTACCATCCTCGTCGTAGTTGAATCCGAACTTGGTAGCAATCACCACCTCATCCCGGATCGGCTTAAGCGCTTCCCCGACCAGTTCCTCGTTCACGAACGGTCCATACACCTCCGCTGTATCAAAGAAGGTGATTCCTGCTTCGTGAGCCTCGCGGATGAACGTAATCATGTCTCCGCGATCGACAGGTGGATCGTAGCTTTGGCTCATCCCCATACAACCGAGTCCAATTGCAGAGACGGTGATACCTGAGCCACCGAGCGTTCGCGTATTCATGTCATTCTCCTCCATCCTGGTTGAACGATTCTCCAACCGCTGCGACCATTGACTTACCATGACCAGTATCTACACTTGATTCTATAGATAGTATCGCTGGTGGAGATAGAACATTCCTCCATGTAAACTGTCAGTTTCTCCACAATCGTTCAACCGAGGTACAAATGATGGACAATGTGGCGCTTCTACGGGACACACAAGAGAAGTTAGCTGAGCGGATTCGACAAAAACTACCTGAAGACGGCAATACCGAGATCGACAGCGGTGTGCACGTTTTTCGGCGGTCGGAAAGATCCGACTTCTTTCACGGCGAATCACGGTTGGCACTCTGTCTGATCGTGCAAGGAGCCAAAGAGGTCATGGTAGGCGAGCAGGTGTACCACTATGATCGCGATCACTATCTGATTACCGCTGCTGAGCTCCCGACAATTTCCCGCGTGGTGGAGGCGAGCCCTGATCGCCCTTATCTGGCAATCGCCTGCGGGCTAGATCCCGCGCTGGTGCGATCTGTGCTGATGAGCACGCCGATGCTGCAGATGAATCTGGATGAGAACGACAACGCGCTCAAGGTACAGGAAGTGGAGATCAGTATTGTCGATGCCGTACTACGGCTGATGGTGGCGGCGGAGAATCCGCAGGATGCCGAGTTCCTGATACCAATGATCATGAAGGAAATCGTCTATCGACTTCTCTGCAACGATCATGGTTCCCGCCTGGCCCGAATCGCCGGGACCCACCCAACCTCGGCCCGCATCACCAGGGCATTGGACACACTGCGCACCCACTTCGATCAACCACTAAGCGTCCCGGAGATCGCGAACGATCTGGGAATGTCTGTCTCCAGCTTCCACGATCACTTCAAACGCGCCACTGGATTAACTCCGCTGCAGTTCCAGAAGCATGTGCGGCTGCGCGAGGCCCGGAGGTTGCTGCTCACAGAGGACATCGATATCGCCTCCGCGGGATATCAGGTGGGATACCGCGATGCATCTCACTTCAACCGCGACTACAAGCGCATGTTTGGCGAGTCGCCATCACGGGATATCGATCGATTACGAGCAGCGGGTCCGCTGGCAACGGCAGCAACCTAGCGATCCTTGAGAACGAACACACCCCAGCCGAGATACTCGCGTTGATAGCGGACATGGTCGAGCGGTGATCGTGTGAGTTCTTCGCGGAAGGATGGTGCGAGTTCATCGTCCGGATGCTCGTCAAGAAACTGACGTATGTTCCGCCACTGGGCGGCAACATAGCGATCCCAGCTATGCTGATCCGCCAGCATCATTTCGATAACATCGCAATCCATCGCCTGCATTTGCGCAACAAGATCACCAAGGGATAACCAGTCCGACTCCTTCTCAGCGCCACAGGCAGCAAGTGTCTCGGCATCCGGTGGTGGGCTCAGCCAATATGGGTGGCCAATCAACATTATCCCGCCAGGTTTGAGACTCCTGCGGAGTAACTCGATGGTGCCGGGCACACCATCGCCGATCCAGGTCGCACCACAACAGACGGCAATGTCTACGGGCTGGTCGGCAACATACCCGCGAGCATCGGCTTGCTCGAAAGTAACGTGATTTTCCACACCCAGTTCACGTGCCCGAGCCTCGGCCGCAGAGATAAACACGCTCGAGATATCCACCCCATGGCCAGAAATCCCGTGAGCAGCCGACCAGGTGCAAAGCATCTCGCCTTTGCCACACGCGAGATCCAACATAGTCCAGTCGGGGCTCAAAAAGAGCGCCTCACCGAGATCGCGCAACTTCTCCCACGAGAGCGGATTGATAATGCGGTGACTCGATTCACGAATAACATGGTGACGGGGTAAATCAGGCATACATGTGCTCCAATCAACAGCCTCGGAAATGATCTTCCTTCCACTATCGCAGATGCCAATACTTCTCGCACGACATGTCATTTCGGACAATTCCGACTGAATTTGTAAGAATTGAGAAATCCCAATATCATCTCTAGCGAGAACCACCTGAGGGACTCATTGACATACGTTTCATACATGAAGGATTTCGATCATGGAATCTCGATTTCTCAATACCCGTCGACAGTTCGTTAGTGGTGTAGCAGCACTGGGCGGCACGCTTGGTTTTGCCCAGCACGCCCTGGCCCAGGATGCAACTCCATCCAGTAGTGGCGAATGGACTGAGCCAGACTGGTCATCGGATCCACTCCCCTTCAAGGTTGTGGAGCGCACCGATACCACCGTTACAGTGGAGACGGAGCTCGACGGTACGCTGGAGCTCCCGGCGGATGCCGGACGTATCGTCTGCATGTATGGCGGCGAAGATCGCTTCATCGCGCTCGGACTCGGAGACCGTGTCGTGAGTGTGGTTTCCTTTGACGGTGAGAATCCAACATTCACATCCGATGCTGATTTCAACCGGTATCTCACCAATCCGGATATGTACATCGCCCCCAATAACGGTCAGCCTGACATGGAGGAACTCATCGAATTGGCTCCTGACCTGATCGTGGGGCCTACAGCTCTCATCACTGATGAGTACTACGCCACACTTTCCGCGATCGCACCGACGATCCGCGCAACCTACAATCCACTCCGCGGTTCTCTCACTGCCTGGGGAGACTATTTCGGATTGCAGGATCTCGCGGCCGCACAAATCGCCAATTTGGACGACTATGCCACCCGCGCGCGGGCTGAGGTTCAACCAGTTATCGGTGACCAAAAGACCGCAGTCGTGTTCTACATGCAGCCAGACGTGCTCTATGCCATCCTCGCCTGGGACAGTAATCCCGCCATCGGCACCTACGTTTCCAACGCCTATGGCGCTCCATTCTATCGAGAGCTGGGTTTGCGCCCCACCGACTTCGTCGAGAATATTGCGGACGAAACCGGACGGGAGAATATGCAATATGGCGGACTCCTCACCCTCTCCTCGGAGCAGATGGGGAAGCTGGACGCCGATTTCCTCTTCATGGTTGTTGCCAGCGAGGGTAGTCGCGCTGAAGTGACCGAGGTGCTTCAAAGCGATCCCGTGTACCATGCAATACCAGCGGTAGAGAATAACCAGGCATATGTGATCACTACCGAAGAGTTCTCAGGCGGATACCTGGCAACCTACCGAGCTATCCAGCTGGCGGTGGCTACCATCACGCATCGCCCTCTCATCTAGAGATCATCCCGAGGGGCATCGTGCCAGGGTGCCCCTCTCCATCGTCACTGGCGATCACGCGCATACCGCATCCGGAGACCAAATCATGGATTCATCGCTCGCAAGCCCGCGACTGCTTCAGCTCCGACACGACATGGAAGCCCGGAGACCAGAAGCCATTCCTCAATTCTGGTTAGAAGTCCAGGCCACAGGCACGCCACTGGTTGAAACGGACGATACAGATCCGGACACGCGACTTGTCACATTTCTCTGGAGAGAGACCGGTCCGACCGAGAATGTGGTGCTTGTCGAGTGGTTCTCAAACTACGATCGTACGCTGCGTGAAAAGCAGATGACCCGCCTCGGCGAGACGGATGTCTGGTTCAAGACGCTGCGGATACAGAGTGATATTTCGGCCACCTATCATTTCTTACCCAACGATACCTTCATCAAAATCGATGCGGATCCTGATGTTGTCGCTCGCTTTGCCCGGATGCAGCTTGATCCTCTCAATCCACTCAGCGTGTATCCGCCAGAGCACGCGCAACCGGGTCTCTTCGCCGGATCCAATGCCTCGGTCTTTGTGTTGCCGGATGCGCCACTATTGGCGATTGAAGACATCGTATCCCGTGCACCAGTAACGCCACTTATCGAAGAGACGATCTCGAGTAAGGCGCTGGGTTACGACAAGACCATCTGGATTCACGCTCCGGCCAGATCACTCGAACCTGGAGTGGTGAGTCGTCTCCTTATCCAAACCGATGGTGAGAGTGTTGAGTGCGATCCTCTGACTCTCGCCATGATCGAAGCAGCGCCGACACCGTTGGTCACCGTTTTGATCAAGAACACCAATCGCGATGTCGAGCTACCATGCAATCCTGATTTCGCAGATTTTGTCGCCGATGAACTCATCCCCTATATGCGCACTCACTACGCCATCGCCGATGGCCCAGCAGCAGTAATCATGGCGGGGCAGAGCTATGGTGGGCTCGCGGCTGTATGGGTTGCGCTCAGGCGATCAGATGCCGTTGGCAATGCCTTCAGTCAATCCGGTTCGTTCTGGTGGTCTCCGCGATCAGTGGCCGATCGATCCGCCAATCTGGCGATTGGTGCCACCCGAGAATCATGCTGGTTACCCACCTGGGCGGCACGAGAGCCGAAGCATCAGGTGCGTTTCTGGTTAGAAGCTGGCTTACTGGAAAACGCGATGGGTGACGGCACATCTGGTCTGCTCGGAAGCAATCGCTATTTGCGCGATGTATTGACTGCGAAGGGATACGAGGTCGCCTACCGGGAATTCCCAGGCGGACATGATCATTGGAGCTGGCGAGGTATCTACCTCGACGGCCTGCGGCACCTCTTGCACGAAGAAGGGTGACTCGATTCAGATCGTCCCTGGATCACCTGGAGCCCTTTGCCTAGGTGTTGAGGAAGCGGAACATCGTGCTCTGGGAATCGATACGTTCGCACTCGATATTGGAATGTGCCATGCGTTCGAGCAGCCCGGAGAGATCGTCACGATTGCCAAGCTCAATACCAACCAGCGCTGGTCCATGCTCGCGGTTCGAGCGCTTCACATACTCGAAATAGGTAATGTCATCGTTCGGGCCAAGAACGTCATCAAGGAAGCGTCGCAACGCTCCCGGCTCTTGGGGGAAGTTGACCAGAAAGTAGTGTTTGCGTCCTTCATAGATAAGGGCACGTTCAATGATATCGGCGTAACGAGAAACATCGTTGTTGCCACCTGAGAGCATAGCGATAACTGTCTGGCCCGGTTCCGGATTCCACAGTCCGAACGCGGCTGATGCCAACGCTCCTGCTGGTTCGGCGATGATGCCATCCACCTGGTAGAGCTCCAGCATCTCACTACATACACGGCCTTCCGGAACGGAAACGAGTTCCAGGTCGTAATAATTTGCGAACTGGTACGTGATCGCACCAGCCTTCCGCACAGCTGCGCCATCGACAAATGTATCGATGGCGTCCAGCGCAATCGGACCACCCGCTTCCAGTGCAGCACTGAGGCATGCTGCACCTGCAGGCTCAACGCCAACAACCTTGGTATCCGGACAGTGTTCCGCGAACCAGGTGAGCATACCGCTCACCATGCCACCCCCGCCCACCGGTACGAGAACAACATCCGGAGCCTTACCCAACTGCTCCACGATTTCATGCGCAACCGTACCCTGACCAGCGATCGTGCGCGGGTCATCGAAGGCAGGCACCATCACCATACCCATACGCTCAGCCGCTTCGCGCGCAGCAAACGAGGAATCATCGTAGGTCTCACCAGTCACCACCAACTCAACGTGGTCACCACCCAGAGCGAGCATACGCTCCCGCTTTTGACGGGGGGTGGTTGATGGTACGTAGATCTTGCCCCGAACACCGAGCATGGCACAGGCCAGTGCCACGCCCTGCCCGTGATTGCCGGCGGAGGCACAGATCACTCCCCTCGCCCGCTCCTCGTCGCTCAATTGGGATATGAGATTGTAGGCTCCCCGAATCTTGTAAGAGCGAACGGGCTGCAAATCCTCTCGCTTCAGCCAAACCTGAGCACCTGTAGCATCGGAGAGTCGCTGCGAGATATGCAGAGGTGTTTGGATAGCTATGCCTCGAAGTCGCTCGGCCGCAGCATCGATATCGGCGGCAGTAACTGGTAGCGGCGAAGTAGTAAGTTGGACGGTGCGAGTGTCAGATTCCATAGGTTGTGTGATCCAGATTGGTGAGATGCATGTGCAGATTTCCTGTACTCGAAGTGTGCCACGCCAGGGAGCACGCGTCACGAACGCGAAGGAGTCGGCAACCGCGGGTTATTGGAGCAATGTTGCTGCCTGCTTTAGCCAGCTGTTCCACTCCCAATCCGGCGAAGGCACCAAAATAACTGCGTCTGCGCCAGCAGCGGCATAGGCCTCCACACCTGCGAGCACCTCATCTCTCGTCCCCACCAACCCCAGCTGCTGCACCCACTCACTGGGCATGTTCGCCTCGAGATTCGCAGCACCACCCTCATTGGCCATTGCCTGAAGTTCGGCTGCGAAGGACAAACCGGATGTTTGGGCGGAGAGTCCGTGACTATTGAGACCCGCGATCACGTGCCGCATGCGTGCATGCGCATCGTTGGGGTAATCATTGTCGACCAGTGCGCAGGTGTACACACCGATGTAGCCTGGTTTCGACCGCTCGCCGTCCAGAATCGCACGGGATTGACGCACATAGTGAGGCGCCGCATTCTCGGCAAGCAACACACCATCGGCGATACGACCGGCCAGCGCGATCGATTTCGGACCGTGTACACCCAACAGGATCGGTGGCACCACCTCCGGCGGTGGTTGCAGTTGGACATCATCCAGTCTAACGTAGCGACCATCAATCGAGATGCGCTCACCATGGAGAAGTTGTCGGATAGCAGTGGTGGTTTCCTCAATCGCGGTCAACGGGGAACTCACAGACTCGCCAATCTGCTCCATCCAGGATTCGACACCGTGACCGATCCCACCAATAAGGCGCCCGGGAAATGCCCGTGCAAGAGTGGCGTACTCCATTGCCAAAATGGCGGCATTGTGAGCCACTCCCGGATTGATGCCGATGCCAATCTTGAGCGTGGTTGTCGATGCAAGGGCGATGGCTGCCTGCGAGATGCCACCCATATAGAAGCAGTCCTCAACAATCCAGAGTGCCTCAAAGCCGAGCGACTCTACCCGGCGAGACTCTTCGGCAAGTCCCGCAGGATCGGATTCGCGGCGATACATGACGCTGATTGCAGGTACGTTGTCTGGCATTTTCCCCACCCTTTTGCTGAACTCTCTCATATATTCGTGGCTCCATCATAGCGCTCATTGCTGTCTCACCGGTTCGTGGAACAATGCTCTGATACTTAATTCCGACTGAATTGGTATATATTCCAGAATTGGAATATCATCGGCTTGAGGGGAGTCATGACCCCGAAACAGATTGTCAAACGTTCGTCTGGTACCGACAGGACGTCCAAGGTGAGGAAGGGTTACTTGCGCACAGGCAAACATACCTACAAACGATCGTCGCGTTCTGCGGACGCTTCGTTACATGGTTTGGCCAGAGCCGTGAAGTCCGCCCGCAAGCGCTCGGGTATGACGCAGGCCGAACTGGCAAAAGCTATCGGAGCATCACAGGGGAACATCGCCAGGCTCGAGAGCGGACAGCATGCTCCTTCTGTGCGTGTGCTTCAGAATATCGCCATCGCAACCGATTCCCGCCTCACTATCGACCTAAAGCCGCTATCGCATAGGAGATTCGACATGCTACAGACGACACGACGACATTTTCTGGAGGGCGCTGCCGGCCTTGCGGGAACACTCGGGCTTGGCAATGTGCGCTACGCCACCGCTGAGGAAGCAACCGCCGCCGCTGCCGGGATTGAGAGTTACGTATGGACTCGTCCCGAATATGACCCGGAGCCATCACTCTTCACAATCACCGATAGGACTGACGACACCGTAACCGTGGAGACAATCGATGGTGTAGTTGAGGTGCCGGCGGATCCGAAACGCATCGTTTCGTTGGGCTGGGAATACATCTCACTGTTCGAACTTGGTCTCGCGGATCGGGTGGTAGCCGTTACGTTCACAACCCACGGAACCATGGAAGATATGCTCTGGGGTGCGGGCGACAAAACTGCCGACCTCATCGCAGCCTATGCCGATGTTGACTTCCTGGAAGTCGGACACAATGGAGTGGATCTGGACGTCGAGCAACTCATGCTTCTGGAGCCCGATCTGATCCTCTCCAGCCCGTCATTTGACTATGACATGGAAATGCTCAACTCGATCGCTCCCGTGATCCGAGGTACAGCCCACGCACCGATGGTGCCCCGGGCGTGCATCCGTGACTATGGTGCACTATTCGGCCTGGACGATGTGGCGACGACGCTGCTTGAGGAACACGAAGCCTACGCCGCTCGTGCTCGCGAAGCCGTTGTCCCGGTGATTGAGGGCAAAAAAGCGATCGTGATCGTCTACTACCCCGAGAGCGGAGACTGCTATGGCTACGCCTCGTATTACAAGCAGAATGGCGGGATCTTCACGACAATCGAGGGAGCATATCAGCTCCAGCGCGAGATGAATATCACTCCCTCCAGCTTCATCGAGCAGCTCTCGGATGAGAAGGATCGCGAAAGCTACGCCGTGCCGTTCTCGTTCGAGCTCATCGGCCATGTCGATGTAGATCACATCTTCCTCTACCGCATCGGTGATAGCTACGATGTGTTTGTGAACTCTCCATCGGTTCAGCAAACAGTCGCTGGTGGGGCTGGTCAGATTTACGATTACGATCCGCCGTCCTTCGGTTTTGGTCTCGGTGGTGTTCAGGCGACTCTCACATGGATGGTCGAGCAGATGACGGGTGAAGCATTCGGGTAAACTTAAGTGCGTAGAGGCACGCGTAGTTCATACAGGAGTACGTCTCACATGACGGACAAGACAACGAGTGCCGAGTTCGAGGCATATCCGCACCGTGTATCGGGCGAACTGGTGCATAATCGCGCCGCCCGCTATGCCAAACAGCTGATCAGCCATTGGCGTAACGACTCCATGGAAGTTGACGAAGCCACAAACACCACAACGGTTTCGTTCAGCCAGCTTCCTCCGGATTGGGTGTCTGCCACCCGCTTCGAAGTAGAGGATGGACGCGCCGTCTTCACGGTTGCAGCACCAACTGCCGAGAATGCGCAGCGCGTGGCTGAGTCAGTGGAAGAGCATATTCTTGGGTTTGCTGGAGACCGGGATGTGCTGGAGTTCACCTGGAACGCACCAGAGTAGGAATCCGGGCAAGGGAGAGACAGGGACAAGACCGGGCAGTAGTTGCTGCCCGGTCTTGTCGTTCCTGACAGAGGGATTCCTTCACATGAAATAACTCTGACTGAATTGGTAGGTATTTGAAAGCCGGAATATACTACCTAAATAGTCGGATATCTACAGCGTCCGCACCGCGGCAAAGCTCTGTTGTGGTAATCAGACAGACACCGAATAGCTTCTACATTTCAGGTCGCCAGTGTGGCGACCTGAGTGGTGCATGTGAGGAATGCAAATGCCCAAGCGAGGTTTCCAGGGTGCGGTATTGCGCAGTTTTGGGGCGCAGGATCATGAAGCAACGGTGACCGATACCGAGATGTTGGCGCCGGGATTCAGGCGTATCTGGTTTACCTCGGCCACCCTGTTCGACGAAATTGAGCCCGCGCCAACTGCATGGCTCCGATTCTGGTTTCCAGATCCCGACGGCAAGGATGTCGAGCATCAACGGGCCTACACCATCAGCGAAGCGGATGTAGAGGCAAACACCTTTGCCGTGGATGTTGTGCTGCACGAACCTGCCGGAGCAGGCACAACGTGGGCTGCCAATGCGCAGCCAGGCATGACGATATCCCTCACCTCCATGGGATCGTCCAGGTTTGAGCTACCCGCTGAGCTACCCGCTGAGTTACCGGCAGGCTATCTCCTCATAGGCGATTCATCGTCCGTGGCTGCGCTCAATAGCATCGTCCGCACCATTCCGGCCGAGATCCCTATCGAGCTCTACCTCGAGCAACATCGGGATGAGGACAAACTCATCCCCCTCGCTGACCATCCTCGCCTATCCATACATTGGGTGCCACGTCACGGAGAAGAGTCCTTTGCCGCAGCGATAGAAGCACGCAATTGGTCGAACTGGTATGCGTGGGCCAACCCTGAGTCGGCATCGCTGAAGCACATTCGCAATCGCTTGCGTGATGAATTCGGATTTCCGAAATCTGAGTTCCACCAGCAGGCATACTGGGTTCACGGTCGTTCGATGGGCAAGCTGCGTTCAAACCGGGACATAGCTGATGATGCGGCAGACTACACCGCCGAAACGGCTCCTGCAGAATCCGATCCCATCCCAACGTCAGCAACCGATCGGGTTAGCGCACCGGCTCCAACCAACTCCAAAAATCAGGGAGCGTGGCGTGCTCAGGCCGGCAGCCGCCTCATGGCTCCATTGCGACGCTCACTGATTATCGCGGGGATCGTCCAGGGCATCGTCACGCTTATTCAGTTGGCTCCATTCTTTCTGTTGGTCCAGCTGGCACGCTTGCTTCTCGATGACGCACCCGAATCCCAACTCTGGAGAGTGGGCTGGTGGGCTGTAGGACTGCTGGGATTGGGGACGCTCCTCTCTTCGGCGCTGATGTTCTGGTTGCACACCGTGGACGCGCGTTTCGAACAATCAATCCGCCAGCGGCTGTTGGGCAAACTGGCCCGATTGCCATTGGGATGGTTCGATGCTCGTACCTCCGGCCAGGTGAAACAGTTGGTGCAGGATGACACACTCTCACTGCACTATCTCGTGACACATGCTGTGCCAGACGCGGTCGCCGCTGTGGTCGCACCGGTCGCGGTATTGGTGTACCTCTTCGTGGTGGACTGGCGGCTTGCTCTGCTGCTGTTCATTCCGATTCTGGTGTATGTGCTCACCATGTCGAAACTGGTCGTCCAGTCGGGGAGCAAAACCTCCCACGCACTGAAATGGGCCGAGCGGATGAACAGCGAAGCTGGCGGCTACCTTGAAGGTCAACCGGTCGTGCGTGTGTTCGGGGGTGCCACCGCATCCACATTCCGGGCAAGGCTGGGCGAATACATCACCTTCCTCAACGAATGGCAGCGACCATTCATTCGACAGAAAACCATCATGGACCTGGCAACACGGCCAGCAACCTTCCTGCTGCTCATCGTTGTCTTCGGCACACTTTTGATCACCACCGATCGCATGAACCCGGTTGATCTCCTGCCGTTCTTGCTCCTCGGCACAACGTTCGGCGCTCGTTTGCTTGGCATCGGCTATGGCCTATCCGGTCTGCGCGCCGGATTCCTTGCCGCCCGCCGTATTCAGGTAACACTGGATGAACCGGAGCTGGAAACAGCCACCGCGACTGCAACTGATACAGAGGCAGCGTCCGGGTTGGTTGAGTTCGAGAATGTCGATTTCTCATACCGACCCAATGTACCCGTATTGCAAGCTATCTCGATCCGGCTGAAACCAGGCACCGTCACCGCGCTGGTGGGCTCCTCTGGATCTGGCAAATCGACGTTGGCGGCGCTCCTGGCGCGATTCCACGATGTTGATTCCGGTCGGATTCGTATTGGTGGTCGGGATATCAGGGAA
Organism: Thermomicrobiales bacterium; assembly: GCA_020432165.1. Taxonomy (GTDB): domain Bacteria; phylum Chloroflexota; class Chloroflexia; order Thermomicrobiales; family UBA6265; genus UBA6265. Next base: position 17,224 of record JAGQGU010000013.1, read on the forward strand.
CTCACCGCTGAAGAACTCTATGCTCGGGTTGGATTCGTATTCCAGCAAACCCAGCTTGTGCACGGCACGGTCCATGACAATATCGCCCTTGCCGTGCCTGATGCGACCAGAGAGAGTGTCGAAAATGCCGCGCGTGAAGCGCAGATTCATGAGCGGATACTGCGGCTGCCCCAAGGTTACGAAACCGTTCTCGGGCCAGATGCCGCGCTTTCCGGTGGCGAACGACAACGACTAACGATCGCGCGGGCACTCCTTGCCGATACCCCCGTGCTGGTACTGGACGAGGCCACCGCTTTCGCGGATCCGGAATCGGAATACCTCGTGCAACAAGCTCTCAACCGGCTTACCGTGGGCCGCACGGTGTTGGTCATCGCCCACCGATTGCACACCATCACCGGAGTCGACCAGATCGTTGTGCTCGATCATGGTCGGATCGCCGAAGTCGGTATCCATGAGGAACTACTGCTCACCAACGGTCGCTACCGGCAGTTGTGGGATGCAGGTGGCACCGTAAACCCGACAGCCACGATGACGGAGGAGACCCGATGATCCGCACCCTGTTCGCTCTCCTGCCGCCAGACACCCGCAGCAAAACAACCACGCACCTGATACTAACGGTGCTGAGCGCGATGCTCCGCGCAGGCACTGCTGTAGCCCTCGTTCCGCTTATTGCGGCGCTCTTCGGGCAAGTACCGAAGGACGCCTGGCCGTGGGTGGCGTTGTTGGTAGCCCTTACCGTTGCAGGTTGGATTGTGGACTGGCTCGTGGCCCGGATCGGATTTGATCTGGGATTCGGGCTGCTGGATACCGGTCAACACGCTGTCGCCGATCAGATATCCCGCACCCGGCTAACCTGGTTCAACGCCCAAAATACCGCCACCGCACGCCAGGCAATCGCTTCCACCGGTCCGGAGTTGGTCGGTCTGATGATCTACCTAGTTACGCCGTTGCTGAGCGCCATCCTGCTTCCGATTGCTATTGCCATTGCACTGGTGCCTATTGCCTGGCAGCTGGGGCTGGCGGCGCTGGCTGGTGTACCGATATTGCTCGGCGCTTATGTCGCCGCCAGCCGAATCGGTCGCGCGGCCAACCAGGGAATGATGGACGCCAATAGCTCACTTACCGAGCGAATCGTCGAGTTCGCTCGGACCCAACATGCTCTACGTGCCGCACGCCGCGTGGCACCGGAGCACAGCCTGGTGGGAGAGGCATTGGCTCACCAACATGGTGCAACCCGGCGATTGCTGCTCATGCAGATACCGGGACAGCTCCTCTTCAGTTTGGCCAGTCAACTCGTACTCATCATCCTGGCAGGAACGACGGTTGTCCTCGCCTCCTCCGGCAAACTCTCGGTTCCCGAGGCAATCGCGCTCATCGTGGTCATCGTCCGCTATCTCGAACCATTTACGGTATTGGCCGAGCTTAGTACGGGTGTGGAGATATCCATTGGCACATTACGCCGTATGCATAGTGTCCTTAATGCACCGCAAACAAACTCCGGGACTGAGGAAGCCATCATCACCAATGCGGCAAGCATCAGACTGGAAGACGTGAGATTCGGATATGGTGGCGATGACCTAGCCGTGCTTGACGGATTTGATCTGACTCTTCAGCCCGGTACCACTACCGCTATCGTTGGTCCCTCGGGCTCGGGCAAATCGACTGTGCTCGCACTCCTCGCCGGACTCCACGATCCAGGATCGGGGCGAATCCTGATTGACGATATCGATGCGGCGTCCCTGACTGCCGAAGCGCGAGCAAAGATGGTGAGCGTTGTCTTCCAGCACCCCTACCTCTTTGATGGCACGATTCGCGAAAACATCCTCGCTGGCAATCCAGATGCTACCGACCCGGAAATGAAGGAGGTCGCCCGACTCGCCCGGGTGGATTCGGTGACGAATCGGTTACCGGATGGCTGGGATGCCCGGGTTGGAGAAGCCGGTACCTCGCTTTCTGGTGGTGAACGTCAACGCGTTTCGATTGCGCGAGCATTGCTTAAACCTGCGCCCTTGCTCCTGGTTGACGAGGCCACCAGTGCCCTCGATACGGAGAACGAGATCGCCATCACCGCGGCGCTCACCGACGACAGTCGCAGTCGGACCCGCGTCATCGTCGCCCACCGCCTCGGCAGCATCCGCGCGGCTGATCGGGTGATTTTCCTTGAGGATGGAAGAATCGTTGAGGATGGTTCTATCGACGAACTCCTGGCCGCTGACTGCAGATTCGCGGAATTCTGGCGCCAACAGGATGCCGCCACGGGATGGCGACTCGGTACCACGCCAGTCGCGTGAGCGATGATCACGGTATCTTGATATCTGGGAACGCAGGCCTTACCGGCCCTATGCGAACTTCCCAATCAGCTACCGCGATGACGAAAGCGTCAGCACCAGCCCCGTCGGAATACGGACGACGGTTAAATGGATTGTAGGAACACGTGCGGGCTCGTACCTCGAGTAACGAACTGATCTGCACGCTAACGAACACGGAGAAAGAATGAATAGCACAACATCGCCTAATCTGAATTGGGAGATCACAACACCGCAACGGGCCGAGATCGACGCGCTCTTCGCGAATTTCACCAATGCCACACCCGGTGCAGCGATGGCGATCTACCGTGAGGGCGAAGTCGTTTACGCAAACGGGTACGGACGAGCACACCTGGAATATCCTCTTCCGATCATCCCAGATTCCATCTTCGATATCGCGTCGATCTCCAAGCAGTTCACCGCGATGTGCGTGGCGCTGCTTCAACAGGATGGTCTGCTTGATGTCGATGATCCGGTGCAGAAGTATTTTCCCGAACTCCCCGAATGGGAGCATCCAGTAACGGTTCGGCATCTCATCCATCACGTAAGCGGTATTCGCGACTATCTGGGTGTTCTGCCCCTTGCCGGGTGGCGCGATGAGGACCAGATGACGAACGCAGACTGCCTCAAATACATCGCGCTGCAGAAGCAGCTTGAGTTTGAGCCGAATACACGCGAGGAATATAGCAACTCCGGTTATGTGTTACTGGCGAGCCTGGTGGAACGCGTCGCGACTGTACCGATGAGGCAACTTGCCCATGAGCGCATCTTCGCACCGCTCGGTATGACCAACTCACACTTCAACGATGAGCACGCGACAGTCATCCCCAACCGTGCACAGGCATATCGCCTGATGCCTGATGGTAGCTATCGCATCGATATCATGCCGCTGGACGATCTTGTCGGCGATGGTGGTCTCTTTACTTCTGTCATCGATTTCGGCAAATGGATCGCCAACTTCACCACCTGTCAGGTAGGAGGCCAGGATCTGCTGGAGATGACCCAAACACCCGGCACTCTCAAGGACGGCACGCCGATGGAGTACGCCTGGGGTCTGGGTATTGACGAGTTCCACGGATTCCATCGCGTGGGTCACAGCGGCGGCTGGGCAGGATATGGCAGCAACTATTTCCGCTTGCCCGAGCTGGGATTCGGCGTGGCCATCTTTGCCAACTTCCACAATGTGGGACCGAGTGATCTCACAGACCGCATTGCAGAAATCGTACTGGCCGATATCTTCTCGACTCAGAAGACAGGTAGTACGCCCGACGATGACGCTGTTTCCGAGATTAATCTCCGGGATGTTCTGGTTGTAGAACCATCGTCCCTGGCTGGCGTGTATGTGCAGGACAACGGAGAATCGCATCTCTGTGTCGATGATGACAATGGCCAGCCCTTCCTCTCGGTTTACAGTCAAAAACTCACACTCAATCAACAGGATGATGGGAGTTTCACGCAGAAGTGGAGACACTTCGTGATTCTCCCGATTGATATTGATGACGACGGCCAGGTATCCACCCTACGTGTCCAGATGCTCGTGGGAGAGGACCGCACGGAGCAGATCTTCAACCGGGTAACACCATGGGGCTCAGTCGCCAGCGACATTGCCGGCAACTACTACAGTGACGAGCTTGATGCAGTGTGGGAGGTCGCCCTGGATGACACAGGTGCCTTGATGGTCGTTCGACCGAAACACGATGCGGACCTCTATGCTCCAGTAGCTGCGGACTACTTTGGAACAGGTGGTCTCGCGATGGGTGTGGGTATCCGCTTCCATCGCGACGATGCTGGCGATGTGACGGGCTTGACCTATGGTGGGAGACGCTTTGGCACGTTCACCCTCACCAAAGTTGTCCAGGGATAGCTACCCTCTCCCTGAAACTGGTATCTATCCGCAACAACAATCAGGGCCTGCGGCAGTTGTCTCAGGCCCTGATTGATCTGGACATTCCCAGGCAGACATCCCACTGAATCCCCAATTCTTAATTCCGACCATATTTGACGGATATGCATGTAATTGCATACTATGGCTCGTGTGATCGAGTCGACGAGATCGTCATTGGAGCAGAGTTGAGAGATGCTGGCCACATCGACCGCTGCCCCTACAGAGTTAGGGAAACATGAAATCGCCACGACGGACTGAGCAGAAAATCTCCCCCTCCGATCTCCTCTCCCGAGAGGAAGCGCAGGAGATTGTGGACGCGATTGTGCGAGCCCGAAAGCGGGCGGGACTGACTCAGGCGGACATCGCGCAGGCAATGGGTATTACCCAGAGTAGCGTCGCCCGGCTGGAAAGTTCAGCCACACTCCCCCGCCTGAGCACGCTGCAACGTTTCGCCCGGGCGACATCTTCCCGTATCCATCTATCGATCGATCCCGTGAGTAATCACGATATCAGAACTGCGAGCCATACCATGACCGATATGCTTACACGACCTGGCCACTCAACTGATCGCCGCCGTTTTCTTGGCGGTGCAGTGGGTTTGGCCGGAATGCTGGGACTCAGCAAAGTGAAGCATGTCACTGCGCAGGAGGCGACGGCAGCAGCTGAAAGTGCGGACGATTACGTGTGGCAACAGCCAGATTGGCACAATATACCCAAACTCTTCGAGGTTCTGGAGCATCACGGTGAATCTGCTCTAGTCCGCACCGGCGATGGGGAGTTCGAAATTCCCACTAATCCGCAGAGATTGGTCTGTCTCAACTCTGAGTACACAACTCTCATTCCACTTGGCCTAACCAGTGGTTACTTCGGGGTTGATGTGCATTGGGGAACCGGGGAACCATCGGCAAGTGGTGAATTTTCAGATGACATCCAATCGATACTCGCAGACGTCCATCGTATATCTACTCCATGGGAGTTGAACGTGGAAGAGGTTATAGCACTTGAACCTGATCTTGTGCTCGGGCGAACCGGATGGCAAACCGATCAGAACTACGACGCCATCTCCCCTATCGCACCGATGGTTCGGTTCGGCCCAAGCGCCTACTACTACCCCCGCCAGGGTCTCAAGGACTATGGCGAACTGTTCACCCTATCTGATCGCGCAGACAAGTTGATCGCGGGCTTTGACGCGCTCATAGATCGCGCGAGAAAGGCTCTGGAACCGTTCGTCCAGAACGTAAAAGTTGCGGTCATGGAGTTTGATGGTGGCACAGAACTCTATGCCTTTGTCAGCTACTTCGTATCCTTTGGCGGACTCTTCGGAGAGGATGGCAGGGTTCTGCCAACAGGTGACACTCAAACATTCTTCAAAGAACTCTGTCTAACACCATCAAGCTTCATCGAGAAGCTTGGTGATGATATAGGGAGAGATCAGGCCTTCTATGTGAACTTCTCAATGGAGCAGATCGGTCTCGTTGACGCCGACTATATCTTCGTAATCGGCAAAGCGGACATCACGGACGCTTTTATCAACGAGTCAATAGTTAAGTCCACGGTTGCTGGCAAAGCAGGTCAAGTGATTCCGCTTGATGTAGCTTCCTTTGGATTCGGATTGGGAGCACAGCGAGCCGAAGTTCGTGCGATCGTCGAGGCTATCACCGGTGAGCCATTCGCATAGTTCTGCACTGGCGAGGTGGTCGATCGGACAGCACCGCTATCGACCACCTTGCGGAAAGTCCGATATAATCAATCGGAAATAGTGGAGACGCGCGCGTCTCTGTGTATCCCGCCGTACATTGGAGAGGCAATGGTCACAACCACCGATTCCGCGCCGAAAGTGCAGTTCTGTTCGGTCATTTCAACCGAGAGCGGCGAGAGTCCGTTTGCTTCGGCCTGGCATGCCAAGCGCTTCATTCTGGCGGAGATTCCGCTGCCATGGAAGTACAGCGTGCTGGAGAGCCCAAATGTACCGGACGGTCTGCACGATCTGGTGAAGGGATTGTGGGCTCAGGAGATCTGGCCAGCGATGATCGGCTTCGCGCCGGATGACGAGTGGTCAGTACCTGGCCACACGCGCATCATCGAGTTCCGTATTCCCGAAGCGCCATTCAACAGCTTTGAACAACGCGAGTACCTGCTCCCCACCGACAAGGTCTCCGATCTGATGGAGTCTTTTCTCCGCGACGAGCATGGCGAATCGCTTGAGGAGTATCGCCAGCCTCATGTTCCTGACCGCCGCGACTACATGGTCTGCACACATGGCGCGATCGATGCTTGCTGCGCCAAATTTGGCTATCCCATCTACAAAATGATGCGGATGATGGCGGAGAATCCTGATAACAATATGCGTGTCTGGCGCTGCACGCACTTCGGCGGACATCGCTTCGCTCCGACCATGGCCGAGATGCCCTCCGGTCGCTATTGGGGGCATCTGGAGGCGCGCGATCTGGGTCCGATTGTGCGTCGGCAGTTACCGCGTGACTTGATTCGCGACCGCTATCGAGGTTCGGCGCTTATCCCCAACGGCTCCGCTCAGTGGGCCGAATGCGAACTCTTCGCCCGCGCTGGTTGGGATTGGACGGACACGCTCATCACACCCGGCGAAGCACCACCGCACGACTGGGAAAATCCGGTCGAGGAACCGCAAACGATGTCGTTTGCTTTCCGACATGAGGGCCGCGGGATTGAGGGGAAAGTCGATGTGGTGGTGACGCCGAGCGGCTTTATTCCCACTACGCATTCCTCCGGCGCGGAAGTTAAATACCACGACGAACAGCAGTTCGAGTGCACGATATCAGGGATCAATTACGACGACTTCTTCGACGAACCCACTCTTCCATAGAGTAACTGCGTCCTCCGGCACCATCATCGGAATTCCTCGGATACACTCACTGTGACTTGGGAGCCTCGATCATCGTGCAGACAGGACCATCATGACCATCACACCACCGACTTCTCCACGCTGGACGGTCTCCGACAGCACCCGCGCGTCCATAGATGCGGTCTTCGCAGGGTTCACCAACACCACACCTGGTGTGGCGATGGCCATATATCGCGGTGGCGAGATCGCGTATGCCAACGGCTACGGGATGTCCAACCTCGAGCACAATGTGCCGATCACGCCGTCGTCGATCTTCCACGTCGCTTCTATCTCGAAGCAGTTCACGGCCATGTGCATCGCGCTGCTGCAAGATGATGGACTGCTGGATGTCGACGACCCCGTGCAGAAGTACATACCGGAACTGCCGACATACGAATATCCAATCACCATTCGCCATCTGATCCACCACGCCAGCGGTATCCGCGATCATTGGATGCTGCTGGACCTGTCGGGTTGGCGCGAGGATGATCTGGTCACCATGGCAGATTGCTATGACCTGGTTAGGCGACAACAGGAACTGAACTTCACACCAAACGATAGATTCATGTATAGCAATGCTGGCTACATGCTGTTGGCCATGATCGTGGAAAAGGTCTCAGGCAAGTCGTTGCGGGAGTTCGCGCACGAGCGCATCTTTGCTCCACTGGGTATGACCAGAACACACTTCCACGATGATCACTCCGAGATTGTTCCGGGTCGAACCCAGGCGTATAAGCCGCGCACTGGTGGTGGCTACCGTGTCTCGATTCCGCAATTTGATGTGGTGGGCACAACCAGCCTGCAAACAACAGTCGAGGATTTCGCGAAGTGGAACGCCATCTTCGAGTCACCAACCATCTGTTCAGCAGAGATGCTCGCACAAGCGCAAACACCCGGAACATTCAACAGTGGTGAACCCATGGCGTATGGCTGGGGTCTGTTTCTGGAGGAATGGTGCGGACAGAGACGTGTCTGGCATAGCGGCTCCAATCACGGTTATCGAGCGTACTACTTCCGGTTGCCCAATCTCGATTTCGGTATCACCGTGTTCGCCAATCTCTCCACTGTCGCGCCAGATCAACTTGCGGCCAGAGTCGCCCGGATAGTGCTGGGTGATCTCCTGCAAGAGGACTCTGATGCGGAGATATCCACCACCGAGCATTCCGATATCGTTATGGTTGATCCCGCTGCGATGGTTGGCGTCTATCTGGCAGACAACCCAACTGACAACGAGCCACCGCTGCACGTCCAGTTGGACGAGGAAGACAGTGAACTCATCATGCCATTCGGACGCGAGTCTGTGTCTCTACCGCTGGCCGACGATGGTCGCTTCCAGTTGTGGAGCGGATTCGGTTCGTGCTGGGCGATGGAGATTGATGACTCTGGAATCGTCCAGAAAATCTGCGTGCAGCTCCCGGCTACGAGGGAGACGTATTCCCGGTTGGACACCAGTTCTGCCAGGCGGAACATCACCAGCTTCGCCGGAACATACTATGCGCCCGAGCTGGATATCTCGATTCAGTTGGTTGAGGATGCGACTTCAGGCAGACTCTCCTGGCGACAGCGCAAACAGGAAGATCGCTCAGTAGTTCTGCTGGATACCAACACGCTTGGTATGGGCAGTCTGGATGCAAGCATACGTTTGGAGTTCAGTTTCGACGAGAACGATATGCCCACCGAATTTAGGTTCTCGGCTGATCGAGTGAAGAATCTGCTGTTCGTGAGGCAGTAATCCATGTGTAAAAAGACCGGTGACTTTACATTCACCGGTCTTCTTGATGCCATTCAGACTCAATCGGACACAGGATCCGACAATATCGTTACAGAGCAGCGATGATCGCGTCGGCCATTTCGCTGGTGCCTGCGGCCTTGCTCTGGTCGCGATCGGCACGGAGGTCGTAGGTGACCTGCTCACCCTTGGCGATCACTTCGGCGACGGCGCCCTCTACGCGTTCCGCGGCATCCTGCTCGTTCAGGTGTCGCAGCATCAGCGCGCCGCTAAGCAGCATCGCCACCGGATTGGCGACGTTCTTACCCGCGTGGGTCGGTGCGGAGCCGTGGATCGGTTCGAACACGGCGGCGTTGGCCCCGATGTTGCCGCCCGGCGCCACTCCGAGTCCACCGACCATACCGGCGACAAGATCGCTGACGATATCGCCATAGAGATTCGGCATCACCAGCACATCGTAGAGTTCCGGCTTTTGCATGAGTTGCATGCACATGTTATCGACAATGCGATCGTCGAACTCGATATCCGGATAGTCCTTGGCCACTTCCTGCGCGATGTGAAGGAAGAGTCCATCAGTGAACTTCATGATGTTCGCCTTGTGCACAGCGGTGACCTTCTTGCGGCCATTGGCGCGGGCGTATTCAAACGCATATTTGACGATGCGGCGGCTACCCTCCGGTGTGATCATCTTGATCGTGATCGCGGCATCGAGCGGCACCTGCTTCTTGCCATTCGCGTTGATGGCAGCGAGAACAGCTGCAACCTCCGGTGTACCGGTATCGAACTCAACGCCCGCATAGGTGTCCTCGGTGTTCTCCCGCACGATGACGAGATCGATATCCTCGAACGTACTCTGCACACCCGTAATCGTCTTGCCCGGGCGCAAATTGGCATAGAGATCCAGCTCCTGCCGCAGCGCCACATTCACCGAGCGGAAGCCCGTGCCGATTGGCGTGGTGATGGGTCCCTTCAGGCCGATACCGTTGCGACGGATGCTATCGAGCGTCGCCTCCGGCAGAAGTTCACCGGTTGCCTCGAAGGCGTCCAGGCCAGCGGCGCAGACCTCCCAGTCGAAGCCGACACCGGTCGCATCGAGCACACGTCGGGTCGCTTCGGCCACCTCAGGGCCAATGCCATCGCCAGGCAGCAGGGAAATCTGGTAGTTCGCCATCTCTTCACTCCAAACGCACACGCAATTCTGCGCGCAAACTGGTACCGTTTGAGTGACATTTTCGCATGATTCGGGAGAAAGGTCACCTGATATCGTGCCGGGTTACACAGAGAAGGCGGATTCATCCATGTCCGAGACAAAAACCCCCGTGCTACTGGCGATCCTCGATGGTTGGGGTATTGGTAAGGAGAACGATCCTGGCAACGCTGTGGCGTTGGCAAATACACCGAACATGGACGTGTTGATGACCGAGTATCCCCACGCGACATTGCTCACCAGTGGTGAGAATGTGGGGTTGCCGCACGGTCAGATGGGAAATAGCGAGGTTGGTCACCTGAATATTGGTGCCGGATTCATCGTCTATCAATGGATCACGCGCATCGACAAAGCGATTGAGGACGGCAGCTTCCAGACGAATCCTGTGCTGCAGAGAGTCTTTCAGCGCGCGTTGGCGAACGATGCCCAACTTCATCTCCTGGGCCTCATCGGTGAAGGAGGCGTTCACGCCCACACCCGCCACCTGGTGGCCACAATTCAGGCCGCATTCGCGGCAGGTCTCCACAAGGTTCTTGTCCACGGATTTACAGATGGTCGCGATACCTCGCCCACATCGGCGATAGAGTTCGTCAAGCCGATTGAGGAGGCACTCTCCGCACAAGAAGGTGCGCGTATCGCCACGCTGATTGGTCGCTACTTCTCGATGGATCGCGATCATCGTTGGGAACGCGAGGCCAAGGCCTTCAACCTGATCGTCCATGCCGAGGGTACTCCTGCAGCATCGGCGGATGCCGCCATCCATGCAAGCTACGATGCCGGTGTGACCGATGAGTTTATGGAACCGGCAGTAATTCTGGATGCAGATGGCAATCGCCACACGATCGGTCCCAACGACGAGTTCCTCTTCTTCAACTTCCGCTCGGATCGTGGACGCGAACTTTCGGAAGCACTGACAAGCCCCACCTTCACCGGTTTCGATCGTGGCAACTGGGATATCCATCATCACCTGACGACGATGACGACTTACGAGGAGAGTCTGACCGCCGATGTGATCTTTCCGCCGCAGGATGTGGAGTATCCGCTCGCGCGGGTGATCAGCGAGGCTGGCAAGACGCAGTTCCATTCCGCCGAGACGGAGAAGTATCCGCATGTGACCTTCTTCATTAATGGTGGGCGCGAGGAGCCTTTCCCGGGTGAGACACGCCGTCTGGTAGCCTCACCGAAAGTGGCAACCTATGATCTGCAGCCAGAGATGAGCGCACCAGATGTTTGCCAGGGGGTGGTCGATGCCATCCTCAGTCGCGAGTACGATGTGATCATCGTGAACTTCGCGAACGGTGATATGGTGGGGCATACCGGTGTGATTCCGGCCGTTGTCAGCGCCGTCGAAACGGTAGATGGGTGCGTTGGCAGAATCACCGCCGCGCTGGCGGAGGTCGGTGGAGTTGGCATCTTCACCGCCGATCACGGCAATGCTGAAGAAGAGATCAATCCCGAAACCGGTGGTCCGATGACAGCTCACACCACCAATCCAGTGCCGCTGGTGCTCTTCGCACCCGAGGATTCACCATTGAGATACGCCCACTTACGCGCGGGTGGAATCCTGAGTGCGCTCGCACCGACGGTGCTCGATCTGGCCGGGATTCCGATTCCGGACTCGATGACGCAAGCAAGTTTGATTGTTCGTGACTAGAGGTTCGTGGTGTTTGTAGCGATTGTTGCCTCGCTCGCTTGCTGTCTTCTCTTGAGTATTGTGGTACTTGGGATTAGGCATGCTGACAACTCTATTTCTGGCGCTTCCGAGCAGAGCGATGTGTCCACCGCCGCGTCTGCGGAGTCCTACTCATCCTCTCAATTGAGCGAGGTGGTCGCCGAGCGAAGTAATGAGTCGAAGGATTATCTAGACCTGACTAGCGATCAACACGCAAGCCGGATCGGCGTCATGTCGGAACTTGCAAGGCAGCTGAATCATCTGGGCACTCCACAGGGCGAATATGACGACACTGGCCTATTTCAATCCACAGTTCCACGGATTAGGCGGAACTTTCCGTTGGGAACCGGCCAAGGGAATCAGTACCCTACTGGGCAGATGAAGCCAGAACCTAAGAAACGCAAAGTAGGCCCATCGCCCACCTCTCAGGCGATTCCTCGAATAAGCAATTACCGAATCGACCCTCATACTGGATGGCTGATACCAATAGAGAACCAGGTGATTCTCAAAGCACCACCATCCGCCCCATCTGATTCTCCGCCAGACCGAAAGGTGGGGCTTCCTAAACCGCGTCTGCAGAGTCAAAGGGTTCAAGCTGAAAGACGTGATACACGCGTAGAGGACAGCGATATCGAGGCGCTGATAGCGGCAGCTCATGAGCGTTCGTCGAGAATGAGTGTTCAGGATATTGAGGGACTATATGGGTATCTTGACCTCATGAAACTATCGGGCCTTCACGCGGGCGATATACCCATTGACAGCATGCTACACAGAAGTCCACCCGAGACAAACTACACCCCGTTAGTAAACCGTTTTCTCAATCTGGGCATCAAGCTATTTCACTTCACAGCCAGGCAGAATTCCGACAGCATTAGTTTGACGGGGCTGTTTTGCTCGGACACGTTGAGACAACGAAAAATGCATCCAACTATGGTGAGTTCCTTAGTTTCGCAGGAGCAAGACAGAGTATTGGGTCTTGATCAATACGTGCACCTCTGCTTCACTTTGAATGCGAAAATGGCATGGGCTCACCACTTCCGATCCACTCAACCCATAGTATGGTTCGAGGTATCTCCAATAGTCCTCGAAGAACCTAAAGTGTTGTTCTGCCGAGACTACGCCAACAAAAGAGGAGCTGAGTTGCTACCAATTGCCAGCCTCACTGATCTCGACTTGTATGCTCTCGCAACTCAATGCGAGCGAGTTGGATACTGGCAGCTACTAGTACCGAAAACCATCCGCCAAAATCGAATGCGCAAGGTTTCAGCGTCTCTATACCCACAAGAAGGTCGTTCAATATGGCAGTAAGGCAGATTTTCATTCCCGCTTCCAAACCGCCTTACTGGTCCGAGACTAGTGTTAGTTTTGAGTGGCACCCTGGACTATCGACATCTCAGAAAATGAAGTCCGTCCAGTCACTCCATGAAAGTGCCAAGATTCGATTTCCCAATATCTCCCTACTAGAAGTTTCTACAAAATCTGATATCCAGATGGGAGTCCAGCTCAGTGCGTTCAATCTATATCTGGAGCAGTCCACTCTCGGCATAGTCCCTTTCGAGGCGGCGTTTCAAAGCTCGAAGGTGTATCGGATGCATGGTCAAATCACCGAAGCGCTTCGTCTTGGCCCCCGAGAGGCCAAATCCTACGCCAGAACCATCGACCGAGATGATCAGCTCCTAGGCTTTCAGTGGAATGAACGAGTGTGGCCGCTTGAGCCCAAAAGCTGGTTCTACGATTGGCTCTACATACAAGCACTACTGACCTCAGCACAACATCTGATCGGAAACATTCGCGAATTTGGAGGATTCACTGATATCGAGTTTAACCCGCTGAAGTCTTTCAACTGTCAAGCGAGAACATGCGCGATAGTTGCATCCTCGCATGACGACAGTCAGCTGTCACAATGGATTCAACATCCTGAGTTGTTACTAGGTGACCCTCAGGGGCTGACAACACAAGTTCGGCTCTTTTAGGCAATGAACAGACGTGCGCTGTTATCGATATTTCCGGCGATGGCGCTGGGGACAGTGCGCGCGCAAGAGGAGACCAGCACCGTGATCAATATCATTCCCGCACCGCAGCAAGTGTTGCCGGGCGAAGGTACGCTCAAGCTTGATGAGACGACGCAGATTGTGGCCAGTGTCGGAGCCGAAAACGCTGCAACCTGGCTGCGCGATGGACTTGCTCGCTTTGCCAAACTGGAGATCGGTGCGGGCGCGGGATCGGTGATTCATCTCACGATCAAATCGTTTGAAGCAACTCTGCCCGAATCCTTGGGCGTACGAGCGGATGGCGATCTGATTGGTCGCGAGTTGCACACGATTGAGGTCACGGCCAAGGGTGTGACGATAGAGGGTGTTTCGGCGGAAGCAGTCTTTCGCGGTGCGACATCGCTGATTCAAATGGCAGCGTTGAATGGCGGCAATATACCCGTCGGCACCATTATCGATGCTCCGCGCTTCGCCTGGCGCGGACTCAGTTTCGATGTCGTGCGCTGCTTCCATCCCGCCAGCACGGTGCGTGATGTGATCGATTTGCTGGCGCTGTACAAGATGAATGTGCTGCACTGGCATCTCACCGATACTGAAGGCTGGCGCGTAGAGGTACCAGGTTGGCCGAAGCTGACCGAGGTAAGCGGCAAGACCGCCCGCAACGATCGCGAAGGCGGCTATTACACCGCTGAAGAGTTCTCCGAGTTGGTGCAGTATGCGGCGGATCGCTATATCACCGTCGTGCCGGAGTTCGATTCGCCAGGTCATACGGCGAGCGTGCTCGCGGCCTATCCCGAACTTGCAGCCGCGGGCATTCTTGATACCGATCCGGCCATGCATTACCTCCATCCGAATCAGCCGGGCGTCCCGGATCTGCTGAAGGATGTCTACTCCTCGCTCGCGGCCACCACAAATGGCGCGCGCATCCATATCGGTGGTGATGAAGCCATCGCCATGACCCATGAGGATTTCCAGAGTTATATCCAGATGGCGTTGCCGATCGCACGCGGAACGGGTAAGGGCGTGGTTGCCTGGCAGGAAGCTGCCCGTGGCGGTCTCTCCGAAGGAGATGTGGTGCAATGGTGGATCCCGAATGCGATGGTAGAAAAGATGCGAGCCATCCGGGATTCTGGTGACTACAGCCAGTTCGGAGGATTAGGCGGAAACATTGAAGTGGCCAAGGCCTTCATCGAGCTATTCTCATCGGCCGATGAGGATGTGCCGTTGGCTCTGGAGCAAGGTGCGATGGTGCTCCTTTCACCCGCGACAGATCTCTATCTGGACACCAAATATCCTGAACTCAGCATAGACCCACTTCAGGGTGAGCAGCATGAACGTCTCGGAATGCCGCAACGTGTTTATGAACAAGGCACTGTCGCCGACTCTTATGACTGGGATCCCGTCACTATTCATGAAAATGTGCCAGCCGATCGTATCGCTGGCATTGAAGCGGCTATTTGGTGCGAGTTCATTGAGGATCGCAGCGACCTCTTCTTCCAGCTCCTGCCACGCCTGGCAGGCTCGGCCGAGAAGGCCTGGAGTCAGAATCTGACATGGGCGGATCACAAGGCACGATTGATGATTCAGCCGACCTTGTGGGATGCGATGGAGTTGCCGTACTTCAAGTCATCCGTCGTGTGGGATTCATAATTCCTGTTCAGACGTTGCCCTGGGGTTGACCTCCCGTCCATTCCCAGAAAATGGATAGAGATGGGGCAGCAACAGCGTAGACTCGGACCTCGCTGGCGCAAGCGCCTGGTAGCACCGCATTTCATATGCGGTGCCCGGGTTCCAGTACTCGACATGCACCAACTCCGCCACCTGTTCCAGAATTTCGCGCTGGACGGCTCCTAGAACCCGCCCCGGGGATGCGGCGAGTATCTGGCCACCAATCGTTTGTCTCCTTCGCTACGCTCAGGGTTCGGAATAGAGCGCATAGTGAACATAGGGAGCTCCATATGATGCATCCAAATCAGATCCCCACCTCCCCTGCCCTCGTAGGCGATCTACTACAACGCCAGTACCCAATGCTGGCAAACGAGCCGATTTCCGAGACACCCTTCCATGGCACCGATAGCGACACCTACCGCGTTGGCAAGCATCACAGTGTGCGTCTTCCGATCATCGATTGGGCGGTAAACAACGAGACCCATATGCGTCCCTGGCTGCCATGGCTCCAGGACCGACTTGCGGTTCAGGTTTCCGGTCCGATCTTCTACGGCGAGCCAGACTGTGGCTATCCTCACGGTTGGACAGTCTATCCCTGGCTGCCCGGTGAACCGATCGCATTCGGATGCGATGATCCCCAGGTTGCTATCGATATCGCAGCATTCCTCCACGAACTCAGGGCGCTGCCAACCGAGGGAGCACCCTCGGCAGGGCGTTCACCGCACGCCCTTGATACCGATGTGCGCAAATGTCTCGCACAGTTAGCGGCAGAGGATCATCGCGACGATCTCATCGCCGTCTGGGAAGCAATGATGACCACACCCGCCTGGGATGGCAGCGGCGTAGTCTGGATGCACGGCGATGTCGCACCGGGAAATTTGCTCTTCATAAACGGTCGCCTCAAGGCAGCAATCGATTGGAGTGCATTGGGAATCGGCGATCCGGCAAGCGATTTGCAAGTAGCCTGGAACATGCTCGCTGCAAATGCCCGAGCAATTTTCCGCGAAGCGATGGGTGCAGACGATGCTACCTGGGAGCGAGCCCGGGCACGAGCATTCGCACAGGCAAGCTTCCAACTGCCCTACTATCGAGAGTCGTTGCCAGCGCTAGCACAACAGGCGCAATGGGTGTTTGGAGAGATTCTGGAGGAGTTCGGTCGGTAGGTGGTGGAACAGCAAAGACCCAGAGAGAGTATCTCTGGGCCTCTGCTCTCTTCACATTCACCGCACATACAATGCGGTGCTACCGCCCAGAACTAACGCAGGACAGCCTTCTTACCAGGATAGATCGCAATATCGCCGAGCTCTTCCTCAATGCGGAGGAGCTGGTTGTATTTGGCGACGCGGTCGATGCGGCTCGGAGCACCTGTCTTGATCTGACCGGCGTTGGTGGCCACAGCGAGATCGGCGATGAAGGTGTCATCGGTCTCACCGGAGCGATGGCTGATGACGGCGCGGAAGGTGTTGCGCTGCGCCAAATCGATCGCTTCCAATGTCTCGGTGAGCGTGCCGATCTGGTTCAACTTCACCAGGATAGCATTACCACTCTGCTCGTCGATACCGCGGCGGAGTCGTTTGGTATTGGTGACAAAGAGATCATCACCGACCAGCTGGACGCGGTCACCGATGCGCTCGGTGAGCTTGTGCCACCCCTCCCAGTCGTCTTCCGCGAGACCGTCCTCCAACGAAACAATCGGGTACTTACTGGTGACTTCGTCCCAGTAATCGACCATCTCATCGCTGGTGAGGGTACGGCCTTCACCCTTGAGCACGTAGTTACCATCTTTGTAGAACTCGGAGCTGGCGGGATCGAGCGCGATCACTACCTGCTCGCCCGGGCCGTAGCCGGCCTCCTCAATCGCCTGCATGATGACGACGATGGCTTCTTCGTTGCTCTCCAGATTAGGAGCATAGCCACCCTCGTCACCGACATTGGTATTGAGCCCCTTGCTGGCCAGGATCTTCTTCAGCGTGTGATAGATCTCGGCGCCCCAGCGCAATCCCTCGTGGAAGCTCGGTGCGCCGACCGGCATCACCATGAACTCTTGCATATCCACACTGGAGCCAAGCGCATGCTGGCCGCCGTTCAAGATGTTCATCATCGGTACCGGTAGCACGCGCGCATTCGGACCACCGAGATAGCGGTAGAGCGGCATGCCAACTTCGTTGGCCGCAGCACGAGCAACTGCCAGGCTCACGCCGAGGATCGCGTTCGCGCCAATACGACCCTTGTTCTCCGTACCGTCGACTTCACGCATGAGGCGATCGATACCGACCTGATCGAAGGGATCGAGTCCAACCAGAACCTCTGCCAACTCCTCATTGACATTGGCGACGGCGTGGCTGACACCCTTGCCACCAAAGCGCCCCTTGTCGCCATCACGCAGTTCATGTGCTTCGTGCACACCAGTCGAGGCACCGCTGGGTACCGCGGCGCGACCATATGCGCCGCTCTCGAGATAGACATCGACTTCCACAGTAGGATTGCCGCGGCTATCGAGAATCTCACGGGCGTGAACGGATTGAATCATGCTATCCATTGTTTTGATGGGCCTCCACACTCAACCAAACGGTTCGTTAACCAACTGAAGTCAGTATACCGGCTGCGATGCCCGGATTCTGTGGGGATTTGTTACAATCCTATGCGATAACGCGATGACGGAGACAGACCCATCGGCTCTCCGGCAGAGAGGCGATCCATGTGCTGAAAGATCGCCCGGCACTCCGATGGCAATTCACTCCCGAGCAGCATGGTGAGGAGCGGTAAGCCGCTCGTGTAGTCGTGCGGGTTGCTCTTCCGTATCGGAGCATTAAGCGCGCTGAATCGCAACCCGAACCCGCACGTAAAGTGCGGGCGTACATTAGGGTTTGCTGAACAGCGAAGCAGGGTGGTACCGCGTGGATGCCCCTCGTCCCTGCCGAGGGGTTTTTCTGTGCCCATACCAGGCACCACACAATCGTAGGCCCGCACTTTGCATGCGGGCACCCGCGCAAAGCGCGGGCCTACGTTGAGTTGGAGTGACGCGAAACGATGTCCGATATCCAGTCAATCCGCACGCAGGCGCTGGAGCGCCTGGAACATCTCTCCACATTGGAGGACGCCCAAACCTGGGAAGCCGATTACCTCGGTCCCAAGGGAGCAGTGAAGCTTTTCCAGCGCAGTCTGGGAAGCCTCTCCGCCGAGGAGCGCCCGGCAGCGGGCCGCGCCGCGAATGATCTCAGTCGCGAGCTGACCGAGGCGTTCGCGCCCATCCTGGAGCGCCTGCAAGCGGAATCGCTGACCGCCGGTATGGCGAGCGATAGCATCGATGTCACGCTACCCGGACGGACTCCCACGGTCGGTGCAGCCCACCCGATCAACGCGATGATCGATGAGCTCATCGAGATCTTCGCCCATATGGGTTTCCAGAGCGTCTTTGGTCCCGAAGTGGAAACAGGACGTTACAACTTCGATCTACTCAATATTCCGGCCGATCATCCGGCACGCGATGTTTGGGACACCATGATCGTGCAGGCACCAAATGCGGAAATCATCATGCGCACCCACACGAGCCCGATGCAGGCCCGCACGATGGAACGCATGGAGCCACCGGTGCGCGTAATTGTGCCCGGCAAGGCGTATCGATTTGAAGCCCAGGATGCCAGCCACGAATGGCAGTTCACCCAACTCGAGGGGTTGATGGTGGACAAGGATGTCCGCCTCAGCGATCTCAAGGGAGTGCTGCAGGAGATGGCCCGGCAGCTCTTTGGACCAGAGCGGAAGGTGCGCTTCCGCTGCGACTTCTTTCCCTTCGTGGAACCAGGTGTCGATTTCTCTGTCGACTGCGCGGTCTGCGATGGCAAGGGATGCCGCGTCTGCAAATACACCGGCTGGCTGGAGATGGGCGGTGCCGGTATGGTTCACCCGAATGTGCTCCGTGGCGTTGGTTATGATCCGAAAGTCTATAGCGGCTTCGCGTTCGGACTCGGGATTGAGCGCATCATCATGATGAAGTACGGCGTGAACGATATTCGCGCCTTCCAGGCTAACGATCTGCGCTTCCTGGAGCGGTTCGCCGCGGCTGGAGCGTAACGACCGGTTCCAGACGTAACCCCGGGGTTGATCCCGAAGCCTGCGCGGGCTGCCCGTGCGTAAAGCACGGGCAGCCCGCACATAAAGTGCGGGCCTACGCGGAGCTTCACCAACAAGAGATTTTGGACCGGCTTCGCCGGGAGGCCCTGCGAGCGCTCCGCGCCGCAGGGTGAGGACATGATATGAAAGCACCACTTAGCTGGCTGAAAGATATGGTCAGCATCGAGATAACTGCCGAAGAGCTCGCGGCCAGGATGACGATGGCCGGTCTCGAAGCCGAGAAGATCGAGCACCTCGGAGCCGAATGGGGCGATAAGGTCTACGTCGCGGAGGTGCTGAATGTGACCCAGCATCCGGACGCCGATCGTCTTGTACTCGCTGATATCCAGGCCGGCGAGCATCGCCTCACGGTCGTTACCGGCGCCCCCAATATCGCGACCGGGCAGAAGGTTGTGCTGGCACTGGCCGGTGCTCGTCTGGTTGATGCCTACGCCGATGAGCCAGGCAAGATGAAGACCCTCAAGCCCGGCAAGATTCGCGGCATCATGAGCGAAGGCATGGTCTGTTCCGAGAAAGAGCTGGGTATGTCTGATGAACATGAGGGCATTCTGGTGCTGCCGGACGATGCTCCGGTCGGTACGCTTCTACAACACTATCTCGGCGACACGGTAATCGAGTTCGAGATTACCCCGAACCTCGTGCATGCCTTCAGCGTTCGCGGCCTGGCTGGAGAAGCCGGCGCGATCCTGAATGAACCGGTGCGTGAACTCGCGGTCGCCAGTATGGATGGCGTACCGGTGCAGGAAAATCTGGTTCGTATTGATGCGCCGCAGCTGTGCAGTCGCTATATCGGCGTCATCATCGATGGTGTCCAGGTGGAGCCGAGTCCAGCGTGGCTGGCCGGGAGACTGGCAGCCGCCGGTGTACGTCCGATCAACAATTTGGTTGATATCACAAACTACGTGATGTTGGAGATCGGCCAACCACTTCATGCCTTCGATCTCCGCAATGTCGCGGGCGAGCGCATCATCGTGCGCACAGCCACCGATGGCGAGCAGATGGAAACGCTCGATCACACGATGCGCACCTTCACCGCTGCCGATCTTCTCATTACCGATGCCGAAAAGCCGGTGGCTGTAGCGGGTGTGATGGGTGGTGTAAACAGCGAGGTATTGGACGACACCACCAGCATCCTGTTGGAGAGCGCGAACTTCGATATGGTCAGCGTGCGACAAACTGGCCGTCGACTTAAGCTCCGCACCGATGCGCTGGCGCGATTCGAGCGTGGTCTCGATCCCAATCTCTCCTGGAACGCGGCCATGCGCGCCGTCCAGTTGGTTTTGGATGTCTGTCCGGATGCGACGGTGCGCTGCTATGCGGATGAGTATCCAGTCAAGAAAGCGCCGATCAACATCAGTCTCCCCTTCGTCAAAATCGAGAAGGTGCTGGGAATGGCAATCGATGCCGCTACGGTCGTCAACGTTCTCTCACGCCTCGGATTCCAGCCAGTCATCAGCGGTGAGACGTTGAGCGTCACCGTGCCGACAAATCGTAGCGATGTCACTCTCAGCGAGGATGTGATCGAGGAAGTCGCACGCATCGTTGGCTACGACAACCTTCCGGCAACCATGCCGATTGGCGAAACACCGATCGTCGAGCGCGATGCAATGTTCCTGCTGGAGCGAGCGGTGCGGGAAAGCCTGGTCGCTGCGGGAGCATTCGAGGGTCGTAGCTATGTGACCGTGAGCGAGTCCGCGCAGCAGACCTTCGCAGGTGTCACACGTGAGTCCACAGAGAATCACCTTGTCCGACTCATCAATCCGCTGAATGATGCCCAACCTGTTCTGCGTACCAGCTTGCTACCGCGGCTGATTGATGCCGTGGCCGAGAACCTGAAGCACGAGAAGACGGTGCGATTGTTCGAGATCGGCCATGCCTTCTTCGGCACCACACCCGACGAATTGCCGGACGAGCCGAGCCACCTGGCCTTCGCATATGCTGGTTATCGTGAGCCATTCAATCGCTTCGCACCGCAGGTACGCAAGCTGAACACCGAGCAAGCCGCCGCACAGGAGCTTGACTACTTCGATGTGAAGGGTGCTCTGGAAGTTGCGCTCGAACGTGTGGGCGCGACCGATCTGACCTATGCGCGGAGCGAACACCCGGCACTCCATCCCGGACGCACCGCCTCGGTAAAGGTGAAGGGCGAGCATATCGGCACTATCGGCGAGGTCCGACCTGATCTGGCAAAAGAGCTCGGAGTCGGCGAAAACCGTTTGGTGGTGGCTGAAATCGATTTGGCACGCGTGCATCAGCTACTTGGCGGCCAGGCAAAGATGCAGATCAGTGTCGATCATTTCTTGCCTGTAGAGCAGGATTTCGCTTTCCTGGTCGACAAGTCCGTGCCAGCTGCCGATGTGGAGCAGGCTCTGCGACGAAATGCCGGCCCATTGTTGACCGACATCGTGCTCTTCGATGTCTTCGAAGGTAAGCAGATTGGTGCAGACAAGAAGAGCCTGGCCTATCGTCTCACCTTCACTGCACCTGATCGCGCGCTGACCGATGCGGAGCTGGAGAAGCAACGGGTTAAGATTCAGAAGGGTGTGAAGGCGTTAGTCGGTGGCGAGCTACGCGCGTAGCATCACCGTAAGCCCGAATAACCGCCTCACAGCCTAGTCACACGTAGGCCCGTGCTTTAGGCACGGGCTGCCCGCACATAAAGTGCGAGCCTACGGCAGATGGAAGAACGAATATGACCATCAATATCAAACGTACCAACGGTCTCGCGGAGTCTCTGGCGGCGCTGACACGCAAGGGTGCCCCGAAAGAGGCAGCCCTGCCGCCGCACGTGGTTGCCAGGAACACCGAGATTTTCGGCGAGGTACTGACTGCACATCAGGTCGTTGAGCGAATCGTCGAAGACGTTCGTGCTAACGGCGATGTAGCGGTGCGCAAGTATACGAAAGCCTACGATGGTCGCGATGTTGCCGAGTTCGAGATCCCTCGCTCCGAGTGGGATGCCGCACTCCAGCGCATCGATCCGAATCTGCGTGCGGCTCTGGAACTCACGGCAGCGCGCGTGCGTAGCTTCCATGAAAAGCAGAAGCGGGAGAGCTGGTTCAATGCCGATGAGAATGGCATCTTCGGGCAAGTGATTCGACCGCTGGAACGCGTTGGCATTTACACGCCCGGCGGCTCCGCTGCACTCCCCTCTTCCCTGCTCATGACCGCAGTACCTGCCCGCGTCGCCGGGGTCGAGGAAATCATCATCGCTGCACCACCGCGAGGCGACGAATCGGTACCGGATATCATTCTGGCTGCTGCCGCCATCGCCAATGTCGATCGCGTTTTCGCTATTGGTGGTGCCCAGGCAATCGCCGCGCTGGCCTATGGCACAGAATCCGTGCCTCAGGTCGACAAGATTTGCGGGCCCGGCAACCTTTTCGTAGCGCTGGCGAAGCAGCGCGTCAATGGCGTGGTGGCAATCGATGCGGTGGCTGGCCCAACCGAGACCCTCGTCATTGCCGATGACTCTGCCAACATCGAACTGGTCGCCGCCGATCTGATCGCGCAGGCAGAGCACGATGCGGTCGCCAGCGCGATTCTGATCACCACGAGCCCTAGCATCGCCGATGGCGTTGTCGCCGAGATCGAGGCACAGGCCACGCTACTGCCACGTCTGGAGGTGATAACGGCTTCGTTGGACGCGAACGGCGTGATCGCGCTTGTCGATTCACTCGACGATGCCATCACGTGCGGCAATGCATACGCGCCCGAGCACATGTGCCTGGAGGTTGCGGATGCCTGGAGCCTTGTGCCCCAAATTCGCAATGCCGGAGGCATCTTTGTAGGCGAGAACTCGCCGGAGGCGATGGGAGACTATTCGGCCGGACCAAGCCATGTCATGCCCACGATGGGGACGGCGCGGTTCAGTAGTCCGGCGAATGTGAATGACTATCAGAAGATCATCTCGCTCTTCGCAGCCAGCGACACCGCCGTGCAGAATCTGGGACCATCGACGGTCACCTTCGCCCAGGCGGAGGGCTTAGATGGTCACGCCGCCTCGATTCAACGACGCCTCAAGGCGAAGAAGGACTAGAGGTGACCGCGAGTGTCACTTCTAGCGGCGGGGCCGAGGTCAGATCGAGATCCTCCAAATGTGAAGCCAATAGCCGGAAAGGTAGAAGGGGAGACAAGCTCCCCTTCTACCTACTCCTCGTATGGCAACTGACGCGGATCGGTGGTCCAGTTCTGCTAAAGATGCAGCAGGAACTTGGCAATAGAGAAGTAGATAATCAAACCGGTGCCATCGACGAGTGTCGAAATCACGGGAGCGGAAACGACCGCCGGATCGACTCGTAGCTTGCCCAATGCCAGTGGCAGTAGCGACGCTACGGCTGCTGACCAGATTGAGATGCTCAGCACTGTAACCGCAATCACCACACCGATATCGACTCCCACATGCAACAACTGCGCACGCAGAAATGCCACGACACCCATCGTCGCACCAAGTAGCAATCCTACCCGTACTTCCTTGAGGAAAACCCAACGCATATCGCGGAGTGAGACTTCGTGAAGTCCCATCGCGCGAACAAGCGTGGTGGTCACCTGCGTACCCACATTGCCACCTGTGCCGATGAGCAGGGGGATAAAGAAGCTGAGCGCCACCACCTGTTCAATCTCGCCCTCGTAGTGGCGCAGAACAGTGCCGGTGTATGCCTCAGCCAAAAAGAGTGCCAGCAACCACCAGACCCGGCGGCTATAGAGCACCCCTACACCAGCGCGACGATAGGGCAAATCGAGTGGTTGCGAACCACCAAGCTGCTCGATATCGCGGGTGGCTTCCTGCTCAAGCACATCCAGCATATCGTCGTGAGCAATGACGCCGAGAAGCACATCGTTATCGTCCACCACTGGCATAGTGACGACATCATAGTCCTGCATGACCCGAGCAGCAGACTCCTGATCCTCGCTCACGCGCACGCTCACAGGGTTCCCGCTCATCAAACGAGAGACCCGCTCTGTCCCTGGCGCCCGCACCAGAGCATCCAGGGCCAACACGCCAATCAAGCGTGCTTCCTTATCCACAACGAAGACATCGTGGACACTCTCAAATTCCTCGGCAACCTCGCGTATGCCGGCAATCGCCTCATCGGCCGTGAGTCTCGGACTGACAGCAACAAACGCCGGTGTCATCAGCGCCGCTGCCGTATCCGGCTGCCATGTGAGGAGGCCGGCGAGTTCCTGTGCTTCATCCTCCGGCATGGAATCGATGATGCGCACACGATCCGGTTCCGACATGGACGCGATGATATCTGCCGCATCGTCCGGCTGCATGGCGTCAATCACAGCTACCTGCGTAGCGTGATCGAGTTCAATCAGGATGCGGGCCGCATCCTCGTGGTCGAGCTGAGAGAGGACCTCCGTCATTCTCTCCGAGGGGAGTAACGCGGCGATAATGGGCAGACTCTCGGCCGGCAGATGAGTAACTATGCGGGCGATGGTCGCTTCATCCAGCACGGGGTCTGCAAACGCATCGCGAATCTGGGGGTCGTCTGGTGTGCTGGTTACAAGACGAACCAGGGTCTCAAAATCAAGCATGATCGCTTCTCCTTGCGGGCATGACACGCATGCCACCTAACCTCTTGCATCAGAGGCGCGGAAGGAAGTCGACATTACCTTGTGATTTTTGAATCAGGAAAGATGGGATTCTTGCTGGTTCGGGCACAAGGCAGGGTCGTCAGTGTTCAACTCGTCCTCCTTGGTACTCCAAACGTGACGCAAACGCGTTCACAGACAGCAACTTGTGTCCGCGCGAATGGTACACCCGTTATGGCGAAATGTGTAGGCCGGAGAGTTCAGGCAGTAGCCATCTCGCGCAGGGCAGCAACGATCTGATCCTCTACCGTAGCGGTTTCAGGGAGATCCAGTCTGCTGACAGCGGCTTTCGCCTCGGCAGCAGAGTAGCCGAGCGCCATCAGCGCTTCCAGCGTGTCACTATTGGTAGCGCTGACATTGGCCAGCGGTGTATCGAGATTCTCCGGCAGCTTGCCGCGCAGATCGAGGATGATGCGCTGGGCAGTCTTCTTGCCAACGCCCGAGACGGTGGTGAGGAGATCGACCTGTTCGCCGCCAATGACCGTGAGCAATTCGTCCGCAGCGAAGCGCGTGAGAATGGCCAGCGCCATCCGCGGACCAATACCGTTGACAGCGATAAGTGTCTGGAACCACTGCAGGTCGGCGAGTGTGAGAAATCCGAAAAGAAGCTGGGCATCCTCACGCACCACCATGTGCGTGTGGAACTCTTGCGCACCAGACAGGCCGGGAGCCAAACTAACCACACGTCCTGTAGTAAGCACACGATAGAGCACACCATTGACGTTGATGATGACGGCATCCGGTTCGGTGCGGTGAATAGTTCCCAGTAATCCTGCGATCATACGATCCTCCTCTGTCGGGAATCGTAGCAGTTCTGCGGCTACACTGTGGCTATGAAGAACACGCCAGTGATTGACGCCCATGTTCATATCTTCCCGCCCGAAATGATCGCGCAGCGCGAGGAACTGCTGCGAGCCGATAGCTGGTTCGGCGAAGCTTTTGGTCACCCCAAAGCCAGGATGCGCACCGCGGAGGAATTGATTGCCAGCATGGATAAGGCGGGCGTGGATATGTCAGTGGTCGTCGGGTGGCCGTGGCAGAGCAACACCGACTGCGCGGTGCACAACACGTATCTTGCCGATGTTGCCGCCAGATATCCCGAGCGGATCGCCTGGCTGGGTATCATCAATCCAGTGGCCGATGGGGCGATTTCCGAGATTGATCGCTGCATCGCGTTAGGAGCATCAGGATTAGGCGAGATCAACGCCGATGGGCAGGGATTCCTGTGGAGCGAGCCGACGAAATGGATCGGGGCGCTACGACACATCGCGGCCTGCCAGCTGCCGATAATGATCCACACCTCGGAACCGCTCGGACATCTCTATCCCGGCAAAGGGACGGCAACTCCGGCGGAAGTCTTGACGGCCATCGCTGCGGTACCAGAGATCCATTGGGTACTGGCGCATTGGGGCGGAGGACTCCCCTTCTACGAGTTGATGCCAGAAGTCAGGCAAGCCTGCGAGCATGTGGCATACGACTCCGCCGCTACCAGCTATCTCTACGATCCTGAGGTCTTCCGACGGGTGATTGATCTGGTCGGTTTGGAGAAAGTGCTTTTCGGCAGCGACTGGCCTGTATTGGGCCAAGGCAAGCTGCTGGAACGAGTACGATCACTCGAATTGACCGAAGCCGAGATGGCGGCAGTGTTGGGCGGGAATGCGGCGAGGGTATATGGGATTGGATCAACCTAGCCCACGCGAGCGAATACCCTGCGGGATTCGCCCCTACCTCAATCCAGGTGTCAACGTGGATTGGGTACCCAGCCAGGCATCGCGGGCATTGGTGACAAAGGCCTTCATCTTCTCCAGACTCTTGGTGCCATCAAACTCGGTGCCGCTGGCTGTGTCCACCCCAACGGGATTGAATTGCCGAATCGCATCAGCAACATTATCCGGGTTTAGTCCGCCGGCCAACACAATCGGGTAGCGCACCGAAATCTCGCCCACAAGGCGAGCATCCGCGCGATGTCCTGTACCGCCATATTGCCCGGCAGGAGCACCATCCACCATCACGATCTCGGGCGCATGGGCATGATTCAACCAGGCATCAACCTCCGCACAGGCAGCATCGACCGTGGTGCCTTCGGGGAATCGCAGTGACTTGATCAGTGGCATATCAAGCTCGTAGAGGATCTCGGTGCCTTCATCGCCGCTCAACTGCAGCATGTCGAGCCGGGCCTGCTTGAAGATCTGGGTGTTCTCATACGGAGAAAGATTGACCGTCACGCCGACAATCGTGGGTGGATTGGGAATCTCCTCGCGCACTCTGGCGACGAACTCGGGTGTCACTTGCCGCTTGCTTTCGGCCAAGATGAAGCCAAGCGCGCTGGCCTCGGCAGCGATGGCTCCGCGTGCATCTTCAATAGTCCGCAGCCCACAGAGCTTCACAAACATTAGCGCTTCTCCACCCCTGCCAACGCCCGTACCGCTGCGGCACGATCCTGCTGGAGGATAAGCGACTCACCGACCAGAACGGCATCAACACCGACAGCCGCCATCCGCGTGACATCCTCCACGGTAAAAATACCGCTCTCGCCAACGATTGTGGTATTCGCTGGCAGCATCGGTGCAATTAGTTCGGTGGTGGCGAGGTCGGTTACGAAGCTACGTAAATCACGATTATTGATGCCGATGAGCGATGCTCCACTGGCGACCGCACGTTCCGCTTCGGCCTCATCGTGGACTTCCACCAGTGCCGCCATGCCCAGTTCCTCGGCCTGCAGTCGATACTCTCGCAGTTGTGCGTCGTCCAGCGCTGCCACGATCAGCAAAATAAGGCTGGCTCCATGCGCGCGCGCTTCATCGATCTGGTAGGTGTCGATAGTGAAATCCTTGCGCAGGACCGGTACCCGACTCGCTGATGTCGCCACAACCGCATCCAGATCATCCAGCGATCCCTGGAAGAACGGGGCATCGGTAAGACAGCTGATGGCAGCGACTCCGCCCTCGATATAGGCATTCGCGACGCTTTCCGGATCAATCTGCACCGGAAAGACGCCCTTGCTGGGCGATGCCCGCTTGAACTCGGCGATAACCGTCACCTGCTCTCGCGAAAGTTCGGTTGGGACCGCGGGCGTTGTTGCCCGGGCCATGCGAGCCATCTCGGCGGGAGAAATCGCCGCCTTGCTTGTGGCGACGGTCTCGGCGGTGCGTACGAGGATGCGATCGAGATAAGTTCCGGTTTCGCGCACGGTCATGCCTGCATCTCCTGCGTGAAAGCGATCAACTCCTCGAGTTTAGCAAGTGCCTTCCCGGAATCGATCATATCGGCAGCCAACAGGACACCTTCAGCAAAAGATGGAGCAGCATCGGCGGCATAGAGTCCGGCACCCGCATTGAGCAATGTCACGGTTCGGCGTGGACCAGTCTCACCATCCAATACCGACAATGTAATCCGCTTGTTCTCCGCGGCATCGCCACCAACGATGTCCGCCAGTGTTGCCTTCTCCAAACCGAAGAGTTCCGGATTCACCTCATAGGTGCGAATCTCGCCATCGTTGGCGGTGAAGTCCGTCACACGTGTGGTGCCAACAACACCAACCTCATCGAGACCTTCCTCGCCATGCACCAGCACAGCATGTTGGCTTCCCAGCACCTGCAGCACCTCCGCGAGCTGTCTGGCGATATGTGGAATACCAACACCGATCAGCTGGTGCTTCGCACCAGCCGGATTGGTGAGTGGACCAAGCATATTGAAGATGGTACGCACGCCCATCTGTTTGCGGGCGGGGCCGACAAAGCGCATGGCAGGATGATAGGCAGGAGCGTACATAAAGCCAACCCCAACGTTCTCAACACAGGCCTCAACCTCGGCCGGGGTAAGTTCGATGCGAACACCGAGCGCTTCCAGCACATCGGCCGAGCCACAACGACTGCTGGCGGCGCGATTGCCGTGCTTGGCAATACGCACGCCGGCGGCAGCGATGACAAAGGTTGCGGTGGTGCTGATATTGAAGGTGTTGGAGTGATCGCCACCGGTACCGCAGGTATCCAGCAGCGGCGTGTTATCGGCGTCAATATCAACGTGTACCGCATGGTCGCGCATGGCACGGGCAAAGCCGGCGATCTCGTTGGTCGTCTCGCCCTTCATACGGAGACCAATCGCCAGCGCACCGATCTGCGCCTCGGTGGCCTCGCCCTTCATGATGTGATCCATGGCGGCGCGCGCCTGATCCTGGCTCAGTTCCTGCCCTTCCACAACCGTGCGGAGGACTTCCTGAATGTCGATTTGTGATGTCATACCAAATCCGTTTCTACGTTTGTATCGTGATCATAATCAGGAGTTGCTGGCCCGTTTGGTAGTAGCGACCTTTATGATCTCTTCGCGTCGCCACGATACCCTTCAATGGAGTCCTGGTCTGCGGAGGTGCCCACAAGGGGCACCACTACCGTCGTGTCCATCCTCCCTACGTGAGATCACCTAATACCCGATCAGTTCCGGAGTGGTACTGGCGGCCTCGATGCCACATTGCCGCAAGAAATTGGCGAGCAAGTCATTACCGACGACCGTGAGAATGCTTTCCGGGTGATACTGCACGCCCTCTACCGGCAGGGTGCGGTGGCGAATGCCCTGGATGATGCCATCGTCCGAGCGGGCCGTAACCACGAATTCCGCTGGCACCGTACGGGGATCGATCGTGAGCGAGTGATAGCGGGTGGCCGTGAAAGGATTGGGCACACCGGCATAGATACCCTTGCCATCGTGATAGATATCGCTCACCTTGCCATGCTTAAGCTCGGGGGCCAGCACCACATCGGCACCGAACGCTTCACCCATCGCCTGATGTCCCAAGCAAACACCGAGAATCGGTGTTTTGCCCGCGAGCCGCTTGATCAACTCAACACTAATACCAGCCTCCGCTGGTGTGCATGGACCAGGCGAAACAACGATGCCATCGATCTCATCGAGTCGCGCCTCGATTTCATCCACCGTGATCTTGTCGTTACGCACGACCTCAAGCTCGGCACCGAGTTCAGCGAGCGCCTGATAGAGGTTGTAAGTAAAGCTATCGTAGTTATCGATAAGGAGAATCATGATCGCCCTCCGGTGCTGACTTCGAGCTGCTCGGCGCGTTCGATCGCGCGCACCAGGGCGGCCATCTTGTTGATACTTTCCTGATATTCACCTTCAGCAGTGGAATCGGCGACGATACCGCCACCCGCCTGCAAGCTGGCCACGCCATCCTTATAGACAAGCGTTCTTAGCGCGATGCAGGTATCCATCTCGCCGCTGAAATCGATATAACCAACTGCGCCGCTATAGACGCCGCGAGCATCTTCTTCCAGCTCGGCGATGATCTCCATCGCCCGCACCTTGGGTGCACCGGAGACCGTCCCGGCCGGGAAGCATGCCCGCAGGGCATCCTCGGCGGAGAATTCATCGCGGATATCACCATCGACATTGGAGACAATGTGCATGACGTGGCTGAAGCGCTCGATCTCCATCATCTTGGGCAAGCGCACCGTACCCGGTTTGCTCACGCGGCCGATATCGTTGCGACCGAGATCAACAAGCATCACATGCTCCGCGCGCTCCTTTTCATCGGAGATGAGTTCGGCGGCGAGGGCGTTGTCCTGCTCCACGGTTGCGCCTCGCGGGCGCGTACCGGCAATCGGGTGATTGCTTACGACTCCACCTTCGAGTCGCACCAGGAGCTCAGGCGAGGCACCGACGATCTGATGGGCGCCAAAATCGAGATAGAACATATATGGCGACGGATTAACGGTACGAAGCGCTCTATATATGGAGAATGGGTGCGCCGGCGTATCGATATCAACGCGCTGGCTGAGCACGACCTGGAAGATATCGCCCTGACGAATGTACTTCTTGCCGGATTCAATCATCTGGCGATAGGTATCCGCGGTCATGTTTGGGCGACGACGCTCTTGCACGGTTGTTGATGGCAGAGACTCACTCACCGCGTATCCCGGCAACGGTGCATTGAGGCGATCGATCACCTCATTGATGCGCTCGACAGCAGCATTGTAGGCAGCATCGATACCAGCGGGGTCGTGTACCTGTACATGGCTAACGACCTTGAGCACACGCTCTAAATGGTCGAAAACCACGAGTGTATCGGCGATGAAGAATTGCGCCTCCGGCAAACCGATGCCCGGCTGACGATGTCGCGGAACCCGTGATTCAAACCGGCGGATAGCATCGTAGCTAAGGAAACCGACCGCACCGCCCGTGAAACGTGGGAGATGATCGTTCGTACCAGTGTGATAGGGGGCAAGAATCTCGGTGATGGCATCGAGGGGGTCGTCGTATGCAGCAACGGGCACCGGCAGTGTGCCATCGATCTCGATCTCGCCTTCACGTAGAGTCACTGTGGCGGCGGCACTCGCACCGATAAAGGAATAGCGTGCGATCTGGGTGCCGCCTTCGATCGACTCGAGGACAAATCCAGGATTACTGGCACCATCGGTGAGCTTGAGATAGACGGAGACGGGTGTCTCCATATCGGCGAAAACTTCGCGATAGATCGGCACCGTCTTGATCTCACCACTGATATCGATGGCTTTTACCTCATCCAGTGATGGTTGAACGAACTGCGTGCCCCGAACTGTTGTTGTCATTCCCTACCCTTTCTGCACTACGGGGGCGAAAACGGAAAAACCCCCATCCCGATAAAGGGACGGAGGCCAATTGCCACCGCGGTGCCACCCTCGTTGCCTGCACACATGCACAGACCACTCTGTCGTACGGAATGGCGACCTGCCACTCGATACGAGGCTCCTGATAACGGTGGAGACACCGGCGCCGCCTACTCTGCGAGCATTTCGGAGCGCGACTCCCGGATCCATTCGGCATCTGCTTCAGCTCGGGCTTTCACCACCCCCGATTCGCTGACATCCACATGATGATGCGTACTCGTTCCGATCTATGCCTTTTGGCATATTCACTTGTGCGCAAGGTACGTCAGGTTGCGCACCGGTGTCAAGGTGGTACTATCACGCCCAGTGCCACTGGCAACATCGACAAAGGAGTTTCTTTGCATGGATAAGGCATTTCTGCGCAATTTGATCACCGCACCAGGTCCCTCCGGTTATGAGCAGGCGCCCAGCAGGATATGGCGCGAAGCCGCCAAAGCGTGGGCCGATAGCCTGGACTGGGACAACCTCGGTAACAGCTACGCGCTCGTCATGGGCACATCAGGGAGTGACTACACGGTTGTGATCGAGGGTCACATTGATGAGATCGGATTCATTGTCACGCATATCGATGACAACGGCTTCATCTGGTTCGACAAGATCGGCGGGTGGGACGACCAGGTCGTCGTCGGTCAGCGCATTGTCATTCGCGGCTCCGAGGGTGATGTGACCGGTGTGATTGGCAAGAAAGCCGCTCACCTGCTCACACCAGCGGACCGCGAGAAACCGACCAAGATCAGCGAGATGTGGATCGATATTGGCGCGAAGACCAAGGACGAAGCACGAGCCCGTGTCAGCATCGGCGATCCTGCTGTGATCGCTGGCGACCCGATAGAGTTAACAGATGACCTATGGGCGAGTCGCAGCATGGATAACCGCACCGGTGCCTATGTCGCCTACCGGGCGACGCAGATGCTGGCGGAGGATCGACCGGCAGTCAATGTTATTGGCGTGGCCGCTACGCAAGAAGAGATCGGACTGGTCGGGGCCACCACGCTCAGTTGGCATGTGAAGCCACAGGTCGCCATCGCGCTTGATGTGACACATGCGACCGATTACCCGGGTGCAGACAAGAAGAGCGATGGCGAAATCGCCGTCGGTGGTGGTCCGGTGCTGGGTCGAGGATCGTCGGTAACACCGACTGTCTTCGAGGGTCTGCGCGATACCGCCAAACGTCTGGAAATGCACGCTCCGGTACAGGCGAGCGGCCTTCGCACCGGTACCGACGCGGATAACATCATCCGCTCTGGCGCGAATATCGCGGTGGGGTTGGTATCGATCCCGAATCGCTATATGCACAGCCCGAGCGAGGTCATCAGCCTCACCGATCTGGAGAACGCCGCCAAATTGATCGCGGAGTTCGTGCGGACGATCACGCCGGAGAGCGACTTCCGACCGTAGCTTAGGACTGAAAAAGGAGAGGGTCGCGAGAATTTTTCGCGACCCTCTCCCCTTTTCCATTCTCGACAGCGTGGACAAGATGATTTGGAATCTGACAGGCCCTGACAATCGTTAGTACTTCTCCAGAGTTATGACCGTGGGTGCGCGATCAATCATCCAGATCGAAAGCGGTAGTGGAACTATAAACAGACTCAGCAGGTAGGCAGTCCCGAGCCACAAGAGTCCAGCCACCAGGCCCACTGGAAAATAAAGCGCGCGCAGATACCACGGATACTGCTCGGCGGTGGACTCACTCACATACGTAATGCCATCTTTGGATGTAACAGTGAGATCCGAATTCTTCTCTCGTAGAGTCTGTGCCTGAGGAACCCGATTGAGGAACCAGAACCCCAACGGCGCTCCGATAATGGTGGCGAGGAAGAAGTATCCAGCCAGAATGAACAACCCAGATAACCAGAACCCTATAAAGCAAAACCAAATGGCGCGAACGATGAATGACCGCTTCTTTCGATTTGTGGCAAACACGATCGTTGGGCCACCCACATTTA
Organism: Thermomicrobiales bacterium; assembly: GCA_020432165.1. Classification (GTDB taxonomy): domain Bacteria; phylum Chloroflexota; class Chloroflexia; order Thermomicrobiales; family UBA6265; genus UBA6265. Next base: position 50,873 of record JAGQGU010000013.1, read on the forward strand.
CCGTGGTGGCGACGTTCGTAATCTGTTGAGTCGGAGTTGCTGGCGGTATATACGGAGAGGGTGTCGCCTCAAGGGATTGCGGATGACTCGGCGAGACAGTCGATAGCGACGAAGACTGCGGTTGAAGTGGTTGGCTCACCCCACTAACACTTGCTTCGCCAACCTGTGTTTCGTTCATCTCTCACCTCTCCATAATCCGGATCACCCGTTCTGATCGGATATACCAATTAGAAATAGTTCTATTTCGACTATATCATGTCGCCGTACACCATTCCAGCATGAAGAAACGTGATTCTGCTGGCGATCTACGTGAACGGGATGGTGCTTTCAACCACGTGGTGGATCGTCGGTTGAGAGGTGCGGTTGGCGAGCTCTTGCGGCAAATACGGGTTGAATCCGACCTGACGCAAATGCAGTTCGCCGAGGCGATCGGCGTGCCACAGACCACAATAAGCAAGATCGAAAGGGCACATCGAGATGTTACGCTGCTCGAGTTCCTGGCGATTTGTGAGGTTCTGGGAATTCAGCCAAACGCATTTATCCAGAGACTGCTCGCAAATGCAGATGCCGAGGATATACAGAGACCTGGAAGGAAATAAGACGAGGATGGGCGCCGCATTTCATATGCGGCGCTACAGGGTCAGACCCCAATCGCATCCTTGACACGGTCGAAGAAGCCCTTGCCCTTGGGTTGTGGGGTGACTTCCTTGCCGAGACTACTGCTGAGCTTCTCGAAGAGCTCTTCCTGATCACGGCTGAGCTTCTTGGGGATAACCACTTCCACGGTCACCAGTTGATCGCCGCGTTCGCCGCCACGCAGATCGGGTACACCCTTATTGCGTAAGCGGAACTGCTGTCCGCTCTGGGTGCCAGCGGGGACAGTAAAGACAGCTGGACCATCGAGCGTATCGATCTCGATATCGTCACCCAATGCGGCCTGAGCAACATTGATACCGACCGTGCTGAGAATCTGCTTGCCTCTGCGCTCGAAGTACTTGTGACTCTGCACGCGTACCTTCACGAAAAGGTCGCCATTGCTACCCTTGTTCGGTGCTGCTTCGCCCTGACCGGTCATACGAATGGTCTGTCCATCGTCGATACCGGCTGGCACCGTCACCATCAGCTTGGTGTATTTCCGCACGCGTCCCCTACCCTTGCACTCGGTGCAGGGATCGGTAATCATCACGCCTTCACCGTTACAGGTGGGGCATGGACCGCTGGTCATAAACTGACCGAGAATGGTCTGCTGTACACGGCGGACTTCGCCAGTGCCGCTGCAAGCGGTACAGGTCGGAGGAGTCTGCCCATCCTTCATCCTCGTGCCATGGCAGGTTTCGCAGGTCTCCAGGCGATCGATCTCAATCTCGCGCTCGACACCGAAAACGGCTTCCTCGAAGCTGAGATTGAGCGACACCTGGATATCAGCACCGCGTTGAGGTGCGCGGGTGCGGGTTGATCCGCCCATACCGCCACCAAAGAAGGTTTCGAAGATATCGCCGAACGGACTCTGTCCGCCGAAACCACCGAAGGGATCACCGAAGCCACCATTTCCGTTCACACCGGCGTGACCGAAGCGATCGTAAGCAGCGCGGCTCTCATCATTGCTCAGCACTTCGTAGGCTTCGTTCACTTCTTTGAAGCGAATTTCAGCATCTTCTTCCTTGCTGATATCGGGGTGGTATTGCTTGGCCTTGGCGCGGTAGCCCTTCTTGATCTCAACCTGCGTTGCAGTACGGGATACACCAAGGACTTCGTAGTAATCGCGTTTCTCTGTCATGTGCTCACTTTGGGTTGGCATACATCTTCACACATAAAAACCGCGGAGAGGCATTTACCGCGGTATTCAGGTTCTGTCCTGTAGATTATACCAAGAGTCCTCAAGTACCATGAGTCCAGGTAACCAACTTCTCAACCCAGGCGTTACAGAGACAGGAACCCGTCCTCTACCAGGAGAAATCTTCATGAAGCTACGACATCTTCTACTTGCCGCGACCTTCACTCTTTCCACGCTCCTGGCTCCGACCGGATCGTCGGCTGCCATTCCGTGCTCGCCGCCACCGGTGCTGCCGACGCCCGAGAACCAGATCATGCCGTTGATCTACCGCGAACTGCCGATCAACTTCGAGGATCTGATGCGTGGCTCGCAGCCGGTTGAACGTCCAACATCCTCGACCGGGGCCACAGCCGTCGTCGATGACACATCCGGCGCGACGAACGCTGCCGAGAATCTGCTGCGCTGCGCCGGATATGGTGATTCCTATGGCGTGATGCAGAGCACAACACCTCATTTCCGCGCCTTCCGTGTAGGCATCGGTGATCCGCAATCAGATATTCAGTATCTGGACTTCGGCGATGGCGTTTACACCGTGCAGGTCAGCAATGCAACCAGGCTGGACGATGGTCGCTATGTCGTCGATTTCGCCATGATTGTCGATGAGGATGATTACCTCGCTGGCGAAATGGTCTTTGTGGAGTCCGACGGATTCTATTATCTCGACGAGAGCTTTGTGAGCATCGAGGGTGAGCTTGATGGTGAGACGACAACGATCGAGTTGAGCGAAATCACCACCATGGATATCAAGATGTACGAGGTGACCACCGGCGATCGTATCGTCTGGACGAACACCTCGGAGTCATCCGTGAATATCAGTGTCACCGATGCCGATGGCGAGGTTATTTTCAGCGGACATGTGAATGGCGTCGGATTGGTCGGTGGCGAGGATCAGAATGTACTGCCGATCATGGGACTGGAGCCAGGCGAATACACGATTCACACCGAGTTCATCCAGTCCGGTATCAGATACATCGCGACGATCATCGTCGAGTAAGGGCTGCGTCATTCCGAACACTGAGCGTAGCGAAGTGGAGGAATCAACCGCACGATTGGTGCTCTGGCCAATGGCGAGATACCAAAAGGCATCCTGATTCCTCCCCTGCGGGTTCGGAATGAACACCCGAATTAGTTCATCTCCGGGAATTCGTTCTGGATCAGGCGGAGGTCGATGGCGAAGCCGGCGCGTTGCATGGCGGTGCGATAGAACCACGGTGCCGCCATGCTGAGATAGATCCGCGCATCCAGATCATCAATCAGGTTTTGCGGTAGTCCGGCGGCACCGAAGCGCGCACCCGCGATACCGCCCGCGATGGCTCCATAGCTGGCGGTATCACCACCGGCTCGCACGACCGTAAGCACCGCATCCTCAAAGGAATCTGCGTTCTTCACGATCTCGCCGATCTCGACAACGCGCGCGCTGATGGCCGATGTCCCCGCGTTCGATGGCAGGGACCACGCCGGATCGCGATCAACATTGCGCGCCGCCTGATCGGTGAGCGCAGCGACCGCGGCCACAATATCAGCGGATTCGGTATCGGTGTGGGTCAAGCGGGCGGCGATCGTAGCATCGCTATACATATCAGCGAGATTCTGTGTCCGTACGGAGTGCAGTAACCCAATAACGATGCCACGCACACCTAGCGATGGTTCCGCCTCGGTGATCTTGTCAGTCGGAGCCAAACCATCGTGTTCGAATGCTTCGTCGATGCTGCTGATCACCGTCTCACTCATCCAGCGCCGACTTCCGCTCTCGCTGAGGTAGCTGAGGCGAGCATTGATATTCTCGGGATCGAGCCTGCCCTCATTCGTGGTCAGACTCTCGACCAGGCAGAGGGCAAACTCAGTGCGGTCGCTAATCACACCCTTCACCGGTTCGCCTTCACCGACATCAGGTAGCTCCAGGTATCCCTGCAGATCGCCGATCTCGTTGCCACTCTGCCCGAGCACTGGCAGGCCAAGCGCATCGCCGATGGCCATGCCTACCAGTGCACCCAAAAACGCATTCTCATTACCCGCCGGTGTTGCCACGTTCTACCCTATTCGACTGTCACCGTAGCGGAGGCGATTCCTGCCTTACTGGAGCGCCCGGTGATAGTGATCTGGTCGCCGGCCTTCGCCTTGACGACCCACTCAGCATATCCACGTGCAAGGTTACCCGATCGTGGCGGTGTATCGAGCGGATGATAGAGTGCAGCCCGGCCCTCGAGATGATCGATCTCCACTTCGTCTTTACCTATGGCAATCTCGGCACCGGTCAGCACCAGCTTCGGCGGCTTGATCTTGGCTGTCTTCTTGCCAACCTGACTGACGTAGGTTGCGAGGAAACCATCGTTCTTGACGACAGCACCGACCGTGTAGACATCGCCTCCCAAGTGCTCGATCTTGACGGATTCGATCTCAAGCTGCGGGAGGACGCCCATCATGCGCTGCACAAAGAGCGCATTGCCAGCGGTGACTTCCTCCAACAACGATCCTGGCGGATTCTGGAAGGCAAACTTGTAGTCCCAGCCACCGATCTCAATCTCACCCAGCTGCGGATGAGTGAAGGGCTTCCAGGCGAAGATCCCCTCTCCCTCAGCGTGTTCATCAAGCACCTTCGCCATCGCGAGTTCTTCGTCTGGCGAGTGCTCCTTGCTCCAGTTAATGAAGTCGGTGATCTTGGCACCAGCCTGGCGCGGCAGACTCCACAGCTCGGTGCTGAACGCGTAAGCGCCGAAGGTCTCATAGACCCAATCGAGCACTGTGCCCGTAATCGCCTTCTTCTTGTCATAGGCGAAGCCATCGTGAATGGAGACACACGGGTAACCAGTCTCGTCCTCACCCATCTTGCCGATCGCCTTGTAGATCGCCAGATCAGCCTGGTTCATATCGGCATCGGTCTGGTTCACACTTGGTCGCAGGATAACGGCGCTCCAGGTGTGCAGATGCTGGGCGGTACCAATATTCGGATGGGCGAAAAGGAATTCGGCGAGTGCTTTGGTCTCCGGGTCGCTGAAAGGATACTCACCTGCACCGTTTTGTTCCCACTCGGGTCCCCAGATACGGGGGAAATTGCGATTCAAATCGAGTCCGAATTTCTCCTTGGCAACGGCAATCTTGCCACCATCCCAATTCTGAATCTGACCTTCTTCGAATACCGAGTAGTATTCACCGCCGCGCTCATCTGGCCCACGCGGGATCATGATGCGGCTATCCTCCGGATGCTTCTTCCACGCGCCAGCGCTATCGCGAACACGCATCTGCAAGATGCGACCGTCACCATCCATATCTTCGCGCTGCAGACCATCCTGCAGATCGGTTTCCGGATAGTAACGGACGGAGCTGCGGGTCCGCTCAGCGGTCGTGAGATAGAGCTCGATACCATCCAGCATGATGCCAGGAACGGCGTAGAGCGTGACCCGATTCAGCAGACTGGTGACCGTCTCATCATTGCCATAGCCATTCAGCAGATGATTGAGGAGCCAGAGTACCGTCGCCTGACCAGTGACCTCGCCAGCGTGGATATTGGAGTCCAAAAAAGTCGCTGGCTTGTCTGCGTGGTGGCCAGTAGCGGTATTGGTGACAATCGCTGCCCAAATATCACGCCCCTGATAGGTCTTGCCGATGCTTTCGATACTGATCAGTTGTGGATATTGAGACTGCCAATTGTTCAGCATCTCGGTGAGATGTGCGTAGGTGTAGTACCGATCAGGTCGATACTCTGCCGAATCGGCGACCCAACGTGAGATTCCCGTTGCCATATCTATCCTTTCGTAGTTGCCATTACTGGCCGGTTGCATACCTGTTGTCGCATGAAATCGCGTGCTTGTACACACGGTTTGCGCATTGACTGACCTACACTAGCACCATAGACTCGGGTGCAAGGCATGCTGCCGATCACCAATATCCATGGAGACACGCTGTGGGCGCTCAGAAACTCGCGACGATTGCCGTTCATGCCGCCGATTACGGCTCGATAGCTCCGGCGATACCCACCGTACCCCCACTACATGTGGCTACTGCCTTCACCTTCGAAGACTACGCCGACCTGGACAAGGTCTTCGACGATCCGCGCGAGGGCTATGCCTATGCCCGTTTCGGCAATCCGACGGTACGCAGTCTCGAAGCAATGATGGCGGCACTGGAGGGCGCAGAAGCCTCGATCGCCTATCCGAGCGGGATGGCAGCTGTCGATGGCGTCTTCGCGCTTTACGGCACACCAGGCTCACATGTGTTGATTTCCCGCGATGTTTATGGTGCGACGCTTTCGCTCATGCGACAGCAATACGCACAAATCGGTGTGACGCTACACACCGTCGATGCCACCGATCTCGATGATGTCCGTGCTCAGGCAGAAGCCTACAAACCAACATTGATCCATGCCGAGGTCATCTCCAATCCCTTGATGAAAGTCAGCGATATCGCTGCTCTCGCCGAGATCGCCCACGCCAATGGCGCGGCGCTAAGTGTGGACAACACCTTCGGCACCCCCATACTCACGCAACCACTGGCACATGGTGCCGATGTGGTGCTACATAGCACCACCAAGTTCATTGGCGGCCATGGCGATGTCCTCGGCGGTGTCGTCTCCGGCTCGCTTGATGTGATCACCAAAATGCGGGATCGCGCCCGCACAAATGGCTCGGTGCCTGGCCCCTTCGATGCCTGGTTGACGGTACGCGGTATTCACACTCTCCATCTGCGCATGAAGGCGCATAGTGCCAATGCCCTCGCGGTAGCGAAGTGGCTGCAGGCCGATGATCGTATCGATGCCGTGCATTATCCGGGTCTGGAGCCAGAACACCTCGCCAGCCAGTTCCTCAGCGATGATCGCGGTGGTCTCCTCAGTTTCGAGATCAGGGGCGCAACACTGGAAAGCTGTGGTCGATATCTGGAAGCAGTGAGCCTGTTGAAGCCCGCAACAACATTGGGCGATGTCAGCAGCGTCACGCTGCATCCCGCGCGCTCCAGTCACCGCGGATTCACCGTTGCGGAACGAGCCGACTGGGGTATTCGCGACAATCTGGTACGCATCAGCGTCGGTATCGAAGACGTGGACGATATCATCGCCGATCTCGATCAGGCGATCTCGGCAGCGATCGTATAGGGAGTATTCATGAGCGAATTTACGCAAGCATTTGCATGGCCGGGCGGGCATCGCAGCGCTGTTTCTATCCTGATTCACGTTCCCGGGTATGGTTTCAGCGAAGGCGGTACTGACCAGGAGGATTTACTCGGGCTGGACTATGCCCCACAGGGCGTCCGTCATCTGCTCAAGATGTTGGCCGATGTGGATGTGCAGGCAACCTTCGCCTTCACCGCCGAGGCGCTGGTGGATACACCTGGTCTGGTGGAAGAAGTTCACGAAGCCGGTCACGAGGTGGCAGCCAGCTTCTGCAGCGCCAGTGCCAGCATCGGCGATCTGATCGGCACGATTGCAGATGACATCGGTGAACCAGTCCATGGACTCGTCTCGCGTCTGCCCGGCTTCCCCACAAGCGATTTCGATGGCGATTGGGGCAACGATAGTGGCCTGGCGTGGCAGATTGACGGTCGCTCCGGCGACTTGCCTGTGCTCCAGCGTGATCCCGATGCCGCGCTCATCCCGATTTCGCCCTATCTCATGGACACGCAGTGGCTGAGTCCGGTGCGGCCACTGCCACCCAGCTCACTGCTGGAAGCGTGGATGCTGGCGTTGGATGCGCATCGGGAAGATGGCAGCTTCATGCCAGTGATTGTGCATCCCCACATCATCGGCCGCCCGGGATTGCTGGGAACTCTGACGCGATTTCTGGACGACACCATCGCTCGCGGCGATATCTGGATTGCGCCGTTACGTCATATCGCCGCCACCTGGCATGCATACGCATCTGATACCGAGGAGTCCGAGACGTGGTAGGCAATCTGCTCATTCATGGTGGTCCGATTCTGACAATGAATCCTGCGCAGCCGGATGCGGAAGCTATCGGTATTGTTCAGGGCAAGATCGTGGCAGTTGGAGCGCTGGCCGATGTCAAAGCCGAACTCGGCACTCGCTACGAGACAATTGATCTCCAGGGTCGGATGGCGACGCCCGGCCTCTACGATGCCCACGCACACATTTTCGGTACGGGTGTGGCTGCGGGCGAAATCGAGGTCAATGCAGACCGCGTTAGCTCCATTGCCGAGATTGCGGCGTTGGTGAAAGAACGCGCGGCAAATACTCCTACTGGTGCCTGGATTGTGGCTCAGGGCTACGATCAGGAGAATCTGGCGGAGAAGCGCCATCCGAATCGGCACGATCTGGATGCAGTGGCCCCGGATCATCCGGTGATCGTGATGCGCACATGCCATCACATCATGGCGGTGAACAGTCTGGCGCTGAAGCTTGCCGGAATCGACGCCAATACACCCGATCCGGATGACGGCACCATCGATCGCGATGAGCACGGTGAACCAACCGGTGTTCTCCGCGAGAAGGTGATGAACTGGGTGCGTGATGCCCAGCCGAAGATGACCGACGACGAGGTCCTGGACGCAATCATCACCGGTGGCAATATCTGGCGTAGTTACGGCGTGACATCGGTGGCCGATGCCGGACCAGGTGTGCCCTTCGGACAGGCGTTTGCTGCTTTCCAGCGCGCGCATGATGGCGGCACACTCCCTGTGCGCGTCTACGCCATGATGCTGATCAACGATACGCTCGATGAGCTGATTGAATTGGGGATGTCTACCGGATTCGGTGATGCCTGGTTACGGATGGGCAACGCCAAGCTCTATACCGATGGCTCCATTGGTGGCCGTACGGCGCGGATGGGGTATCCCTATCAGGACGAAGAAAGCAATATCGGACTCTGGATGGAAGAGCCAGAGGTGATGAAGGCCAAGATGATCCGCGCCCATCGAGCGGGATTCCAGCAGGGCCATCACGCGATCGGTGACGCCGCGATCTGGTTGTTACTGGATGCCTATGAGGAGATGCAGCGCGATTATCCAGTCAAGGATTTCCGCCCGCGTATCGAGCATAGTTCGATTCTGACTGAGGAAATGCTTGATCGCATTCAGAAGATCGGCGCCGTGCCGATTCCAGGCACGACCTTCCTCTACGATATGCGTCCGGTCTACCTGGCCAATCTCGGGGCCGAGCGGGTGCGCTATGCCTACGCCATGAACACCTTCCGCCAGCGCGGTATTGTGGCAGCGGCGAGTACAGATTCCCCGGTATCGCTGGTGAATCCGATGATCGGTATCCAGATGATGATGACACGGCGCGATCGCAACGGCGATGAGATCTTCCCGGAAGAATGCATCTCTTTGGAGGATGCGATTCGGGCATATACCTGGAACGGTGCTTACGCCAGCCACAGCGAGCACGAGAAAGGCTCGCTGGAAGTGGGTAAACTGGGTGATGTGACAGTCTTTGAAACGGATCTGCGTAGTGTCGATCCGCTCTCGCTCAAGGATGTGCGCGCTGACCATACGATTGCCGATGGCAAGGTGGTCTACAGCCGCACCTAACGGCACAGGAGGTATCTCATGACACTCACCATCACCTGGCACGGACACGCCACTTTCGCCCTGGAAGCCGATGGCAAGCAGGTGCTGATTGACCCCTGGTTCACTGGCAATCCGGCGTGCAAGTCCACAGCTGACGAGCAGAATCCGGTAGCGATCCTGATTACGCATGCCCACAACGATCACGTGGGTGATACTCCGGAAATTGCCAAACGCACCGGCGCCAAGGTGGTCACCATCAACGAACTTGCGAACTATCTCCGCCATCAGGGTGTGGAGAATGTGGCTGGTGGCAACCATGGTGGCACGATCGCCTTCGATGGTGGCACTTCCAAATTCGTACCCGCCTGGCATTCCAGCGCGATCTCCCTGGACGATGGCACGGTGGTCGCACCAGGTGTGCCTGCTGGCCTGATCGTGCGCTTTGGCGGCAAAACGGTCTACTTTGCGGGTGATACATGTCTTTTCGGCGATATGGCGCTGATCGGTGAAGAAGGCCTCGATCTTGCCGTGCTTCCGATTGGCGATAACTTCACCATGGGACCGACGGATGCCGTGCGCGCCGCCAAACTGCTCAACGCCAAAGCCGTTCTTCCCTGCCACTTCAATACGTTTCCGCTGATCGCACAGGATGCCGAACAGTTCAAACGGGATATCGAAGCATCCACGTCCTCCAAAGGCATCGTGCTACAGCCGGGCGAATCGATCGAGGTCGCATAACGTGACAGACACGATGGACGCGATCCGCGAGGAGATGCGTCGCACCGCCTACCAAAAGAAGGCCGTCTCGAAACTCTCCGGAAAGGAGACGTTGGACTATGCCATCGCGTTCTTCAAGGAACACGGCTATCGTGCTGGCCTGACCGGTCGACCAGGCCAGATGTTCGTCATGGGTGGCAAAGAAGGACTTCTGCCCCGCGTGACCGGTGAGATTAAGGTGCAGAGCAATGTCGGCAAGGGGCACGTCACCATGGTGACGATGGACTCAACCGGCGAGCAGTTGCACGAGGTGATGGCGGCATTCCACAAATCGTTGCGAACCCTGGGCAAGGAATCCAAATCCACTAATCAAACGTAAGTATAAGTGAGGATATCCGCTCTGGAGACAAATACGTGAACGAAACGCAACACACAATGGAACATCTCGCACCGCACGCTGCACCGCAGGTATTACCAGCGACCGCCGAACTCGGAGCGGTGCATTTAGACGTCACCGGTGCCCAAAATAGTCGCCTTTTCTGGACGCACTATGTCGGGCTCACCCTCCTCTCTGAAACTGAGGAGCGAATAGAACTCGGCGTTGGCAAACAAACCTTGATCGTGCTGCATCCGGGTGCAAGTGGGCCGGTGGTACCAAAGCACACCGGGCTCTATCACGTCGCGCTGCACGTACCGACCAGGAAGGATCTGGCTCGAGTTGTGGCTCGACTCTTCGCAGTAGGCTGGCAAAATTCTCCAACAGATCACACCGAAACGATGGCGACCTATCTCTCAGATCCGGATGGAAACGGTATCGAGATCACCTTCGAGACACCTGAGCGTGGGCATCTGGTGCGCGATACCAGTCGCTTCGCCGCCATGCTCGCCGATGGCACGCTACGGGGTGCAACTGAGGCTCTGGATGTTGAGGATCTCCTTTCAGCGCTGACAGAAGACGACGATCTCACTTTGCCGATGTCTGAGGGGACGCGTATCGGACACGTGCATCTGCACGTGCGGGATATCGATGAAGCGCGCCGATTCTACCGCGAGGTCATTGGATTCGGAGATATGCGCGCGTTTGATCGGTATGGCATGAGCGACTTTTCGCTGGACACCAGCTTCGTGCCTCATGCCCTGGCGGTGAATGTCTGGAATGGCAGGCAAGCAGAACCACGCCCGGAAGGAACCGCCGGACTACGCAGTTGGAGCGTGATGCTACCGGATGTGGCATCTTTGGATGCCCTGCAGCAGCGACTTGCCAATGCCGACTACACGTTCGAGCGCGATGGTAACGTGCTGCATACTCGTGATCCATTCGGCAATCCGCTGATTGCATACGTAGAGGACTAAACCATGTCGGTAATCGCCTTCATCCAGAACCCAAATGCGTTGGCCTCGGTGGCAGAGTATGCTGCCTGGGCAGCCAGGCAGATGGATGAGGCGATTCGCTTTGTCGCGCTCTCGCCGAATGCGGAGCAGGAACCGGTGCTCGATACCGATGCGTATCAGATCATGGATACGCAGGAGGATATGTTTCGCGAACTCGTCTCCAGCGAGCGTCGACAGGTGACCCGAGAAGAACCTTGGGGAGTCGAGCAGGTCCAGACAGCAGCGCGTTTTGCGCGGGAGCTGGGTGTTGAGCGTGTCAGCACAGATATCTCCGATGAGAGCTTCGCAAGCTATGTAGAGCATCACACCGATAGCACCGATCTGCTGGTTATCGGTGGTCGGGGATCGAGGCGCGATCTCACTGCCGCCATGCAAGTCCGTAAGCGCGTTTTCCTGGTCGTCCCGGGGAGATTCGCCTCCATCGATTCATGGATGATGGCCTATAGCAACGATGCGGGCAGTGGCAGAGCTGTCGAGTTTTTGACCAGTCATACGCTCTTGCGAGACAAGGCTGGGATCGCGGCCATTGGTGGTGGCGACGAACCGGCTCGTATGCATTTCCGCGATGCGATGGAGCATTTGACCAGTGCCGGGCATACGATCAGGCAATACGAACTGCAGGGCAATGCCGATGATGTGCTGGCAGCGGTGCTAACCGTACTACCCATTGATCTGTTGGTTGTTGGTGTCAGCTCTGCAGAGCGATTCCGGACACTATGGGATCGATCGAAGGCATTGCGGCTGGCATCGGCATACCACGGACCGATTCTGCTCGCGCGGAGCTAGGCTATACTGCGTATGGCCTCGGCGGGGACGCTACCGATGAAAAGAGTTCTCCTTTCTCTCAACCCTTATAAAGATTGCTCTAAAGTGCGATGTCCTTGGTACCCCAGGTAGGAATCGAACCTACGGCCTACCGCTTAGAAGGCGGTTGCTCTATCCGCTGAGCTACTGGGGCGAGAATCTATCGCCCGCAGGGGACGACGTGATCGGAACCACCCTCTCTGCTGGTAGTAGTGACCCTTGCACCACCTCGTTCGACCACACGCAGTATATCCTAGAGCATTCCTCACGGGTACTGAGCAAGTGGCCCACCTACTCCATCAGCAGCGCTCCGTGACCACTCAATGGCGGATGATCAACACCTGCCGCGCGTGCATGCCGCTATGAGCATAGACCCACCGAAAGCCTTGATCAAAGGAAACGATCAGGAGCGCTTATCAGCCCCCAGCAGCCGTCACCTTGCGGGAGGCGGAGGCTTTCCATCCCGCCATCCACAGCCAGACAAACACCTGTAATCGATGTCGCGGTGGGCTGTTAATCAAGCAAAGATGGTGAATCGCTATCCTGGTCCGGGCTGGGCAATCCCCTGGGCGATTGCGTTCGCCAGCGCGCCCGTGCGCGTGGTAGCGCCCAGCTTCTGTATCAGCCGTGCTACGTGCCCCTCAACGGTACGGACACTGATGAACAGTTCATCAGCTATTTCACGATCCCGTCGCCCCAGCATCAGCAAGTCGAGTACCTCGCGTTCACGTGGAGAGAGTGCAGTCGGCATGGCTATGCCATCTTGATCTGATGCCTGACCCTCGCTGGCTGCAACTGCATCGAGCGGTGGCATGGCATATCCACGGATGTAGAACGTGCCAAACGCGTCCTTCCCCAAAGCACGAGAAAGTGTCTGAGTGTAGAGCTCTCTTTGCGAGGCGGTGCCAAGCATGAGTGGCACACCAAGTGTCGCCGACATGCCTTCGGAGGCACCGAGGAGCAGCGCTGCCTGCTCCAGGTCATTGCGCTCGAAGGAGACGGCCGACGCGACGCCGAGCCATTCGGCAAGCACATCCTGGCTCAGTCCCCGGCTCCGTTCCCACCGCGCCAGACTCTCACGCTTCGCCCAATCGGCTTGATCCACGTCTCCCACCCGTAAACTGGCCAATACATAGGCGTTAAGAATCACGCTCTCATTGAACATCACGTCTGGCTTTTGATGCGCCTCGAGTGCCCGGTCCAACACTGCCTTCGATTCTGACGGGCGGTCTGTGTGGAGGTAGAGCACGCCCAGGAAATAGAGCGCACCGCACACCCCCGTATCGTCACGGAGTTCGGTGTATCGTTCCAGGGCGTCGAGCAGAAGTACCTGCGAATCTTCGTATCGTCCAAGATCAGTGGCCGTTCCTCCGAGGCCATAGATTACATGCGCTTCGGCGAGCCGGTCTCCCGCCTGACGCGCGAGTGTGAGCGCGGCAGAATAGTGCTCCCAGGCAATAGCGAACTGCCCCTGGCGCCGCCGCTTGCGTCCAATCGTCATATGGGCTCTGAGTGCCACAGCAATCGGGACACTGTTGTCGATCGCCAGGCCGCGTTCCAGCCACGACACTGCCTCGTCATGGCTGCCACGGTGTTCCCAATACGAGTGCATGGCCACCGCGAGCAGCAGCATGCGGTGACTGTCTCTGACGGATTCGAGCCACCCCAGCGCGGTACGAACGTTGTCTTGCTCTGCTTCCACTGCCAGGAATCGCCAAAGGTTTTCGGACGTTACCTCCGGGGTATACCCCCATCCGTCGAAAGATCGTCGGACGAAACCGATAGTCCAATTTGCATGACGCTCATGGGCAATCTGGTCGTCGCCGATCGCTACCGCTCGCTCCTTACCGTATGCCCGAATGGTCTCCGGCATCTCAAATCGATACAGCTGGTCGTCTCGATCTACCCGACGCACAAGGCTCTTGTCGATCAGGGATGCAATGATATCGAGGAACAGATCCAGACGGCTGTCTGCGCTGGCGGTATCCGGCTCATCGTCCACCGAGCCGCCGAACGCGACGAACGCCGCGGCATCTTCGGTGAATCCTCCGGTAAAAACAGCCAGTCGGCGCGCAACATCCTGTTCCTGAGGACTCAGCAGGTCGTAGCTCCAGGCGATGGCGTTGCGCATGGTGCGGTGGCGGAGAGGTGCATCACGTGGACCGGTCGTCAAGACGTTGAGCTGATGGTCAAGCCGATCTCTCAATACCGTAAGCGGCATGGAAGGGACGCGTGCGGCCGCAAGCTCAAGAGCCAGAGGCAACCCGTCAACCAGGCGGCAGATATCCACCACCACCGGGGCCGTACTCTCGCTGAGCTTGAAGTCGGGCAGGATCGCTTCAGCGCGATCAACGAATAGACGCACAGCCGGCGATTGCGCGGCCAATGCCAGTGTCGTCGCTTGTCCGGATTCAGGGAGTTCCAGGCGAGGTACCGGCAGGGCATGTTCGGCTGCCAGCCGGAGCCGCGTGCGACTGGTGATCAGCATCGAGATGTCTGGGCAGGTCTCCAGAAGGCGGGCTAACTCCGGCCCGGCTTCGACCACCTGCTCGAAATTGTCGAGGACCAGTAATCCACGCCGATCCGACCAGAACGCCTGTATGGCATCGTGCGAGGACTGACCGTCGATGACCTCGACCCCCAGACTGGTAGCAATGGCATTGGAGACCAACCTTGGGTCGGTTACGCCTGCAAGCGGAACGAACCAGACGCCATCATCGAACTCGTCGCTCATGGCGTCTGCAATGCTAATGGCAAGGCGTGTCTTGCCAACCCCACCAGGGCCTGTCAACGTCACCAGCCGCACACCCGCTCGTCGCAGCAACGCCACTCCGGTGGCAACCTCATTTTCGCGGCTGATGAGCGAGGTGGATGGGCGCGGCAGATGGCGCTTGCTCGCCTTCGTCTTCCCGCCTGGAGTCTGACTTCCTTCCGCGGGGGTTGTCTCAACGCCCAATCGTTCTTCAGGAGTGTGAGAAGGCATTCTCCCAGCCCGCTGCTCGTACCAGATTTCGAGTTGTGACTGTGCTATGGCGAAAACGCCATGTTGCTTTTCAGCGATGAGTGCACCACTTGAGATGGCACGACGAATAGTTCGCTCGTTCACCCCTACGTGTGCAGCCGCTTCCTGCGCGGTCATGGTGATGGGCAAGGTCTCCTGCCCGGTGTCCGGTGTCCACTGAGGGCCGGAAGACGTCATGCCATGACCTCGATCATCTGTTTGCAACCTAAGGTGCTCATACCCGATTACTACAACCTCTCTCATTTCGAGCGCGCGACTGGATAAACCTGGGAGCGCGGATGCCGAAGCCAGGGTTGGTCACGTGGCGGACAAACCTGGCCGAATCTGTATTTTCGATTGTACGGTGTCCGGCGCGTTTTCGGGACACACAACAGGTAGTTTCCCGCTCTGGTTTCCGGGATCGGCCCTCCTATTCTGATCACAGGTCCCACGCCATTCTGGCACGGATGTATCGAGCGGATGCAGATCAAGGAGATGTGAACATGTCGGCCTTGCTCATCTGTTTTCGCCACGAGGACGTAGTGAGGTGGCATGGCGCGTTTCTCGAGAACAGAGAGATACGGCGAGCCTACGGAGGAATGTCCGAGCGCATGTTCGTAAATGCAGCGCACCCCGACGAAGTGTGGGTGCTGATTGATTGGGACGACGCCGCCCGTGCGCATCTCTACGCACGTTCAGACGATCTGATCGACCTGTTCGACCAGGAAGGGGTGACCACCGAAACGAGAATCTGGCTCCTCAAGGAGTTGGCTGATAGCCCGGGCGACTACACGATCCCGTGTGCTACTGAAGGAGGTGACCCACCAGACGACATTACGGAGGACCGCTGATATCCAGCGGTTCAGAGCGGACCGATCCGCTCGTATCTCTACTCCCCGGTTTCTATGCAAACCGAAGTATTACCTGTCACGCAGGAGGCATTTCGTATGAACACGTTACGTTTCGACGCCGTCTCGCGCTACCTTACCCAGACAATGAATCGACGGCAGGTCATGGCCCAGGGTGGGGCCGTTGCCGGAGTGGCCGCCATTGCCGGCGTCGGCCTGACCTCAGCCAGCGCCATGGCCGCGCAATCGACGCCTGAGACCGACCAGGCGAGCGCGAACCTCACATCATCCACCCTCTTTGTGCAGTCGTTCCTGTCCGGGAATGTGGCACCAGGAGCTGAAGCGCACAACTTCACCGTCAACCTCGAACACGGGCTTGGACAGACGATCTACTTCTCCGATCGACCGCAGCGTCTGGTCGGAACCTTGCAGACGGCTGATTTCCTGGCAAAGCTGGGATTCTTGCCGGACAACCCGCCGAATGCCGCGATCATCGCTGAGCAGAGTGATGGGTCGACCGTTTTCGCTGTCGTTGAGTTGTTCAACCCAACCTATGACGCAGACGAGGCGAATCTTACCTATGAGGCGACGGTCCTCGATGACTGGCAACGAATGGATATGGAGTTCGAGCACGATCCGATGGATCTGCAGGGTGAGGCCGCCACATTCGGAGCGGCACATATCCTGATCGACGGCATCCTTGACTGCCCGGACGCCGAGCTCCAATGCCGGAAGGAAGATAAGGTTGTCGGCACGCTGAATGACCACGATGGATATTGCTACAGCTGGGCGAACATCGCCTGCGTGCCGTGCCAGCCGTGGGGCGTTGAGCCCTCTTACTTCACCGACCTCTGCAACCAGAGCTTCGAAGCCTGCGAAGGCGACTGCGGTGTCTGGAACTACTGCAGCCGGGATGCGCCGCTGGGTAACACGCTGTGCAAGAACTCGGACGCCCGCAGCAACTTCTAGAAATCGTGGAAGGATCGAGTAGCGTGTTCACGTTCATTGGCGCCGCTGGCGTCACGATTGCCCTAACGATGTGTGTTTGGATGATCGTTCAATCTCGCGACCGCCAGCGCCGTATGAACGAGCGGCTCGACGATCTCACACTCCAGTTCGCACCTGGGCTGACGAACATGGTTCCGTCGGCCCAGGCCGAATCCCGGCAAGATCGGGATTCGGTGCTCGACGCGCTCAAGGGTGATCGCGCGCCCGGGTTCTCTTTGCCCGACTCAGACGGCACGCCCGTAACGCTTGATGACCTGCGCGCCCGAGGAAAGCCGGTTGTGCTCTTCTTCACCGATCCGCGCTGCGGTCCCTGCTTCGAATTGCTGCCAGATATTGGCGGTTGGCAGCGAACCTACAGCGATCACCTTACCCTGGCGCTCGTGAGCTCCGGCGATGCCGACACGAACGCGGCGATGGTGCAGGGGTATGGCATTTCTACGGTCTTGCGGCAACAGGATATAGAGGTGGTCCTTGGCTACAACCTCGCCCAGGCTCCCGCTGCTGTCCTGATTTCTCCCGAGGGATTCGTGATGGCAGGGCCACGCTATGGCGTGCACGCTGC
Organism: Thermomicrobiales bacterium; assembly: GCA_020432165.1. Lineage (GTDB taxonomy): Bacteria > Chloroflexota > Chloroflexia > Thermomicrobiales > UBA6265 > UBA6265. The sequence continues at coordinate 68,494 of JAGQGU010000013.1, forward strand.
CCGCGCCTTAATGGCCGAGGCCCTGGGTCTGACGGTGCCGCCCACCCCGATTCGCCAGGTTCAGGAAGTGCATCGAGGCGATATGGCCCCATCGGTTCGTTTGCCAGACCTGTACGGCGCGATTGTCGATCTCGACTCTTATCGCGGGTGGCCGACGATGCTGCTCTTCTGGAATCCAGGATGCAGCTTTTGCGCGGCGTTACTCGCGGATGTCCAGGCGTATGAACGTCTGGAACAGCGTCCAAATATCCTCGTGATCTCCCGAGGCCCAATTGGTCTCAATAGCGCATTGGGCTTTGTCTCCCCCGTTGTGATCGATGAGGGGAAGGTACTCGGCAAGACGTTTGGCGCCACCGGCACACCAGCCGCTCTTGTCCTGGATGTAGATGGACGCGTAGCCACACCAGTTGCGCGGGGCCTTGATCAGGTCCGTATGTTGCTTGGATCTACGGCGATCGCCATGTCGGCGACGTCCCCCTCTCTCGAGAAGGATGAGACATCAGTAAGTGCCTGACCTCAGGCCAAGGAGAATTCCTGTGACACCATTGAACCGTTCGATCAGTCGCCGAGGTTTGGTCGGAGGTAGTGCGGCGGTTGCGGCAGCGTTAGCTGTCCAGTCACCAGCGGCGTTCGCCCAGACACCGGCTACCAGTGCGGCCGACTCGACTGTTCCCGACTGGGATGCGATCGACCAGCAACTACAGGCAGTTTCACCGATGGTTGCGCTCACCGCCGCCGAACTCGTCGGCGATGAGATTGTGCCTGTGCACGAGTTGAACCCCGATCTCGTGCTGCCGATCGGATCCAGCTTCAAGCTATGGATCCTTGGCGCCCTGGCGATGTCGGTCGCATCCGGTGAAAGTGCCTGGAATGAGCCGATGCAGATTGAGGAGGCGCACAGAAGCGTGCCGGGCGGCGATTTCCGCTACCTCCCGGAGGGCACAACCTTCACCACCCGTTACTTCGCCGAGCGCATGATCCAGAAGAGCGATAACACGGCCACCGATCACACGTTGTTCCACGTCGGGCGTGAGAACGTCGAAGCGGCCATGACGGCCATGGGTCACCACGATCCGTCGCTGAATATTCCGATACTTTCGACACGGGAACTCTCGATGCTCAAGTTCGCGTCACCGACGGAACAGGTGGACGCCTATGTGGCTGCCGATGTGCCGGAACGACGCCGGATCCTGGAGGAAGAGATCGACACCCTCCCCTTCTCCGCACTCTCCGACCTGGACCAGACCAAGCCGATAGAGATCGATCGCATCGAGTGGTTCGCCAAGCGCGGTGATCTCGTCAAGACGATGGCCTGGCTTCATGGCACCGCCGGGAATGAAGAGCTGCTGCCGGTGCGAGAAATCCTCACACTTGAAACACCGATTCCCTTCGACGGGGAGACCTGGAACTACGTCGGGTACAAGGGTGGTTCGGAGATGGGTCTGCTGAGCACCACCTGGCTGCTCGATCGCGCCGACGGCCGCACATTCGTGTACACCATCGGCTTTGTCGATCCCGGCGCAGCGATCGATATGGACGCCGCGGTTGCAGTGATGATGAACGGGCGTGATCGCCTCGCCCTCGTGCCCTGATCCAGACAACCGCTCTCTCCTACAGCCGGTGCCGCATGTCTTGACAGGTAGCAGGGCAGTGCGAAGCGGCGAATGCCCTTATCTGCCCTCGAGATGCGGCTCAGAGGGGAGACAATGGCTCGCTTCGCTGCTCGTCCTGTGGACTCGGCCACCTTCGGTGCTCCCCTGCTACCGAAAATACATCGGGAACCCGCTTTAGTCGCCGCTCGCCACCAGTGAAGGACTACTCCAACATGTCTCACGCAGAATCCCAACCTATGCCCTGTCCCGGACACGCGCCCGGATCACTCACCCGCCGCTCCGCCCTTCGACAGGGCGCGGCAGGCGTCGCGGCCGCAGCGATTGCTGCGGCCGGGAGCGCCACCATGTGGTCGGGTGATGCGCGAGCGCAGAGCAGTACACCATCCGCAACACCAGCTTCGGCCGTTGATCCGACGCTCGACCAAATAGCATTCGCCTCCAGCATGGATGGTCAATTCATCCGGGCGCTGGACACCATTCCCTACCGTGGAGCAGATGTCGGGGAATCGTTCATTACGGCCCGCCGGATTCCCGATGGTGACACGGAGGCGTGGTATCGGGAATGGTGGGCGCTGGCGGAGCGCACCGAAGGATATGCGAACGAGGCGCTCGCCGCAGGGAATATCGTGAGTGCGCGCGATGCCTTCTTGCGGGCCTGTACGTACTATCGTCAGGCGAGTTTGTATCTGTTCAAACCACCCCTGCGGCAAGGCCTCGTCGATTCCTTCGCCAATCAGCGTCGCGTCTTTGTGCAGGCAATGGCCCTGTTTGACCGACCAGGCGAGGCCATCGAGATTCCGTACGAAACCACGACGCTGCCGGGGTATCTGTTTCTGCCCGCCAATCGAGAGGAACCGCTCCCCTTGCTCATCATCACCGGTGGCTACGATGGCACCCGCGAGGAGTCCTGGTTCGCGGGAGGAGCAGCGGCAATCGAACGTGGCTGGGCCTGCCTTGTATTCGATGGACCTGGCCAGGGTGAGGCTCTCGTTGAGCAGAATCTCTTCTTCCGCCACGACTGGGAGGCCGTCGTCACCCCGGTGGTTGACGTGGCCTTGCAGCGGTCAGAAATCGACCCTAACCGCATCGCGCTGATGGGACGCAGCTGGGGCGGATATCTGGCCCCTCGCGCCGCGACTGCCGAACACCGGATTGGAGCCGTAATTGCCGATGCTGCCCAATACTCTCCCGGTGAACGAGCGGTCATGATGCTGCCCGAGGAGTTGCGTCCACTGCTCGCATCCGGAGAGGACGACGCGGCGCTCAGTGCCTGGCTCGAGAGTGCGGTGGCGGCCTCACCCGAAGTTGCCTTCTCCATGAACCGGGGCATGCTGACCCACGGTGTGGCAACGCCGCTGGAGTACTTGCGGGGCTATGAGCCCTACACCCTAAGCGGTATCGCTGATCAGATTCAGTGCCCGGCACTCATCATCGAAGGAGAGGCAGATTTTCGTGGAGGCGATGCGAAGCCACTCTATGACGCCATCACGTCACCCGGCTCAGCATATCTGCTGTTCTCCAATACCGACGGAGCGGGATTGCACGACGAATCGGGCGCCGCCAGCCTCTTCGCGCTTCGTGTTTTCAACTGGCTGAATGGGGTTTTCGACCTCGGCTAACCATCAGGTGAGGTTGGGCTTCCGCCTCGTCGGCGATCGTCGCAATGGGGTTCGCAAACTCGTGAAGTGGCTCAGATCTCGGGAGGGAAAGGTATGGACATCATAATCCTCGCTGCGAGGGTGATCGTTGCTGGTGTGTTTCTGCTGTCAGGCGCAGGAAAGCTGGCGGATCGTGCTGGTTCACAGCAGGCCGTGCGCGATTTCGGTGTGCCGAATGTCCTCGTTCCGGCGATCGCGATGCTGCTGCCAGTGGTGGAGCTAGGCATTGCTATCGCCCTCATTCCCAATCGCACCATGATGTGGGGCGCATGGGCAGCGCTGTTGCTGCTAGGGCTCTTCATCGTTGGCATTGTCCTGAATATGGCGCAGGGACGGCGACCGGATTGCCATTGCTTTGGCCAGTTGCACTCTGAACCGATCGGGTGGCCAACCATCGCCCGCAATCTCCTCCTCATGTTGCTGACTCTGGTGATCCTGGGTGGTTCGTCCGGCCTCGAGAACCTACGCGATATTGATGCGGGTGTGCAGCCGACACCTGCGTTGGTATGGCTCGTCACGCTCCTGATGGCCGGGTTGATCGCGATGGCGACTACGCAACTGATGCTGGTGATGCAGGAGGAGCGCACGCTCTATGGACGATTGGATCGGTTGGTAGCTTCCGGTGCCGAGCTGTCTCCTGCAGGGCGTAGTGATCGGGGACAGCGAGAAACGGACACGATGCCGGTGGCACTTGAAGTAGGCGTCCGGGCTCCGGACTTCTACCTGCCATCCCTGGCTGGATCCGACGTGTCGTTGACAGAGATTCGCTCTTCCGGCAAACCGGTCGCCCTCGTCTTCATTGATCCGACATGTGGCCCCTGCGGGCAGCTCGTGCGCGAACTCCCCACATGGGTGGATACCCATCCGGGTGGACCCGATCTGCTGGTCGTAAGCCGGGGTGATGAGGCCGCCAACCGAGTCAAGACCATGGGGATAGCGACTGATCGCGTCGTCCTTCAACACGATCGCGAGTTGGCCTTTGCCTACGGGATTTTGGGCACGCCATCGGCGGTACTGGTAGCGCCGGATGGCACCATCGGCTCACCGGTGGCTGGAGGTATTGGTGCGGTTCGAGATCTTCTGGCCGGGGAGCTGCCGCCCAACTGACATCCAACAGAAACGCTAATCTGCCCCAGAGGGGAGACAAGGGCTCACTCCGCTGCTCGTCCTGTGGACTCGGCCACCTCCGGTGCTCCCCTGCTACCAGTCTCATGAACGACAACTCATGGCTAGTCCGCGCAATCACGCCGCAGCATGCGACGACCATAGAGAACGCAAAGGAGTGAATGATGAACCCCACTATGATTGATACGATCACCCGGCTCTTCTCCGACCGCAAGCTCTCCCGACGCCAATCCCTCGCCGCTGGTGCCGGGATCGCCGCCGGGGCACTTGCCACCCCAGCCCTCTCCGCTGTCGCCCAGGACGCCACGCCGGTCGCATCGGATGCCACCCTGGTCGCGCCGGATGCGGAGCACGGACCGGAGATGCTCTTCGTCCAGTCCTTCCAGTCCGGCAGTATCGTGGCCACGCCCGACGTGGAGGGGCGCTACACACTCACTCTGGAGCACGGTCTGGGGGAGACCATCTATTTCTCCGATCGTCCGGATCGTATTGTCGGCTCGAGCCCAACTGCTGCCTTCCTTGATGGCCTCGGCTTTTCCGACGACAACCCGCCCAACGCCGCCATTCTCACGCACAACCAGGAAGGGGATTCAACACTGGCCGTGGTGGAACTCTTCAATCCGATCTATGACGAGGAGACAGCCACCCTCACGTATGACGTCTCCCTTCTCGAACACTGGCGGGACGGCACCGACCTGGGGTTCTCCGAAACACCAGTGGACGTTGATGCCATCGGCGACACGTTTGGTACGGCCCACCTCTTCATCGATGACTGCAACGGCTGGGATACCTACTGCTTCTCCCCCGACCCCACCCTGGGCATCAGCGGCCATGTTGGAACCATCTCGACTCTTGAATACGATGGCTTCTGCTATGGCTGGAGTACCATGATGTGCCTCCCCTGCCAGCCGTGGATTGCAGACCATGAGGATGCCGAGCGCAACTGGATCCAACAGTGCAATGTGCGTTTCCCCGATTGCCTGGACGATTGTAGGATCAATTGGTAGTGCTGATCTGTCCAAAGGAGTGAATCATGAACCCGACTATGATCGATACGATCACCCGTCTCTTCGCCGACCGCAAGCTCTCCCGACGCCAATCCCTCGCCGCCGGTGCCGGGATCGCCGCCGGGGCACTTGCCACCCCAGCCCTCTCCGCTGTCGCCCAGGACGCCACGCCGGTCGCACCGGATGCGGAGCACGGACCGGAGATGCTCTTCGTCCAGTCCTTCCAGTCCGGCAGTATCGTCCCCAGCAACGATGTGGCAGGACGCTATACCATCACCCTCGATCACGGTCTGGGTGAGACCATCTACTTCTCCGATCGTCCGGATCGCATTGTCGGCTCGACCCCAACCGCTGCCTTCCTCGATGGCCTCGGATTTTCCGACGACAACCCGCCCAACGCCGCCATTCTCACGCACAACCAGGATGGGGATTCAACACTGGCGGTGGTGGAACTCTTCGATCCAGTCTTTGACGAGGAGACAGCAACCCTCACGTATGACGTTTCTCTTCTCGAGCACTGGCGGGATGGCACCGATCTTGCCTTCACCGAAACACCGGTAGATGTTGATGCCATCGGCGACACCTTCGGTACGGCCCACCTCTTCATTGATGACTGTGGCGGCACGGATATCTACTGCATCTCCCCCGACCGCACCCTGGGCATCAGCGGCCATGTTGGAACCATCCTGAATGGCGAACACGATGGATTCTGCTATAGCTGGAGTGCCATGATGTGCCTCCCCTGCCAGCCGTGGATTGCAGACGATGAGGGTGTCTGGCGCTACTGGGGCCAACAGTGTAACCTGCGTTTCCCCGATTGCCTGGACAATTGTAGGCCCCACAAAGTCTGATAGTGCTGATCTGTCCTGAGGAGTGAATGATGAACCCCACTATGATTGATACGATTACCCGTCTCTTCGCCGACCGCAAGCTCTCCCGACGCCAGTCCTTCTCCGCTGTCGCCCAAGATGCCACCCCGGTCGCACCGGATGCTGAGCACGGACCGGAAATGCTCTTCGTCCAGTCCTTTCAGTCTGGCAGTATCGTACCCAGCGATGATGTGGCTGGGCGCTACACAGTGACGCTCGATCACGGTCTGGGCGAGACCATCTATTTCTCCGATCGTCCTGAGCGTATCGTCGGCTCGACCCCAGCCGCCGCCTTCCTCGATGGACTCGGATTTTCCGACGACAACCCACCCAACGCTGCGATCCTCACCCACAACCAGGAAGGTGAATCAACGCTGGCCGTGGTGGAACTCTTCGATCCGGTCTATGACGCCGCGACCAACTCCGTGACCTATGATCTCCAGATTCTGGACCACTGGCAGGATGCGTCCGACCTGGGATTCGCCGAGACGCCGGTTGGCCTTGATGCCATCGGCGACACCTTTGGTACGGCACACCTCTTCATCGATGACTGCTCCACCTCGACCATCATGTGTCTAGATCGTAAGACCCTGAAGCACGTTGCCGGACTGATAGGTGACGATGCCCACGATGGCTGGTGCTATAGCTGGGGGCAGGCAAAGTGCCTCCCCTGTCAACCGTGGCTCGACGCCAATCTAGACACTATTCAGGATTACTGGGATCAGCAGTGCAACGAAATGTACCCCGCCTGCAAAAACAACTGCTTTGCAGATGGAGCAACAAACGATTGACCTGTCTCGCCTGACTCTGGTAGTGCGCACCTGTCTCTCCACGGAATTTCTGTTGATATCATCGCTATCTACCGCGAAAGGATGTCTCCCATGGATCCAAACCGCTTTGAATCGATCACGAAACTATTCGCATCTCGTCGCCTGTCCCGGCGCAGGGTGGTCGCGGAGGCAGCGACAGGACTCGCAGCAGGCACTGCCACGGTTGCGGGCTTGCACATGACAACCGCCGCCCAGGAGGCGACCCCGCTCCCGAACGCCGACCATGGTCCCGCCATGCTATTTGTGCAATCGTTCGAGTCCGGCAGTATCGTGCCGAAAGCGGGGGAAGCAGGGCGCTACACAATGACGCTCGACCGCGGGCTGGGCGAGACCATCTACTTCTCCGATCGGCCTGATCGTATCGTCGGCTCGACCTCAACAGCCGCCTTCCTCAACGGCCTCGGGTTCCTTGATGACAACCCGCCCAACGCCGCGATCCTGACCCACAATCCAGACGGTGCTTCAACTCTGGCCGTGGTGGAACTCTTCAATCCGATCTATGACGAGGAGACGGCGACCCTCGCCTACGATGTATCTGTCCTCTAGCACTGGCAGGACAGCACCGATCTTGCCTTCGCAGAAGCACCAGTAGACGTTGATGCCATCGGCGACAGCTTTGGCACGGCCCACCTCTTCATCGATGACTGTCCCAACTGGGACATTGTGTGTACGCCGGATCCTCACAACTACCGCGTCGACACAAAGACTCCCCAGGTCGGAATCATCCCGGGGAGCGATCACGACGGCTGGTGCTATGACTGGAATGCGGATACCTGTATGCCCTGTGTTCCCTGGTTCGCTGGCAGCACCGGGTGGAATCTCGCCCGGACATATTGGGCAGACCAGTGCGAGCAGCGTTTCAAGGCATGTAAAGGCAATTGTTACCCATGGGGAGTGTGTCTTGGCTGTAGTTCCGCGTTGTGAGTGAGGTAGCATCGCCCTTGTGGCATTGGTACCGACAAATGCCCCACATATAGATATCGAGGGCGAAAAGTAGACTCGCCCCTCGCCAGCGACGGGACGTCGCGGCGAGTTGGGCGGGTTCAAGTGGCCATCCAGCGCGCAATTCTGGCGCAGGTGAAGGAGTTGACCGCATTCGCCGGGTATGAAACCCGGCGCTACCAACCCGGGCAACTCGCGCAGCTTCGCTGCTACGAGGCCCGGCGCTACCAACCCGGGCAACTCGCGCAGCTTCGCTGCTACGAGGCCCGGGTCTACCTCACTGCCACTCGTCTCCACGCATTTTGTCTGTGCAGACGCCCATGCGGGTGTCAGACGCTCGCCCCAACAGCTCTGCGGATATGGACGTCTATCAGTTCCCGGCAACCGTCACCTTGCGCGGGCGGAGGCTGTCCATCCCGCCGTCAACCGCCAGGCAGACACCGGTGGTTGATGTCGCGAACGGGCTCGCCAGATAGAGGACAGCTTCGGCGATCTCGTCCATCTCCACCAGCCGACCGTGCGGCTGGCGCTCCTGCAGCTGACGGAGTTCAGCGGCGGGATCGGCGGCATTCGCGAGGAGGCGGCCGATCCAGGGTGTGTTCGCCGTTCCCGGGCTGACACAATTGACTCGGATCCCGTCTTTGAGATGATCCACTGCCATGGCTCTGGTCAGTGCAACGACTGCGCCCTTGGAGGCGCTATAGACGGCACGCTGCTCGAGTCCGACCGTGGCCGCGATCGAGCCCACATTCACGATCGCTGCATGCTCCGAGCAGCGCAGATAGGGCAAAGCTGCCCGGGCGACTCGCGCCATGCCCACGACATTGATATCGAGCACGCGCGCCCATTCCTCGTCAGTGGCATCCTCAATCGATCCCTGCGCGCCTACGCCAGCGTTATTGATCACGATGTCAATGCCACCATGCGCGCTCGCCGCGGTCTCAATGGCCGCGCGGACTGCCTCACTGTTCCGGATATCCGCTTCTATCGCCAGCGCACCCGCGGGCGCATACTCACCGAAGGCGATATCAAGCACGGCAACCCTGGCGCCAGCTTTCATGAGACTGCTCGCGATGGTCGCGCCAATACCGGATGCACCGCCGGTCACAACTGCGGACAGGTTATCGAATGTCGCCATGATTGTTCTCCCACTCTACAAAACGCTGACGTTGTCGTCCAAGCCCTTCGATCTCAACCTCGACGATATCTCCCGGTTTGAGATACGGGAATCGCCCGGAGAGAGCGACGCCTTCCGGCGTGCCCGTCAGCACGACATCGCCTGCCTCCAGTGCCAGAAACTGACTGAGGTGCCAGATGATGTGATCCACCGAGAAGATCATGTCCGCTGTCGAGGAATCCTGCCGCGGTTCGCCATTAACCCAGCTGCGGAGCCGAAGATCGCCCGGATCGCATTCGTCAGGCGTGACCAGCCATGGTCCGAGCGGGCTGAATCCCGGTGCACATTTGCCTTTGCTCCACTGGCCACCGGAGCGATCGATCTGAAACTCCCGCTCAGAAAGATCATTGGCAACGACGAATCCTGCAATATAGTCCCTCGATTGCTCCGGGGATGAGAGGTAGTGCGCGCGTCGCCCGATGACAACACCGAGTTCAACCTCCCAGTCGGTCTTCACACTATTCCGGGGGATGGTGACATCATCGTCCGGTCCGGCGAGGGTGTTTGGTGTCTTGAGAAAGAGCACGGGGTCGGTCGGTGCCGCTGCGCCGGACTCAGCAGCGTGGGCCGCGTAGTTCAAACCAATGCAGAGGATCGCTCCCGGATTCGCGATCGGGGAACCGTATCGCAGCGGTGTGCTGGCGGGTAACTCAGGTAGTTCGCCGCGCTCGTGCAGCTCGGTGATCCGATCTATCGCTCCGGATGCGAGACTCGCAGGCGTCAGATCGTCGACCACAGCCCGTAGATCGAAGAGCTTGTCGTCCGCTATCAGAACAGGGATCTCTGATCCTCTATCCCCTACTCGGGCAAGTTTCACTGAGCAATCCTCCCCTTGGTCTATACATTTCGTGTTGACCTATGTCACACTAGACATCCGACCTTTCGGTCATCGTATACGCATACTTTACACGGAAGGAAGACCTTGTCCAGATTCACTGATTTCCAAACAAGCGATATCCGATTTCCTACCTCCCAGACGTTGGATGGGTCGGATGCGATGAACCCCGATCCGGACTACTCCGCTGCTTATGTGCGCGTCAGCACGGATGCGGACGACGGCCACGAGGGACACGCATTCGTGTTCACCATTGGCCGGGGCAACGATGTGCAGGTGGCCGCGATCGCTGCGCTGCGGGAACGCCTCATCGGGCGAAATGTCGAGGATGTGCTGTCCGACCTCGGCAGCTTCTCTCGCGAGCTCATTTATGACTCGCAGTTGCGGTGGCTTGGCCCGGAGAAGGGTGTCATGCATATGGCGATCGGAGCCGTGCTGAACGCGCTCTGGGATCTGCGCGCCAAGCGCGCGGGCCTGCCATTGTGGAAGCTCCTATCGACGCTGTCGCCGGAAGAGATCGTTGACCTTGTCGATTTTCGCTACCTCTCCGATGCCCTCACGCGCGAGGAAGCCCTGGAGATCCTGCAGCGCGCGGTTCCGGGGCGAGCACAGAGAGAAGCTGAGCTTCTCGCCTCTGGCTACCCGGCCTATACGACAACACCGGGGTGGCTTGGCTACACCGACGAGAAGCTGGAACGACTGTGCCATGAAGCCGTGGAGGCAGGCTTTTCGCTGATCAAACTCAAGGTCGGTGCTGATCGGGCCGATGATATTCGCCGTCTAGAGATCGCGCGCCGTACCGTCGGCGATGATGTGCGCATCGCGGTCGATGCCAATCAGCATTGGGATCGCGCGGAAGCGATCGACTGGATGGCCGATCTTGCCGCATTCGATATCGCCTGGCTTGAGGAGCCAACCAATCCGGATGACATTCTCGCCCATGCGGCGATCGCCAAAGCGATAGCACCCATCCCGGTCGCAACCGGAGAACACGCCGCCGGTCGGGTGATGTTCAAGCAGTTCCTCCAGGCGGATGCGCTCCAGATACTGCAGATGGACGCGACCCGTGTTGGCGGCGTCAACGAGAATATCGCCATCCTGCTCCTGGCTGCCAAGTTCGGTGTACCGGTCTGTCCTCACGCTGGCGGAGTCGGACTCTGCGAGGCAGTGCAGCATCTGGCAATGTTCGATTTCGTTGCAGTAAGCACCTCAATGGATACTCGCGTCATCGAGTTCGTGGATCACCTTCATGAGCACTTCATCACTCCGGTTGATGTACGTGCCGGACGATACTGGGCACCGGGTGCATCGGGGGCCGGTACAGAGATGCATATAGATTCGATCCGCACATACACGGTACGTGGCGAGTAATAGCATGGCTGAATTCACCCGGCTCGGACTCGGTGCGGCCAACCTCGGCAATCTCTACCGACCCATGAGCGATGATGAGGCGTGGAAAATTCTCGAGACGGCTTGGGATGAAGGGATCCGCTACTTCGACACCGCGCCGCACTACGGTCTCGGATTGTCGGAGCGACGACTCGGCGCATTTCTGGCCACGAAACCTCGTGACGAATATGTCGTATCCACAAAGGTAGGACGTCTCCTGCGTGCCGTTGAGAATGCGGGTGGTGCACTTGATAACCAGGACTTTGCCGTACCAGCCGATGTTCAGCGAGTGTGGGACTTCTCCGCGGATGGTATTCGCCGCAGCCTTGAAGAGTCACTGGCACGCCTCGGTCTCGACCGGGTAGATATCCTGTACCTGCATGACCCGGAGCGATTCGATCTCGATCTTGCTGATCGAGAGGCATATCCGACGCTGGTGAAGATGCGTGAGGAAGGGCTCGTCGATGCTGTCGGTATCGGATCAATGTCCGTCGATGCGCTCGCCCGCGCAGCCATGAATGCCGATCTCGATGTTCTCATGGTGGCAGGAAGGCTCACACTCGCCGAGCAACCGACACTGCGTCGGATCCTTCCATCCGCTGAGGAGAATGGCCAGGAGATCGTGGCTGCGGGTGTTTTCAATTCCGGACTGCTGGCGCAGGCGGAGCCCAATGCTTCATCACGGTATGAATATGGGTCGGTGCCACCCGCACTGCTTGAGAAGGTCTCACAGATCGCACATGTTTGTTCCGAGTTCGGCGTGGACCTGCCGACGGCGGCTCTGCAGTATCCGCTGCGATTCAGCGGTGTACGCTCGGTTGTGGTCGGTGCGAGTTCTGCGCAGCAACTCGCCGCGAATGCACACCGCATGGCCACGACTGTGCCTGAAGAACTGTGGGAACAGCTAACTGAACGGGGGTTGGTGGGATGAGTACCACCGCGCCCATCATCGACGCTCATATGCATCTGTGGAAGCGGTCAAACAGCACATACTCCTGGCTAGGCAATGTGGATGAGGCGCTGCAACGGGACTTCAGTTCGGAACTCGCCGAAGTAGAACTGCGATCTGCAGGAGTCTCCAGTGCAATCCTCGTCCAGGCGGACGATACACATACTGACACCGCACACATGCTCTCTGTCGCGGAGACACATTCATGGGTTGCGGGAGTTGTGGCCTGGGTACCGCTCGAGCATCCAGACGAGGCGGAACGAAAAATCGGGGAACTGAGCCAGCATCACCCCAAGGTGCGAGGTATTCGTCAACTCATCCACGATGATCCTCGACCAGGTCTGCTCAATACCCCTTCTGTTCGCGAGACATTGGGAATCATCGCCAACCATCAACTTGCATTCGACGTGCCGGATGCGTGGCCGCGAGATCTCCCATCCGTGAAAGGAGTGGCGGATCAATACCCTTCTCTCCCGATTGTCGTCGATCACCTGGGCAAACCGCCCGCGCAGGTAGATCACCTCCCGGCCTGGGCGGAAGTCATCTCCGAGTTGGCACAGCGACCAGACATCTTTGCCAAGCTCTCAGGATTGCATTACCTCGGTGACGAACAACTCAGTCGCGTCTGGGAGATTGCGTTGGAGGCGTTCGGTCCTGAGCGGCTACTCTGGGGAAGTGACTGGCCGATGTCAGTGCCTCACGGAGGCTACCGTGTTCACGCCCGTCGTATCTGGAGTCTGCTCGATGAACTCACCGACCGAGAGCGCCGCGCAATCCTTGGCGACACAGCTCGCCGCGTGTACAAGCTTGAGGTTTAGGATTTAGCCGTGGCAGTGACCGATCAAGCAATACGCAAGATCAAGGATATGATCCTCAGCGGCGATCTCCAACCTGGGCAGCGCCTTCCTCCGGAGAAAGAACTCAGTGAGCGCCTCGGCTTATCCAGAAATTCGCTGCGCGAAGCGGTGAAGGCTCTGGAGGTGATCAAGGTGCTGGATGTGCGTCGGGGTGATGGCACCTATGTCACGAGCCTCGAGCCTGAGCTGCTACTCGACGCACTGTCGTTCGTTGTTGATCTGCATCAGGATCACTCGATCATCGAGATATTTGAGGTACGCCGTGTACTTGAGCCGTATGCCGCATGGTGCGCCGCTACTACAATCTCGAATAACGATATCGCCAGACTCCGGAGCATGTTGGACAGCGTCAATGAGGGCACATCCGTTGAAGACCTTGTTGCCCACGACCTGGAGTTCCATAGCCTGATCAATCATGCGGGTGGGAACGACTATATGGCGAATCTCCTCGATAGCCTTTCCAGCGCGACCGTGCGAGCACGGGTATGGCGGGGAGTGACGCAGGAGGGAGCCGTAGCCAGGACGCTAGAGGAGCACCGCGCGATCGTGAGTGCACTGGAGAGCCATGATCCTGAGATGGCCCGATCCTGGGCGTCCATTCATGTCGGCGGCATTGAAGCCTGGGTTCGGCGGGCAATTACGGATTCGAATGAAAAAGGAGATGACTACTCATGCTTTTCGGCACACTGACCCACCCACCGCTGCTCAGCGCTCTCGCGCGTGCAGGCCACGGATCCAAGATCCTTATCAGCGACGGAAACTATCCGCACAGTACCGGAGCACCGGCCAGCGCCGAACGCATATTCCTCAATCTTGCCCCAGGCTTGCTCAGCGTTGACGACGTGCTTGGTGTACTCACGAAAAGCGTGCCTCTCGAAGCTGCCGAAGTGATGCTCCCACCTGACGGTGTGGAAGTTCCTGCGATTGTTGGCTACCGGGAGATGCTGCCAGGAGTCTCGTTCTCCGGCCATGATCGGTTTGGCTTTTATGAGGCGGCACGGCACCCTGATGTAGCGATTGTCATAGCCACCGGTGATCAGCGCGTATACGCGAATCTGCTCCTGACCATCGGTGTACGACAACCAGAAGACACGACGCCTTAGCATTCCCCGGGTGGATACCCTCGCAATTGCTCGGGATCCACCCCTACGTGGGGATCTGTTGGAGCACTCGCCTGGGCAACTTACAGATCACGGTGTAGGCGGGATCGAAGACATTGCCGACCTCATACTCCACGCACATTCCGAGAAGCGTGCTCGCTGCAACCACATCCAGCTTCCAGTCACGCGCCAACCAGCGCATCATCTCGGTCGTCGCGTGTTGTAGCGCCTGGTCGAGCGGCCGGGCGTTGCCAGCCGTGAAGATATACTCCTCGTTCTCTCCCCGCGGCCAGCCGATCTGCTCTCCTTTGCGCAGGTCGACCGTGAACTCGACCTCGAACGAGATCTCGATCCCGGTGCCGACGATTTCACCATCGCCCTGGATGGCATGACCATCGCCCAGGAAGAATAGTGCCCCCGGTGCAAAGACCGGGAAATAGGCAGTCGCACCCGCCCGGAATCCGCGATAGTCCATGTTGCCGCCGTGCTCGGCAGAGGTCACCGTCGAGATCGTCTGGCCTTGCGCAGGGGCCACACCGAAACATCCCACCATTGGCTCCAGCAGTAGCCGCAGTGCCTCAAGTCCGGGAACGGGCACTTGCAACGATGCCTCGTTTCGCGCAAGGTCGATGTCCCACACGACAAGTGGCCGCTCCGGCAGGTAACGAACGAACTCCGGATCGACGACATTCGGAGCGAGCACAGAAGCTGATATACCAGTTGGACGACTGGGAGTGAGCCGGTCCAGGTGCACGACCAATGTATCGCCCGGCTCCGCTCCCTCGACAAAGAAGGGACCAGTCATCGGATTGAACTTGGGAGTGACCGGTGTTCCGGTGGCGTCATTCCCCATGGAGTCGACAGTGGTCGTGACGACCGTATCACCGGGAGCAATCCGCAGCGCTGGCGGATGCGGACCCATCGTGTTGTAGTATCGCTCCGGTGTGAGTGTATGCCTGGTCATTCCATGTCTCCCGTAACTAGATCACGCCGCCTTCGCGCATGTAGCACGCGCCGCAGAGCGAGTCGTACTCCACTGTCCCCTCGCCTTCGATCGCGACCTGATCACCTTCAAAGACGTATTTGCCATCGATTTTGCGCGTGTTGAACTCGGCCTGGCTGCCGCAAAAGCACATCGTCGGAAGCTTCTCGATATTGTCCGCTATCTCAAGGAGTCGCTTGCTTCCCGGGAAGAGCTCGGTCCGAAAATCTGCGCGCAGACCGTAGCAGATGACAGAGATGTTCTGCACCTTGGCAACGTGAAAGAGTTGGCTGATCTGCTTCTCGGTAAGGAATTGAGCCTCATCCACCAACACACAGGAGATGTCGGGGTCTTTCATAACCTCTGCCGCCAGATCAAGTGTCTCATTGGCATGAATATCCACTGTGCGGCGGTGTCCACCGCGGGCAGCCACCAGATCGCCACCCTTCGTATCGACTTTCGGCTTGATCACAATAACCTTGAGCCCGCGTTCCTCGTAGTTGTAGGCGGTCTTGATAAGCGTATCGCTCTTGCCGCTATTCATCGCGCCATATTTGAAATGCAATTTTGCCATCTATGAACTCGCACCGGATAGGCTGAGACAGCCACAGGAATTTCGTCCCAACATTGTCACCCAGAGACAGAGCCACAATCAAAGAGGGATGTCACCTAACCTCCTCTTGATTGCCACACGTCCTAATCCGCGACCTCAATGATGTTCTCGCGATTCTCGGTACGACGCTGGAGGCGCATGGTGTAGAGACCCATACCAGCCGCTGCGAAGGCGGCGATGCCGCCCAGGAAGAGGGCCATGCGGGCACCGGCATGCTCACCCACCGCGCCCATAATCGGACCACCGATCGGCGTGGTTCCGAGGAACGACATGCTCCAAAAGCTCATCACGCGTCCCTGCATATCCGGGCGAGAAGTGAGCTGAATGGTGGAATTGGCGAGCGATGTGAAGCTGATGCTAAAGAATCCCACCACCACCATACCGAGCACGGCCAAGGCAAATGTTGGCGAGAATGAGACGAAGACCACCGCCGCACCGAACATGGCTGCTATCGAGACTAGCTTGGCGGCCGAGCCACGATTCTTGCCGGCCACGTAGAGTCCGCCGATCACCGCCCCCACACCCATGGCACTGGTGAGGGTGGCATAGCCACTTGCACCGTTATCGAAGGTAAACTCCGCCAGCAAGGGCAGTGTCACGCTGAACTCGTAGGTGAAGGTGCCGATGATTGTCATCATGATGAGGATGTTGCGGATGACGGGTTCACGTCGCACATAGTCCCATCCCTCGCGCATCTGGCCCTTGGCACGAGTGACGATACGACCAGGATGCAGTTCGTCTTCCCGCATCTTCCAGAGGGTAAAGATCACTGCGCCGAAGGAGAGACCGTCCAGGATGAAACACTCGCCAATACCAACGGTTGCGACCAACACGCCAGCCATGGCGGGGCCAATCACGCGCGCGAGGTTCATGGTCATCGAGTTGAGCGAGACAGCGTTGACGAGGTGATCGTTTCCGACCATCTCACGAACAAAGGTCTGTCTGGCGGGATTATCCACCACCTTGATGAGGCCATTCAGAAACGAGGTAAAAAAGACCATCCAAAGCTCGATGGTGTTGGTGATTACCAGCACACCGATGAGCAAACTGATAAGCCCTCCGGCAATCTGGGTCATGTAGAGGAGCTTCCGCTTCGGATAGCGGTCCACCAGCACGCCACCCCACGCTCCCAGTATCAGCACCGGAATTGTCTGCAACGCGGTCACGATACCGAGTGCGGTGCCAGACCCTGTGAGCATGAGCACCAGTAACCCCTGGGCAACGGTTTGTGCCCAGGAGCCGGTCTGAGAGATAGCTTGTCCGTAGAAGAAGAGGCGGTAGTTACGAATGCTGAGTGACGTGAAGGTGCGCTGCATGAAGCCGGAAAACCATGTCTTCATCGGGACACCAATCCTGGCACGCGCTCACTCCTGCCGACTGCGATCGCTAAATTCCGTGGGGGCCAGCCTCGTTGGGGGTTAGTCCTGCAGGTACCCTACGTCACATCTCAATATCTGGCAACTATTACCGCAGAATGCAAGATCGAATCAGCCTGGAAATGTGCGCTGGAATCGTTCCGGATACGAGATCACATAGCCATCCGCATCGGTAACGATATCGGCACTGAAGCCGCTGGCGCGATTCGTATAGCGAAAATCACCTGCTCCGGTGTGGGAATAGGTTTGCTGAATCGGAAGTGCCACCAAATCTGGCAGGGAGATATAAGCAACCGTGATATCGGCCGAATCTCCATCATCCAGACCAAGGCGGTTGATGGGCAGCGAGTTCGTCAGTGGCGTCCAACGGATGTCCACATCCAGACAGCCATCCAGTTGGGGCATGGGGCGTCCCTCGGCATCGGTCCAGCGACCATCCCCTTCGGTGAGGAGATGCAGCGCGTCCATAACACCCGGGGAGGTTTCCAACATCAGTCGGAGTTCGAGTGTGCGCCACGCTTTATCCATCACGAGTGTGTAGCCACCGCGCAGGATACGGTCGGCATCGTGACGTACAAAGATGCTATCGAATACGGTCCACTCCGGGTGGTCAGCAATCACACGAACATGCTCCCACCCGGGTGTATCAAGATGTTGCCAGATCAGTTCAGATGTCATGAATCCCCCTGTTTACTCACCTGGCAAGTGTAGCGGTTACAGCCCCTGTGCGGCCCGGGCGTGCCGGATTTGTCCGAGGTGAAACGCCGTGTGAGCCACGATGCCATAGCTGCCAGCGAGGAAATTAGGATCGGCAAAGACCTCATCCGGAACGGCGTCAATAAGTCCGTAGAGTTCAGTCTGGCGATCACGCAGCCCCTGCTTGAGATCCGACCACTGATCTTCGTCAACTTCGATCACCTTCCAGGCGAGACTCCAGTCCGGTCGTTCTGGCTCCTGCCCCACAAGGTAGTTCTTCATAACATCGAAGTAGAAGTTCATATGGTTCACCTGGCTGGCAATGCTGTTGCTGCCTGGATGGATCGGCACGCTGGCTTGCTCGGCAGTGAGATCGTCCAGCGATTCCCGAAGTGTTTCGCCCTTGTCCAAATACATGCCGATAACGGTATCGAACGCTTCACCGAGCGCGAGTTTGATGGCACTCCGAATTTCGGAAACGGGAACAGATGCGGTCATGATCTTCTCCTTAAGCCTGTTTGGCGTAGCCGATACCATGGCGAATTTGGCCGATGTGATAGGCGAGATGGGCAACAACCATGATAGCCGCACCTGCATAGGCACTGTCTTCAGCAACAACAGGGTTCTGTACCCAGTTCTTGAGTTGCTCACGGGTGGCAGCAAAGGTCGTTACCAGTGCCTGCCACTCATCATCCGATAGTGGGGTTGCCTCCCAATCTGCTCCCCAATCGAGATCCGGATACTCTCCGCCTTCAAACTGGGGCTTGTGTATGGCGACCGTTGTCAGCAGATGCTTCACCTGATTGGCAACACTATTGCCCGCACCCGGGAGTACGATGCTGGCCTGGTTGCCAGTGAGCGACTGCAGCTCTTCCAACGTATTGGTACCAGAATCGAGATAGACACCACCGGTGCCATCGTAGGATTCATCGATCGCTTTCAATATCTCGGTTTTCCACAGGTCGTTCGACATTTGTTTCCTCCATGTCGGTTGTATTGCCATTCACATTGCTGTGTATCCCTAGTGTGGCAGCGAGGAAGGACGGTTTGTGTCCTCTTTTCTATCTCCTATGTTGTGACCTTGAGACACATCTTGAAATTACATGCCTCCTCCTCTAATCTCAGTCTATTAGAACATTTGTTCTATCTGTATGTCGGAGGTGCATATGGCTATCACCTGTTTGCATGTTCCTCACGTGGCGCTACGGATAGCCCTGCTGGATCAACCGGAGCTGGATGGATTGCCGCTCCTCCTGAGCAATCCGGAACGTGGCCGTGCCGTCGTGCTCGATGCCACCACAGAGGCAACCAGCAAGGGAGTACAGCCAGGAATGACTCTACGCGAAGCAGCGACGTTTGTAGCGGATGCGGTTGTGGTTATTCCGAATCCCGCACTGGAAGCACGTATGAGTGCCGGTGTGCTGCAGCAATTAGAGCAATTGAGCCCTTTGGTGGAGCCGGATGAACGTGAACAAGGCTGCTGGTATATCGATCTCATTGGTCTGGATCGGCATTTCGCCAATCCTACCGAGGCCGCACGCAGCATGCTGAGCTGTGTTCCGGCGATATTGCGACCGCGCGCCGGTGTGGCCAGCAGCAAGTTCGCAGCCCGGGTGGCGGCCGGTGTGGCCCGAAGCGCGAATGTGCGCACGATTCCCCAGGGTGGTGAACAGGAATTTCTGGCGAAGGCACCGGTAACCTGGCTCCCCTTCCCTCCTGAGATGACTGGACGCATGGCGAGGTTGGGGTTACGCACCATGGGCGATCTCGCGGCAGTACCACCGGCACGGGTGGCGGCCCGGTTCGGTCCCGATGGTCGGATGGCCTGGGAGTTGGCCAGTGGTATCGATAAACGCATGATTCTGCCGCGCAAGCGCGAGGATACGCTCATCGAAGAACTGGAGATGCCAACACCGGCGGTGAATCGGGATGTCTTCCTCCTGGGTATCAAACAGTTGGTATCGCGAGCGTTCAGTAATGCAATGCTGGCTGGCAAACAGGTACGCAAGGTAACACTGCGAGCCCTTCTGGAGAACAGGCGCAGCTGGGAAAAATCGCTGGTCATGAAAGAGCCATACGGCCAGCAGATGTTGATACAGACACTGGAATTACGGCTGCAATCCCTGGAACTGCCAGGACCAGTAGAAGCAATCACTATGCAATTTAGCGGCATTGTGAATAGCATCGCGCATCAAGGCATGTTGCCACTCTTTCAGCCACGCCATATCAAGCCAGTCACCGAAGCGGTGGATCAATTGCGGTATCGCTACGGATCAAATCCTGTCTATCAGATTGTGGAGGTAGAACCATGGTCACGCATTCCGGAACGCAGATACGTCCTGATGGCATACGAGCCCTAAATGAACCGAAGTTGATTACTGTCGTCGCCGAGTATGGCGAACCGCGGCGAGTGATCACCAAACGCACTGATATGGAGGTGATGCAGATCCAGGATGTGTGGATTGTGCAGGACGAATGGTGGCGCAAAGAGATTGATCGACAGTATTTTGCGCTGCTGATGATGGATGGTGAATTTCGCACGATTTTCCGTGATCGCGTGGAGGATGCCTGGTACGAGCAGGCGTATTAGTTCACGGGTCAGACGTAGGCCCGCACTTTATGTGCGGGTGCATCTCACCTCTCGATTACGGGTCACCGCATATAAAATGCGGTGCTACCAAATAACAATGCTATGGCATACGTAGAACTCCATCTTCATACCGCCTTCTCCTTTCTGGATGGCGCATCCATGCCGACCGAATATGCGGCGACAGCGGCGGCATACGGCTATACCGCGCTCGGCGTCACCGATCACGATGGTCTCTATGGCGCGATGGAGTTCGCCCAGGCCGTAAGCGCAGCTGGTATCCAGCCGATTACCGGTGCCGAGATCACACTGGATGATGGTAGTCATCTCACACTAATCGCGGAGAACCGGACCGGGTATGGCAACCTCTGCCAGCTCATCACCAATATCAAGCACGGTCGTTTACCAGCACCTGTCGCACTCGGCGCAGAGCCTGCCCCACCCGCGCTACTGGAGACGTGTCAACTCTCCAACTACACCAACGGACTCATTCTGCTCACCGGTTGCCGGGAGGGGCAGCTTAGCACCGCCATCGCCGAGAACCGCATGGCCGATGCCGAGCATATCCTCGCGACCTACATCGCCTGGTTCGGAGCGGAGAATGTGGTGGTCGAGCTGCAGCAGAACTATGTCTTCGGCGATACCAAACGCGTCGCCGGTCTGGTGGAGTTGGCCGATCGCTTCGGCGTACGCTACGCCGCAACTGGCAATGTGCACTACCACGAACAGTCTCGGCATCGCCTGCAAGATGTGGTGGTAAGTATCGCGAACCGGGCGACGCTGGATACCAGCCACCAACAGCGACGCGCAAATGCCCAATTCCAACTCAAAACACCTGAAGAGATGGCAACGATCTTCGCGAACTATCCGGAAGCAATCCGTACGACTGAACTGATTGCTGAGCGCTGCACCTCGTTCGATCTCGCTCACGATCTGGACTATCAGTTCCCTGCCTACGAAACGACCACGGACGAGACACCGGACGAGCACCTGGCGCGTATCTGCCACGAATCGTTTGAGGTGCGCTATGTAGATGAAACAGACGAAAAGCGAAAAGTTAAAGGGAAAGCACAGCTTCAGGAAGAACTACGACTGATCACCAAACACAATCTGGCTGGATTCTTCCTGATGTACCGCGATCTTCTCAATCTGGCACGAAATGTCTCCGCCGAGATCAGGGGACGTGATGCCACGGGTTCACGGAGTTTCCTGCCGCCCGGACGTGGACGCGGTTCGGCAGTCAGCTCCATCGTCTGCTACCTCATCGGACTCTCGCCAGTCGATCCATTGGCCTACGATCTCTATGTGGGTCGCTTCCTGAATGAAGAACTCCCCTCAGTGCCGGATATCGATATCGATTTCCCACGTGAGATTCGCGAGCGGATGATCGAGCGAGTGTATGAAGTCTATGGAACAGACAGAGTCGCACTGGTGTGTGCATTCAGCACCTATCGGCTGCGCAGCGCCGTACGTGATGTTGGCAAGGCTCTCGGGTTACCAGCGGCCGATTTGGATCGTATCGCCAAGTTGAGTGAGCCACGCAATGCTGATGCGCTGGACAGAGAATTGGACCGTTTTCCGGAATATGCAAATCGCAAGGATACCGCGCCCTGGTGTTATCTGATCGATATCGCGCGGCAGCTCAATCGCTTCCCCCGCCATATCACCCAGCACGTCGGCGGGATGGTGATTTCGCAAACACCGCTGAACGAATTGATCCCGATCCAACCGGCATCCATGGACGGCCGCTATATCTGTCAATGGGATAAGGATTCCTGCGACGATGCCCGGATGATCAAGATCGATTTTCTGGCGTTAGGCATGCTCTCGTTGGTAGAGGAAGCGCTCGATTTGATCGATATGCGCGGTGGAAAATCCGTTGATCTCAGTCGGATCAATTTTGAAGACCAGGCCGTCTATGAAATGATCCATAAGGGCGATACCGTGGGTGTTTTTCAGATCGAAAGCCGCGCCCAAATCCAGATGATTCGACGTACAAAGCCAGAGAACCTGCAGGATTTGACCGTCCAGGTCGCGATTGTGCGTCCGGGACCGATCATCGGTGGTGCCGTAACACCCTTTGTACAACGTCGTCTCGATCCTCACTGGGAGCCAGTCTATGATCATCCGCGGCTGGAGCCAGTTCTGGAAGAGACGCTCGGTGTGATCCTCTATCAGGAGCAGGTCGTGCAAGTAGCGGAAGCAATCGCCGGATTCACATCCGGACAGGCCGATCAATTACGCCGGGCGATGACACGCAAACGATCACACGAAGCCATGGAAGTACTGCGAAAGTCGTTTGTTGACGGTGCAATGGCACAGGAGGATGTAACGATCGAGAAGGCCAATGAAATCTTCGATAAACTTGCTGGTTTTGCCGAGTACGGCTTCCCCAAAAGTCACGCCGCGGCGTTCGCGTTCCTGGCGTATCAAAGCTGCTGGCTAAAAATACACTTCCCCGCCGAGTTTCTCTGTGCGCTCCTTAATAACCAGCCGATGGGATTCTATGCACCTCACGTGCTGGTGAACGATGCCAAACGCCACGGTCTTCGGGTACTACGCCCGGATATCAATGCCAGCGGCATCGAGTGCACGGTAGAAAACGAGAAGACCGTACGGCTGGGGCTGGGGCTGATCAAGGGAATCAGCGAGGATGTCGCGATGCGGATCTACGAGGAGCGTATGTTGGGCGGCGAATATAAATCGCTGGCGGATTTTATCCGTCGGGTCGCTCTCCGACCAGAGGCTCAGGAAAATCTGATCGCCGCTGGTGCCTGCGATTGTTTCTCTCTGGGACGACGTGAGATGCTGTGGCAGATCGGCTTGTTCATTACACCTATTGGTTTTCGGGACAAACGTACCCGCCGGTATGGTGGCCAGCAAATGTCTCTCCCCCTACCCACCAAACAGGATCACGTGGATTTGCCTCCCACTACCCTGTGGGAACGCATGGCCGATGAATATCGCATGCTGGGGCTTTCGGTGCAGCATCACCCCATGTTTTTACTGCGTCACAAACTGCCGCCGGGTATGACGGCTACCAAAGAACTGGAACACTTGCCCGATGGTTCCAAGGTTTTTGTACCGGGATTGATCGTGTGTCGCCAACGCCCCGGTACGGCCAAAGGCATCACTTTCCTCCTCCTGGAGGACGAGTTTGGTCTGGTGAATATCGTGATTTATCCGGATCTCTACGAACAGCAGCGGCTCTATGTTCGCTCAACACCATTGCTGATCGTGGAAGGCAAGCTTCAGTTGGCAAACAACAATGTGAATATTGTGGCGGAACGAGTTTACCCGATGGAGGACAGTCCGTTTATCGCGCCAACACCGAATTTCGCCGAAGAGATGTCGGACGAAATGGAGCAAGAGGTCGATCCGGAGCGAATACAACTGGTCAGTATCCCGGCACGGAATCTGATTGAGGTGCCGATTACACAGGCAGATATCCGCGCGGTCACACCGGATTCGCACAATTATCGATAGCTATGGGACTATGCGTTGGTAAATGCGCACACCATTCTGCTCAAAGACAAGCTCCCAGCCCTCACCGGGAAAATCGGGATTGTTCGCGACCTCAACCGGTGTGGTGGACATTCTGCCCGGATCGGGATGAGAGATGGGCGCACCATTCGTCTCGACAGGTCCGATGTAGATGAACGTAACCCCATACTTGTCCAGTAACTCCGTATTCAGGGGCAACTGGTACATGGCATCGATATCCAGGACGCGCTGAGAGAAGCCCGCCAGCATCTCACTATCACCAAGATGCCACTGGTTCTCATGACCGATCCAGCCCATGACGGTCGGGATGCCGGTCGCGCCGGCCACACGACCAACCGCGTAGTCCCACTCGCCACCACCGGAGGCGAGAATGACATCGTTCTCATCCGCATGATCCCACAACCATTGGATGGCAGCGTGCTCGGCAGCGTCCATTGATCCAGGCTCAGATTTCAGATAGGCAAGACCATCGATACCAACCCATTCCCGGTTCGGATTGCGCCAATCCAGCCACTGCTGACCCGCCACCAGCGGATAGGCCAATCCGATGGTGAGCATGGCAGCAACTACTGCAGGCAGGGTGACACGCAGCACCCCATTCCAGCGCAGCGATTTCCACAGTGCCACCACACCGATACCAGAGGCAACCGACATGATCAGCCACACCTGGTAGGTCACCTTGAAGACCGTATTCATACGACTACCGGTGTAGATATCGCTGATGTAGAAGAACTCCGGGATCAGCAGGAGCAACAATGCGAAGGCAAAGAGCACCAAAGAGACGTTCGCTGGTGTCAATCGGGCATCGCGCTCCAGTAGCAGCCAGATGACGATCACCGGCAGCCCACAGAAGAGCAGCAAGTGCACCGGCAAGATAATGGCTCCGAGCAAACAGAGCACGCCAAAACCGATCGCGAAATAGTGGGTATAGGGATCGGTATACGGCTGCTCACCCATCCGCCGCAACCTGTAGCTCATGACGGGCTCGCGACGGCGGATAACCTCACCGACGAGGAGCAGAAGCATAATCGTGTACTGGAACCCGAACATACCAAAGAACTCGCCGGGGCGCGTTGGATCGCCCTGATAGAGCGCAATACTTTGCAGCAGCCCCCCAACAACGGGAATATGGCCGACGATATCACCGAACGCGGAATCCACCGGTCGGGATGGTGCCGTGAAATGCAAGTGGAAGGGCAACCAGGCCAGGATCGAACTCGCCCCCAGTACAACCAGCGACCCTAGCTGCGTACGCCACCCCAAGCCAACCGTGCCGAAGAGAAGTGCCAATGCGGCGATACCGGCATACGTGGGAAAGTCCCAGGAGTTCAGCGCATAGAGTGAACCGAGTAATCCGCCAGCGAGGACAATTCTGCCCAGATCGCGTCGCCAGAAATGCTGTCCATCCTCCACCCGACCCAGCGTGAGCAACGCCCAGGCGACTCCCAGCGCGGTTGCGACAAAGGGCAACGCCATCACGTGCGGATGGAGGTCACCAAGTGTGAAGCTGAAACTCGGGAATTCCGTAATCGGATTGTATGGATAATCGGGATCAAGCGAATCGCGAAAGATCCGCGATGCCTTCCAGCCAATACCGTTCCAGTAATCGGGGCCACCTTCGCCAATCAGCACCTTCCAGGTCGACCATGAGTTGCCCATGATCAACGCCATCAGCATACCGACAATGCCACCGATACGTGCTGCGGTCTCTCCATAGAAACGCCCCAGCACCATCGCGATAACGCCAGCGATAGCAACAACTGCCATCGCGAAGGTCGTGATCAACGCGAGATTGAAGACCTCAGCTGGCATGAGTCGAGTCATTTTGCCGAAGCCACCGAAGATGGCATATCCAAGGTAGTAGTAGTTCAGAGACTCGCCGCTCAACCAGGCATCGTGCGGTGGCATGGAGCTACTCTGCATTACGCTGCCCAGCATCATCAGTTCGCCAGGCTTCTCAGTCCAGTTTGCATCGGGGCCATACCCACGGAACCAGAGGAAAGCCGCGAACGCAATGACGTAAACCACCTCTGCCAACGCAAAGTGCCGCAGGGTATCGACAGTGATCATGCGATGGCGCAGGGCCAATGCCCAACCGATCACACCCAGGATGACCAGGCTCGCCCACAGCATAGGCCCGGTCCAGACACCGAGGCGATCGCTCCAGCCGCTCAGAAACCAGACTGGCCAGATAACAAGCAGCATACCGATCGGTCGCCCGAATCCGGCACCACGACCCACGCAGCGTCGAAAGAGATAGATCGTCGCCGGCATCGCGGCAATGGTGGCAAGAAGTGTGACGAGGTACCACCACAGGGTAGGAAGGAACCAGTTCACAGGCGGATGTCCAGACACGATGACGTGAACGGGCTCACCGAAGTGAGCGTTATAGCCTGTCAATGGTAGCGGATTCCGGCTAGATCAGCCCACGGCGAATGGCGACAGCCACAGCGCTGGCGCGGTCACTGGCACCAAGCTTCTGATAGATGGTGGCTAACCGTTTCTTTACCGCCACCTCGCTCAGATCCATTCCCGTGGCGATGGCGCGGTTACTGGCTCCCTGGCTGGTGCGGCGCAAAATCTCGATCTCTTCTTCTGAGAGGGCGAATTCCCGGGCCGTCTTCTCACGAGCCAAACCCCCAATCTCTTCCAACACGCCATCCAGCAGTTCGGGGCTAAGCTGGCGCCGACCGTGAGAGGCATCACGGATAGAGGTTATGAGTTGCTCGCTAGGTGTGCTCTTAAGCAGGTAGCCATCCGCACCAGCCTCCAATGCCTGCGTCACATAGGCTTGATCGCCGTAGGACGTTAGCACGATGATCGCCCCTTCGAACTGCTGCTCGCGGAGTCGTCTGGTGGTCTGGATACCCGTAGCTCCCGGCATACGCAGATCGAGCAATATCACCTGGGGTCTGAGTGCCTTGGCCTGCGTTAACGCCGTCGCGGCATCGTGCGCGGTTCCGGTCACATCAATATCACCAGCAGTTTCCAGCAGTTTACGAAGACCCTCGATGACGACGGGATGATCGTCTACCAAAAGCACGGTAATCATGGGATGCTCCCGCGGCTAAGCGTCCTCCTCCGGACGCTCGTCATCACTATTGTGCGCCGATTCGGAAGAATCCTCCACTGTGTCACCGGTACGATCGCGGAGAATTGTCTCCAAAAGTGCATCGGACATGACACCGCCGGTATCGCGACGTTCAACGATGATCACCGTTCCACCACCCGGGCGACTGAGTATTTCGAAGTCGGCATCAATCGCCGCGGCCCGCTCCCGCATCGAGAGGAGCCCCAGCGACGTTGGCCGTCGGGCCTTGTTCGGATCGAAACCAGCACCGTTATCGCGAATGGTGACGCGGAGAAGACTATTCACGTATTCGAGCCGAACCACAGCCTCATCTGCCCCGGCATGCCGGAGAACGTTATGCAGCGCTTCCTGGACGATGCGATAGATGCCGAGTCGCACCTCAGGTGTAAGCGGAGGTGGTTCATCGATAACTTCCAGACGCGCATGTAGGCCAGTGCGTTGAATGGTGCTGACAAAGGCTTCGATCGCGGCGACAACACCGAGGTCATCAAGATCAGGAGGTCGCAGGTCGAAGATAATACCGTGCAGTTCTTCGCTGGCGCGTTCGAGCAGATCGTTCACATCTCCCAAACTCTCCTGCACCATCTCCGGCGACGCCCCGCCATTGGCCCGCTGCAACGCACGACTCTGATACAGGGCGCCAGTGATAAGCGGGCTCACCGCATCGTGGATTTCGGAGGCGATGTGCCGACGTTCATCCTCCTGCATGCGCAGATCGCGGCGAAGCAGATCGCGCAGTTGCTCGTTCTGACGTGAACGCTCGGCTTGCCCCTCCTCGTTCTCGCGCATGATCTCCTCGGTGTGATCGCGAAGTTGGACAAGGGCATCCCGCAGATCGGCGAGATCGCCAGAACCATGCCCGGAGATAGGGGTCTTGAAATCGCCTTCTGCCAGACGATGCGCGCTCTCCGTAAGGTCAAAGAGTGAGCGGGTAATAAGCTCGCCAAAGACGAACGAGACAATGAGATAGACGAATGCCGCTACCATCAGAAGCGCCAGCATCTGCTCCCATAGCCCGGTGAGCTGTGTCTCCGGCACAGCTGCGGTAACCATCACACTCCAGCTGACTGTCTCCAGACTGACTGGAGTCATTACCGCGCTCCGCTCAATCCCCGAAAGCGACTGATACCGGAAACTCTCCGCACCTTCGCCTGAGAATGAAACGCCCTGAGAGACCAGATTCTCTATCCACTGCGTCTCGTTGGTGCGTATGTCGTTGGTGGAAATGACAACCTGCTGGCCAGCGAGAACGATAACTTCAGACTTGCCTCGACTGGCTGGCAACAACTGTTGCGCCAACGCATCGGTAGGGATCACAGCACCCAGCACACCGCGGATAGTACCGGGCGGAGAGACCGTGGGTGTGGCCACCATATCTGGCTGGCCAGAAGCAGCGGTGGCCGTGATGTTTGTGGTTTCGGAGGATGTGGTTTCGGAGACATTACTGACAGGCACGAGGATAACGATCACGCTGGTGGGAGGATCAAGAGGGATATCGATGCGACCAGATACCGATCGCTGCCCGGTCGCTAGCACACTATCGATCTGGCTATCGATAGCGGGCAGGATGGAAGAATCGACTGTACCCGCCTGACTGATCAGATTTCCGTTCTCATCCAGCAGGAAAAGCCCGGTAAACTCAGGGCGAACCGCGCGTGATTGCGCGAGCATGTTTGAGGCGGCGTCCGCATCGCTATGCTCAATGATGACGGGATTACTCGCCAGATTCTCCAGGCCACGAAAAACAGAACCAATATACCCACTAACGGAGTTGGCCATTTGCGAGGCGAGCACCGTTTCTGAGGAGGTCAGATCCTCAACACGGTCACTGTTGTTGTTGGAAATCAGCAGCCAGTTAAAGCCAATGAGCGGAACCAGGCTAAGCAGGCCAAAGAGCAAGAACCGAATCCGAATGGTCCAAAATCGGTTCACTGTGCTCCTCCCGATGCCGATCGTGCTGCGACGACCCTGGCATGGCGAGAAAAGAGCATCTTTCTGATGGCGAAACCTGAAAACATCTCCATAGCCACTCTATTGTCGCGCGGGAAGAGCACGAATACGATGTCCATTTGGTCCCCTAACCCTATCCATTTGTCCTGGCCACTGCCCGATCCGGGAATCTGATGTTAGGGTGTAGTGCAAGTAGAGGTGATCCGAAAGGAAGGGATATGAGCAGAGTTGCAGTTATTGGGGGTGGCATTGTTGGTGCCAGTGCTGCGTTTCATCTGGCCGAAGCTGGCATCGAAACGGTGCTGGTGGATAATGCGGCAGCCGGGCGAGCTACCTCCGCCGGTGCCGGTATCGTTGCCCCGGGTACAAGCATGCGCAATACACCGGGTTTCGCACAGCTGAGCCAACCGGCCGTGCATTACTATCCGCAACTCGTGGAAAAACTCTCGGCATTGGGAGTGGATAACGCAGGCTACGAAGTCTGCGGCAAGCTGGTGGTAGCCGATACCCCGGAGAAGGCTGAGCAACTTCCTGGCAATACCGAGATATTCCGACAGAGATATCGCGATGGCATGCCGAACATCGGCGAGATTGAGGCGATCACTCCTGCACAGGCGCAGGAGTTGTTACCGACATTGGGCGAAGTTCTGGGTGCGATCTTTGTGCCCGCGGCCGCTCGTGTGGATGGCACGAAGATGCGGGCAGCGATGACGGCTGGCGCCGAGAGGCTCGGGGCACGGATCATCATTGGCGATGCCACGCTGATTGTCGACAATGGCGAGGTGAAGGCGATAGCGGTTGCCGATGAGATCATCGCGATCGATAGCGTGGTTATCGCCGCAGGTGCCTGGATCAACCAGCTAATGACCCCATTGCATTATCAATTACCGATTGCTCCCCAGAAAGGACAAATCCTCCATATAGAGATGCCGGAGCAAGAGACCACGAACTGGCCGATTCTGGACTGGAACAGTTCCCAGTATCAGCTCTGCTTTGGCCCGAATCGCGTTGTCTGTGGTGCCACCCGCGAGTTCGACTCCGGTTACGATCTCCGCGTGACCCCGGCGGGCATGAAGCACATCCTGGATGAACAGCTTCGCCTCTGCCCCGGACTGGCTAACGGCACCATCGCCGAAGTCCGCGTTGGGCTGCGCCCCTACTCAGCCGATGAGCGGCCGTTTATCGGCCGTGTACCCAACCACCAGAACGTGGTGGTCTGTGATGGTCATGGACCGAGTGGATTGATGCTTGGGCCTTATAGCGGACTATTGGCCGCGGAACTCGCACGAGGAGAAGCGCCCTCGATTGATCTCAGTCTCTATGCGCTTGAGCGCGTAGCCAGGGAGAATATGCACGCATGAATCAGAACGTCACCTTTGGTATAACCACCAGCCAGCATCATCTCACCTTCGAGCAAATACAGAAGCAATGGCAGTTGGGCGAGGAACTAGGGTTCGATGCCCTCTATCTCTTCGATCACTTCACGGCACTCCGTGGCGAGGAAAATGGTATCTGTCTGGAAGCCAGCACGCTACTGGGCGCACTGGCGCTGGTCACAAGCAAAGCGCAGATCGGAGTGATGGTCTATGGGAACACCCATAGACATCCAGCGATTCTGGCGAAGGAGATCGTGACGATCGATCACCTGAGTGGTGGCCGGGCGATACTCGGGATCGGCACCGGGTGGAACGAGAACGAACACCGCTGGTATGGCATCGAGCTGCCCTCGCCAGGCAAACGTGTGCGACAGTTCGAGGAAGCTCTGACGGTTATCGACGGCCTCATGAATAACGACCGCTACTCGTTTACCGGCGACTACTACACCATTGATGATGCGCCTTTTGAACCCAAACCCGCTCGTGGTCACATTCCCGTGCTGATCGGTGGAAAAGGACCAAAGATGCTCCGCGTGATCGCCAAACATGCCGATATCTGGGATGGTGGCGGTCGTCTGCCTGAGCGTGCGGAGCGGGTGGACGAGTTCAAGCAGGCCTGTGAGGAGGTTGGTCGCGATTTCGATTCGGTCGTGCAGTCACAGGGATTCGGTGCAGCAGGATTGATCGATATCGACAATCTGGACGAACTGATGACCACCTATATCGAAGCGGGTGTGCGGCACTTCCACTTCGGGCTACCGAACGACGAGGCCGAACTCGAAATCGCGATCCGCGCAGCCACAGATATTCTGCCGAAGTATCGGACAGCGTAGGGATTCCTGGGATTGTCAGCGGGCAAAGAATCGCGCACCCTTAATGCATAGCGTCAATGTCGACAGTGGAAAGGACGACCAATGCAAATCGCGGAAATGATCGATGGACCAATCAGGATGGTGACATTCGACCTCTTCGATACATTGGTCGTGGCCGACCCACCGGGTTGGGTACGGTTCCAGAAGGCGCTAACACTGGCAGGGCTGGGCGACGTTCCTGAAATCGACAATCTTCGCGCTTATGCCATCGGGCAGGAGTTCTACACGCAGGAGAACACAGCCACACCGATTCGTGACCGCGGCGCGGAAGGCATCCTCTCATTTCGTCGTGCGATCACCCGGGTAACGCTTGAAGCGCTCGGATTGCCAGCGGACGACGAAACCGTGCAACGTGTGCAGGGACACTTCCAGGACGAGTCGCAACCCAACAAGACCTATACCTACGTGGCGTTCCCGGAAGTGCAGGATGTACTGAAGCGCTTGCACAAGCAGAAGGTGCTGCTCGGCGTCATCTCCAACGCGGATAACGATGTCACACGGCTTTGTCTGCAGGCGGGGTTCGCCGAGCAGATGGATATCATCGTCACCTCGGCACTTGTTGGGTGGGAGAAGCCAGATCCACGAACATTCTATGCGGCAATTGAGCCCTTCAATATTCCTGCCGGTAGCGTGCTCCACGTCGGCGATCAGATCGGGAGCGATGTGATCGGTTCACGCGCAGTCGGTATGGCCGCCGCTCTCCTGGATCGATACGACCACTATACCGATGATGCCGCCGCTGCCGAGAGAGTCACTTCGCTGATGCAGCTGGCAGAAATCGTGGAAGAGTACAACGACTCCTTCGCATAGTGGTACACTGATGCGTGCAGGCAGATATCGTCTGGCTGTTGCTGTGTGCCCAAGAGCATCGGCATTGTGTAGAACCGCACTTTAGTACGCGCGAATGGTTAGGTGGTGATTCAGGTTTATGCGTGTTGAGATTCGTGACAACGAGGGGTTCGAGCAGCTCCTTCGACGATTCAATAAGTCCATCGAGCGTAGCGGTATCCTCCGCGAGCATCGACGCGGACTGCGCTTCATCAGCGTCCAGGAAGAGGATCGCGCGAAGCGCCGAAAGGCTGAGCGCCGCCGCCGCCGCACCACCACCAAGTAAGGTGAGGTAGCGAGCAATCGCGGAGAGACCGGGTGAGAGTAGATCTCGCCCGGTTTTCGTTTTTCTGGCATGATGACCGCCATACAATCGATTCAGGAGGTTACCATGAAGATTCTCATCTCCGCCGATATGGAAGGTACCTGCGGCGTTAGCAGCTGGGTACACGTGCAGGCACCGGAAGTGACCAGCGCAAATCAGGCTGCCAGCACTGTTGAGTACGGACGCTTCCGCAAGCAGATGACCGAGGAAGTCAATGCCGCTGCGCGAGGAGCGTTCAAAGCCGGTGCCACCGAGATCATCGTCAACGATAGTCACGACTTTCAGCGCAATATCGTGATCGAGCAACTCGATCAACGCCTGACCTATATCTCTGGTGCGGACAAGCGTCTCGGCATGATGCAGGGTGTTGATCTGGGTGTAGATGCCGTGATCTATACCGGTTACCACGCGCAGGCGGGCACCGTCGGCGGACCCCTCGCTCATACCTGGAACACATGGGTACACGATGTCCGCTTCAACGGTGTTTCCACCGGTGAGTTTGGCGTCAATGCCGCCATCGCTGGTCACTTCGGGGCTGGTGTGATCATGGTAACGGGCGATGATCAGGCGGTGCAGCAGACCCAAGACTTTCTCGGCGATCAGGTGACCGGGGCGGTGGTTAAGTGGGGTGTGAGTTCCTCCTCGGCACGACACATGCATCCAGAAAAGGCGCTCGCATTGATTGAAAGCGCAGCTGAGCGGGCTGTTTCCGGTGCCCACGGTGTGCCCTACGTCTTGCAACCGGGTACCGAGATTCAGATCGATGCCGATCATCAGGCACGCATTGATCAGATGCGCTTGGTCCCGGGAGTGACACGAGTAGGCAATCGCACGGCATCGTTCACGGTGAATGATGGTCTGGAATTCAGCGATATGTTCCGATTGGTCATGAAAGTCGGGGGCCTGGCGCTTAATACCTAGACTCCAGCCATATCACAGCCCGGAGATTTCCCGATCGAGATCGGCCATGCGTTTGCGCGCGAGGGGTAATCGCTCCGCCAAACGATGGCGCTCCTCGGCTTCGGCAGCGCGTTCGCTCATCAGGTGCTGACGTTCCTGAAAGAGTTCGTGCTCGTGCACCTTGCGCGTGGCGCAGGCGTTGCAGTGCCCCTTGAAGTCCATCCAGCCGCCGCAGACAGGACAGGGTGGCAACAGGGCGGTCAGCGTGGCAATCTCCGGCAAGGATTCATCGTTCAGTCGGGCATCGCGGAGTGCGGTGGTGTAGGTGCTGACTGCATCGGTCAGACGCGCCCGTAGTTCATCACTATGTGCGTAGTCCTGCGGGATGAATGGGCGCACACTCCCACTCAGTTGCTCGAGAACTGGCTGGGCAAGGATGCCGCCGCGTTCAATCCAGTCCAGTCGCTCCTGCCAGCGAAAATGCTCCGGGCCAATGGCAAAAGAGACCTCGTAAGGCTCAGTCTCACTCACATATACATCGGTGATCGGTACAGCAGGCAGTGCCAGGTAAGGCTGTGGCTCAATTTTGCGCGCCGCCGCAAGATCCGCCTCGACATTCGCCAATGCCTCGGTGAGGAGCGCGATACGATGCGTCCAGGGATTGTCCTGTTCCTGCGCCAACTCCCCCTGATCGATATCAAACTGAATCGCGAGTTTCCTTCGCTCCAGCGCTTTCTTGCGAGACTCCTCCGCAGCCTGCGGATCATCAATAGAGCGCGCGCGTTTTGCAAACGCTTCCTGCAGATGGGGCGGAAGTTTTCGTGATTCAGGTGACATGCAGCACTCCTTCTGGTAAGCAATTGTGCCACAGGTGCCTAGGAGATTCGTCCTCGCCGTGCTTCGTACATCAACACGCTGGCCGCGACGCCGAGGTTGAGCGACTCTGCGGTGCCCGTCATCGGGATACGTACGGTAGCATCGACGGATGCAAGCAAATCGTCTGTGAGACCATCGCCCTCGTTCCCCAGGAGAATCGCGACAGGAGGCGTCCAGTCGAAGCTCCAGTGATCCGCTTCCGCATAGCCAGAGGTTCCAACCAATCTCAACCCTTGCGCACGCGCCCAATCCCGTACGTTCGTGAACTCGCGCTCGATCGCTAGGGGGACATTAAAGATCGAGCCCATGCTCGCCTTCACCGCGACAGGATCAAAGGGATCAGTACTATCGCCACAGAGCACGATGCCTGCACAACCGGTCGCGTCTGCCGTACGGATGATCGTGCCGAGATTTCCGGGATTGTGGATTCGATGCAGGATGACCCAGAGATCGCCCTCTCCCACCATTGGCAACGGTATCGTGCGTGTGCGCACAATCGCCATGATGCCGGCTGGTCCATCTCGCTCGGAGAGCCGAGTAAAGAGATCGGCACTCACGGACGCTATCCGCACGTCATCGCGCTCAAGTTGCTGGATCATCACATTGGCGGCGTGATTCGTGATCACCTCCGGAGCGATCACGAGGGTATCGATCTCCCAACCACTCTCGGCTGCGCGCCAGACGGGTTGTTGTCCCTCGACGACAAAGCATCCCTCACGCCTTCGCGTGCGCTTGTCTGCCAAGGCACGTATACGTTTGGCCAGCGGATTGCTCGCGCTGGTGATGAAATCAGTCATTCCCTGGTTGTGTACTCCGCTGCGTCGCCACTGTCATGGCGCCATAGTACACGCCCACGGACTTACCTTGTATGGTTTCGACCGTCACTTCCACATCGTAGAGATCCAGGAGTGCCTGGGGGGTGATAACCACATCAGGTCCGGCGTGATAGACCACCTTGCCATCGCGCATCGCCAGGATGTCATCGGAGTACCAGGAAGCAAAGTTGATATCGTGAAGAACGATGATCACGGTCTTGTTGAAATCGTTCACGATATGCCGCAGCTGCTGCATCATGGCGATACTGTGCCGCATATCCAGATTGTTCAGGGGTTCATCCAATAGCAAATACTCGGTATCCTGCGCCAGCACCATGCTAACGAACGCCCTCTGTTGCTGACCACCACTCAGCTCGTGCAGGAAGCGGTAGCGGAGGTCTCCGAGCTCCATATATTCAATGGCGCGATCAACGAACTTCTTGTCCTCAATCGTGGGGCGCCCCTTGCAATACGGAAACCTCCCAAACGTAACCAGGTCCTCCACTGTCAGGCGTGCCTCAAAGTGGTTCTGCTGACGAAGAATCGCC
This sequence comes from Thermomicrobiales bacterium, assembly GCA_020432165.1. Classification (GTDB taxonomy): domain Bacteria; phylum Chloroflexota; class Chloroflexia; order Thermomicrobiales; family UBA6265; genus UBA6265. Next base: position 104,184 of record JAGQGU010000013.1, read on the forward strand.
AGTTTGCGCGCCATTTGATCCCCTGGCGTCTGGTTCACATCCAAACCGTCCACGGTAATGACCCCCTCGTCCATCTTGAGCAGGCGGCTCATCATACCGAGCAGTGTGGATTTGCCGGCTCCGTTGGGTCCAATCAGGCTGGTGATGCCACCCTTACGGATACTGGCGGAGACATTGTCCACCACAGCGTTTTCGCCATAGCGTTTGGTGACATCCTGAATCTCAATCATTTCCTGTTTCCTCTGATGAGTAGGAGGATGAAGAGCACTCCACCCACGAACTCCACCATGATCGATAGGCTGGAATTGAAGTTGAAGACATGTTCCAGAATAAGCTGGCCACCCACCAGAAAGGTGATCGCGTAACACGATGCGGCCGGCACCGTGTACCGATGGGCCGAGCTGCCAACTGTCTGATAAGCCAGATGCGCGACCAGCAATCCAAAGAAGGTTATCGGTCCTACCAGGGCGGTGCTAACTGAAATGAGAATGCTCGTTAGTGCGAGCACAATCATCACCTCCCGCGAGTAGTCCACACCAATGGAGATGGCTGGCGCACGCCCTAACTGCATCGCATCCAGAATGCGGTTCCGCCACGCCACAATGAGCGCCATAACGACAACGATACTTGCGCCAAGACCCACCAGCGTAGGATCAACAGAGTTGAAGCTGGCGAAACCGATATCCTGCAGTACCGCGAAATCCGTCGGATCGATCATGCGCTGCAGCATATTGGTGGCACTACGAAAGAGTGTGCCGAAGATGATACCGATGAGCACCAGCATATGGAGAGATCGGTTGGACTTGATAAAGAGCCACCAGAAAAGCAGTCCGCTAAAGACCACCATGACAAGTACATCGACAAGAAAGCGGAGTCTGGGATCGACTTGCAGTAGTCTCGAACCACCGAGGGAGAAGACGGCGATGGTCTGCACCAGCATGTAAAGGGCATCGAACCCCATGATGCTGGGAGTAAGAATACGATTGGCCGTGATTGTCTGAAAAACGACAGTGCTAATGGCAATGGCTACCGCAACCACCACAATCGCCAGCACCTTTCGGCCCCGGAATGGCAAAACGAAGTCCCAGTTACCCCGCGAGTTTATGGTCATGAAGATAACGATCATCGCCGCCGCTACAAGCGCGATCAGGATCAATCGCACCATGGGTGTCAGGATCACACGAGGAGCGGCGGAGGCTGTGGGCAGAGGTTCGCTACGCAACACGCTCGCCCCTCCTTAGCAGTATCACCAGGAACATCACGCTGCCGACAACACCCACCACGACGCTTATGGGTATCTCGTACGGATAGCGCAGCGTTCGACCAGCAATATCACAGGCAAGCAGAAACATCGCACCAAAAATAGCAACCCAGGGCGCCGTCCGCCGAACGTTATCGCCCATTACCGCACTGACAACGTTTGGCACAACGAGGCCCAGGAAAGGGATCGCACCGACGGTGACCACGTTGACCGCAGTGACAGCTGCAACGATCGCCAATCCGAACGCCATGACCCGACCGTAGTTAAGTCCAAGGTTGGTCGTGAACGACTCCCCCAAACCGGCGACGGTAAACCGATCTGCAGCGAACCAGGAGATCGCCGTCAGTAGGCCGGAGAGATACAAAAGCTCGTAGCGGCCCTTGAGAACACGGCTAAAATCACCATTCGTCCACGCGTTCAGACTTTGCAGCAGTTCGTAACGATAGGCGTAGAACGAGGTGATTGATCCGATGACTCCACCAAGCATGATGCCGATCAGTGGCACCATCAGCGGAGACTTCATGGGAATTTGACGGAGAATAAAGAGAAAGAAGGCTGTGCCTATCATGCCAGCCATGGTCGCGAAGAGAATCTTCAAGCCAATCGGTGCCGCAGGATACAGCAACGTCACAATGAGAATGCCAAGGCTGGCAGACTCGACTGTACCTGAGGTCCCTGGCGAGACAAATTTGTTGCGGGAGAGCATCTGCATGATCATGCCGGTGATGCTTGTGCTGGCTCCGATAAGGATGATCGCCATCGTCCGCGGAACGCGACTGACGACCAGCACCATCCACGAATCGAATTCGTCGCTCTGGGTGCGAATGTCGTGCCAGTTCAGGCTATAGACACCGATCATGACACTGGCCAACGCCAGCAGACATGTCAGGAGAATCAGCGTCACCATCCACCTTGTATGCGCGGGTGACGAGAGCGCGCGTGCAGACAAAACGTACCTCCCCCGAAGCAAACACAGAACGCCGGCAGGTGTTGACCCGCCGGCATTCTCCACATACTAGGCGCCGAAGGCAGTCTCCAGCTCGGCAAGCATGCGGTCCATACTCGGGATACCAGCACCAGTGATGATGTACCAATCGAACGGATTCACGTACACAATCTGGTCATTCTGGTAGGCAGTGGTTTGATGAACGATATCGTTGTTCAACACTTCCTCAGCGGGAGCACTACCCTCCTCGGCCTCACCAGTGGCAACATCGCGATCGATCACGAAGAGCCAGTCAGGATTATGCTCAAGCAGGAACTCGAACGAAATCGGTTCACCATGCGTGGCGGTTTCCAGGTCTTCGATCGGAGGCTGAATACCGAGGACATCGTAGATCAGCGCGCCGCGACCACCGCGGGCATTCCCCGGAGCCAGAGCACTCACCGCACCGCCGCTGACCATGATGACCATACCGGTACCGGCATCGGCTGCAGTAGCCTGCAGGGCGGCAACCCGGGCATCGATATCGGCGAGAGCAGTCTCCGCCTCCGCTTCTTTCCCGATAATGGTGGCGATCACCGTGCTCACCTGATGCAGCGAATCGACCATGTGCGAACCAAAGCTCACATCAATCGTCGGTGCGATCTTGGCGAGATCAGGATACGCAGCCGCGGAACGAGCAGCCACGATGATCAGATCTGGCTGCATGGCATTGATAGCCTCGTAATCTGGCTCGAAGAGAGAGCCAACGATCTCGGCATCGGAGGATGACAGACCTTCGCCAGAAAGCTCCAGTTCCGGCACACCGGCCAGTGTGCCACCGAGGAACTCGATTGTCTGGATGGAAGCGACATCGAAGGAGACAATCTTCTCGGGATTCTTCTTGACGACGGTTTCGCCCTGAGCGTGCGTGATGGTAAGTTCACCCTCACCCGGGCTTTCGACAACGCTAATGACGACCTCAGCCTCAGCCGATGGTGTGGCATCCTGGGCGAATGCGAGGCGACCAAAGCCGCCAGCAGCGAACAGTGCTGCACCGGCGCCAGCGTACTTCAGGACGGCGCGACGATTCATCTCGAGTGACATTTGTGAAACTCCTTGGCAGAATAGCTGTACGGTACTGAATCAGGATTCGGTGGCCACAACGAATTCCGATGAAAACAGTATGTCATATATCCGATGATTGGAGTAGGTTATTTTGGGTAACGATGCTCTTTCGGATGAAATGGAGAGAATCCAACTCATTCGACGCTATGCGGATGGACCAGCGACTCTTCGTCTGGCCTGGGATGAATGTCCTCCTGACGTTCGTCTCTATCGACCCTCCCCCGATGACTGGAGTGCTCGCGAGATCATCTGCCACTGCGCGGATTCCGAGCTGAATGCCGCCATTCGTATCCGCATGCTTACCGCCGAAGCCGAGCCGGTTATCATCGGCTACGATCAAAACGAGTGGGTACGCGTCTTCGACTACCACGATCTCAATCCTGACCTGGCTCTGGCAGCGGTGGAGGCAGCACGCGCCTGGACGGTACCGGTGCTGGAACGGCTGGCGCAATCGCAGTGGGCTGCAATTGGCACCCATTCTGAATCCGGACCCTACTCTGCACTAGACTGGTTACGGACATACAGCGTGCATCTTCATGATCACGCTGATCAGATACGCGCCAATGTGCGAGCCTGGAATGCTCGCGAACACAAGGACAACTGATAGATGCGTGCACTTTTGAGTGTTTCTGACAAAAGCGGGGTGGTCGATTTCGCCCACGTGTTACACGAGGCTGGCTATGAACTGATCAGCACCGGTGGTACAGCGGCGGCCCTTGCCGAAGCAGGGTTACCTGTATTGCAGGCGAGCGAGGTCACCGGATCGCCTGAGATGCTGGATGGCCGTGTAAAAACGCTCCATCCCAAGATTCACGGCGGTCTGCTGGCACGTCGCGATCTTTCAGATCATCTCGCCCAAATGGAGGAGTACGGCATCGTCGGCATCGACATTCTCGTCTCCAATCTTTATCCGTTTGAGCGCACGGTGATGCAGGATGAACTGAGCGAACAAGACATCATCGAGCAAGTCGACATCGGCGGACCGGCAATGGTGCGAGCTGCGGCCAAGAACTTCGCCCATGTGCTGGTGGTGACCGATCCTGTCGATTACGCTGGCCTGGTGCCGGCTATCCACGCGCAGGACTTTCCGATTGAGCTCAGACGATCGCTCGCGGCCAAGGCGTTCGGTCACGTCTCCACCTATGACTCGCTGGTGGCTGAGTATCTGCGTGGGGAGACCCCTCCATTCCCGCGCGAACTTTCGGTGGGAATGCGTCTCGCGAAGACACCCAAGTATGGCGAAAATTCCCATCAACACGCGGCCGCCTATACGCGCCTACGAGCGGGGAAGCCAGCACCAGGACTCCTGGATGCGACCTCGCTGAAAGGCGAGGAGCTCAGCTTCAACAACTATCTCGATGCCGATGCCGCCTGGAATGCCGCGCAGCTCTTCGATGAACCAACCGTTGCCATCATCAAGCACACCGTTCCGTGCGGACTGGCAACACGGGATTCGCTGGTTGATGCCTATCTTGCCGCGTACCAGGGCGATACGGTGAGTGCGTTTGGCGGCATCGTCGCCCTGAATCGCACGGTCGACCTGGCAACCGCACAGGAAATGCGCAAGCTGAAGCTGGATATCATCCTTGCACCCGATTACGATCTGGACGCGCTCGAGATCCTGATGAAGAAGAAGGCCACGCGCATCCTCCGCGTGCCAAATCGCGAAGGAGCGCCCATATCTGAGCTCGATATTCGCCCGATCAGTGGTGGATTACTGGTACAAGAACCCGATATCGAGGCCGAGAATCCCGCCAACTGGCAGGTCGTAACCGAGAAGGCTCCGACAGCCGCCGAGATGACGGACTTCGAATATGCCTGGCGAGTGATTCCACAGATCAAGTCGAATGCGATTGTCTTCGTCAAGGATCGCGCGATTGTCGGACTCGGTGCCGGCCAGCCAAATCGTCTGGAGAGTGTTGCCATCGCTGCCCGCAAGGCTGGAGACAAGGCGCAAGGGGCCGTGATGGCCAGTGATGCCTTCTTCCCCTTCGCGGATGGTCTTCAGGAGGCTATCGCTGCTGGCATCACCGCTGTGATCCAGCCGGGTGGCTCAATGCGCGACGATGAAGTGATTGCCGCAGCCAACGAAGCTGGCATCAGCATGGTCTTCACCGGCCGACGACACTTCCGCCACTAGAACGGATCCGCCAGGTGTTGTCATGCGAGGATTCGGTAGAGGGGCAGACGAGCTGCCCCAGAGGGGAGACAAGCTCCCCTGCTACCTGTCCGGTATGTATCCGTACATCAGGAATCCGCTTCAATCAGGACACAATCTGACATGAATGCGGGTGTACTCTGGTAGCAGATGTACACCCGTTTCAGTTTTTCGAAGGAGTCCATCAATGACCGATAGATCCGCCATCAACGAACTGACCATCCTTTTCGACCACATTCTGGAAGAACATGGCTTTGGTTGGGACCACTGGCATTCACTGCTCTGGAATCTCCACAATGTGCGTCCGGAGGATTGGGATGCCCTGCCGGTTGGCGGCGGTCGCACGATCCGCGAGTTGGTCATCCACATTGGCCGCGGTTGGGCTGTGTATGGTGATAACGGACTCACTGGCAAGCCGCGTCAGTGGGGCGATGATGATCTCGACGGAATCCTGCCCGGCACCAGCCCGGCCGAAGTAGAGCGTTGGCTGCGAGCGGCACATGCTCGATACCGCGAAGCACTCACGAAGCTCAGTGATCACCAGTTGGATGATCGTGCTGAAGCCGTGTGGGGTGAAAAGTTCGAGATTAGGCGCCTGATTGAATTGCAGATTCAGACGTCCTTCTATCATATTGGTGAGATCAACCACATTCGCGCACTACTCCAGGGCAACGACGATTGGGATCATCAGGATATGGGGCGAGAAGATGAGCAATGAGAATCACGACATCGAGAATCCACTGGTAAGCCAGCTTGTGGGCTTGCTGGACCATACGCTGGAGGAATCTCCAGAGCAGTTCGGCACCCAGCATTGGCACTCGCTGCTCTGGAACCTTCATAACGTTCGACCGGAAGACTGGGACGCCCAGCCTGCACCAGAGTCCCGCACCATCCGCGATATCGTAAAGCACATCGGTATCGTCTTCCTGGGATATGAGAATCATGTCTTCGGCGATGGCACGCGAGCCTGGGACGATCCGGCCATCGACGGGGTGCTGCCTGGCGACAGTCCTGCTGAGATGATCTCCTGGTTACGGGAGACCCACGCCCGGTTCCGAAACAGTATTGCCAGGCTAACCGACTCCCAACTCACGGAACTTTGCCCGTGGGGTGACCCCTGGACCTATCAACGCATCATTGAAGTCGTAATTCAGCATCCGGTCTATCACATTGGCGAGATCAATTACGCCCGCGCCATCCTTCAGAGCAATAACGATTGGGCGCACATGGACCTTGGTCGCGAATCTGGGGAATAGGCAGGCTGAGTCGATCCAAATAGATCGACTCATGCTACTACGCGGTGGTAAGTGTCTCGATGCGATGAATCCAGATATCCGGATCCTTCAGTTCCGCCATGGTCGGTAAATGCTCCGGCTTATCCCAAACGCGATACGCGAAGGCGTGTCCCCGCTTCTCGACCACTGCGTCGATAAACTCCTCGCCCTGTCGATACTGCTCCAGCTTCACGTTGAGACCAGTCAGTTTACCGAAGAGAATATCCGCCTGTGATCGCATGGCCTGTCGCTCTTCGAACTTGCGAGAGATTTCATCGTAACGCGGCAGGAGATCTTTCCCAACTGCATTCATGACGTGATTGGAATAGCCTTCAATCACGCTCATCATCGCCTGCATCTCATTGAAAAGCGTGCGTTGATCCTGATCCATCAGCGCTTCCATCCAGCTATTGGCTTGAGTCTCCTCATCCGAGCTGTTGCGAATGCGATTCGCGAAGACTTTGAGCCCACGCATCCCCTGCTTCAGGAACTCAGTATCCTGCTGCAGGAACTGCATATAGCGCTCCAGGAGGGCGTTAAAGTGCTGCCGCACCCACGGATGTGCCTCGAACTCGAAGACATGCGTGGTTTCATGTAGCGCCAGCCACATGCGGAAATCTTCCTTCGGCATGCCGAGTTTACGTTCGATACCACGAATATTCGGTTCGACGAAGTAGAGCTTGCCGGGATCGGCCACCGGTTCGCGACCGAACATCGCGAGATCATATTGCCCCATCACACGTCGAGCCATATAACCAAGCAGTGTGCCGACCTCATAAGACATCAGGCTTTGATTCACACCCGAGAACGCCCGTGAGATTGTAGAGGTACGAATCTTCTCTTCCTGCATCGCTTCGATGGGAGCGAACATGCGTTGAAATCCCTCGAGATTGGCATTGATCCAATCCACGCGGTCAAAGGCAAACGTGCGCTCATCAGCCGGTGGTAATACGACACCTGTGTAGGATTCGATGATAGGAATGCACTTCTGGACGAGATCGTCGTAATACGCATTCAGGCTCTCCCGCTCCGTCGCGGTTAGCGCACCCTCGACGTTCATCCGGGTAGCAATCTCGCGCGCATGATCCCAATCGATCAAGGACGATGTACGGGGCTTGTTGGCGAAATCAGCGACTTTACGCATACTCCAGGCACCAATGGCAATACCAACGGCAGCCCCTGCTGCGAGCGTGGACGTTTTTCTGCGAGATTGTTGTTCCATTGAGTGGCTTTCCGTGATGAATCAAGAACGCAATACGGCAATAGTACACTGCACGATCCATAGCTATATGGAAAGATTGAGATTCGTATGAATGTGCCAATATACTCCTGGAAGATGCATTTTGGGGGAACGCAAAAGAGCCAGACACCAGGTGTCTGACTCATCGTTCACAGGGGTGGCGGGGGGAGGATTCGAACCTCCGACCTTTGG
>JAGQGU010000065.1 GCA_020432165.1 Thermomicrobiales bacterium
GGTGACGCACTTGCGGACTGGGATCTTGTCTGGTCAATGACCGGAGCGTGGACACATGGGCACCTAGGGAACCTGCCATCGGATGTCTCCTCTACGTGTTCCCATTGTGCCAGACTGTCACAACTTATTGATATGCGCTTAGAGCGGATTCGGTATGTATTGTCATGTAAGAGATCGGTAGCAGAGGAGCTTGTCTCCCCTAGGGGCAGATAAACTGCCCCTCTACCAATCCATGCGTGTGTCAGTACATCCGGAACTGGCTCTAAGTCAACGCACAAAAAAGAGCCGGGGCAGTTCACAAATCTGCCCCGGCTCCTGTCCCCATCTGTACCGAGAAAATGATTCAGAGGACTCGCAAAATGTAGACTCGTCCCTCGCCAGCGACGGAACGTCTCGGCGCCCCTGCGATCTCGAGCGGAGCCGCAGGGGGGCGGGTTCAAGTAGTTGCCCGGCGAGAGACCCCGGAACACGTGGCGGAGTTGGCCGCATTCGCCGGGTATAAAACCCGGCGCTACCAACCCGGGCAACTCGCAGGCGCAAGCGCCTTGCGAGGCCCGAGTCTACGCTGTCGCTGCCCGTCGTTATCTGTTTTCTCGGAACGGATGCTCCTGTCCCACTATATGTTCGGAGTCCTGACCGGTAACGAAGAGATCTCTGATCCTATGCGTTCTCGCGAATGAACACCCGGCAGGTCTCGTTCAGGCGCACGAGCGAGCCGAAATCGACATAGACCATGTGGCCGGTCTCAAACTCCTCAATATGGATATTGCCACGTACGCTCTTGTCCAAATTCATATGTGAGAAGGTGTATTCGGTGGCGTAATACGGTGTCGCGAGATCGTAGTAGCCGCTGGCGATATAGACCTTCATATATGGATTCTTGGCCCAGGCAGCACGGAGAGCATCGCTGGTATCAGCGTAGCCCTTGCTGGCATCACCGTTATTCCAGTCCCGGAAGCCACGGATGATGTGGTACTCCACATCACTTTCATATCCGAGTTCGGTGCGAATGTAAGGCATAAGTACGCTGCCAAACGGCGGGATGATGCCGTTCATGCTCGGATCGAACTCGGCCACATCGTCCACACCATCCTTGTCCCAACTCTCGAAGCGGCTATCAAGGCGACCAACATGGCGACGCTCATCACGCTTCAGCTCTTTGCAGAACTGATGGATGTTGATGCGGAGATTGCTGTTCTGGATGTAGTCCAGCGAGAGTCCGGTATAGGCATGCAGCTTCTCGGCGATCTTCGCCGAGTGTTCGTCGCTGATGCGATCTCCGAGACTGAGTGCCTGTACGTATTCGCCTTCGACCCAGCCTTCTACCTCATCCAGGAACTCGCGAATCGATTTCTTCTTCAACTTCTTGTCCACCTTGCCGTGATACCACGCGGTGGCGGCATAGGTTGGCAGGAAGAGTTGGAACGGAAGATCGTTACCAAGTGTGAAGCGGGCGGTCTGCATATTGAGAATGCTGCTGATGAGAATGATGCCATTCAGCGCGATACCTCGATCAATCAGGTAGCCAGCAAGACCAGCGCTGCGGAAGGTACCGTAGCTCTCGCCGGAAAGATAGAGCGGACTTGTCCAACGCGCGTTCCGCACCAGATACATGCGGATGAACTCTGCGACGAATTCGATATCGCCGTCGACGCCCTTGGCCGCCTTGGCTTCATCATCGCTAACCGCGCGGCTGAAGCCGGTATCGACCGGATCGACAAAGACCAGGTCCGTCTCGGTGAGCCAGGTGTATTCGTTGTCGACCATTTTGAAGGGTGGCTTGGGCATACCACCCTCGTCCAGCATCACCACTCGCCGCGGTGCCAGGCCACCCATATGCAGCCAGATCGTACTGGAGCCAGGTCCACCGTTGTAGACAATGGTAAGCGGACGCGTGGCGGAATCCTTCACACCATCCCTGGTGTAGGCCACGTAGAAGAGCTTCGCGCGCAGATCACCCTTGTCATTGAAGATGGGCATCTGGCCAGTCGTGGTGGTATAGCTCAGCTTCTTGCCATCGACCAGAATGCTGTGCTGCTTCACGATCGGCTCAGCAGGAAGCTCGGGCTTGGCGAGTGTGGCGGTTTCGGTATTGTCGGACATGTTTTCTCCAATGATGAGCATAATTACAGGAACTGCCTGGATACGTTTTGGGCATTCTAGGCCGGAAAGCGAAAACGCGAAAGCCCCCAATCCGTACTGAATCGGGGGCCAGGGATCACGTATCGCTAGGCGAGCAGTCGCTCTGCCCGTTCGCGGATAGCAGTCTCGATCGTGCTCTGGAATGGCTTGGCTGCCCAGGGGAATTCAGCATTCACGCGCATATCGTCATCGGTGACGGTCAGCTCGCCACTGATCTTGAATCCCATTGCCTTGAAGCTAAAGGATCCACCATCAGCGGTCCAGTTCTCGTGCAAATCGGAGACCTGATTCCCGTAGTTCTCTTTGACCGAACTGAGCATACCCTGAAGGCGATTCAGTGCTTCATCCTTGCCAAGATTATGGGGTACTGCGATTTCGGTTTTCGGCATTGTTTACTCCTTGTATGCATAAAGCTTGCCTGTGTATGGTACCCCAGCCACATCCGCAGCAAATGGAGGCTACCCACCAATCCCCTACTCGATTGCCAACGGCACACCACCAACGGGACTACTGGGGTTGGCGTAATTGGTCCGTTCCATCCTGCCCGCGAGGTAAGCGAGGCGTCCGCCTTCCACACCAAGCTTCATGGCGGCGGCCATCTGCTCCGGGTGTTGGGAACGGGCGATGGCGGTATTCACCAGCACTGCGGACGCACCAAGCTCCATTGCCAGAGCACAATCGCTCGGTACGGCAATACCAGCATCGACGACAACCGGCACGGTGACCGCGTCGATGATGCGCTCAATGCTCTTCCAATCCTGCATACCTTGCCCGGAACCGATCGGCGATGCCAAGGGCATCACCGTCGCTGCACCAGCCTCTTCGAGACGTAATGCCACGACCAGGTCCGGCGAAGTATAAGGTAAGACCACAAAACCATCAGCGACCAGGATCTTCGTCGCCTCGATCGTGGCCGCAACATCCGGCCAAAGCGAACGTTGATCGCCGATTACTTCAAGCTTGATCCAGTTGGTACCGGTCGCCTCGCGTGCCAGCCTCGCCATTTTGACCGCATCTTTCACGGTGTAGGCACCAGCGGTATTTGGCAACAGCTTGTAACGAGAAAGATCAATGGCTTCCAGAATTGATGGCTCACTGCTATCCAGATTCATGATGCGGATAGCGACCGTCACCATCTCGGTGCCGCTGGCATCCAGCGATGCCACCATTGAGGCAGTATCCGGATATTTGCCCGTACCGACAAAGAGCCGCGAGCCAAATGTGTGGCCCGCAATCGTCAACGTATCCGCATGATCGCCACCGGAAACCGCGCGAACGATCTCTACCTTGTCCTCGTTCTTGATATTGAACTCATCCCAAAGGCTACGGGGGATCACCTCATCGTTCACCGCTACAGCCACCGATTCCGGTTTGATCCGCCGCTGCGCCAGGTAGGTCGTAATCGTGAGTAGCAGACAGCTCATGCCACCAAAATCGTTCAGATGCTTAATGTCTTTATCATCATCCATGTTCGTATCTTCCTTCGTTGTAGGCTGCATGCCAACTCTCCTCCATCCGCCGAAGCGTGGATGGAATATCCGGAGAGCGACTTATCGCTCTGATCACTGCAATCCGGCGTATGCCTATAGCTCCAAGCGCGCCAATCGTCTGCTCATTGATGCCGCCAATAGCCGTCACGTTCGGCATATTCGCCGCGATAGCTGCCAACGTCGCCATCCCTCGCGGGGATTCACCAGGATGCGAGTCCGAAGCAAAAACGTGGCCATAGATCAGTTCGCTCGCGCCTCGCGCAATGGCAATCCGCGCTTCATCCTGACTATGCACAGAGAATGCATCGGCGTGTGCCTGTTCATCCCGAAGGCAACGCGATGGCAACCACGCCTCACCACCCGGTATGGCCTCTGTAACTGCCGGGCGATTGTGAGTGAGGGGCGGCAGAAGCTGATCCGCATTCGCCAATCCCGAATACCAGTCGATCAACACACGCACTTCCTCGTCGGTGCTATCAGGAAGCCGAAAAGCTATCCGTAGTCTCGCCACTTGCGCACAGGCAACCACCTCACGGACGACACGACGCTGGCCAGCTTCGTCCAAATCCGGATCAGTGACATACGTGATAACGAGCGGAGACTCCTGCATCAATACCCCGAAAAAACGTGAATGCCGCCAACCTGAGTGAGGAGGGCGACAAACCGGACGTGATGCCTGGATTGAGGCGCCTCCCTCCGCCGGTATCGACCGGATCAGGTTCCAAGGGTGTAATCTCAGCCCAAACGGGCACCCCTGACGCTTGTACCTGTATCCTATCACGTGTTGGTCGATCCTTAGGAGGTCTCATGCGTATTCTCCTCTCTCTCATCGCTGTACTCATGTTGAGCTTCGGCAGTTTGGTCGCCGCAGAAGAAGCGGTACCCACACCCGATCTGCGGGATTTCGACTACTTCGATACGTTGACATGGGAACTCCCCGATGATGCAGTCGAGATGCGGGTCGACCATGTGCATGATGGCGATACGATTTATCTGACCGAACCCGATGATGACTGGTATGAGAGCTATCGACTCATCGGTATTCAGGCTCCGGAAATAGCAGGCTACAAAGACGAGGAATGCTTCGGGCCGGAGAGCGCGGCGTTCGTAAAGACGCTTCTCCCCGAGGGCACACGTGTCTGGATTCAGCAAGATATCAGTAACAAGGATCCGAATGGTCGCTTCCTGCGTCATGTCTTTATCGAGGATGCCGAGACCGGTGATATCTATCTCCTCAGCGAGGTCCTCGTACGTGGCGGTTACGCCCGGGCTCGAGCATATAAGCCCGACGATCTGTATGATGATGTCCTGCAGGAGGCTCAGGCCTACGCCTGGGAGCATCCCACCAATATGTGGACGTGCGAGGAATGGAAATCCCTGATCGAAAAGTGAGGGAACGAGATTGAGCGATACCTACCGGCTACGTCCGCCATTCCATGGCGACGAAAAATCGACAACCCATGGCTTTCTCGAGTTTCAGCGGGAAACACTGCTCTGGAAATGCGCTGGCCTCAGCGAAGAACAGCTGCGCGCCAGACCAACATCGTCATCGCTGACACTGCTTGGGCTGGTCAAACATCTGGCCTTTGTCGAGCGGCAATGGTTCCAGTATGTGATGGCGGGCCGGGATGTCTACATTCCCTGGCATCATGACAACTCCGATGCAGACTTTCGCATCGAGCCTGATGACACGGGTGAAGGCATTATCGACTTCTACAAGAAGGAGACTGCGCTCTCCGATGAAATCATCGGCTACTACGGCATGGATGATTTGGCCGCGTGGTATCAGGATGACGAGCGTCGCCGGTCGCTGCGCTGGATCATGGGACATATGCTGGAGGAGACCGCACGTCACTGCGGACACGCCGATATTATCCGCGAAACCCTCGACGGTATGGTGGGTGAATAGAATGAACTCGATGTGATTGGACGAGTCCTTTGCAGCACTGGTGCTTTTTCTCGTGATCCAGATCGCACCGATCTGCACGCGATTCTGGCCTTCATGGGGGCAATTGATTGCGATGGATTTGAACTGATTTTCTATCCGTCCTTCTATGAATGTTTGGACGAGTTCCAGCACCTCCCTCCTTCGAGCCAGGAGCGGCTGATCTCGCTCCACACCGAAAAGTCGATTGGCCCCCTCTTGGGTTCTTCTTCTAAATCAAACATCCAAATGGGTCTTGATCGCCTTCAGATAAACGCCCGTCTTGCGCAGCATCTCAACATTGAGAGGCTGATTTTGCATCTTTGGGGTTTGCCTGACAGTGATGAACACATCGAACGGAACCTCGCCCAGTTGGATGCTGCGTTTGAAATCGCCAATGACTCATCGGTAACCCTTACCATCGAATCTATTCCTTGCGTCCGTCATACCCCATCCTCACATCTACGCTTCATCGCGGATACCCATCCAAACTCCCGCTTTACCCTCGACACTGAATTTCTCGCGATGCATGACGAGATATCTACCGCGATGGAAGATCTATCTATCTTGGGCCGAACTGATGAGATTCACATCAAGGACTTCAACGGTTCGTTGATTGATAGCAATGGCAAACGGATATACCTCCACCCTGGTGAAGGCACGATAGATTTTGGTTATGTATGCAAAAAGGCCAGCTCCTTACCTCAGATCATTGATCTATGCCTGGAATCAACCTCCGTCGAAGCCAATGGAAGTGTGAACATCAGCCAGGTTCAGCGTGATTTGGACTTTATAGGCGATGCAGCCAGAGTAGCAACGCAAAGAGAACAGGGATAACTATTGGTATGAGAATCCGCACTGAATCGGTCACCCTCAACGGCCAACGCAATGTCGTGCTTGATGCCTATATCATCGAGCAGTCGCTCACAGCACAAATTGGGCACATCTCCTCGCCAACATCTCGCCCTGCCATGATCATCTGCCCCGGTGGAGGCTATCGCATTCTCGCCGATCGAGAACGATTACCAGCGGCGATGCCATTCATGGAGCAGGGGTACCAATCCTTCGTGCTCTCCTACTCCATTGGCGATGACTCCGTTTATCCTCATCCCCTGGTTGATCTCAGCATGGCCGTACGCTGGGTGCGCGCCAATGCCGAACGGCTGGGTGTGAACCCGGACCAAGTTGCGATCATGGGATTCTCCGCAGGTGGTCACTGCGCCGCCATGCTGGCGACACAATGGCATCTGGATACGTGGAAGGAAGCCGAGAGCATTGATATCGCCAGGGCGAATCTCGGTGATCTGGGCAGCTATAGCAATCAACCGAATGCGGCCGTGCTCTGCTATGCCATCACCGATTTCCACGCCTTCCCCAATATCGATGAACGCACTGCCGAGACGGTCGGGGCGATAGCGGTGCAACGGATTCCGGAGAGCGATCCGGTTAACTACATCAGCGCAGAGACCTGCCCCACGTTTCTGTGGCATACCGCTGCCGACGAGACCGTCCCTGCGTTGCAGTCCGTCCGCTTTGCCGAGAGATTACTGGAGGCCGGGGTACCGGTGGAGTTGCATCTGTACGAGCGTGGACCGCACGGCATCAGTGCAGGCAACAAGCTGACCGATTACGGCATAGAGGATGCCATTCCAGCCACCGTACCGGGTTGGGCCAATCTCGCAGTGTTGTGGGTGAATGCAACGTTAGGGTATTAGCCAAGTACTACCCACCTGGAAGTGCCTTTATAGATGCCAATGAGGAGGGTTGCCGCTCAGTTCGGTGGTTGTGACCTTCATGGTCACCCGGTAAATCTGGGCGCACACGAGATGCGCCACTAACGGGTGAGGCGCATTAATGGCCAAAGCCCTGCACCACACACGAAGGCGGACGAAACACCCCCGCGAGCCCGCAGATAAACTGCGGGCTACGAGAGAATTGAGATCTTCACCCATCGGTTTGTGCCAGAGAGCTTACTTCCCCAGCAAATGAATCAGCGCGTCCGCCTGCGAGTCGCGCCAGACCGAATAGTCGTGGCCACCATCGAACTCACGGTAGGTCACGTCGTATCCCCGTGCGCGCAGGACATTGCGCATGTGGCGATTGCTATCCAACAAGGTCGGCGTGAAATCCTGGAAGCCACGCCCCTCCAGTGTGCCCGCCTCCATCCAGATGCGGATATCAGCCTGCGGCCAATCCACGACCTGCGTCGGCAGCCATTGATACTCATCGGTTACACCAATCGTCCGGCTGTAATCCATCGGATTCGGCTTCCACCAGAACGATCCGGATTGGCTCGCCACGAGACCAAAGGTCTCTGGCGCGGTCAGCCCCGCAAACATGGCAGCCAGGCCACCATAGCTCACTCCGTTGGCCACCGTCAGATCAGCGGTCGTTCGCACATCCAACTCGTTCAGCGCCCAGGGCACCAGTTCGGTACTGAGCATCCTCACGAAATCGGCGTTACACGGGAGCTCTTCCCCCCGATCCACATTGCCGACAAAGATCGCCACCAGTGGTGGAATGGCACCATCGGCCACGAGGTTATCCAGAACCGTAGGGGTACGGAAGATATCTGCGTGACCATCACCATCGAACTGCACCAGTAACGGTACAGTGCCAGCGGCATCAGGATGCTTGTAGAGCCATATCTGGCGCTCGTTACCGAGAATCTCACCGGCGAAAGTATGTTCGGTAACCTCGCCACGAATGACTTCGTCCCGACGCACAATCCACGGTTGTGGCTTCGCAGAAGGCAGCGATAATACAGCCGATTGCCAGCTTCGAAGTGCCTGGAGCGCTGGCGAATCAGGATCGATCACCGTCTCGGGATTGAACGGATCAGTCGTCCATTTGGCTCGGCGCGCTTCCCAATCGGTCTCTTCCCGCTTTGGCACCAGATTGTCGTTCGGCGCAAATCCATACTGGGTACGCACACTCTCGAACATACGAATACTGGCGTACCATAGATCCGTGCCCGGCAGATGAGTCATCACCTTTGCCGGGAAATCGATGGGGCGAACCCACTCCAGCAGCACAACGTTCTCGGTCGGACCATCTTCCCGCCAGACAAAGGTGACCAGCCAGGTGCGGGTCTCCTCATCGTAGGCTTCGAAGAGCGGTGCGCCGTGCGTAGCCACCTCTGCCCAGAACGCCGCCAGGGCATCAGTATTCGAGCCCAGCTCATCGCGAAGCTTCGCGATGGCCGGGCTTTCAATCACATCCGGATTAGTAGTCACCATTGATGATGATCTTTTCAATATCGTCCATCATGGCATGACCCGCGAGGACACCAGTAGCACCACTCCAGAGATCGCCCGCAACAAGCGCAACCTGACCATTCTTCACGGCGGTAATGGTCTGGAAGGCCGCATTCTCCTTGTAGGCTTCCAGCGCCGCTGTCATCTCCTCGTTACGAGAAGCAGCGAACAGCCAGTCAGCCTCCATCAGATTCAGCATCTCCAGGCTGATGGTATCGCCGGAATGCGGGCTGGGGGTCTCATTGGTGAGATCATTGCCAACAAAACCGCTCCAGGTCAGCACCACACCGGTAATCCAGTGATGGCTCATGATGACAGGGAAATCAGCCTGAGGACGGAAGACAACCACGGACTGACCAGCCTTGTCGCCAGCTTCCTCCGCGATGGCCGCGCCGCGAGCGCGCAGATCGAGCACGACCTGCTTGGCTTCCTCCAGCATGCCGAGGGCGTGACCGATGGCGAGCTGCTCCTGCTCCCACCACTGCAGCTTCTCCGGTGATTCCTCATCCTGCGAACCCGCGATCATGACCGGCGCGATCTCGCTCAACTTGATCACATCGGCCTCATCACGGTAGCGCGAATCGATGATCAGATCTGGCTCCAGCGCGATCACCTGCTCGATATCGAGCTCGGTCCATCCACCGTCGACGATAGTGGCATCCGCAGAGACCTTGTCGGCGAGATAGGCAGCGGCGGTTTCGCCATTGGAACTGGCGGTGTAACCGATGGGCTGCACACCGAGTGCGAGGATGGCATCGAGCGGACCATCATCCAACGTTACGATCCGCTGCGGATTCTCTGGCAACTGGATCACACCGAACGGCGTCTCATACTCGCCCGGGGTGAAATTGATATCGGCAAAGAGATCATCGGCGGCTGGTGAGGCAGCCGGTGTCTGGGCGAATCCACGCGCCTGAAATGCGAGCGGTGTAGCACCCGCCAGAGCAGCGAATGAACGTCGGGTGAGCTTCATGGTGTATGATCCTTCCGTTGATATCAAATGCCGGATACATTTCCGACTATGCCACTCGGAATGATACGCCTTGCTGCCCTGCACCGTCTAGGGTAGATTGGGTGTCTCAAAACTCTGCCACGCCCCTTTCCCGTAGGTGTTGCCCGGGACCGCCCGCAATACACATGGACGAAAGTCACTCCCTGCCATATCGTAAGGAGTGATAAAACTCGGCGTATAGGGGAAAGGGAAAGATCATGAGCCTGCGGATCGGACTACAACTTTACTCGGTAAGAGAAACGCTCAAGGCTGATCCCTGGCGAACGCTGGAGAGAATCGCGGAATCCGGCTTCAAGTATCTTGAAGCAGCGAATCACAACGCCCTCAACGATCCGGGTGTTGGGTTCGGTGTTTCGGCCAGCGATATGCGGGCCAAACTGGACGAACTTGGACTTACCATCGTTGGCTGCCATATCAATCCGCTCAATGTCGATATCCTGCCTCGTGCGCTGGATTACCAGGCAGAACTCGGTAATACCCAGTTTGGCTGCGATATCGAGTTCTTCCCCTATGGCGACATCGACTACGTTCTCCGTCGCTGCGAAACCTTCAATCAGGTCGGCGAACTCGCCCGCGCACACGGGATGCGCCTCTACTATCACAATCATTTCCAGGAGTTCCAGCGCTTCGGCGACAAGTACGTTTACGAGATCATCATGGAGAATACTGATCCCGATCTGGTCAAGATCGAGATGGATACCTACTGGATGTATCGCGGCGGTGTCGATCCGATCGCATGGATGGAACGCTACGCGGATCGCGTCATCCTCCTGCATCAGAA
Organism: Thermomicrobiales bacterium; assembly: GCA_020432165.1. Classification (GTDB taxonomy): domain Bacteria; phylum Chloroflexota; class Chloroflexia; order Thermomicrobiales; family UBA6265; genus UBA6265. The sequence continues at coordinate 10,607 of JAGQGU010000065.1, forward strand.
GGATTTCCCGGCCAATGCACCACAACCACTGAACCTCTACGATGGCATCGTCGATCCAGACGAGAATATCGACCACGATCTCTTCGTGGAGAAGAAGGAGAAGCGCTGCTTCGTGGAGATCGGCACCGGGATCCTGCCGATTCAGGAAATCATCGACGCTGCGGCCAATCTCCCTCACCTGGATTACATGATCCTGGAGCAGGATCACACCGCTATGGACGAGATCGATTCCGTCAGCACCAGTCGCGAGGCATTCAAAGAGAACTTCACCGGTATCAGCTGGGATTAGAGCAGTCTTCTCCGGCGTGGAGCATAAAATCAATCGTTCCATCGGTAGTGGTGGCCTTCATGGCCACCCGGTGGTGAATGCCCAGCACCCGGCGTGTCTTCTCGAGCCTGCACAAGGCATGCTACTACCGACCGAATCGCAATCCAGCCAAGATGACCAACAGGTGAATGTCCGTCTGAAAAGTTGCTGTAGACACTGACCATTCTGAGCTGAATCAGATACAATAGCCTTTCCGTTCCGAGCTGGAGGGCATTGCATGACCATCATCACCGCGACCGATCTATCCAAGCGCTTCAAACGCGCACGGAAGGATCCGGGGTTCAAGGGTGCGCTCAAGCATCTGGTCAAACCGGTTTTCAAAGAATTCACCGCGGTCGATTCCGTCGACTTTAGTATCGAAGAGGGCGAATCTGTCGCCTATGTCGGCCCGAACGGTGCCGGCAAGAGCACGACCGTGAAGTTGCTCACCGGTATTCTGGTGCCAACCAGTGGCGAGGTAACCGTCTGCGGTATTCACCCGTTCGAAAATCGACAGGAGAACGCTCGCAACATCGGTGTCGTCTTCGGGCAGCGTACTCAACTATGGTGGGATATCCCCGTCATCGAAAGCCTGCGCATGCTCGGCGATATCTACAGCGTGCCCACCGATCAATTCAAGCGCACCTTCGATGAACTGGTGGACGTGCTGGAGCTCACACCGCTCCTGAATGTACCCGCACGGCAACTCAGCCTGGGCCAGCGCATGCGTTGCGATTTGGCAGCCTCACTCATGCACGATCCCAAAATCCTCTATCTCGATGAACCCACCATTGGACTTGATGTGAGCGTGAAAGCACGCTTCCGCGAGTTCATCAAATACATGCATAAAGAGCGTGGGTTGACAGCGATGCTCACCAGCCACGATATCGGCGATATCCAGGAACTTTGTCCGCGTATGATCATGATCGACAAGGGACAGATCATCTACGACGGTGCCTTCGCCGAGGTCACCCGCCGCTTTGGCTGGGAGCAGAAGGTACTGGTCACGCTCAGCGACGACACCCCCGCGGCTGCCAGCGCCATATCTGTATCCCTCCCCGCACACGCCTCGGCTGCACAGGATTCACCAACCGCCTTAACGGTGCGCTTCGATAGTCGGCTCTCAACCTCCGGCGAAATCATCCGCGATTTGGCCACATCGCTGCCGATCGCTGATATCTCCATCGAGGAGACTTCGGCCGAGAGCATCATCCGCAATCTCTATGAGGGATCGCTAAGCTTCTCGGAGTCGACCAATGGCTGAGCAAATCAGATTGGAAGCTCGTCCAAAGTACGTGAGCATCGCGCTGACATCCTTCCAGCAGGCAATCACGTATCGCATTACCACGCTCACCAATATCGCCCTCACTTTCATCTGGGTCTTCATCATCTACTATCTATGGAAGGCAGCCTTCAACGAAAAACAGATGATCCAGGGCTTCACCTGGGACGATATGCGCACGTATGTGGTATTGGCGTACGGCATCAACGCGCTCATCGGTTGGCGCATCAGTTCCAACATGATGCAAACCATTCGCACCGGCGAAATTCTGCGCGATCTCACACGACCGCTGAACTACTGCGGCAGCCAACTCAGCATCGCTACTGGCTGGGCCATTGTTGAAGGCATCATCAGCCTGATCCTCACGATCATCGTCGGTATGGTCTTTATCGGTATCCAGACACCGGCAAGCGTGAGCGCAGGCTTGCTCTTCGTTCTCGCTGTTGTTCTGGGCTTCTTCACCAAGGCGCTCATCGTTTTCAGCGTGAGCCTCCTCACCTTTTGGACACTCAATGGTGTCGGTATCTCCTGGAGCCGGGAGGCGGTCATCAATATCCTGAGCGGCACAATTATCCCGTTGACAATGCTGCCAGGCTGGTTGCAAGCGGTCGCGAATGTCGCCCCGATGCGCGGTATCGTGAATACGCCCATTCTGCTCTACCTCGGCAAGGTGGAGGGATGGGAAGCCGCGAAGCTTCTCGGACTTTCCGCCGCCTGGCTGGTGGCGATGATCTTCTTCGCCAACTGGGCGTGGCAAACAGCGTTCAACCGCGTCGAGATTCAGGGAGGTTGAGATGAGCCTGTTTGCTCTCCGCAAGAATCTGCGCATCTACTTCAAGCTGCAGCTCATGCAAATCCGCAGCACGGTCGAGTACGCCGCCGATTTCTGGATCGGTATCGTGGGGGCGATGATGCTGCAGGCATCGGGACTCGTCTTCATCATCGCGCTCTTCGGTCAGGTCGACCAAATCGCTGGCTGGAGTGTCTGGAACATCATGTTGCTCTATGGATTGGCCATGATCCCGACCGGGCTGCGCGAGCTCTTCTGCGATGGATTCTGGACACTGCGCTCCAAAGTGAACTCCGGAGAATTCGATCGTGTCCTGGTGCGGCCCATCTCACCGGCTTTGCAGAGTGCCGGTGCGCTCTCCAGCATCCACGGCTTCGGCGGGGTGATTCTGGGCAGCACATTGATCTGGCTGAGTCTCACCCGGAGCGATGTCGCGCTCCATTGGTGGACCATCCCCTTCCTGCTGCTCACGATTACTAGTGGGACGGTGCTGGTAAGCGCGATCTCGATGTTGATCAATCTCACCGGCTTCTGGGAGCCCAGTGCACAAAGCGCATTGCCCACCATGCTGGCGCAGTTCATCGACTTCGCCAAGTTCCCGATCGATATCTACAACAACGCTATCCGTACCGTCATCACGGTGCTCCTCCCCTACGCTTTCATCAGCTACTATCCCGCTCTGGTATTGCTGAACAGGAATCACGACTGGCAGTGGCTGGGATATTGCACGCCACTTGCTGCTGCCTGGATGGTGCTGGTTACGAAATTTGTGTGGAGTAAGGCCCTGATGCGGTATCAAGGGGTAGGACACTAGTCGATGCATCTTCTCCGGGCTCAGAGATGATAGTATCTCAACGAACCGGGAGGAACTAATGACAGCAACGTTCAATCACACGATTATCGCGGCGAACGATCCCACCGTTTTGGCTGAGTTCTATCGCGATCTACTGGAGGCTACCAAGGCTCCCTCGTGGGGACCATTTGTGAACCTCATCCTTGGCGATGTCATGCTCCAGTTCGCGACGCCGCCGGTTGCGTTCCAGCCGCAGCACTATGCCTTCCTGCTTGACGACGAACATTTCGATCGTGCCTACTCTATGATCACGGAAAGTGGTCGCGAATTCTGGGCTGATCCACAGCAGACAAGACCACAAGAGATTAACACGGAGCACAATGGACGAGGGATATACCTGATTGATCCCTCGGGACATTACCTTGAATTGATCACACGCGCGTATCTCTAGGGTAGATCATCTACTCATGTTTGAAAGGCATCACGATGACCATCGCAAAGGCAGTATCCACCTGGTCGCTTCATCGCACGCTTGGCAATTACGTACATCCAGAATCAGCGGCGAATGGTGGCCCATTCATGACGCTACCAGAGATCGATGGCGGCGAAACACTCCTGGAGTTGATCCCGGATCTGGCAAGTCACGGCTATTCCATCATTCAGATCTGCCACTTCCACCTGGAATCGCGGGACGCAGAGTATCTCGCTGCGGTGAAGCAGGCCTTGGCAGAGAATAACATCACACTCGATATGCTCCTCATTGATGACGGTGATCTCACCGCCGATGATTACGCCGCGCAGATGGATTGGATCGATGGTTGGCTGGATGTCGCAGTAACGCTGGGAGCGCATCGCGCCCGCGTCAATGCCGGACACGGCACCCCTACTCCCGAGCTGCTGCAAGCAGTCGGAGAACGGCTCGCCACGCTTGCAGCGCAGCATCCGGATGTCCGTGTTGTTACCGAGAACTTCCTGAGCATGACACCTGATGCCGAATCGGTACTAACGATCCTCGACGCTGCCGGTAATTCGGTCGGACTGCTCGTCGATTTGGGGAACTGGCACGCACCAGAGAAATACGACGAACTGGCGAAGATCGTTGGACGAGCAGAAGCCTGTCACGCCAAATGTAGCTTTTCCGCAGATGGTCCGGACGAGGCGGATTTCCATCGGGCGCTCGGCATCCTGAAGGATGCAGCATTCTCGGGACCGATCGCATTGATCTACGACGGACCGGATAACGATGAGTTTGCACGCCTGGACGATGAGTGGGTAATGGTGCAGCAGCGTCTGGCGTAGTCCCGGGGTTGACCCCCGGGGACGTGGCACGACGGTAGCCCCCGTCATTCCGAGCGCGCAGCGTCGAGGAATCAGCCGAACGATTGGTATCCTGGCAACCACAGGTATCGACGGCTCCGCCGCCGATGGGCGCACACAAGATGCGTCGCTACCGATGACCCACCGTGCACCAGACAGACACGAGCGAGGGGGTGACTGCAATGTCGCCCCCTCGCTCCCCCTCCGTTCGAAAGAGATCGTTAGTTTGTCTTGGCCATCGCGTTCTCGAACGCGGTACGCACATCGGCAGCCGGATCAGCCGGATTCGGATTGTCCAGCTCGATCACGTAGTACTCCACACCAGCCGCGTCGGCCGCAGCGATGATAGCATCCCAGTCCATGATGCCTTCACCGAATGGCACATCCTTACCGGGCATGCGCTCGGAGCCATCCTTAATGTGCACCAACGCTACCCGATCCGGATTCGCGGCGATCACCTCAGCCGCATTCTTGCCACCGACTTCTGCCCAGAACGCATCCGCCTGGAAGATGATCGGCGAGTTCGCCAGCATATATTCATACATGCTCTGACCATCAGCCGTGCGGAAGAGATATTCGAAGTGATGGTTGTGGTATCCAAACTTCATACCCGCAGCATTCACCTTGGCGGCCCAATCGCTGAGATTCTTGCAGAACTCCTCGATCTTCTCCTTGCCCAGCGTGTACTTCGCGGCCAATTCGTCACCGCTCAGAGTGCTCAGCTGATGCGCAGAGAGATTGGCGAGATCCGCCCAACCAAACTCACCGCCAGCAAGCAGGCGATCCAGCGGCGGCGCGGGCACAATCACCCACTCGCAGCCGAGCTTGGCGTAATCCGCAATCGCCGCGTCGGCATCTTCCTCAAATGCCTGATACGGAACATGGGCACTGCGAGCCTTGAGTCCGTACTTGTCCAGCAGTGCGCGTAGTTCATCGGCACTCAGCCCTTGCAGACCGGCCAACTCGACATTCTTCAGGCCAATATCGGCCACCGCCTTCAGCGCTGCTTCGAAATCCGTTGCGGAGATCGAGCGCAATGTGTACATCTGAACACTGATCTGTTCTGGCTTCATACCAGTACTCCTTTTGCCGATCCTCGCCCTACAACGAGGATGTGATCGCTATCGAATCGCCGGTTGTCAGCGATTCACCTGCCGCGAGCATGATTTCGAGCACGTGCTCGGCGTGCGCTGCAGTCAGAACGTTATCCGTACCATTGGTCATCACATCGATCGCGTGCAAAATGCCGCTCTCCAGAATGCCATCGACCTCAATGGGGTTCGGCAACGGGCTATCGTTATTCCAGCCCTCGGCTTCTCCACCCTCGGATTCATCCCGGACGTAGATATCGGTTGTGCCGTTGCCTTCGTACCACTGATGCTGACCGATCGAGACAGCACCCATCGATCCGTAGATCTCAAACATCGCGGACTTCGTGGCCGGCATCGCGAACGTATTGAAGAGGTTCGCGCTCCGGTTGTTATCGAAGGTGAGATTGATGCTGTAGAGATCCGGTGCCTGCACCTCAATCTCTTCACCGAAGAACTTCGGCTGCAGCAGTTTGCGCGTCGGATTCATGATGCCGCCGACCGCGCTCACCGTTCGGGCCGGGCCGAAGAGACCAGTCAACGCATGCAGCTGATAGACACCGAGGTCGATGAGTGGCCCGACCTTGGGGGTGTAGAAGACGCGCGGATCGCCGGAGTAGGTCCTCCAGCTGGCCGGACCCATACCGCCGATCTGCCCCTTGATGAAATACGGATTCCCGATTGCGCCGGAGTAGATGAACTCCTTCAACCACATGAAGCGACCGGTCACCATCATCGCCGGGGCGCAGAAGAAATGCAGTCCCTTTGATTCTGCCAGAGCAACGAGTGCTTCGGCATCCCCAAGGGTGGAAGCAATCGGCTTCTCGGAATAGACGCTGTATCCGGCCTCAAGTGCCTTGGATGTGATCTCGCGATGCAGCGGAGCTGGCGTCAGATTAAAGACCAAATCCATCTTCTCGGCATCGTGCGCTACAAACGCGTCGTAATCTGTGTATGGCGCAGCATCCGGAAAGAATGCCAGCGCATCATCGACCCGGCTGGGTACGATATCGAACACCGCGACCACCCTGGCGCGATCGGCCAGTGCTTTCAACCCTGGCATGTAGGAGTGTGTGGCCACATCGCCACACCCGATGATTCCAATGTTCAGCACCAATCATTCCCTTTCGGAACATTCGTCGTGTCCGGGCACCATCGCCACGGAACTCACTCGTTAGCCTACGGAGTTTGCCGCCGTTGGCAAGGGGGAAACACCCCCATCTCCATATAAATGGCATCGTACCCAATGATTCGGTGCAATGGTGACCGCATTCGGCATCACCTCGCGACAAACCGGCATCACATGCGGACACCGTGCCGCAAAGGGGCACCCTGGTGGTGGATCGATCAACGAAGGAATCTCACCACGCGCCACCGTCTCCTGCGTGCGCAAGCCCGCGTGCGGATTCGGCACTGCACTCAGCAGCAACCGCGTGTAGGGGTGAGCGGGTTCGTGCACAAGCTCATCACTCGGCGCACCCTCCACCATGCGGCCAGCGTACATCACGTTCGTGTGATCGCTGATATAACGGGCACTGGCGATATCGTGCGTAATATAGAGGAAGCTCAGCCCGCTATCATCAGCCAATCGCTTCATCAGGTTCAGCACACCCACACGGATCGAAACATCCAGCATCGAAACCGGCTCGTCCGCCAAAATCACCTTCGGCTCCACCGAAAGCGCCCGCGCGAAACCAACACGTTGACGCTGGCCACCAGAAAGTTCATACGGGAACTTCTCGGCAGTTTCCTCAGCAGGCCCAAGGCCGACCGTGTTCAGCAAATCAAGCACGCGCTCCCGCAGCTCTTTACGCCCGGAGACCTTCTTGTGAATCAGCAGCGGTCGTTCGATGTGGTAACCGATGGTGTGAGCAGGATTCAGCGATCCAAATGGATCCTGAAAAACCATCTGCACATCACCGCGGTAATCCAGCGATGCACCTCGCGGTTGCGATTTGAGTACATCCGTGCCGTTGTAGATCACCTCGCCGCTGGTTGGCTCGATCAATCTCGAGATCAACCGCGCTGTGGTGCTCTTGCCAGAACCCGATTCGCCCACCAATGTCACGATCTCAGTACGCGGAATGCTAAAGGTCACATCCTCCACCGCGTGCACCTTGCGGGCATCTCGCATTCCGCCCATGGGGAAGTGCTTGGTCAGGTGCTGTACATCCAGCACCAAATCTCGCTGCTCACTCATTGCGCAGATCCTTCCGGTGTGGTGTGCAGATGACACGCCACAAAGTGATTCGGTCGTACTTCTATCAATGGCGGGTGAATGCTATCGCACGGACCAAATCGATGCGGACAACGCGGATGGAAGCGACACCCACTCGGCGGTGAGATCAGATCCGGTGGTGAACCCGGAATACCCTCCAACCGCTTGCGTGGACCGGTCAACGCCGGGAACGACGCCATCAGTCCCTGCGTATAAGGGTGGAGCGGATTCTCAAAGAGCTCCCGGCTCGGTGCCATCTCCACGATCTCGCCACCATACATGATGGCGATGCGATCAGAGATCTCAACCAGCAAACTCATATCGTGAGTGATGAAGAGGATGCTAAAGCCAAACTGCTCGCGCAGCTCGGTGATTTTGGCAAGAATCTCCCGCTGCACAACCACATCAAGAGCAGTGGTTGGCTCATCCATGATCATCAGCGGTGGCTGCAATGCCAGCGCGATCGCGATGACCGCGCGCTGCCGCATACCACCAGACAACTGATGGGGATAACTATCGATGCGATCGGCTTCGATGCCGACGATGCGGAGCATCTCCTTGGCTTGTTCGCGCGCCTGCTGCTCGCTAATCTTCCGGTGCGCCAAAATGGCATCGATGATCTGATCGCCAACCGTCATCACCGGATTGAGCGAGTTCATGGCACTCTGGAAGACCATCGAGACCTCGTCCCAACGGAAATCCCGAATCTGCTTGTCGCTCATTTGAAGAACATCTTTGCCTTCGATGAGCACCTTGCCGCCAGTGATAATGGCCGGTGGCTGCAGAATGCGCATAATCGCTTGCGCGATTGTGCTCTTGCCCGAGCCGGATTCTCCCGCCAGGCCAACAACCTCGCCCTTACCGATGCTGAAGGAGACACCATCGACCGCTCGCACCGAGCCACGACCCGCCAGGTATTCCACCTGGAGGTTATCGATCTCGATGAGGGGGACAAAGTTTCCGGGTACAGCCCGTATACCGCGTTTAACGTCTGTGCTCATCTTAGCCTTCCGTCCCTTCCATCAGAACCGGGGTAGCACGGCTCTTGCGCACCTTCGCAGGCTGACCCTTGAGTATCTGCGCTGTCTGACGTTGAGAGCGAAGACGTGGATTCGTTACTTCATCAATCGCGTAGTTGATCATCGAGAATCCGAAGGCAACCAGGGCGATGCTGAGTCCGGAGGGAATCAACGTCCACCAGGCACCCACCAACATGGCGCTATTGTTCTGCGCCCAGTAGAGGTTGTTGCCCCAGCTGATATTGCTTGGATTACCGAGTCCCAGGAACTCAAGACCAGCCTGGGCACCGATGGCGTAGTTCACCGCTCCGAAGAATCCGGCGACAACAATACTCATCATGTTCGGCAGAATCTCCCGCAGCATGATGCGCAGTTTGCCCTCACCAACGGTGACCGCGGAGGCAACGAAGTCCTTCTCACGCAGGGACATCGTTTGCGATCGCAGCACGCGCGCTCCCCACGCCCAACCGGTCACAGAGAGAACGAAGATGATCGACCAGAATCCTGCCGGCAAGAATGCTGCCAGCACGATCAGGAGTGGCAAACCAGGAATGATCAGCACGATATTGATCACGGTCGAGAGGAAATCATCCACACGACCACGCATATACCCAGCAGTCATGCCGATGAGGATACCAATGACGGTGACGATCGCTCCCACGATAAAACCTGTGGCGAGTGAGGAACGCGCACCAACAACCGTCTGCGAAAGGACATCCTTACCGTAGCCATCGGTGCCGAACCAATGCTCCCATGAAGGTGGCATATGCCGTCGTGCCACGATCTCAGTGGGATCGTAGGGCACCAGGTATGGACCAATAGCCGCGACCAAGACGTAAAAGACAACAATGAATGCGCCAATGGATGCCTTGCGATTCTGCAAAAGCAATCCGACAACGCCAGAGGCACGTTTCGCCTTACGAACCGGCTGATTCTTTGGCCCTTCCGGCGACGTCGCCGCAGCCTCGGTCTGCGCATTACTGAGAGTGGTGTTCAGACTCGAACTCATAATGTGCCCTACCCCTCACGAATGCGCGGATCGAGCCGCACGTACAGAATATCGATGATGAAGTTCGCGATGAGCACCGCAAAGGTGATCATCATGAACAATCCTTGCATCAACGGGTAGTCGAGATTCCGGACTGAGCTAATCAGCAGGTATCCGAGACCCGGATAGGCAAAGACCATCTCGGTGAAGAGTGAGCCACTAAGAATGAAACCAAGGCTCATACCAAATGAGGTCAGGGTCGGCAGCATGGCATTGCGTGCGCCGTAGCCAAACATCACTCTACGGCTACCAAGACCCTTGGCCTCGGCCATGGTCACATAATCCTCGGAGAGGATAGCGATCATGGTATTGCGCATGCCGAGCAACCACCCACCGATCGAAACGATCACGATGGATATCACCGGCAGAATCATGTGTCCGATGACGCTGGAAATGAATGACCAGGAGAAGTTCGGCGAAAGATCGGTATTGTAGGCGTGTCTCGCCGGGAACCAGTTGAAATGGAACGCAAACGCAAAGAGCAGCAATGGTGCGATCCAGAAATACGGAAGTGAACCGAGGAAGACGAAGACGGGCGGCGTAACGTTATCCATCCAGCTGCCGCGCTTCCAGGCACCGATCACGCCCAAAACACTGCCGATACCAAAGCTGATCAGCAAGGCTGTGCCCATCAGGATGATGGTCCAGATCAGGCCGGTGCGAATTACCTCGCTCACCGCCGCCGGGAACCACGACGTCGAAACGCCGAACTCCCCTCGGAGAATATTACGCATGTATCCAAAGTACTGAACGATGAGGGGATCGTCCGAAACGCCATAGGCTTTCATCATTGCCTCGATTGTTTCTGGACGAATATCTCCCTGACCGCGAAGCTTTGCCAGCAATACTGATCCGGGATCGCCGGGCATCATCCGCGGCAAGAAGAAGTTGAGCGTAATGGAGGCCCATGCTGCGATCAGATAAAAGATCGCCCTCCGGATGATATAGCTCATAGAGTTTCCATTTCCGGGTTCCCACCAAACACGAAACGGGCTGAGAGCGCCGCGTTACCGCGACGCTCTCAACTATACAGTACACATTACGCAGCTGGTGTTGCGCTCGATGTGTAGGGATCTGCCTCCATCGGCACATTGCCCTCGCCTTCCGGCGCGGCGGGTGCCCATCCATCCGGCTGCGATCCAGCCGGGTAGACCGTGTTCAGGATGATGGCCAGAATGGCCTGCCATGGCGAAAGTTCGCTGTACTGATCATCCTTGTTCGGGAAACCTTCGAACCGCTGGGTGTTGAACTGACCCCACATCGGTCCCGGGAAGAGCGGTGCGCAAGGAGCGAGCTCTGCGAATCGCTTCTGCATCTGCGCGAAGATCGCATTCTGCTCTTCCGTATCAGAAACTGCCATCGCCTGGTCGATCAGCGCATCGACGTCTGCATCCTTGGAGCGGATCCAGTTCTCACCGGCTCGGTTGTCACCGATCGGATAGTAGGATCGTTCGCTCATCAGGGAGCGGAAGTGATTCAGCTGGGTTGGACCCTGGAAGCCCCAACCGATGGTCATGGTGAAGTTGCCGAGCGAGAGACGCTCGAACCATGGGGTGTAGTCGTACGGGGTAACAACAGCCTCGATACCAACTTCCTTCAGATGACCAGCCATCAACTCGCAGCTCTGAACCCAGTCGGACCAACCGGAGACCACATTGAGCTCGTAGCTCATCTTGTTACCATCCGGGCCAACACGCCAGTCGCCATCCTTGGTCAGGCCAGCTTCATCCAGCAGTCGATTGGCTTCGTCCACATTACGAGTGGTCCAGCCGGCATTCTTGGCTTCTTCATCCTTGACCGAATCAAACGCATCGGAAAGACCGGTGGTATCCGCCGGATGGGTGTAGTCGTACATAGCGATATTCACGATCTGATCGCGATCAAGCGCCATGCTCACGGCCTTGCGTACGTTCGGATCATCGAACGGTGCAACTTCGTGGTTCATGTACAACGCCACCACGGCACCCGTGGATGGGAAGAAGTAGCCGAAGTGATCCGGATCCTTGGCGACATAGACATTGTCGATGTCAGGAATGAAGTTTCCACCCCAATCGACTTCGCCGTTCAACCATGCCAGGTAGATGGAATCGTTGCTGGGGAAGGCCGGCATACGCAGACCCGGAATGTACGGGCGTCCTTCCTGCCAGTAGTTTTCGTTGGCCTTCAGCTCATAGATCTGGGCCTCGAAGCGATCCAGCATCCAGGCACCGGTACCAACTGGCGTCTCATTGGTGAAGGTCACCGGATCATCAACCGTGCTCCAGATATGCTCTGGCACAATCACCTGACCACCAACCTCGTAAACGGAGGTGGTGTTGATGGTGTGGAAGAGGAACTGGACGGTGTAGTCATCGACCTTAACGATGTCATCGATATTCTGCAGCGCAGTACGGCCACCGTTGCCCGCGAGGGAATCGTTGCTCTGGAGCAGTTTCCAGGTGTACACCACGTCGTCGGCATTGAATGCTTCACCGTCATTCCAGGTGATGCCTTCGCGCAGCTTGAAAGTCAGCACGGAGCTATCGGCATTGAAGCCCCAGCTCGTGGCCAGCCATGGTGTAGCCGTATTGGTGAGCGCATTCCAGACGAAAAGCTGCTCGTAGATACCGAACTGGGACAACCAGCGGATGGAACCACCGGCCGGGCCAAGCGGATTGAAGTTCTGGATGTAGGTCGCCTGCTGCTCATTGTTGCAAGTCAGGTAACCCTTCTCGCTGGCGCTCTGGGCAGCTACAAGACGAGCACCAAGTGTTGCGGAGCCCGTGGCCACCGCCAGACTGGCTACGCTGGCGCCCGCGCCGAGCACGGCGAAGCGCTTGCCGAGTTCACGTCGGCTGATCTTCCCTTGCTCAAAGTCCTGAACGATTGAGAGAATCTTTGACTCACGCATGATGGTACTCCCTGGGCAAATCCGCCCAATCAAAGAAAACGCAAAGCTACGATCCTGTTTATTCCGCGGCACCTCCTTGCATTGAGATAGCTGTCAACTCGCCACACGATCCGCGGGAGATCAACTCCGTATCCAGCACGATGCATTCGCCCGGTGGCGAGCGACCTTCGACCCGGTCGATGAGGAGACGTACGGCATGACCAGCCAACAATGTGGTGTGCTGGACCAAACTGGTCAGCTCCAGGCGACGGCTGGTATCGGTATCGAAATCGTCAAATGAGATCAGGCAGACATCTGTTGGAATACGCAGACCTGCTTCGGTGATGACACGGTGAGCCACCGGTGCCAACCATCCATTGATGGTGAAGACGGCATCGAACTCTTTTCGGGCAAATTCTTTCCGCAGCATCTCATCGGCGGATGAAACCGAGTGGTCGGTAATCAACATGCCCGCCGCAGGGAAAATGTCATGGAAGCCCTGCAATCGGCGTCGAGTTGGTACATGCTCCAACGCGGCGGCAACGATGAGTGGTCGCGATGCACCGGCCGAACGCAGCATCTCCGCGGCCATCGCACCACCGCGACGGTTGTCGTTATCAACCCAGGCGGTGTGCGGATAGTCGGATTCACAAAGATGGACAACCGGGACACCGGCATCCAGAAGCGGGCCGGAGAGATGATCGCGATAGCTGTGCTGGAGGACAAGGAGTCCATCCACGCGATGAGAATCAATGAACTGAGAGAGCACACGCTGACCGGCACCCGGCGCAAACGTGTCCTCCATGATGAGCATGAGACTCTGGCCAGCATCGCGGGCGGCCGCGAGGACCGCCTGAATGATGATGGCGTACCAGGCATCGACGTGATAGTCAGCAAAGTCCTCGGGCACAACCAGACCGATCGCGCGAGAACGGTGAGACGCCAAAGCACGGGCAGCGGCATTGGGTCGATAACCCACAGCATCAATCGTCTCCTGTACGCGAGTGCGTACCCGAGCACTGACACGAGGGTCATTATTGACAACTCGAGAAACGGTGGAACGGGAGACGCCAGCTAACTTGGCGATATCCTCCAGGTTCATATAACCACCCTCTATGCGCGTCCATCTGGGAGCGCTCCCACTGCATGAAGCAAGCATACGCATCCAGAATACAGATGTCAACCATTGATTGTATGCAGTATCTGGTACGCTAAATGTACGGAGATCTCTGTGAGGGGAAGAATATGACGTCGCAAAAGCCACGAACCGTGCCGCAATATCGCCTCACTGTCATCATGGTTCACGCCATGATCCTGATAACTACGGCGGGAATCGGCATAATGACTGGCTCACTGTTCGGTACCAGTTCTTTTCTCAGTTGGCTCACAGTACTTTTGCCATGGTTTGTCATCACCTGGTCGTTGACCGAGATGAAACCACGGATACGTGAGTTAGGCTATTGGGTCCTGGCGATCATCACCATCCCGTTTGTTGTATTGGGAGCGTTCTCAGGATGGGGAATGCTCTTTATGCTGGGGATGGTTTTCCTGATATTCGGCGCATGGATGGAACGCGAGCGTGCAGGATAAAGCCCCGGAAGCAACGTCGCCCACGGGGCTCTAAGATGTTTACATAACTAAATGGCTATCCGCGGATACTGGCCAAAGCCTCTTCCGTAGTCATACGCTCGCCGAGATAGATAGGTGTATCAAGCGCGGTGTAAACGCGAACTTCGGCATCACGCAGCTTCTTCACCATATCGACGATATTCTTGGGATCATCATCTTCCAGGGCAACGATGAATTCCTGATCCTGGATACCGAAGCTCTCCACCGTATTCGTGAGCAGATCCGGCCAGGGTGCACCCAGCTGTCCATGCTCGATCATCATGCGGCGACGCTCCTGGAAGTCGATCAGGAACCACTCTGGAGTCTTGATGAAGGGGTAGACACTCAGGTATCGCCGTGCGGGCAGTCCCTTGATGAAGGCCGGGCCATGATTCGGATCGTACTGACTCATACCAGCCGTGCCGATATACCCATCCACACGCTTCAAGGCACGGCCGATTGTGGTCTGATCCAGCTGCACTGCCAAAGCACTCACCCGGTCCAGCTTCGGAGCATGTGCCCAAATGATGAGATCGACATCGGCGCGCAGACCAAGCGAGCTATAAACCCCACGGACCTCGACATCGGTATCGGCAAGCACCGCGGCAAACTCGACGACGGCTGCGTCCCAGTTCCCATGTGTGGCTTCGCGCCAATCATCCCGGCGAGCATAGAGCCAAAAGGCGGTGAATCGTGATGTGGATGCGGGTGATTGGGACATGGGGTTGCTCCTCATAAAACGCGTCGCGCGCTGACCGCGCGCGGATAACACCTCGACGATGGTAGCACGACTTTTCCGACTCTTTCAGTGGGGAATTACCGGACATCGCCTACGAATGCGCGAGCACCTCACGCTGTCTGGCGACAAGCTCCGTCACACCCTTCTGCCCCAACGCGATCAGCTGTTGCAACGTCTCGGGTGTGAAGGGATCGTGTTCAGCCGTAGACTGCAACTCCACAAACTTCCCCTCGCTGGTCATGATGATATTGGCATCAACATCGGCACCGGAATCTTCCTTATAGTCCAGATCCAGCACCGGTACGCCACTCACCACACCCACGCTCACCGCGGCCACATGCGCAAGCAGTGGATTCTTTTTGATCTTCTTCTGCTTCAGCAAACCCTCGCAAGCAATCGCCAGCGCCACGTATGCGCCGGTGATGCTGGCGCAGCGTGTACCACCATCGGCCTGGAGAACATCGCAATCGAGGATAATCTGACGCTCGCCGAGCACTTCCATATCCATCACCGCACGCAACGAGCGACCGATGAGTCGCTGTATTTCCACGGTACGGCCACCCTGCTTGCCTCGAACCGCTTCGCGATCACTCCGCTCAGAGGTCGAGCGTGGCAGCATGCTGTACTCGGCGGTCACCCATCCCTTACCGGTACCCATCATCCATTTGGGTACGCGCTCATCGACGCTGGCGGTGCAAAGTACATGGGTGTTCCCCACCTTGATGAGCGCCGAACCTTCGGCGAAGGCGTTCACATCACGCTCGATCGCAACAGTCCGCAACTGATCGAGCGCGCGATCCTCGCTGCGCTTCATCGGTACGATTATCGTCATCAATCCTTCTCCAATGTCTTCTTGTAGATCTCAAGCACATTCTGTAACCGGCGATCGAGTTCCTTCTCGAAGCCGCGACCGGTGGGATGATAGTAGCGTCGGCCTTTGAGATTGTCTGGCAGGTTCACCTGACCGATGACCCCACCCTCGTAGTCGTGGGCATACTTGTAGCCTTTGCCAAAACCCTCGGCTTTCATGAACGAGGTCGGCGCGTTGCGCAGATGCATGGGCACAGGGTCATTGCGTGTCTTCTCGACATCGCCGCGCACTTCGCCGTATGCGGCGTAGAGTGCGTTGCTCTTCGGAGCCAGCGCCAGATAGACGGTCAGTTCCGCCAGCGCCAGTGAACCCTCCGGCATACCGATGAAGTGCACCGCCTGCTGGGCCGCCATTGCCAACTGCAATGCGGCAGGATCGGCCAGGCCAACATCCTCACTGGCAAAGCGGATAAGTCGCCGGGCGACATAAAGCGGATCGTCGCCCCGCTCCAGCATGCGCGCCAGCCAGTAGAGCGCTGCATCCGGATCTGAGCCACGCAAGGTTTTGTGCAAGGCGCTGATGGCATCGAAGTGGTCATCACCCGTCTTGTCGTAGGTGGCAGCCCGCCGTTGCGCCGCCTGCTGCACCAATTCGGGGGTAATCGTCTTGTCCTCCCCTATTCCTGTCGCAGCAAACTCGAGCGTGTTCAATGCAAAGCGGGCATCCCCATTGGCGAGATTGGCCAGAAGATCAAGCGCTTCATCGGTGATCGCGAACTGCTGGCTACCAAGCCCTCGCTCTTCGTCGACCAACGCCCGCTGCACGATCGTCTTGATATTCTCATCCGTCAGCGAGTTGAGCGTGATTACCCGGGAGCGACTCAGCAGGGGGGCATTCACCTCGAAACTCGGATTCTCGGTAGTCGCACCAATGAGAATAACCGTGCCATCTTCGACATGCGGCAAAATCGCGTCCTGCTGCGCCTTGTTGAAGCGATGAATCTCATCAATGAAGAGCACTGTGCGGGTGCCATGCATACCGAGGCGATCACTAGCCTGCGCGATCGCTTTGCGCAGATCGGCCACACCGCTGGTGACCGCGCTCAAGGCGATAAAGTCCGCCTTGGTTGTATTGGCAATCACGCGCGCTGTGGTGGTCTTGCCGGTTCCGGGCGGGCCCCATAGGATCAGCGAACTCAGGCGATCAGCCTCGATCGCCTTACGCAAAAGTGTTCCCGGACCGATGACGTGTTCCTGTCCCACCAGTTCGTCGATGGTACGGGGACGCATACGTGTCGCCAACGGAGCCCGACTGCTCAGCTGCTCGGCCTTGTTGGCTTCAAAGAGGTCCATTGTTATTCCGGGATTTCCGGTGCTGATGCTTCGAGCGATTCCAAAAGGGCGACCAGTTCAGCGCGCGTGGTTACGCCAAGCTCATCCATCGCTTCCAGCGTCTCTTCGGCAAGCTCCAGCCGCTCGAAATGCGCGACGACATCGACCGGCACCTTCTTCTTCGATCGACGTGAATCCAGATCAATGATGTTTTCTGGCATGCCCGGTTCTCCTACAGCACCACATCGCGCAACGCCACGATCACCAGGAGTACGCTACCGACACCGACAAACTCGATCATCTTGTTTCGATCAAGGGTCCGGCCTTCGGCATTGGTAACCAGGAGTCCGTAGATCATGTAGAACATGGCGGTGAGTACCGCTGCTCCACCCCAGCCCCAGGTTGGCCACCAGTTCAGCGCCAACATCGTACCGGCCATCAGCCAGGCACCGAGGCCAGCCTGCAGTGATCGCGTGGGGGCATTGAGCCCGGCTCGTTCGAGCGCTTCCAACAAGAGGATGAAGGTGATGATGGCAACCAGCGGTACGGCGATGAGATTCTCAAACTTGTTCAGATAGATAGCGCCAAAAGCGAAAAAGGCAACCACAATACCGATGACCGAGCTGATCACGCTGGCGGTGCGAACGCTTGGCTCCTCAGCCTCGTCCAACAGATCCCGACTCAGCAGCGACGCGGCCATACCGATAAATGCCAGTGCTGGCCCGAAGAGCAGCATCCAGCGATTGTGATAGGTGGCAACAAGCAAGGCGCCCGCAAAGACGCTCACGAACGGGATGACCCAGGCAGTGGAGAGTCGACTGATGTGATCGTTGCCGTCTTCCTGAGCAGCCTTGACCGTCACGTACTCCGAGTATTGCGCTCCCGCCGCGGACAGAATCAGCGCAATAATGCTGACCGCCCACAGCAGCGGGGTTGCCCGCTGCAGCATAGGCGGAATGCTGCCATCGCCATCACCGATCGCGATGATCGCGCAGAGCAGTAATGCCGCCGCGATGATCAGCGCGAAGACGATACCCTGCCCATAGGTAGGCTGGCGTTCATCGGCGTTCTGAATCCCGAGTCCGAAGATCTTGTGCTCTTCATCGCGAGTACTCGGGTAGTTCTCCTCGAAATCTTCGTACTCTTCATAGAACTCATCGTCATCGACGTAGTCATCCCGCAAATCAACCTGCTGTTGCTGCTGGTAGGTTCTGGATGAAAATGGATTTGGCTTGTCACGCTTGGCCATACGGATTTCCTTTGGCGATATTCGTGCCGATACTAATGAAGTATAGGCGATGTGGCCACTACTCCTCGCCTGCCAGCGCGCGAATCCGCGCTTCGGACGGCAGGAACCAGGCCGCCGTCGCCGCTACGATCAGAAAGAGCGCCTGGGTTCGGACCGCGTTCTGCGTGCCGATGCTATCGGCAATCGCGCCGAAGACCGGGGCACCGATGGCACCAGCGACGAATCCCAAACCAAGGATGGCCCCACTCGCCAAACCCGCCTGTCCTTTCATCAACTGCTGTGCCATGACAAGCAGGAGTGGCACCGTGGCTGCTGCGAGCAAGCCGATAATGGCCGCGAAGAAGAATCCGGGCACGCCCGGCCACTGGGCAAACGCAAGCATGGCGGGAATGGTAAGGAGAGTGGTAACGATAATGACATTGCGCCGACCATATTTATCGGCAGCACGGCCGGTGCCAATATTGCCAAAGGCCATACCAAACATAAGCGTGCTCGCCATCGCGCCATAGAATGCCGCGCCGTATCCCATTTCGTCGTACCAAAGGGGGATGAAGTTCTGCAGACCCAGTGTCGGAAAGAGCCGGAGCATCTGGGTACCGATGATGATACCGATCACACCCCAGGGCACGGCCTGACCCGCCTGTTTCATTGCCGTACGGGAACGACCCGGGACGTTGTTGCCACGCATCGCGACAACGAGAAACGCGGCGACGAGCAGACCGGGAATCAGCATCACGGCGGTCCCGCGCATACCAAAAGCGGTGAAAAGTCCGACGCCAATGAGCGGTCCCAAACTGCCACCGAGGATGCCACCACCGGAGTAGATGCTCATGGCCTGGTTCCGATTGGCGGGATCGATAACGGCATTGGCGCTGATGGCGCCAAATGGATGGAAGGCACCACTACCGAGACCAGCCAATGCCGCCAGCACGATGATCATTGGAAACGAGGGAGCAAAGCCAATGGAGGCGAAGAGTACGGCACCCCAAGCCAAAGCCAGGCCGGTGAAACGTGTACCGATGCGATCAGCCAGCATGCCGAACGCTGGCTGACTCAGGCTGCTCGCGCCGGAGTAGGCCAGAGCGACGAAGCCCACAGTTTTCAGATCGAGCGCATACTTGTCGGTGAGAATCGGATAGAGCACCGGCAATAGCCCACCAAACATATCGACACTGAAATGCCCGAATGCAAGCGTCATCAGCGGTTTGTTCCGAAATACCGTGGCCATACGTCTCCCCTGCCATCAATCTCGCCTGGGACATGCTACCAAAAGCAGGACGATTCAGGAACAATGAAAACCAGCGCGTCATCCATAGAAAATGCGCTATACTTCAGCGTTGCTGCGTGTCATCTGGCGCACGCCCTGTTGTTGTGCCTTTCGCAGCCCAGAATTTCCACACCCAAAGGAGTAAGCCAGGCATGGCAAGCCCAACAGATACGGTGCAATTGAATGAGGCGGATATCGCCTTCCTGCTCAACCTGCTGCGCGATGCGAGTGGCCCTATGACCACCGCCGAGCTGGTGGAAGCCCTGAAGAATCGCAAGGCGAAGTAGCCTTCACCGCAGGAGCAATCCCAACTATGTCCACGAATTCCGGCGAGCTGGTTCTCGCCTTCAATGGTGCCAAGAAGCTGCAGACCGCTGCCTCCAAGGCATTTGAGGCGCTGCGCATGCGTGGCGCGTTTATGAGCGAGAATGCGGCCATCCGCGTTTCCGCCACCGAGCTCGCCGAGTTCATCGGTGTTACGCCAGCGGTTCTTACCGATGCCGTGGCCGAGAATCCGGAAGTCTTCGGTGTCGAGACCACTGAAGATGGCACCGTTTTCGTCAGCACCACCCGTGATGGGCGCGCGCCATCCACGATGATCGTCGACGATACCCACACGCTCAAGCAGCGCCTGATGACACCACAACCGAAGCCGGCTCCACGCCCGCGACCGGTGCGTGAAGTCGTTCGCGCTAACGAAGCCTGGGCGACATTTGTCGGCGGCACAATCAGCGATGATCTCTTCGATGATGAAGAGTTCGGTTTCGCTGAGCCAGCGGCCGAGCAGGCTGCGGTCGTCACTACACCAATCGTCGAAGAAACGGTTGTTGCCGAGACTCCGGTGGTGGAAGCCATCGTTGAGCCGGTGATCGAAGAGATCGCCGAGGTCACACCGGCCGCAGAGGAAGAAGCCGCGACAGCCGTGGTGGAAACCACGCCTGAACCGATGGTCGTTGAGGCCGAGCCGGTGGTGGAAGACGTCCGCCCAGAGATTCCGGTCTTCGAGGAAGTCGTCCGGCAGTCGACGCCTGCACGTTCGCTCGGCGAGCCGACCGATTTCAGCGATACCGACGCCGCTGCCATCGCCGCTGCTCTGGAAACCCAGTTCAGCCATCATTCGCATGTGGCCTTCTTCGGTGGTCGCTGGATGACGACCGATCGCGCGCATCGCCTCAGTCGCGGCAATATTCGCGATATCCGTCAGTACATCGAAGAGCAGGAACAGCCGCTCACCGACGAGATGCTGGTTGAGGATGTGCTGCGCGTGCGCCCGAGCAATCCGGAATACGCCAACACCGTCTTTGGCCTGAACTACTGGTTGGGTCGCGAACGCGATTTCGAGTTCGTGGGCACGCGGGATCAGCGCTTCTGGAGCGTCACCGATCTGCCAGCTCTCGGCACGTCATTGAAGAAGCCGAACGATATCGGTTCCGACTATCGCTTCCTCAATGATGGCGTTAATCCCGGGGCTATCGCCCATCGTTCGGTAAGCTCGGTCGATCACACCGTGAGCTTCTACGAATGGAATCTCGGTTTGCTGCCATACGACGAGGAACTGCAGCAGCTCTTCCCGGCACCGATGCTGCCGGATCAGCGCAGCGCGGTCTTTACCTTTGAGATCCCGCAGAGCTACACGACCTATTTGGTCGAGCTGCGGTACCCCACACCAACCCGTGGTGGATTCATCCTTGGTCTGGACGATCTCTACTTCGATTCGCTGGTACCCGGTGCCATCATCTCTATCAGCGCGACTGAGAACGATGGTCACTACAAGGTGGAGTACCTTGCTGGCGATGAGCAGAGCGACCGGCTGCTGGAGGTGGACGACAAGCGTCCGCGCTACCACTTCCGCCCAACCACCTATGCCTGCGCTGTGGATCGTGCCTGGTTGCTGAACGAGGATCGTTTCCCGAATCTCGCTGGCCAGAAGCCACTCACCGATCGCGAACGCCGCAAGCTCGCGACCGTGCTGGAGATGACCTTCGAACGCGCCGGTATGGACGACGGCAATGGTGGTTACCTGGCATCGTTCGACGATCTGCTGGCCGCTATCAATATCGAGCGACCAGTAAGCGCCGACCTGCTGCATAACGAACTTGAACTGCATACCGGTATTTCGGGCGACGATGCCAACGGATACACCTATGTCCCGTAAGAACGGCCAGAGCGATGACGCACCCATTCACTTCTTCAATCTAGAGGAAGAGAATGTGGATGGCGATATCGATCTGGATAGCTATCAGCTGGACTATCCTCAGGTGAGCTTCGAGCAGAGTCTGGAAGCGATCCAGGAGGACGCGCTCGCACCCATGGATGTACTCGGCTTCAGTAATATGACGCTGAAGAACATCCATGAGCTGCGCGGGGTCTGGGGCACACTTTCGGACGAAACCCGAGAGACGATCGCGGAGCTGGTGCTCACGGTAGGACTCGAGCAAATCTTCACCGACTTCGGTCGCTTCTGGCAGGTTCTGCTGGAGGACAAGAGCGAAGCGGTGAAGCTCGTGGCTGCCCGTGGCGCCACAGGATCTGAGGAAACAGCGCTGATCGCACCATTGATCGTTATCGCCGAAGGTGATGACAGTCTGGTATTGCGAGAGGCGGCGATCCGTGGCCTCGTGCAAAGCGTGATGGCGCTCGATTTCGACAATCTGTACCTGGACAAGAAGGACATCGCCCGTCTGCAACGCATGAAAGCGATGGCCGGCGACGAGTCCTGGCCAACCCCGCTGCGAGCCGCCGCGCTGGAGACGTGGTCTCACTTCACGATGGATGACGATACGATGACACTCATCGAGTCATTCATAGAGAGCGACAACGATGATCTTCAGATCGGTGCGATGAAAGCGATGATCCAGGTGGGATCCGCGCACTTCACCCGCTTCCTGGAACGGCAGTTGCAGAGTACGGACGTTGATCGTCGCGAAGCTGCTGCCTACGCGATGGGCATGAGCGGCGATGAGGCTGTGGTGCCCATGCTCACCATGACCGCGCGCGAAGACACGGAGCCTGCGGTGCGCGAGGCGGCCTATGCTGCCCTCGGTAATCTGGCGAGCAAGCCCGCTACAAAGGCATTGGAAGAGCTCCTGAAACACGCCAGCGATGATGAGATCGAGTTGATCGAAGCAGCACTGGAATATGCCAACGAGATGGATCAAATGGAAGATATGGCCATGTTCTATCTCGAGGACGACGAACTCGAAGACGAGGACTACTAGAGCCCGTAGAGATGGCGTCCTTGGGGTGCCATCTCTACCCGGAGGATACCTGTGCCCGCCAACGATATCAGTCAGCAGGAGTGGGATGCCCTGCTCATCGAACACGGTGGTCATCTGCTGCAAAGCTGGCGATGGGGCGAGTTTAAGGGCCGCCACGGCTGGCTCCCGGTCCGTATTCATGTGAAGACACCGCACGGAGCAGGACTTGCCCAGATCCTTTTCCGCAAGCGCGGTCCGATTAGCGTCGGCTACTGCCCACGCGGACCGGTGATCAGCGGCGATGCTGAGGAAGTGTGGACAGAGCTCCGCAAAGAGATCGATACCGTCTGCAAACAACAGCGAGCCATGAACGTGATCATGGAGCCGGACCAGGATCTGGGGTTGGGTGATTCGTTGCGATCCTATGGCCTCAAGCCCGGACCAGCGCATAACCAGCCAGGTCGTACCGTGATGGTGCCGCTGGAGCCCGATGACGTGCTGCTTGGTCAGATGCATCAGAAGACCCGCTACAGCGTGCGCCTGGCCTCCCGACGCGGAGTTGACGTCAAGGTGTCCGACCCTCACGACCGTGACGCCATCATCACCTTCTATGAACTTCTTACTGATACCGCCGGTCGCAATGAGTTCGCGGTGCATTCGCGTGAGTATTACGAAGATTTCCTCGATGTTTATGGGGATGATGCATTCTTTGTCTTCGCCAGCTTCGAAGGGCATCTGTGTGCGGCCGTGATTGCGGCAAAATTCGGTGATACCGGCATCTATATGTATGGTGCCTCCAGCACGGTGCATCGTGGGCACGGAGCAGCATTCCTGCTCCAGTTCGAAGCGATGAAATGGGCGCGCGATAACGGCTGCAGCCAGTACGATCTCTGGGGTATCCCGATGCAGGATCCCGAATCGATCACCAGCGAGAGCGGCGAAGCGATCGCTGGGACCAAGGGCGATGACTGGCGCGGTATCTACCGTTTCAAGACCGGATTCGGCGGCCACATTGTGAACTTGCCAGCAACGCTGGAGCGAGAGTATCTGCCCGGGTTGCCCTGGCTGGCACGCAAGCTCGGCGTGATGGCAGATTAGCCATGGGTATCCGTCCACAGGTTCAACCACGAGCCGCTTCGCTTGCCGAACTTACTGCGACCCTACCCCACGCGCGTCTCTACGACGACGCGATCATCACCGGGATCACCTATGACTCCCGCGATGTGCAGCCGGGCGATCTCTTTGCGGCACTGCGTGGAAGCGATTTCGATGGCCACGCCTATATTCCGCAAGCGATCGCGAACGGTGCGGCAGCCATCCTCGTCGAGCAGATTCCGGATGGTATCGATCACCCGGCGATCGTGGTTGACAACACCCGACGCGATCTGGCCCCTATCTCATCGGTATTTTATGGAAACCCCAGCCGGGAACTGATCACTATTGGCCTCACTGGCACGGATGGTAAAACTACCACCACGGCCTTGACTCGATTTGTCCTGGCGGAATCCGGGATACCAACGGGCAGCATTGGGACATTGGGTATCGATATCGGTGATGGCACCCAGATCTCGCTGGGGCACCAGACAACACCCGAATCACACCTTGTGCAGGGATACCTGCGCCAAATGGTGGAAGCTGGCACGAGAGCGGTAGTTATCGAGGCAACCAGTCACGGACTGGCCATGCATCGGCTGGATGGCACAGAGTTCACCATCGCCGGTGTTACCAACATCACGCTTGAGCATCTTGAGTATCACGGCACGGTTGAGGCATATCGTGCTGCCAAGGGCATCCTCATCCAGCGTGTGGCCGTGAATGCTGGCCACGTGGTCCTCAATGCTGACGATGAAGGTGCGATGAGTCTGGAGTCGCTCGCCACAGGTGCAAGCCTGCACACCTATGCGATGTCTGGAGCCGTGGCCGAAATGATGGCGGAGAATATCACCGCTGATCACCGCGGTAGTCGCTTCGAGATCGTGCGGGGAGGCGAGCGCCTCGTCGCCAACCTGCCGCTTATCGGCGAGTTCAATATCGCCAATGCGCTCTGCACCATCGCTATCTGCGAAGCTGCAGGCGTCCCGATTCAGCAGTCAATAGAGATTCTCGGGCGCGCGCCGGGAATCATCGGCCGGTTGGAACGCATCGATTGCGGTCAGGATTTCGGCGTGGTCGTGGACTATGCCCATACACCGGCCAGTCTGGAGAAGATTCTTACGCTCCTGCGTGGCCTTGTGGGCGGTGGCAGACTTCTGGTTGTCTCCGGCAGCGCTGGCGAACGCGATGTGACCAAGCGTCCCCTGCAGGGAGAGGTGATGAACCGACTGGCAGAAGTGGTCATCATCACCAGCGAGGATCCGCGCAATGAGGATCCTCTGGCGATTATTGAGGAGATCGCTAACGGTGCGATCCCGGCCGCTGCCGATGTCTATCAGATTGTGGATCGGCGCGAGGCGATTGCTCTCGCCTTCTCGCTGGCCCGAACGGGCGATGTCGTGCTCCTTGCGGGTAAGGGCCACGAAAACAGCATCATTTGGGGGTTTGAGCATCGTCCATGGAACGAATCGGCGGTTGCGCGTGAACTGCTCCTCCCCTATCTTGGTGCCTAAGTGACACGGATTGGTACACCCGGGCGTTATCCCCATAGACAATGTCAGAGGGAGGATACACCATGCTGGTCCAGATGCAGGCAGAACCGATTTCCCGCGCCGGTACGGAAGGTAGCAAGATTATGGTAAGCATGTCTCTACCTGAAGCGGGTCATCTGCTGCAATCTCCGGCATGGGCTGCGTTTAAGGCGAAGCACGGTTGGAAATCCCAGACTATTTCCACACGCATGGGCACACATAGCGCCTATGCTCAGGTGTTGTTTCGCAGGGTTGGTCCGTTTAGCATCGGGTACGTTCCTCGTGGACCGCTGATGATCGATCCGGATAACGCGCTGGTCGAGAGATTTGCGCAGGAACTGGATCAAGCAGCCCGCAAGCATCGCGCCTTGTGGGTATTGGTGGAACCCAATGATCGTATTCCGACATTGCCCGGCTTTGTCGCTTCCCGGGACCATATTCAGCCCACCCGCACGGTGCGTGTGCCCCTGGCAACGGACGATGAGATGCTGGCGGCGATGCACAAGAAGACGCGCTATCACGTGCGTTTGGCAGCCCGGCATGGCATCACTATTCTCGCAGGTGGCGTGCAGAATGTAGAAGCGTTCTATCAGCTTCTGCAGGAAACCTCAGATCGGAACGGATTCTGCATTCACCCGATTAGCTATTATCGGGATGCGCTGATAGCACTGGGTGAGAACGCAGTGTTGCTCTGCGCCGAGCACGAGGGCAATCTGGTCGCGGCTGTCATCGTAGCCGCCAGCAAGCAGGAAGGCATCTATCTCTATGGATGTTCCTCCACGCAGCACCGGGGTCACGGTGCCACCAGCGCGCTTCAGTTTGCCGCAATGCAATGGGCTCGCGAGCGTGGCTGTAGCCACTATGATCTGTGGGGTATCCCCGAACGTGATCCCGAAGTCACTCAGACCGATGATGGCAAGCATCAACGTGGCTCCTATGGTGAGGATATGACCGGTCTTTACCGCTTCAAAACGGGCTTTGGTGGCGAGATTGTGCAGATGCCCGCTACCATGGAGAAGGTGTATCATCCGTGGCTGGCACGAATGGTGCGTCAGGTGATATCGCTTCGACGTAAGCAGGCGTAAATGACCCCACATCGTTTCCCCCGTCGCACGCTCTTCGGCGCATCGCTTGCCGGGGTGCTGGCTGCACGATCCACCGCTGCCCAAACCAACATCTACGGCCGGATCGCCTTTATCCAGGATGGCAATATCATGCAGTGGACACCGGAAGGTGTCAGCCTGCTCCACCGCGATGGCAATGCGATGTCGCCGAGTTGGCGTCCGGGAGCGAGCGAGCTTATCTATGTGCGCAATGGCGGATCGTTCAGCAATCTGATCACCTTGGAAACCGGGACCGGACGCACCAGACGTCTCACCGATAGCGAGAGTACATACCCTGAAGGCAGCCAGGACTACGTTCTGGATTGCGACTGGATCAATGACGCCTGCTGGAGTGAATCGGACATCATCGTCTTTTCCTCGAACGCGGAGACGACCGACGGTGGGCTCAATCTGTGGGTATTGCGATACACCACCGACTATATGTTCCCCGGTCCAAACGATGGTGCCGAGCCTGGTCAACTGGAGAAGGTAAGCGTGGATGCGGATGGCCGTTACGCAGCCTATACCGTCACTGGCGACAACCTTATGAGCAGCTATATCAGCCTGCGCGATCTGGATACCGGCACCACTTTTCCGGTGATGGAAGGCGCACAGGGCGCGTATGATGCGGCCATCAGTCCAAATAGTGACTGGGTGGTTGGCACGATTCGCGATTCCGATGGTGTGAACGACCTGTGGATATGGGAACGGGAGACCGAAAACACTATCCGCCTGACCCATGGCGAGCAAGCCAGTAATGTCACCTGGGACCCATACGGCGATGCGATCGCGTATCTGGCATTTACTGGCAGCGGCTTTAGCCTACGAGCAATCTACCTGGACTTCTCCGGCGATGATCCCGTTGTCAGCGGCGATCCGATTGTGTTGATCCAGAATGCCAACATCGATAGCACAAGCCGACCGAGCTGGAACACAGCGGAATAGCTACTAACCCGGGCAACTCGCGCAGCTGCGCTGGCGCGAGGCCCGAGTCTACCAGTGACCACACATCACTTTGGACCGGCTGCGCCTCAGTCCTCCTCAGAACTGGTATCCAGCATCGGGATGGCGCTGTGCTTGCCCATCGCGACCAACCCGGCTTCGGCGTAGGCCTGCAGCTTGGCGCGACTATCGGTGATGTCGTTGTTGCGCATGGTCAGCTGGCCGATGCGATCCTGCGGACTGAAGGCACCCTCCACCTTCTCCATGCTCAGGCGTTCCGGCGCGTAGGTGAGATTCGGGGAGTCGGTGTTCAGGATCGAATAGTCGTTCCCGCGGCGGAGTCCAATCGTAACCTCACCGGTGACCAGCTTCGCCACCCACCGCTGTAGCGGCTCCCGCAACATGATCGCCTGGGTATCGAACCAGCGTCCCTGATAGAGCAACCGGCCTAGGCGACGTCCGGAGTCGTGGTATTGATCGAGCGTATCCTCATTGTGAATACCACTGAGCAGGCGCTCATAGGCGATGAAGAGGAGGGCCATGCCCGGAGCTTCGTAGATACCGCGGCTCTTCGCCTCGATAATGCGATTCTCGATCTGATCGCTCATACCAAGTCCGTGGCGACCACCGATGGCGTTTGCCTCCAGCAACAGATCGACCTGGCTCTCGAAGCTGTGCCCATTGATCGCGACCGGCAGGCCTTCCTCGAAGCGAATGGTGACTTCCTCGTATGGAATCTCCACATCATCCTTCCAGAAGGCCAAACCCATAATCGGATTCACGATGGTGATGTTGTTGTGGAGATACTCGAGATCCTTGGCTTCGTGGGTGGCACCGAGGATATTGCTATCCGTGCTATAGGCTTTCTCGGCGCTCATCTTGTAGCTGAGACCGTGTTCCGTGATGTAAGCGCTCATTTCGGCGCGACCGCCGAGTTCATCGATAAAGTGTTGATCGAGCCACGGTTTGTAAATGCGCAACTCCGGATTCACCAGCAGACCGTAGCGATAGAAACGCTCGATATCATTGCCTTTGTAGGTGCTGCCATCGCCCCAGACATTGACACCATCCTCCTTCATCGCCGCCACCAGCATGGTGCCGGTGACCGCGCGTCCGAGTGGCGTCGTGTTGAAGTAGGTCGCACCCGCGGTGGTGATGTGAAATGCGCCGCACTGGAGGGCACTGAACCCTTCTGCCACCAGCTGCGCCCGGCAATCGACCAGCCGCGCACTCTCGGCCCCGAACTGCATCGCCTTAGCCGGAATATCGTCGTAGTTCGCCTCATCCGGCTGGGCGAGATTGGCGGTATAGGCGTGCGGAATCGCACCGTTGTTGCGCATCCATAGAATGGCAGCACTGGTATCGAGTCCGCCGCTGAAGGCGATACCGACATTCTCTCCGACGGGAAGATGCTCAAGGATGGTTGACATGTGGCAGTTTCCGATAGCTCAGATTCGATGCAGAAGCCGATTGGCCCGCTCCATTATCCTGCATTTTCGGGATTCGTGGCACAGAGGCGATGGTCAGGACCCAGAATCGGTAGCCTGATACAAACAAGGAGAGCGATGCCGCAGCATCGCCCTCCTCGATCCATGTTGGTTCTGTTTAGCGTTCCGAACGGCGCCAGATACCTACCGCGGTGATTGTCATCAATCCCGCTGCTGTCATGACAAGAGCGGCGAGGACATTCACCTGGAAGGACGAGGTCCCTGAACCAGTATTGGGCAGTGCGGCCACTGTCGACACGGATGTCGCGGCGCTCGTGGCATCCGCAGTTCCGGTGGAGTCTGGAGTGTTGGTCGCAGTCCCGGTCGGTTCAGGCGTCGCGTCTGTGGTCTCCAGATTCAGTACCTGATCGTTGCCACTGGTGCTGATAGCATATTCCAGTGTCTCCCCTCCATCTGTATAGACACGGAGGATATAGTCGCCGGCGGGTAGATCGAACAACACAATTGTGTTATCCGGGCCCACTACTCCCTCGGCATAGGCACCCAGTGGTGCCATTGATGCTGTCTCAGCGAACAACGCGTATGGGGAGCCGTCGAGTGTGCTGCCATCCGGAGCAACCAGGCGGATGACGGTGGCCACAGCATCTCCCTGCACCCAGCGAGCACCAAGTGCCGGGCTCATCGATTCCGGATGATCGATCCAGCGCGCCTGATAGCAGAGATGGTATCCGGCAACCCAAACGGAGTTGCCCTGATACTGGTTCGTCCAGAGCGTCCCGGCGGGAGCGACACCACAGACAGCATTGTCACCCCAGACATTCCAGACCGCAGCTTCCGATCCCGCCGGGTAATGGAACCAGATCGTTTGGCCAGATGGAACTTCCAGATCACCGACCACGCCAGCTTCATCCTTCGCGAGCGACATCGTCATCACTGGCGGGGTGATGGGCGTAGAGGTAGCCGTGGCTGTGGCAGTCGCATCGTCGCTCCATGTCGCGCTCAAACACGGGCTGGTCACACCAGGATCAGCACTCCAACGCGCCTGATACCACAGCGTCACACCGTTCACCCAAACCGAATTCCCGGCATAGTCTGTGCGCCAGCCATTCTCAGGTGTGCCCGAGCAGCCGGTCGCACCATTCATACTGTTCCAGATCGCGACCTCTGCTCCATCCGACCAGGTGAAGTACACATAGGTACCACCCGCAACAGTGACATTCTGTACACCACCATTCAGAGTCAGGACCGGTGCTCCAACAGGAGTTGTTGTCTCTGTCGGTGTCACGGTCTCCGTTGGGGTTACCGTCACTGAATCAACCACGTTTATATAGAGGCAGTCGCTCATAACCGATGGATTGTCGGTCCAGCGCACTCTCATTGACATTCCCACCGGAGTGTTGGAACCAACAGAAAGTGGCGAGAGCTCTTCCACCCACTGGTTTGTAGGTCCAGCAGTGCAGGTCGTATTTCCATAAACAAACAGCAACTCCGCGTTGTCAGGGAACGAGACTGTCACTGTGGTGGAGACAGGTACTGTCACACTCTGCGGCTGACCATCCAGCAGCAGCACCGGAGGTTCACTCAGATCCGGGGTCGTGGTGGCGGTCGCCGTAGACGTGGCTGTCGCGGTCGCATCGTCGCTCCATGTCGCGCTCAAACACGGGCTGGTCACACCAGGATCAGCACTCCAACGCGCCTGATACCACAGCGTCACACCGTTCACCCAAACCGAATTCCCGGCATAGTCTGTGCGCCAGCCATTCTCAGGTGTGCCCGAGCAGCCGGTCGCGCCATTCATACTGTTCCAGATCGCGACCTCTGCTCCATCCGACCAGGTGAAGTACACATAGGTACTACCCGCAACAGTGACGTTCTGTACACCACCATTCAGGGTCAGAACCGGTGCTCCAACAGGAGTTGTTGTCTCCGTTGGCGTCACCGTTGTGGTAGCGGTCGCGGTAGACGTAGCTGTTGCGGTTTCAGTCGGAGTCACCGTCGGAGTGTCCAATACCCACGTCGCGCTCAAGCAATCACTGGTCACATCAGGATAG
>JAGQGU010000066.1 GCA_020432165.1 Thermomicrobiales bacterium
AAGACGATCAACATGCCGAACGAGGCCACCGTTGAGGATGTGGAGGACGCCTATTACGAAAGCTGGAAGCACGGTATCAAGGCGATGGCGCTCTACCGCGATGGCTCCAAGATGAGCCAGCCGCTGAGCAACAAGAGCGATACCGTGGTTGACGAAGAAGTGATCAAGCAGACCGTGGAGGATGCTGTCGCCGCCGCGACCGCTGGCAAGGACGCCGAGATCGTGCAACTGCAGGCACGCATCGCGCAACTCGAAGCCGAGAAGGCCAAGCTTGCCGCCGGGGCGATGGCACCCGTGCAGGGTCAGCAGCAGCTTCCGGGGATGCCGCACATCCCAACACGACGTCGCTTGCCAGGCAAGCGTCATGGATTCACCCAGGAAGCGCGGATTGCCGGTCACAAGATCTACCTGCGCACCGGTGAGTACGAGGACGGCACGCTCGGCGAAGTCTTCATTGATATGCACAAAGAGGGTGCCGCCTTCCGCAGCATGATCAACCAGTTCGCAATCGCGATCAGCAAGGGTCTGCAATACGGCGTGCCGCTGCAGGAGTATGTGGATACGTTTACCTTTGTGCGCTTCGAGCCGCAGGGCATGGTCAGCGGTCACCCGAATATTAAGCTGGCCACCAGCGTGATCGACTTTGTCTTCCGCGTGTTGGCGCTGGAGTATCTGGGTCGCACCGATATCGTGCAGGTGCCACCGGCACCGATTGACGGCACCGGCGAGGATGCCGATCTGCATGCGGGTGTGGGCGATAGCCCGGCGCAACGGATCGCCAGCGAAAATGCACCGGTGATTCAGGCCAGCGCACCCGTAGCACCGGCATCGACAACCGAGATCCTACCGGTAGTGTCGCCCCTTGTGAGCGACCCGGCACCGCGAGTACCGCTGATTCCAGCTACGGAACCTGCTGTATCCGCCACCGCCGCGACGCACACCCACGCCCCGAGCGCGATCGATCAGCAGCTCGGCGAGATGATGGGCGACGCTCCCTTCTGCGACATCTGCGGCCATGTCACCGTGCGCAACGGTGCCTGCTACAAGTGCCTGAACTGCGGGAATAGCCTGGGTTGTTCGTAGAATCGTAGGCTCGGAGTTTATCTCCGGGCTCGGGACAGGAGCCGCCATGTTTGGCTTGCATGACGATCAGGAACGAGCCAAGCACATCGGTCAAAGACTCTCTACGCGAGCATGAGAATCTCACGCTCGCGCAGTGCGCTAAAGACACCGGTGTGAGTTCGGGCACGATCAAACGCTTCGAGCAATTCGCTGCTGGTGAGATCACAAGCCATTTCCGCTACGAACCCTGGGGCGCTGAATATCTCGAGCGCTGGATTGACGGCACCCTCACCCCGGAGATCCGCACGAAGCATGATATCCAGCGCATTCTGGAGCGGGATACGTCGCTTAGTCGGGGGCAGGTGAAGACGTTGGTGGCAGAGATGTGGGCGGCGTATGATCGGGTGAGGGTGCCGAATCTTGATTAAGTAGATGGACCGCGAGAGTATGTGATTCCGATGATATGAAACCGCCCATTACCCAGACATTTGCGGTCTTGGAAGACTACGGCTTTGTACGAGATGAAATGCGAAGTGGAAAAATGGTAAAGATATCCAATGAAAATCGGAAATTGAGATATCGCTATAACACATATCTATACTACATGATGGCTCTAGACACCTCGATACGAGAAAACGCAGGAGCCAACGATCCTGTATATGGAGTGCTCGAAAAGATGGCCGCAACTCCTTCTTTTCAGCGAATCAGTGCTGGAAATAGGCAACGTGGTCTAGTTGGAAGCCTACTGAGGAGTTCATGGTCAAGCGAAATGGCCGTATATACGGCACTTGATCACACAGATGAAGACTCAGCAGCTATAATGCTGCCATGGACTTATGTCCAGATTTACTATTGTTTGCACGATCTCTTCGAAGCAGTTTTCTTGTCTCTAGGGTGCCACTCCGAGCAAGCCGTTCATCACGAGCGCTTCCTTAAGCGGTATGCCGATTTCGTAGCCTCCAGACAAATTCTGCCAGAGCCTTGGAGTGCCATCCTTTCTGGGAAAGCCTGCGACTGCCGTGGCTTAACATTCGACCCAAAAGTTAAGGTTAACGCACAGAAGTGGACCAACGGTTGCGACTCAAATGAGAGGGTATATCAACTTCTAAGCACAACACATAAAGAAAGATTGGCCGAAAAGAAGTCCGAGGTTGTTCAAACCACGTTGATGCACTTTCTTTATCGCTTGAGGTGCAGAACCAATTATAGAGATGTGGATCCATATCTGTTCGATCTGCGAAATCGCAGCATTAGAGATGAGATGACTGGAGGCTTGCGTACTATTCTTGCTAGCTCTATGGCATTAGGAGAAGGTATTGTCGCGGCCTCTCAGGGTATCGATACTTATTGCGAAGAAGTGGGCAGAATGAGTTCTTGGATTGGGAAGCCAAACGTCCTCCCCCTTCTTGGGAGAAGAATTGCCATAAAAGAGATCGTTGGATAGTCCAAATATTCGAGCTTACAATCGTTCCATTTATTGTATACAAAATCTCATATAATTCTTGCGATCCTTGGCTCCGATCCCCTTCACCCGATATGTCCGCTCATCAATCACTCCGATGCCATATTCGATCATAAGAGCAGCAAACTCCAATACCTCGGAAGACAATGAGATCCTCTCGCTGCGCTTCTAAATAATCTATTTCTGTTTAAACACGATATTGTCCGCTTGTATTGATGCCGCGAGGTCAACGTCTCGGCCGTTGTAGGTCGCGTGGCAGAGACCACATTGAATAACGGTTCTGGTTCCACTCGCAGGAAACACTGGGATACCAAACACGTGGAAGCAATGTATGCGTTTCCGTATGTGCCATTGGGCATATCCACGGCACCTTGTGCAGCGAAAAGTCTGATAGGTGGAGAAAATCGTTCTGTAATAGTAGGGCCGCCAACCCCATACAATGGGAATCATGTTTGCTCTTCCATCTAAGTACATACGTACCAGACGAACGTGTCCGGATAATCGTGGATATTGTTGATCCTCTTATCCTCGACGCATCCCGTTTTCCAATCATCTCCGTTAGAAAAGTCTGAGTCATAGCATCGCCTATTAGTAGCCAAGGAGGCCATACCCTCGTCGCATAGGAGCCAATAGGGATCGCCGAACCTCACGCCAATATCAAGATCCTTGACTCGCACTTCATTTCTGGCTGACTTATCCATCAAATCTGGACGGTCTTTACTACAGAGAAAATCTACATGGAACTCATCCTTGTAGCTCTGGCCCTCGACAACGCAGTGATCCAGATCAGCTGGGAGTGTATGGGTGCAATATCCTGATATTCCACCGAACATATCCTCAAGTACCAAGTCACAGGACACAGAAACCGAGTACTGGACGTAACTTTGCGAGGATTGAGTTTGGGAAGAGCCTCCTCTAGTGTCACAGAGGTAGTCATCTGGTTCACAGCCAGCCTCGACCCTATCCTTGCAGCGAGTGTCAAAAGGTAGACAACTATTCTGAGATGCTCCCGCCGAGACGCCATCAGTAGACATCGGCAGCAGGAGTCCGAACACGAGCAAAACGATCATTCGTTTCATGAGGTTCTCTCTCCATCGAAGTGATGAACTCAGTTGCATTATGCAGAGTGATCTACCCATATCAATGATAGCGCGAGAAGTTTCGAGTGTCATATGAAGAACCCATACCTACAACAATCCCGTGAGCATGGTTGTATTGGGCTCTAGTCAATCTGGTTATAGAAATAGTGAATTTCCTGTCACCCATCTCTCCCCATTCTCCAACTACCCAACGCGAGCCCAGCCACGAACCACAGGCTGTTCCCCAAACAGCTATCGAGAAGAAGTTGCGATTGTGATCGAACTCATAAAGCACAATCATGGGCAAGCTAATCATGTAGTCACACTCGCAAACAATGGCCATTGTTGCACCAAAATCGTGTCAGCAAGAAGCAATTCGGGAATGAGAGTTCCTCACCATACAAACCCGTCACCTCCACGGTTGAGCCCTATCCTAACGAAGAATCAATTCCAGCGATCCGAGCCGGAACTTACGCCAACCCACCACCGTGCTACCCTAACCCCGAGCGGAAAGGCGCATCGAGTGACCGACACCCCGAGTCCCACATCGCCAGAATATCCTGATGATCACCCGACCGAACAAAAGGCAGGCATTCGGGCCAATGTAATTGGTCTTGGGGTATCGCTCGGTGCGGGTATTGGGATTGCCATCGGTGCGGTCATAGACAACATTGTGTGGGGCCTGGTGTTGGGTGTCGCGCTTGGACCGCTCATCGGCGTGATCTTCCAGCAAACCGGCAAGTCCGACAACTGACGCATTTTCCCTGCTTGTCAAAATCTCACCGTATCGGGAAACCCCAGTCAAACGACCGATGGTTCTTTAGCCATGTGGTTGATGCTCACGCAACATATGCCTGTCACAATTCTGGGTGGAATGCCGCAGTGTAGCGGAACAACACAGAAAGGTTCCAGACATGTCAAACAACATCCTCCCACCAGCCAAATCTCAACAGGACCGGAAGGCTGGCGCAATCCTCATTGCCGTAGGAATCGGCATTGGCATCGCCCTCGGCGGGCTGATGTTCGATAACACCGGAATGGGTGTATTGATGGGTATCGCTCTGGGTCTGACCATGTACTCCGTCGGGATGCGACGTCGCCAGAATCGATAGATCAACGCTGATGATTCTCAGCAATAGCAAACAGATCCCACAGCACGATCATCCTTATGCAAACTCACCACCGTGCTACCCTAACCCCGAACGGAAAGGAGGCATGTTCATGCCCTACAAGACCAAAGCCGATCTGCCCGATTCTGTGAAGGACAATCTCCCTACACATGCGCAGGATATCTACAAGGAGGCCTATAACTCCGCGTGGGATGAGTACAAACACGACGAAGAACGCGCGCACCGCGTCGCCTGGGGTGCGGTGAAGAAGAGTTACCACAAGAACAAGGATGGCGATTGGGTACAGGGAGCCAGCGATGATTCCTGATCCCACCAAAATGCCGCCCGAGGACAACGAACTGGATGGCATGACTCCGGAAGAAGAACCGCTATCCGAAATCGTAGAATCTCCCGAGCCAGCACGCCGACGCAATACCGATACCACTCTGGCAATGGGTGTGGCCATCGGTGTCGCTGTGGGTGCGTTATTCGGAACCATCCAGGATAATCTCGCACTCGGTGTCGGCATTGGTATTGCCGCTGGAGTTATCCTCGCCTGGATATATCTCCAGTTCCGGACTTCAAACTTCTAGTTCAGAGGACTATCACACCAGACACCGTCGACCAGGTTGGCCGGCGGTGTCTTCATATATCTCCTATCAACAACGCCATACTGAAATCAGTGTTGGGTCACAAACACGACGAGGGCCTCGATCCGGCCAGGACGATGCGTACATCTATGTGCACGACATCCAGAAAACGGTCTGCAGCTCTGCCCACAACGCTTATTATTATGACAAGTATCTTACTCACCGGAGTACGATCTGGAAGTGCCATAGCCAAAACATAAATGGCATGTGGGCGGAGGGTACCAACGATGATTCCTGATCCAACGAATGTCTCCCCGGATGACCAACATGTTGGTGACTCCGCCCCACAATCAGATCCTTCTCAAAACAAGAAGTCTGACAGTAGCATGGCCTTTGGGATCGCGTTTGGTCTTGCCCTGGGTATCGTCTTTGGCGCGGCCATGGATCATATTGGGTTCGGTATCGCGTTTGGGGTCGCAGTCGGGCCATTTATCGGGATGATGGTGAGGAAGTATCGCGGCGAATCCTGAATCCCAGCCGTCGACGCTGCAGCACCAGCACAATAGCGGACATGATCAGCCCTGATCCCGCCGGGGCGATATTCTCATCGCCGGCGCGGATATGGGCATACACCGCTCCTGCGAAATACATAATCAGGCAGATAGCCGTTAGCACACCCAGTGGGGGCACAACTAACCCAACCGTGATGCCGAGTGCACCAAGCAATTCCAATGATCCCAGCGGAGTAAACGCCTTCCTCGGGACATCCGATGCTTCCAGGTTATGCACAATCGGTGTGGCTCGTTTGATCTTGCCGATACCCGTCCCTATCAGGAGTGCCACCAGGAGCGTTGTTACGATCACCAATACTTTCATCACACATCCCTTCACGACTTCTGGCTTGGTTTAGCATACGCAACCACACTCTGTACTCTATCGTTAGTGAAGATGCACCGAAACTCATGTGGTGCGGGTTGGCTGGATTGTGGGGAAACAATGAGCACAAGATCCGATTTTTACCTGGACATTCCGCGAGCACCACGGCTCTCGCGATTGCTGATCTTCATCAAATGGCTACTGATTCTGCCGCATAGTCTCATCCTCTATGTGTTCAGCTTCCTGGCCGGCGTGGTGGGATTCGTGGCCTGGTTTGCCATTCTTTTCACTGGCACCTATCCGCAAGGCATGTGGGATTTCGTCTATCAATATATGCGCTGGAGTGTGCGGGTCAGCGCCTACACCAGTCTCTTGCGGGATGAGTATCCGCCCTTCAGCGAAGCACCCTACCCCGTCGATTTCTCGCTGACACGGCCAGAGAAGCAATCACGGCTTCTCCTCTTCGTGCGCTGGGTGAGCGTGATCCCATTGGCCTTTTGGCTGATGCTCGTCGGGATCGCCGCGGGATTCGCACTGCTGGCAGCGTGGTTCTGCATCCTCTTCACCGGCAATATTCCAGAGAGTATCCGCGAATTTATCGTCGGTTTCCTGCGCTATGGCCTACGGGTTCAGTGCTATCTCTCATTGCTGACCGATGCCTGGCCGGGATTCAGTCTGGAGTAGTCGCATCCGGACGCCCTACTCTCCGCATGCACCGGCGACGGGTATACCCATCATCCTGTCGTGAAGCCAATTCACCGTGTAGGTCACGGTATCCGCGGATCCAGCGTGCTGAACTCCCTCAAAGGCGACGAAGGTGACGCTTTCGCCGTCGGCGCAACGGCGAGCTGTCTCCTGTTCCGCCACAGCAATCGGGATCAATGGATCGTCGGTGCCGTGAGTCAACAGAATCGGAACATCCACTGGCCCAACCGGAGTATTGGCGATCATGATACTCCGCCACGGCTCGGTAACGGAGGGATCGACAAGCATCATCTCCCGGGCGATGGGAACATCACCCAACAGGAGTGCTCCCAGGGCTTTCGTGAAGCAGATGTGGGCCAGTTTATCGAACAACTTGCGGGATTCCGGCTTCACAATGTCTTCGATATGCGCATCCGGGTAGTACGCTGACCAGGCAGTGATACTCATTCCGAGGATGAACGATCCCAGCGGCTTATCCATATTCGCCTCGGAGATGGTTAGCAAATCCAGCGCACCAGCGTGGATCGCCACGGCTACCAACTCCAACTCGGGGGCATAGTCGGGCGCCATTTGGGCACTCCACATGGCGCTGTGCCCGCCCTGTGATTCACCCCAAAGTGCATAGCGATCGCTCGTGTTGGGCACCATATCACGCGCCGCACGCACGGCATCCAACACTGCGTATGCCTCGGCCGGACCGATTAGATAGGGATGGATACCGGCAGTGCTGCGTCCCTGATAATCAGTGATCGCGACCACATATCCAAGATCGATCATCTCTTTCAGCCCAGAAGTGGCAGAAAAGGGATTGCGGGTATGGCTCACACCGCATTCCGGATAGATTCCAATAGTGCCGGTGGCCCACGAGATGATATCGCGCGGCGTCCCATCATCGACATCTTTCGGGGCAACCATCATGCCACTAATGGCGATCGCTTCACCATGCATATCCTGGGAGAGATACAACACGCGCCAGGCATCGGCATTACCGGGTATCGATCGATCAGTCATCTTCTCCGATCTGATAACGGTGCCAGGTGCGCCTTCGGGCAGAGTATCGGGCAGGTTGTAGAAATCGCCGGGCTGCATGGGTGTGGTGGCAAAGTAGAGAAATACACCCCCCGCCAGGATGAGCACCAGCAACGTGATCAGACTCGCCCGCAATATCCGTTTCGGCAGAGATATCTTCGCTTTCGCCATATCGCCAGCTCCCCATGTTCAGCCGCCAGGTGCAAACATCATACAGCCCGATCGACCGCACGCGGAAAGACGTATTCGGGCAATAACCATACACAGAGTGTTGACACCATCCGCCCGTGCATGTACTGTACAGATCAGGCAGGTGGAATCGCCGCCCGCCAAAGCTTCACACCATACCAAACAGGGTAAAGGAGGTGATGCCCATGACAAGCGAACGTACGGGCATCACGTCGGAGGTAGCGATCTAGCTCCAGCGTGATGCGCACAAGGGGGTCAACGCATTCACGTTGACCCCCTTCGTGTTTTTCCAATAAGTTACCTACTCGGCGGTGATCGCGTAACGCAGAATAGCGCCGACGCCACCCATTTCCACCAGATCCGTTGCCGCATCCGACTTCGGCAACTCTCCCGCTGCCGGGACACCAGTCGCTTCCACCGGCACAGCAGAGTGGATGATATCGACCTCGGCTCCGGTGCTGAGCGCCAGGCGCACGAACTCGTCTCGCAAATCCACCGGCACGAGCTTACTCAGCTCGCCGCCTGTCGGATGAATGGTTGGTACCTCATCGACACCAAAGACGTGCATCTCATAGTCCGCCCATCCATTACCCGTGAAGGTATCACAGAGAATCAGTGTCTCCACCTGACCGTTCTGCAATGCGCGCAGTACTTCCTGCGGACCCGCCGCACCGTATTCACCTGCACCGATAGCGTTGCGCAATCGATCCACGGATTCCTGCTCACGCTGTCGTTCCGCGGCCTCCGCAATCGGAATGGTCATCTCCACTTTCTCATGCGGCGCCACAGTCGGCTCCATACGAATGTGATCGACGATCACACCGGCCAACTGATCTGGCATTTCGTTGCGGACGACATTGATCATGACATCGTTGCCAGCAAGAATCAGCACATCCACACCGGCTTCGGCCAATGCCTTTTCGGTTTCCGCGATCGTATCGCGGGCGAATGCTTCCATCCGCTCCTCGGCGCGACGTCGATACCGCTTCTGGTTCAAACCACCAGAGGACTGCTTCCGCGGGAAGAGGGTCGATTCCAACTGCACCGAGCGATCGCGGGCACCATGAGTGATGAAACTCAGCGTGGCATCCGCCTGGTCGATCTGCAGCACTGCATAGGTCGGGTAATCCTCCACAATCCGGATAAGGTTATAGAGTCGGGGTTCTGCGGAAAGGGAGACTGCGGTCTCGATGGGGAGATTCAGGCCAGTCGCATCCAGAACGCCGCTCGGCTCGTGCGCCACGATATAGACACCGCGCGCGGCGGGATCGAGTTCATCACGCAACCACGTACCAATACGCTCCTTGCTCTGCTGGAGCGCATCAAAGGCTGCACCACGCGGGCCGTGTGCCTCAATCAGTCGATTCATCTCCTGCTCAAAAATGCGCAGAGATGGGCGATCAGTACCAGTTTCACCAGCAGGCTGAGATCGCTTCGTGGCCGGAGCAGCGGATCGCGCCGGATTGTCACCATCCACACTCCAATCCAGCGTCACTGTCAGGTAGGGAACCTCGTATTGGGAGGGAAGATTGGCCAAATGATTCAGTAGCTCATCCGCCGGGTAATCGAAGACCGAGGGATGGTCATGCGCGCGAATTGATCTGGTGGGGTCAGTTGCCATTATGATAAGTACCTTTCATGATTCGATGACAACGCGTAGAAATTCCCTACGCATTACTACTGTAAACCCACATGGCAGCTTTTGGCATAAAAGATACATTCCATTTCGGTAAAGAGCCTATCGGTGCACGTAAGGATAATCGGAAGGTCTCCATCGCGGTTTCGCGGTAGCATAGATGCATACATTTGCGACCAAATAAGGAGGCAACCCATGTCCGAGTTCAGCGAGAAAATCGAATCTCTCATCCCCCAACTCACGCTGGAGGAGAAAGCCGCACTCACGGTCGGTCGCGACATGTGGAGCACCTATCCGGTCGAACGACTCGGTATCCCCTCCGTTGTCATGACGGATGGTCCGACTGGTGTGCGTATGGCAGCAAGCAGTGGTGACAATATCGGTCACTCTATGCCTGCCACCTGCTTCCCCACGGCCTCCGGCCTCGCGAGCTCATGGAATCGTGATCTCCTCGCCGAGGTTGGCCGTACGATCGGTATCGAAGCCCAGGCACTTGGTGTGCAAACCCTGCTTGGTCCCGGACTGAATCAGAAGCGGTCACCACTGGGCGGACGCAACTTCGAATATCTCAGCGAGGATCCGGTGCTCACCGGCGAACTCGCCACAGCGTTCGTGAACGGTATCCAGGGCGAAGGTGTCGGTGCCTGCCCGAAGCACTACGTGGCGAACGAATCCGAAACCAATCGCATGTTCAGCGATGCCATCATTGATGAGCGTGTGCTCCGCGAAAACTACCTGCATGCGTTCGAAGTTGCGGTCAAGAAGGCACAGCCATGGACCATGATGGAGAGCTACAACAAGATCAACGGCGAATATGTTGCCGAGAACAAGCGACTCCTCCACGACATTCTTAAGGAAGAATGGGGTTACGAGGGTATCGTCATCAGCGATTGGGGTGCGGTCAACGATCGCGTTGGGGGTATCCGTGCTGGTCTGCATTTGCAAATGCCAACTGCACCCACAGCCTGGAGAGTCGTTGATGCCGTGAACGATGGCTCGCTCGACGAGTCGCGGTTGGATGAGGTCGTGCGCGATCTGCTGGAATATGTGTTCAAGGCCGATGCAGCCAAGAAGATCGGCGTCACCTTTAGTGAAGATGAGCATCACCAGGTTGCCCGGCGAGCGGCGGCCGAAAGCGTCACGCTCCTTCAGAACGATGGTGATCTCCTGCCACTCTCGCCTTCGGCGCAGGTAGCGGTCATCGGTGAGTTCGCGAAGAAGCCACGCTATCAGGGCGGTGGATCCAGCAAAGTCAATCCAACCCGCGTAGAGATACTCTATGACGAATTGAGTGCTGCCTATGGGAACGATCTCCCCTACGCCGCCGGTTACCATGGCGAAGAGATATCCGATGAACTGCTGGCTGAAGCCGTCGAGACGGCCCGGGCAGCCGATATCGCGGTCGTGGTGATTGGTCTGCCGGATTCGTATGAAACAGAAGGGCGCGATCGCACCCACATCGATTTGCCGGAAGCCCACAACACACTTGTCTCCCACATTCATGAGGTACAACCAAACACGGTCGTGGTGGTGATCAATGGCTCCGCAGTTGATCTCAGCTGGGTCAGCTATGTGCCCGCAATCGTGG
Source organism: Thermomicrobiales bacterium (assembly GCA_020432165.1). Taxonomy (GTDB): domain Bacteria; phylum Chloroflexota; class Chloroflexia; order Thermomicrobiales; family UBA6265; genus UBA6265. Next base: position 11,326 of record JAGQGU010000066.1, read on the forward strand.
AAGGTTGGCTAACTGGTCAGGGAAGCGGTGGTGCTATCGCCGATGTGCTCACTGGTGCAGTCAACCCCAGCGGCAAGCTGGCGGAGAGCTTCCCCTGGCGGATCGAGGATACACCGACTTACACCTGCTTCTGGCCGGATGCGCATGGCACGATCCCCTTCTCGGAAGGCGTTTTCTACGGCTATCGCTGGTACGATACGCGCGATATCGAGCCGCATTTCCCCTTCGGTCACGGCCTGAGCTACACCACCTTCGAATACAGCGATCTGAACCTGAGCACCACCACCTATACCGAGGGTGAGCCGCTGGAGGTGCAGGTAACCATCACCAATACCGGTGATCGCATGGGCAAGGAAGTGGTGCAGCTCTACATTCACGAGCATGAGAGTCGCTTCCCCCGCGCGGTGCGTGAGTTGAAGGATTTCGCCAAGGTCGAGTTGGCACCGGGCGAATCGCAGATCGTCACCTTCGTGCTGGATGGCAAGGCGTTCGCGCAGTGGGATACAGCGGTGCCAGGCTGGGTGGTGAATCCGGGCACCTTCGATATCATCGTGGGCGCCAGCTCACGCGATCTGCGGCTGGAGACCTCGCTGGAAGTAAACAGCACCAGTTTGCCGAAGAAGGTCTATACGCGGATGACACCGCTGGGTGATTTCATGAAGATTCCCGCCATCGAGAAGATGGTGCGCGATCAGTTCATCGCGCGTATGGGCGATGGCCCCTTCATGGAGATGATCCTGATGTTCGTCATCTCGACCCCGGTCGGGAAGATGGCATACAACGGTCAGATGTCGGAGGAGCAGTTGCAGGGTATGTTGGATATGGCGAACGCATCGTAGCACACCGGAACTCGGGCACCGCATTTCATATGCGGTGCCCGAGGGAGCCGCTCCCTGCCAACCCTGGTTATCTCACGCAGGATTCCAGCCAGACGCGAAGCGGTTCTATGGATCGCCAGACTGTTCGGATTGTCTGCAAAAGTTCGGGACTATACATCCAGTCAGCGCGGTCGTATTCCTTGACGACGACCGCGCCCTTCCAACGGAGGTACTCGGCACCGGGGCCAGACGTTGCGTATCCCGCGGGATCTCGCCGCAGCGAGGGCTCGGCACCACTCGTCACCGGCAGATCTCTCTGGGCAAGCTCAGCGCAGATTGCGGCAAACCGGGTGCCACTCTCGATGTCAACCAACGCATCGCGAAAGCGTGCAAGCCGATCACCCGAGATCATCATTGCACCATACCCGACAATGAGCCCGGCAGCTGAGAGTTCAATGTAGTACCCCATATTGTCGCTGGAATGGGATGTACTTATCGCGGCGGCAGAAAGCCGGTATGGCGATTTGTCTTTGGAGAATCTGAGATCACGATTGGGCCGAAACATGCGCATCGGTCCAAACTCGTCGGCGAGAATATCCAGCAGGGTCTGCATCGGTAGATGCACATCCTGCTCCCAGCGCTGCTTGTTTGCCTGCCAGAATTCGCGAGAGTTGTCTCGAGCCAAATCCTCGTAGAACGTGAAGAACGCTGGCGAAAATCCCTGAAAGTCACTCATACCGACGTTCCTGTCAGCACGCGATTGTGGCGTAACGATGTTTCCACCCAGAATGCGAGCTCGCTATCACGTTCAAGAATCGCAGCAGAAGCGACCAACCAGCCTGGTCCCATATCGCGTCCGACTCCCATTTCCGCCTGCGATGCACCTTCCCGCTGGAGCAGTTGATCGTGTTGAGCGGGATCAACGCGAACCAGCAAACTACCATCTTTCATGGCACAAACCGCCAACTTCTCATTGATCATGAACGACCGTCCGCCAAACATCGACACCTCACGCTGAACGGATTCATCGGTTAGCAGATCGCGCACCCGCTCGACGAGTGCCATCTGCGTGGTTCTGTCCTTCATCATCATTGCTCCGGTGGACCAAAGGAGAGTCGGTCAAAGATGAGCACGCTTTCGCTGATCTTGTCGTTGGTCACAGTGAAACACTCCGCTGCTGGCGCCGTTGATGTTGCAGCCGTTTGCGGATAGTAAAAGAGTGCAACCCGATCACCATCAGCAAAGGTAGCAACTCCTTCGATGCCAGTGAGCATGGGGGCAAATCCTGCGATGAAGGAGCGGTAGGCATCCTTACCCTGCAGATCCATGCCTGGTGCCCGACAAGAGATATTCTCGGCGACAAGATCCATCGCGGTGTCGATATCACCACGGGTCCAGGCATCGTGGTAGCGCATGACGATGTCATGAGCGGTATCTCGGGTCATGGAGAGGTCCTTTCTTTTGATTACCGTCCGTGGACAACTCCCAATGGGCGCCAGTCATCTGGTCCGGCATCACCGCCAGCACCCACCACAGCCAAACGAGGCATGAAATGCGCCCAGCCATCGGCGTGGCCAGGCAATTCGGTCTCGGGGAGGTCTGCGTGGATCAGATCGACGCGTGTCCGTTCTCCAATTGGCGTCAGTCGAAATTCGACAGTTGAACTTCCGGGAGGCAGGAGTGGATTCTCAATCATGCCCCAGGAAACGACAATGCGATGTGGTGGATCGACCTCGAGATACTGACCACGAATGGCATAGCCCGCAATATCGACCTCGAAACGACCACCAGGCCGGGGATCGAGGGATGCCTGGGTACCCATCCAGGCGGTCATACCGGCATTAGTGGTGAGATAGGTGAAGACATCTGCGGGTGCCGCATCGATCTCAATTGAGGTGTCAAACTGCGCCATTCGGGCCGCCCTCCCGCTTCTCTCGCTCCACTGCGTCCTTGAGCGCCTGCAGCCTGGTCGGCCAGAAATCATCCAGGTACGAGCGAATGACAGCAACCCCCTGCGTGTTGACCGTAAAGAGGTGCCGGGTTCCTTGTCGGGTTACGGTGGCCAGGCCAGCATCCCTCAACACTGCCAGGTGGTGAGACGTGATTTGCTGGGAGAGGCCAAGCTCCTGCGCGATGATCCCGACAGGGCGAGCCTCGGTGCGAATGGCGGAAAGAATTGCGCGCCGATTCTGATCCGCCAGGGCGCGGAAGGCGAGATCGATATTCGGTGTGATGGCAGATGACATCGTTGATCGTCCTCCTGATGTGGGGTGAGTATAGCACGTATTTCTGTTTGTACAAATATATGTTTGTTTTAAGGAAGGATTGGGTGTTTCAAACAGGGGTCAAAGGGTATGTCCTGTTGTTCCAGGCTTGTGTGCCCCACCCCGGGGGTCAACCCATCTGTACCGAGGAAAGGACGATGGGGCAGCGGAAGCGTAGTAACTGTCCTGTCAAGAGTT
>JAGQGU010000067.1 GCA_020432165.1 Thermomicrobiales bacterium
GCCGGTGGTGTCCGGGCTGGTGGGGGTGTAGGTGGGTTCCGAAGGTTCGGTGGTCTCGGTGGTGGTTGCGGGTTCGGTGTAGGTCGAGGTGGTGGTGCCGTTGTCTGACGGCCCGGTGTCCGGCGACGTGGTGGTTTGCGCCGGTGGTGTGCTCGCCGTATTGGTGTCTGTCGTATTCGTGTCTGTCGTGTTGGTATCTGGGGTGGGCGTGCCGGTACCGGAGGTGTCGGTCTCTGTTGTTTCGGTATCCGGGGTGTCGCCGGTCGGTTCGTTCCCACCTGATCCGGAGGCTCCCGGGCTGCCGTCGCCGGATCCATTGCTGTCATCGGATTCGGATCCGCCCGGCGAGCCGGGGCTGCTTGTCTCGGAACTGTTTGATGGTTCGGAACCACCGGTGGGTGATGATGGTGTCGTCCCGCCCGGCGAGGAATCCTCGCCCGTTGACTTTGATCCGCCGCTGGAATCGCTCTGTGACGAGGACCCGGACGGAGAACCGGAGCCGGAGCCCGATTCGTCGTCGGCGGTTGCGTGGCCGGGGTTGAGGAAGAGGCTGATGCCCGCGGCGGCGGCGATCAGGCGTGCACGGTTCTTGTGTGAAATTCGCATGGCACTCTCCGGTGATCAGGCAGTTGCCTTCAACGATCGCAGAAGGGGGTGCAATACGGTAGGGACCTGACTACCTGCATATTTTGTCTCGACTACCTACATCCGCGTATTCGCAGGTAGAAGGTCGATACGCCACGCTGATTCAACCCTTTGGACTACATACTTCTTTCTTTGTCGTACAAATGATTCTCCTTATACCGGAGTGGCGGTGCCGCCATCACAGCACGACCAGTCGGGTGGAGCCGAGTCCGGTCACGATCTGTGACACCGTGCCGTCGGGGTCGAATTGCACTGTGCCTACGGGCCTGCCGTCATCGATTGTGAAGGTTGTCGTGGTACCGGTGGGCGAGATCGCGGTGACATAGGTGGGGAGGGACCAGTAGTCGAGTGTGGTCTGATATGCGGTGCCGTCGGGTCCTATCTGCACCGCGCCGATGGCCATCCCCTGAATGGTGGTCGTTGTCGCGGTTCCGTCGGCACCGATGGCGGTCACATAGGTGACGTAGTTGTTGGGCTCGGAGGTGCTCGTCGTCGCATACACCGGACCTCCGGGCCCTCCGGCTCGCAGCCGCAGCTCGTAGATGTCCAAACCGGGGAGCTGGATGTTCGTAGCGGTTCCGGTGGGCGTGATCACGGTGACATAGTCAAAGGGGAGGAAGACATTTGCGGGCAGATGCGGGTCGGGCAGGTGTGCGCGGGACAGGAGATAGGCCGTCCCATCGTCGCCGAAGACCACGTCTGCGGACGGCTCACCGGGCAGAGCCACCGAGGTGACTGTGCCGGCAAGGGTGACGTAGTTGAATCGGTAGGCCGTGGAGTCGTAGAGGACGGCGGGGTCGTACTCGGACGTCACCAGGTGCACAGTGCCGTCGGGAAGGAACGACAGCGAGCTGACAGCGCGGCCGGGAAGCGCGGCGATGACGGTGGCGGGTTCACCGGGAGCGACGGCGGTGAGGTGAGTGGTGTCGTCGGCGTCAGTGTATGTGGTGACGAAGACCGTTCCGTTGGAACCGATCTGAACCGCATGGGCCGGTGTCCCCTCGAGCACCGCGACGGTGGTGGCGTTACCTGCCGTGAGACCGATGAGATGTGTTGAGTCCGTGCCGGTGACCGTGTCGTACACCCGGACGGTCTGGTATCCGGTGCCGTCCGCACCGAACTGCACCGTCCCGACAGGGATTCCGGGGAGCGCTGAGATGGTGGTCCCGGTGGAAGTCAGGGCCGTGAGTTGATGGATTTCCGACGGTGTGCCCGGATCGGGATCATCGACGATCTGATAGCTGAACAGGTAGGCCGTTCCGTCGGGTCCGATCTGTAGGTCGCCGGTCAGGTGGGTGTTCGGTGCGGTGAGAACCTGCGTGGTGGTCACGAGTCCCGTGGTGGTCACGGTGGCGAGGTAGTAGGTCGTCTCACCGCTGCCGGAATTCTGATCTGTCAGCGCAAGGTACGCGGTGCCGTCCGGACCGAGTTGGAACTGAGGGTCCAACGCCGGGGAGTACGGGAGTGTGGCCGTGGTAATGACACCGGTCGTGGTGATGTTCGACAGGTGGTACGTGGCGTCACCGGTATAGGGGTCGTGGAATATCGTCACCTGGTACGCGGTGCCGTCCGGACCGATCAGCACGCTCTGACGTGCGCCCGGCAACTGCACGGGGCCGGTCGTCGTTCCCGACTTGCTGATCATCGTGAGGTAATACCGTTCGGGAGTGGTGTCGATGGTGTCCGTGTACACGTAGGCGGTGTCGTCGGGCCCCAATAGCACGTCGTAGTTCGGGATGCCGACCAGCGGTGTGGTGACCGCCGTTCCGGTGGGGGTGATGATGGCGAAGTCGTAGCTGTAGTTGCCGGAGTTGTATCTTGCGGTGTACAGGTAGGCGGTTCCGTCTGTGCCGAAGTTGCTGTACTGGGTATTGATGCCGAACCCTGGCGAGTTGCCTGGCACGGTGATCGCGGTGATCGCGGTTGTGATCGATTCGCTGGTGGTGCCGCCGTGGCCGTCATCGACGATGATGGTGATCGTTTCGGAGGTGTCGTCGGCGGTTGCGTTGATGTGTGAGGCGGCCAGGCGCTGAGCGTTGGACGGGGTGAACGTGTATGTTCCTGCGGTTGGGTCGATGACGAGTGTGCCGCCGCCGAGGGTGGTGAAACTGTTTGCGCCGGTGGATGTTCCGCCGTCGATTGTGAATACGGTGGTGTCGCCGTCACCGTCGGTGACGATGATGGTTCCGGTGACCACGCCGGTATAGTCGGCCGGATTCGACGGGGTGGAG
>JAGQGU010000068.1 GCA_020432165.1 Thermomicrobiales bacterium
GGTTCGAATGAATCTGGCTTGGTGCCCCTCCACGACGCACTTTCAAGTCTTCCGGAGCGACTCGGTCGCCTCGCTGAACGATCGCCGCTCCCGCAGTCCGCCCCAGCTCCCCCGCCGAGACCAGCACCGACGCGATCACTGAGCCGCCATCGCCAGCTCAACGCCATCGAAGTTCGTTCGTTGCTGATCGACTACCGCAACGGCGCAACGATCCGCGAGCTCGCGGCCGCATACGACATCCACAAGACGACCGTCCAGTCACACCTCGACCGCGCGGGTCAAGAACGTCGGCCGAAAGGGAAGTTCCACGGGCAGGCACTCGAACGGCTCATCGACGAGTACCAGACTGGCTTGTCAACCGAAGCCCTCGGGCGAAAGCACGGCGTTGCAGGAAGTACAGTTGCTCGTACGCTCAGACGTGCAGGTGTCGGGCTACGTAGGTCCATATCGCCTGGTTCACCACGTGCTTCTTGCTAGACTGATAGAATGAACTCCGTTCTCGATCGCATCATTGCATTCTATCTAGATTCCCGCGATTTTAACGGATTACCGATATGCGGCCCGAAAGAAGTCGACCTCCCAAACACAGAGACTCTTGTGCGAAGTGGCCTCGTTCAGGTAGTCGACCAGAAGGACTATCTCAACTGCCACATAAGACCCTGGCAATCCAAACGCTCCATTGATGACCAAATCAAATCACTACGGAACATTGGTATCGATAAACAGTTCGTCTGTCTGTATCCGACTCCCGCCGCTATGAAAGACTATAACCTCGAAGGCCGATACGAGGTACTCCCATATGACAGAAGAATGGCCGAAGGTTGCGGCACACTGGAGGTCGCATTCTTCAAGTACGAAGTGCTGGAACCCTATCGCAATGATCCACGATTCATATTCAAATCGAGCGACTACGGTGTAGATATTTGGTTAAATGACGACCTATTCACGGACGAAACTGAACCCGACATGGATAAGATTGCCATCGATCACGTCGGCTTCGCATACGACATGTCCAATTTCAGGGAAGACGACGCGAACCCAGAAATAAGGCGACTCGTGTGCGCATTTTACGCGGATCTTCGCAAGCTTAACTCGACTCATCAGTTGAGATGGAGCACGTATGAAATTATAGGGAAGTCCGAAATTTCTCCCCATCCAATGTGGTGGAGTCAGCAGATGGGACTATGGCCTGACAATCTGGGACCTTTTGATCGGTTCTTCTATGAGCTCAAAACACTGAATACGCTATTCGAGCAGGCCCACGGTGATACACTGCTCAAGACGACGTCGCGGCCAGACGGGTTTGGTTGGATTATGCGCCCATCTCAAATGGAGTACGATGGATTCGTTCACCAGCTTGACAAGCTTTTGTCGGAAAATATTAAGCATAGGTCACTTGACCTGCTGGGTATTGAGAAGAAGAATGACAAAGGTGACCAACTTGGAACGCTCAACCGTTTGGAACTGACGCTGTGTAGATTCGGAGTTACCGAGGCAAACGCCAAGTCTGCGCTCGGACCGCTACGCAAGGTACGGAAATTGCGTCAGAAACCCGCCCACACACTGACGGGAAACGTTACCGACTCGACCTTCGTCCATCGCCAAGCATCCCTGCTGCAAGAAGTGTCTGAGTCGATTGAATCCATCCGGCGCTTTTGGCAGACGCATCCAAGCAATACTGATTGGGATGAGCCAGACTATGCTTCAATGGAGGCAAATCGATACTGGCTGTAGTCGACTCATGTCACGTACGACATTGATCAGCTATGTTCGCACGGTCAAGGTTCTCTGAATTGAGTCTCGCGCACGGTATCCAAAACCCGGAGAGAATCCTCGTCGAGTAGAGCACCGACCAGCAGCCAAATGGGTATTTACGGTCGGGCTCCTAAACATATAAGACACTTGTATCCAGTGTAGCATTTTCGTAACCAGGAATACTTTGCAAATATTCCACGGGCGTACGCATGCGGAGCATGCTGTGCGGCCGGTAGAAATTGTAATCAAGACAGTCGTCTACGAGGAACGTCTGTAGCTCAGTCTTGCTGTGGCTGTTTGTGGTGAGCTTTTTGTAGCGATCCTTATCGACACCATGGCTTCGTTCAATTCTGCCATTGAGATGTGGACTCCTTGAGGGGATACGGCCGTGCCGTATCCCCTTCGCCTGTAGCCACTGCTGCATGGCGGTGGTCGTGTCAGGTTTCACCTGCGGAAGCTGGTCATAGACAAACTCTGTGCCGTTGTCCGTCTGGATGCACTGAAATGAAAAGGCTGGAGCAAAAAACCGAACAGCGTGCTCGAGGAAGTCCACTGTGTATGCTGGATTCACTCCAGGATAGAGCCGCTTGTATTTAATTCTTGTTGCGCAGTCGATGATGTCATACTGGTAAGCGGCATGTTTCCAGTGTTTGACGTCCATCTGTCCAACTTCGCCTGGTCGGTAGGCGTAGTCGTTCAATTCGCGCTGGTGACGTGGTTTGCGCCGTTTTGGCACTGTGAGACCAGCCCGACGTAGAACATTACCGACACCATGCCGAGATACGACTATGTCGTAATCTCTAGCAAGAACGACAGCAAGCTTTGCTTCGCCATAGCCAAGACTAAGACGAAGTTGCACAATGAGGCTTGCTATTTCACCGTCTAAGTCTGCCGAATGGCTTTTTGGTGTTCTTGGCAGGTCATAAAGACTTGTGATTTGTTTGTCATTCTCACGCCACCGTTTGTGCCAATAGTAGTACTCGCTGCGAGCAATGCCATAGTGCTTGCAGGCTGCAGTAACGCTACCGAGTTCCTCGGCAGCTCGAAACCAGGCCAGACGGATACGAGCTCCGTAAACCTGAAGCTGCTTCCTAGTCATAGTTCTTGTTCTCACTTTCACTCCTTTCAGTTTAGAAAGCTAGTTGAAATGTGTCCAAGATGTATGGGAGCTGGATAAAATGGGTATTTACAGTATTGCATATTATGCATGACTATAGTGTAATAGACGTACTGTGGTCGACAAACTGGAATTAGAAGCACTGGTTCGGAATAACCAAGACGCGCCAATCATGGCGCTAGCCGCGCTACTACGTATCGGCGACGATATTCGGAACAGCGATTCAAATCCCGATTTAATTCATGAATTTTCGCAAATACTCGTTCAGATAGGTGTCAATCAGCCCGAATTGGCAGCCAAGATACCACTGATTGACATTGCAGAATACTACGCAATATCGACTGACAATGCGAAGGGTCGATCCCAAGTGCTGAATTACGAAGAGCTTAACGTGTATCGCAATACTCTCTTGAACTGACTAGTCGGAATAGCGACCACGATCGTTAGCCGGGGATCCATCTATTAAGTAATGGTCATGCCCCTTGGCTCCGTCACGAGCATATTCGTAGAATTCGGAGGCACCCACGTGACCATCGCAGATCAATGTTTCGCCATCACGAGGACCTCTCCCGAATGAAACTGTGACCGGCCGGCCGTCACGTTGAGTAGCATGCACCGGCGCCGACCAATTGCGGTCACCGTGCGACTCTCCTGAGCCAAAACGCTCTTGAGCGAGTCGCCTTGAGTGCTCCTTCATTCCTGCGGAGACCCGATCAGACCGTTCCAAGGGCGTACCCATCCCGCCCATACCCCTTGGTGGCCCCATAACCTCACAGCCAATCTTGAAGTAGAAATTTACGTCGCGGAAGTCGCTGCCTTGCTTCTTTAGCCAGCTACCGAAGCTCATTCGGGTTCCTCTCAGATCGTGATCAACCTTGAGAGCAATTGTCTCACGCTCGGACGTCCGCTGTTCTACGAACTTAACAATCGAACCGCGTCCACCCCAAGATCCCCCGCGAACCGCTCCACCGTCCGCAGCGTGGGGTTGCGCTCTCCGCGCTCGACACTGCCGAGGTATGTCCGGTGCACACCAAGCAGCTCGGCGAAGTCCTCCTGGGAGTAGCCACGCTCCAACCGCAGCCGACGCAGATTGCGCCCAAAGACTTGCTGCAGCTGACCCTCCATGACGAGAGTCCACGTTTCCGGTCCGCTACTTGTAGGTCTACAGACTTATAAGTAGCATCATGGTCTGACCAGGAACGTTAAGCACACAGAGGAGGTGGAGCTCATGTTCGGTGGCGGTGAGTTCATCGGCGGAGGCGAGTAGCCGCTCCGCACTACGTTCAGGCTGCCTCGCGGCGCGCGTCGCGGGGCAGTTCTGCGTCGAGTGCCCAAGTGAAAGCAAAGCCGCTCTTCGGCATAAGCCACCCGCGCGTCTCCACTTCGACGGTCTTGCCGGTGACACCGCTAGGCGTTCGAGTCACCTGCGATGGTCGCGCCGATCCGGTGGTGTCACTGACTCGCATGTCCACGATGTCGGTGTTGGTGTAATCCATGTTGAGCGACATGTTCCGTGCCGGTTGTGGCAGCTCGAAGAACAGGCGGTGTCCCCACTTGGGAGTACTGGTTCGCACCACATGACGGACACGGACTGGCGATCCGTCGCGCGCGGTACTGTCAACCTGCACGGTGTAAGTCTGAGAACCCTTGCGAGCACTCCTCCGAATGGTCTGCGACGTACCGTCCACCGTGAACTCCACAAGTTCGAAGCTGCCTTTGCTGCTCGCGTCCATTCCTGGGCGCGCTGTCATGAGCCACGGTGTTGTAACCGGCACGTCCAACAATAAGTCGTTGTACTCTCGGCGGTCTGCGGTGCATACGAAACGTCTGACGCTGGCCGACGGGATCGTTGTGTATTCCACTTCGACAGTAACGTCAAACAAAGGAGTACCTGTGGTACTCCTTTCTAGTGCACTAGAAAGCCGAATCCGAACTTCAACATCATGCCACCGTTCAGCAGCCCGCACGGCCTGATCGCGGATATCGCGGTAGATTTCACGAGCGAACTGCTCATCGCCGAGACGTAGCGCCATCGAGTTTTCGGCTAACCTGTCGAGCAGCTCCGGATTGGCCACGCGCTTCAGATCCTCGGGCTTGATGTCGAAGGCTTCGAGCACCGAGTCGCGGATCGTCGGGACATGCTTCCTGATCGCCTCGTCGAACTGTTCGCTGACGACTTCGGCTTGTTCCTTGCGCATGGAGTACTCGAAGAGCGTACCCAGAAGCCCTGCGCCGAAGAGCGTTCCGCCGAGCTCACCGAGCGGGAGTACATGCAGCCAATTCCACGCACCCAGGTCGATGGCGGACAACCAGCCGTTGGCCATGATGAGCAGGATTCCCGCGAGCGTCAGACAGACAGCGAGCAATGCTGCCTTGGTTTTGCGGAGTTGAGAAGCGATGGATGGTCGAGATTTACGGGTCATATCTTAGGGTCAGTATAGCAAAGTACGATAGATATGAACATAAGTACGAGCGCTGCATATTGCGTAAACCTTGGAAAGGCTATAGAATAGAGATAGTTATGAGCGAAGATCAATACACCCAACTACTTAGCAAAATGGATAGTCAGTTTACGACCATGTTTAAGTACATGGACGGGCGATTTAGTAGTTTGGAAGAATCGATGGCAAAGCAGAATACGAGGCTGGACTCGTTGGACACCAAAATGAGCGAGACGCAACGGGAGGTTGCGAACCTACGAGAAGACGTCGACGTTCTACGAGTACGCGTCGATGGCATCCACGAGGACATGACCAAGCGCTTCGATACAGCCGAGCAGGTCCAGAACGAGATCCTCAACGCCATCGAAGAGCGATTCAACGAAAGCGACACTCGTCACGACCGGCATGACGCGCAGATCACGCAACTCGCCAAACACACTGGATTGAAGCTTGCAGCGTAGCTACGCCAACAACGCCATCACCTCGACATCGCACCAACGCCCGCCATGCAGGTATCGGCGTCGGAGCGTGCCTTCGTGCTGCCAGCCGGCACTACGCACGAGGCCGAGCGACGGCGTATTGTCCGCGATGATCCAGCCCTCGACACGCAGCAGGCCGAGGTAGCCGAACGCGTAGTCGGTCATGGCTTGCAGGGCGAGTTGACCATAGCCGGAGCGCCGATCCTCCACCCGCCAGATCGCGATTCCGATCTGCGCCACACGGCACCGCCAGTCGATCCCGTGCACCGAACACTCCCCGACGAGGCGACCACCATCCTCCACGAGCACGAAGTTGTAGTCTGACGCCATCTCCGGGCCGGCAGTGACGGCGATCTTCCGACGAAGCTCGGCCTCACTCCTCGGTCGCCAATAGGGCGGACCGAACTGCGCCAACTCCTGCCAGTCGCCGCACGCGGCCACGACGGCTGGGATGTGATGCTCCGCCAGCGCCTCGATGGTCACTACGGAGGACCGATCGGCGAGGCCTGCTCCCCCAGTTTGATCCTCCTGCCTGCGCATTCTCTGGATGCTACTCATAGGTCTGTAGACCTACAAGTAGCACCACAAGACGCTTGCATGCGTGGCAGAAGGCGACCTCCAGCGAGCAGTAGGGCGGAATCTCCGCGCCTACCGCGAGGAGCGTGGTCTGTCGCAGGAGAAGTTTGCTGACGTGCTGGGGGTGCACCGCACGTACATGGGCGGACTGGAGAGGGGTGAGAGGAATCTAACGCTGCGCAGCGTGGAGCGTATTGCTGAGCGTCTTCACCTCGAACCGCTTGCACTTATGCGATAGTCCCGGACCGCACGGGCACCCGGAACATCGCGGCTCCGGTCGCCGCCGCTCTGCCAACTAGATAGTTCGGGCAAGCCTCAGCCCAGACCGGTCGTTTCGCGGGAAGCGCTGCCCGTCGGCCGGGTTATCGCTTCCGAGCATCCCGAACGATCTTCCTCACCTCCGCGTCGTTGGGAGTTACGCCCATCTTCCTCAACTGGCTCTTCACGCTGTTCACCGCGGCGGATTCAGAACCTTCAGTGGGTATGTTCACACCGCCAGCGACTTTCTTCTGAAGATCCGGCGGTGTCATACCGTCGTAGCAACAGGGCAGGTCAAC
>JAGQGU010000014.1:0-944 GCA_020432165.1 Thermomicrobiales bacterium
GGGATAAGGGCAGCAAGCTGCCGCCTCCGGCACCCTGGGGCTACGTTCGGGAGAATCGGGGACTCCGGGATTCGTAGCCCTGGGGTTTACCCCCAGGGTGGCAGAACATGTCCGCCTCCAACGGGGTCTCATGAGAGATTGGAAACCATCGGAATTGGCTCCTCAATCCCCAGGGATAAACCCTGGGGCTACGTTCGGGGGACTCAGGGACTCCGGGAGTCGTAGCCCTGGGGCTACGCTATGCGGGACGAAGGAACTCCATATCATGAAGAAAAACCCCAATCTCACCAGCCAGAACCGGTTGCGGGGTCATGACTATACCGGAGCTGGGTACTACTTCATCACCTTCTGCACGCTCGATCGCAAACCTTGTCTCGGAACAATTGAAGATGAGCGTCTGATCCCCTTCCCTATTGGCCGAAAAACACGTGACGAGATCAATCGAATCCCGCTGGAACTACCCAACGTCGAAATCGAAGGCTCGGCGATCATGCCAGATCATGTGCATCTCCTAATCTACGTTTCTATTGAATCCGAAGACATCTCTGTTTCCGACATCGTTCGCATGATCAAAGGGAGAACTTCGGCAGCATATCGGCAACTGGAACCTAATTTCGGAGGTCGTCTCTGGCAAAAAGGATATAGCGATACCGTTGTGAGGAATGATCGCCATCTCGACGAGGTTCGCCGCTATATTGCCGAAAATGCTTTGAAATTCGGCAAAGAGGGTTGGTGGTGATGCGATATGGGAGACCTTGGGGTTCACCAATCGTAGCCCTGGGGTTTACCCCCAGGGTGGCAGAGAGTATCCACCTCCAACAGTGGTCTCGCGAGAGATTGGAAACCATCGGAATTGAGCTTGCGATCCCCCAGGGATAAACCCTGGGGCTACGTTCGAGAGAACCAGGGACTCCGGGAGTCGTAGCCCTGGGGTTTACCCCCAG
>JAGQGU010000014.1:1022-47140 GCA_020432165.1 Thermomicrobiales bacterium
GGGATAAACCCTGGGGCTACGTTCGAGAGAATCGGGGACTCGGGGAGGCGTAGCCCTGGGGTTTACCCCCAGGGTGGCAGAGAGTGTCCGCCTCCAACAGGGTCTCGCGAGAGACTGGAAACCATCGGAGTTGAGCTTGCGATCCCCAGGNGGGATAAACCCTGGGGCTACGTTCTCCGGCACCCTGGGGCTACGTTCGGGAGAATCGGGGACTCCGAGGGCATACGCTGCAGGGTGCGTACGTTCGATACTTGTGGACGTTCACCAGAAGATATGGCAAATTGCGCCTAGATAGTGCGTAATTTGCCGTCCTGGATAGAGCAATGGCCATCAGCATCGGAGCAACATCCGAACACCTCCTGAAAGGCTTCGATCATGTGATCGCGTCGGTGGTGGACATGCTGCCGCGAGGAAAGTCGCAGCCAATTCCGCGCGCCTGGCAGGCAGAACGAGGCACCCTGATCTCCTTCGCCAAGGTGCGGGTGACGGGTGGATTCCCCGGAAGCACACGCACGCGACACGCGCTTCCCAAAACAACCCTGCATCTGACTGATCGCTGGCTCATCCTCGGCGAAGGGACTGCGAATGGGTTCGCGTTGCCGTTGGCGCGTCTGGATGGTTGCGCGGTCCGATACTCCGGTGGATTGCAGCCACCTCACCTGGTTATCTGGTATCGCGATGGTGCCGGTTCAGGCTCGTTCGGCGTTACATTCGCGGGCACGGCTCGCAGCCGCACCGGTGCGTATCGCGCGGAATTGTGGCGAGAGCAACTTGAGGCTGCAGGCGTCCCAGCAATCGAATCGAGCCAAGCTGAATTCTGCCCGCAACTTCATACCGATTGGGCAGCGATTAAGTCGTTCGACTGCGAAGAGGTGCTTTTCGCCGGTTTGGCCAACGCCAGCGCGGGCGGAAACTTCGGCGAGCAAATCGATAGCGCCGAGGTCTGGATCACCGATCGCTGGCTGCTTTGGTGCCCGCAACATGGCACCGGCTTAAATGCACTGGCCCTGGATCGCATCGTCGATTGCCGTAGTGGTTTTGGCGATCGCATGACTATTGGAATCATGGACAATTGCGACGGTCGCTTCGATATCTACTTCGATTTCGGCGCAGAGGGTGATCGCACAAGTGCACGTGTGCAGGAGACCCTGGCTGCACTCGGTGTGCCAGTGGGTGACGCCACTACCCCAATCGCCCCCTGGCGCAAGGGCGGCACACTACCTCCCAGCGAGTTTTAGTAGGTACTACCGCCGCTCCGTCGATCTGGTTGAGATTCGACCAGGCCAAAACCCTACAACAACTGCTCTCCGATAGCGGTACCAATGCGACCCGTGAAACGCTCGGCATCGTATGGATTCGCAAATCCCTGCGTCAATACAGCAATAGCGATGTTCCCCCGTGGACCGGAGAGCACGCCGCAATCGTGGACGATGCCCTCGATACTACCGGTCTTGCCGGCGTACTCGATACCCTCGGGGAGATGCCGCGGCAGACGATCGCGGTGCTGCTGATCAGCGAGGCACTGTCGCATCCAGGCACAGAGTTCGGGTGTGGCAATCGCATCGTGATAGATCGCATCAAGGATATTGACCAGACCGATGGCGGTCGCGCGATTCTTCGATGGACCGGGCGGAATGTTGCGATCCATAAAGTTTCGCCCCATCACTGTTTTACCGACGTTCAGCTGCTGTCCCATCGCATTGATCTCGGGGATGCCGACCGCATTCATGAGGACATTACTGGTGGAGTTATCGCTTATGGCGGTCATCAGCCAGGCGTGATCGCGCAGTGTAAGCTCGAGAGCGGGATCGAGCCAGTTGAGCACACCGCTGCCAGAAAGGCGAATCTCTGCCGCTGCCGGCAGCTTGTCATCAAGCGAGAGTCGACCATCGGCCACCGCCTGGGCCAACCCGGCCAGGATGAGGATTTTGATGGTACTGGCGCTGGGGAAATCGTGATCACCGTTGATATCGAACCCCTCGCCCGTATCAAGATCGCGCACAGCGATGCCAACATCGGTGCCATCCGGTCGCGTATCAACGAGTTCGCGGACAATTTGTTCCCACTCCAGGCTCATCGTCATCCCCATTCAGGCATCAATCGTGCAACTATTGCTGTAGCACATGTACGGTAGCATGAAAGACCGAGAGGACAAAACAGAGATGATCGAGAGCATTCCCGCAGGCGAACAGCAGATAAGTCGTCGCGCTATCGTCAACGCACCGGTGGCGGAGATCTTCGCGCTGGTCGCGAGTCCACATCGACACCACGAACTGGACGGCAGCGGCACAGTAGGAGCGAACATCTCGGGACCCGAACGCGTGCAGCTGGGCGACACCTTCTCCACCCATATGAAGATGTTCGGTATCCCCTATAAAACGACCTCAAAAATCACACAGTTTGCAGAGAACCAGATCATCGAATGGCAAGTCGGTAACGTGGCGAAATGGCGCTGGGAGTTTCGCGAGATCGACTCTTCCACCACCGAGGTGACCGAGACCTGGGATATCCGCGCGGCCGCGGGTGCGAAGGTCATCGAGAAGATGATGGGCAAGCGCAATGCCAACGGAATTGAGGAGACACTGCGCAGGCTTCAGGAGAGGTATGCCTGATGACAGACTACAAACTGCGGAAGGGCAAACGTGTGATCATGCCCGATGCCGATACACTCGCGGCGGCGATTACGGCCCTGCCAGCTGGCATTCACACCGATCTGGCGAAGGTCCGAAGCGAGATCGCTCAGCAGCATGACGCCGATCAATGTTGCCCGGTAACGGTGCAACGATTGCTGGTGACGTTCAGTGAGACGGGCGAAGTTCCCTATTGGCGAGTGGTGGATCCGGAGCGCCCCTTTGCCAGAAGATTGGTCGGTGGTGGCGAACGTGTGCGGGAGATGCTGGCGCGCGAACGAGCCTAGCGCCCAGCAACTCCCAGGCTACCGATTGTTCGGCTGATTCCTCCCCTTCGCGTTGCTCAGGGTTCGGAATGACGTTGCAATCATCGAATCTCGCCGACCAGTACTCTCCAGTCGTAGCTCCGCGGTTGACCCGCGGGGGTGGAGGTGGGAGCATGCGTATCTGGCCTCTGGCAATGCCACCAATCGTTCGGTTGATTCCTCCCCTTCGCGTTGCTCAGGGTTCAGAATGACGAGGGTATCCAGGCTACCGCGCGAAGTGGTGCCAGGATCCTTCGGAAATAACCTCGTAGTCATCACCAACGACCTTGATCGCGCTGGCATCATCGATCGCGAAAGCAGGGCCAGTTATTTTCGCAGCCCAGCGCTCGGCGGCGGAGGAGGTGTTGCCGCTCCATCCCGGATAGTCCAGATGCGGGAAAATGGCGAAATCAACAAAACCGAGGGTCTCATCGCTCCCGCTTGGTGATTCCCATTGCACAAATTCTTCGCCGATGCGTGGCGTCATCACCATGCTACCTGCGCTAACCCCGACCCACACCACATCCAGCGAGGGCAAAAGTTCCGCCAGTCCTGATTCCCGCATCCAATGCGCCAGGTAGAGCGCATCGCCGCCATCAACCAGCAGCACATCGGCTTGCTGCACCCATGGCAACCACATCTCCTCGCCAATACTGGGAAGAGTCGTCAATTCCAGAACACCAACCGACTTCCAGCCCAGCGACACCATCGAAGGTTCCGGTGAACTGCTAAGGAAGCGGTAGACCGCCTTCGGACCCGCCATGGGGTGGGCATAAGTCGCCGTAGGGATTGCAAGCGCGTTGCACTCTTCGATCGGCTTACCCAGGAGGTCAAGCAGGGCATTATGAATACTGGTGTTTGTGATCCCGCCGGAGGTGAGCAAAAGTTTCATTGATGACCTCTCTTATCACTCAAATCTGGCCGAGCCAGGCGTAGGTCGGTATCGCATTGCCACCGCTCCCGACCGAAATTCCTGGCGATGCACAAGCTCAAGCTGAATCTGCTCACGTAGTCCTGCGAGCAAGGTCGGCCCATGTCCAGCAAGGACGGGCTGCACAACGAACTCGTACTCATCGATCAATCCCAGATTCGCCAGCGCAAGCGGCAGTGTTACACCACCGACATACAATCCCTCGCCTGGTTCCTCTTTGAGCTGTTGTACTGTCTGCCTCAGGTCACCAGACAACAGCTCGGCATTCCAATCGACCTTGCCCAGGGTGCTGGAAACGACGTACTTCTTCGCCCGATCGATCGTCTCAGCGAACGGGATATCCCACTCACTCATCCAATCTGGCCATGTATCCGTGACAGGTCGCCGCCAGGCTGACTCCATCATTTCGTAGGTCACCCGGCCAAATAGCAGGGCATCGGCTCGTCCTATTGCATCGGTCCAATAGTTCATCGATTCCTCGTCTGGAGGAATTCCAGCCTCGTGATGACAGCAACCATCCAGCGTGACATTGATCGAATATCGAAGTGGTCTCATTTCGTTGTCCTCCAGCGACCCAACATGCGTGGCGATTTCATGGCACATAGTCTCCAATCTCTCTCAATGGACTTCGCAACATCGCAGCCAATGCAGAGTCGAATTCTCCAACCTCCTGCATGAGCAGATGCACATGGTCGCGCAGCGAGCGCCGAAGTTCGTTGGCCTCCAATGATGTAGCACGGGCAGATACAAAACTCGCCAGAACTTGGGACGGAAGCGCATCCACACCACGCAGTTGGTGATGGTTCAGGCCATGGCGCATGCACGCGAGCGCCAGTATGTAATCGCGCATATCGTCCAGTAATGTCAGCCCGTGCCACGGCTGGTTACGCGCGATGGATGATCGCACATGGAGTGCGTAGAGCCAGGCATAACCAGTCAGTCGTTCCGGCGATGGTGGTGGTGAAGCAACGGATTCACGGGGTGAGCCGAAGAGCAGGCGAAATCTGTCACTGGTGGCGGCAAAGGCATCGTTGGGCCAAAACGAGATATCGATCTGAAGCGATTCCGGCAAGAGAAAAACCCGGTATCGTGTGCTGCCGGCAAAGACATCGAGATGATGCGCCAACCCGTAGATATCGGCGATGTGCCTCGTCCAGCGATCGACGACGACAGCCTCATCGGTATCGACAGCCAGCTGCAACGCGATATCGATATCGGAGAGATCATCCTGCAGACTGGTTGCTGACGATCCGACCAGCGCCGCACCCACGATATTTTCATCTGCCTGCGCAAGGGCAATCAATTCATCGCGAATGGCATTCCGCTGCTCGATGGTGAACATCACTAATTGCCCGCAAGCTGCGCGATGATCTTTTCGATGTTCCTCGCTCTGGTTTCAGGTTTCTTCGCATTCAGCGCCGGGGTAACAAGGCGAAGCTGATTGGAATAGCTCATTGCATCCCAGGCGGCCTTCACTGCGGGGTGTTCGGCGAAATGGGCAGCGAGTTCCTCCGGTATCTCTACCTCTCGTGGAGCCGTATCGAGCGCGATCTCGATCTCGTAGGGAACATCGACCTCAAGCTTGCCTTCAGTACGACGCGCTTTGCTGCATGGGATGAGATACTGCCCGCCCATACTCGCAATCGAAGAGCGATAGGTGAAGCCGTTCAGAGTCACGCTCACTTTGGGATGCTTGCCACCATTGAGAGAATCGACAACCTCCGCAGGCACAACGATGCCCGCGTTATCGGCTTCCACCACAGTGAGTTGGGATACGAATTTCATAGTCATCTCCTGATGCAGGTGTCCTATCAGTAGATTGCCACACCAGGTTCAGGTAGATTACTCAAATCTTGCAGTTATCTATTTGCGGGTGGCGATCACCAAAGCGGCACCACCCAGAGTGGTAGCACCGATGCGATTGGTGATACGCATGGCGCGCGGTGTCTGCAAGAACTTGCGAGCGTAGTTCGCCGCGAAGACCCAACTGCAATCGGTAAACATCATCACCAACAGACAGGTCGCCGCGAGCGGCAGCCATGTCCCAACGGTGAAGGGCTGGGTGCCGATCAACGATGGCAGCAACGCCAGGTAGAAGACCATAATCTTGGGATTACCGAGCGTCAGCGCCATACCGGCGGCGAACATCGACCACGGGTTCTGCCGTTTGGGTAACGAACCTTCTTCGGCGGCATGGGCAGGTTCACGCCACATCTTGATCGCCAGATAGATGAGGTAGGCGATACCGGCCCATTTGAGTACCTGAAAACCGGTATAGAACCTCTCCGCCAATGCAGACATACCCGCCAGTGAGACGGTCAGCCACATGACCTCGCCGATCCACATCGCCGCGAGAAAGGGCATGATATCGCGCCAACCATTCGTGATCACGCGCGAGACCAGTGCCGCGACGGATGGCCCTGGTGTACCGGCATTGATGAGCAGTGCCCCGGCAAACGTGGCGAGGGTGATGAGTTCCAAAGATCGTATCCTTCCCCAATTTTGAAGGCGACGGATGAGCGCGCCAGAATGCTATTGTCATCGAAGAAGAGGAGGTGTCACCAGTGACAAACACACCCCAATCCAGGCTTGTTACCAAAAGCTTTGCCTACGATGGCGGCAGGAACGTAACGGTTTCCATACCATCATCACCGCCGGAAGCGATTGTCTATGCCGGCGACGGCCAGCTCATTGCCTCATGGGGAGATCGTCTGCAGACGGACACTATCCCGCCAACCATGATCGTTGGTGTTCATCGCACATCCGCCCAAGACGAGATGGTACGCATCACAGAGTATTCTCCGAGTTTCGATGCAGAGATCTTTGCCGCCCACGAGCGTTTCTTCACGGAGGATGTTCGTCATTGGGTGGAGGATGAGTTTGGGGTCCATCTCCCACCTGAGCGGACGGCTGTGTGCGGAGTGTCAGCCAGTGGTGAGCTTTCACTCGCTCTGGGACTGCGGCATCCCGACCTGTATGGCTGCGTTTTCTCGATGTCGCCCGGTGGCGGTTATCAACCACCCGCATCGATACCCACCCCCTTACCGCGCGTCTATCTCACGGCAGGCACATTGGAACCGTTCTTTCTCGAGAACGCAACTCGCTGGGCAAATGCGCTACGAAACGCCGGAGTCGACGTGATCATGACCGAGCGACATGGTGACCACGGCGATCCTTTCTGGGCAGAAGAGTTCCCGCAGATGGTGTCCTGGGCATTTGGGCGGTGAACACGTAGGGGCGGATCTTGAGCGAATGCGAAAGTATCCGCCCATCTCGGTCTCCGGCAAGGAAACACGAACCACCGAGGTCAGTCTGTCAGCAATTCCCGTATCATCTCGCGCACGGTGGCGAGTGTTTGTGGTCGCACCTCACTGCGGTATTTCTTCAGACGTGAGAAATCCAGAGTTCGAACCTGCTCGGGCAACGCCGTGGAGTCCTTGCTCAGTCCACCTTCCCCAGCTGGGATCTCAACCTGGTACTCCACTCTTCGCTCAGTACTGGTCACCGGTACAGCGATGACCAGTGAGCCGTTGTAAGTATTAAATCGGGTGCTGGAAACGATAAGCACCGGTCGTCGACCGGCCTGCTCCCTGCCCTGGGTAGGGTCAAGCACTGCATCCCAGATCTCGCCAGCTTTTGGAGCGAAATCGCGCAGTCGTTGGCTCATATCTCTTCCCCATCAGTGAAGTAGGGTGGCTCGTTCGCCAATGACTCGGTCGTGAATGCATCCCACTCATGGAACTCATCCATATACTGCTGGTATGCCGCCTTATCTGCCTTGAATCGCTCCAAATCCTCAGCGACCTTTTGCCAAAATCGCTCCCGGTCGTATTTCTTTACCAGCTGGGCTACGATCTCGCCCATGGTTTGGTCATCCTCGCTGGCAATCTCCAGTAAACGAGCGTGGGTTTCGGTCGGCACCTTGATTGTGGTTGTACGTGGCATATCAGTCATCCTCACAGTGTCATCATCAGTATACCAATCACGACACTCAATGGATTACTACCGATGTGCCAATATCAAACAGATGCATGTCCGGCCACACGTTACAGCACAATCTCGTACAATAGAGGTTGTGGCGTGTTATGGGTGCGTATAGTACCGGCGCGCCCTGCCACCAGTGCCAAACTGTGCGGAGGTGCACGTCATTGTTTCGCCCCCTTTCTGCTCTTTTCGGATTCTTCAGCCGCGATCTCGGTATTGATCTCGGTACCGCCAATACCCTTGTCTATGTGCGTGGCAAGGGCATCGTCATTTCCGAGCCTTCCGTTGTCGCTATCGATAAATACACCAAGCGCGCACTCTGGGTCGGCATGGAAGCAAAAGCCATGGTCGGCAAGACACCGGAGAGCATTATCGCTGTGCGTCCACTCGAAGATGGCGTGATCGCCGACTTCGACACGGTCGAAATGATGCTGCATCACTTCATTCGCAAGGTGCACATGCAGCGGCTGATGGCGCCGCATCCGCGGGTGGTTATCGGTATCCCGTCCGGCGTTACCGAAGTGGAGAAGCGAGCCGCCAAGGACGCCGCTCTCAGCGCCGGTGCCCGTGAGGCCTACACCATTGAGGAGCCGATGGCGGCTGCGATCGGTGCCGGTCTTCCTATTAACGAACCGGTCGGCAGCATGATTGTAGATATCGGTGGCGGTACTACCGAAATCGCGGTGATTTCGCTCGGCGGTATCGTGGTCAACCACAGCTTGCGTGTGGCCGGTGATGAAATCGATGATGCCATCATTCACTACGCCCGCCGTGATCACAATCTGGTCATCGGCGAGCGGACTGCAGAGAATGCCAAAATCGCAGCTGGTTCCGCTTATCCATTGGAAGAAGAAGTCCGCGTGATGTTGCGCGGTCGCGATCTGCTCACCGGTCTGCCGAAGTCGGTCGAGGTGAGTTCGGTCGAGATCCGCGATGCGATCAGCCAGCCGTTGAATACGATCATTGAGCTGGTAAAAACGAGTATTGAGGAAACTCCGCCGGAGCTAGTCTCCGACATCATGGAGAATGGCATTACCCTCGCTGGTGGTGGCGCGCTCCTGATGGGTCTGGATCGCCGCTTGCAGAGCGAGCTCCGG
Source organism: Thermomicrobiales bacterium (assembly GCA_020432165.1). GTDB lineage: Bacteria > Chloroflexota > Chloroflexia > Thermomicrobiales > UBA6265 > UBA6265. The sequence goes on from JAGQGU010000014.1 coordinate 9,970, forward strand.
ATGCCAGTGCATCGGGCAGATGATCCGCTCACCTGTGTCGCACGCGGCACAGGCAAGGTGGCGGAAGCACTGCACCTCTATCAACGCGCCCTCGCGAGTGGTCAGGAACTGCGTCGCGGGTAAGGTGAATACAGCCGGTTTTTCTGGTGGCCACCAGTGTCGCCACTACCGAGAATCCCGCCAACTTTCGGGATAACGAGCCTATGAGACAACTCCCTTTCAAACGCCTCGCTATTACCATTGGCTTCTTCGCCATTTTCTGCCTGGGTATCCTGCTGATGGATGCCCGGAATCTGCTTGATCCACTCCGGAGTGGTCTCGGTACGGTGCTGAATCCGGTCGTCCAGGAGCTACAAAGCATCGGTCGCCCCGGGGAGCCGACGGCACCTCTCGAGGTTCAACTCGCTACCGTTCAGGCCGAAAACAATGCCTTGCGTGAAGAGAATATGCGGATGCAAGGTCAACTGGACGAGCAGGCGGTGCTGCTACAGACCATGCAAATCCAGAGCGAATACACCGATCGACAAACGCTACCGGCGCGTGTTTTGGGAACCGATCCTGACGGATTGCAGCAGAAGATCATCATCAATCGCGGTTCCAACGATGGCGTGAAGGTGGGTATGGCGGTAACCGTCGCCAACAAGGATGACGACGGTGATGGCCAAGCCACGGGTATTGTCTTCATCGGGCAGGTGATCGAGGTGGAGGAGAATCGCTCCACCGTTCTCCTGATTACTGACTCCACCGCCAGCGTGGGCGCGCGCATGCTCAATTCCAAGGCCGATGGCATCCTTTACGGCAATGGCCGCAGTTCCAGCACGCTCACCTTGAAACGCGTGAACAAGAGCGTGAGTCCGGTCGAGAATGAATGGATCATGACCAGCGATCTCTTTGAGAGCGAAACCGCACAGGTACCGGGCAATATCCCCATCGGCTGGATCGTGGGCGATCCGATCGAAAATGCACAGACAGGTGAGCTGGAGTTCACGGTGCAGCCCGCTGCTGACTTTAGTGACCTCGATACGGTCTGGATAGTTGTCCCCAATGAATAAGTCTTCATTCGATCCCCGCCTGGCTATCAGCGTCATGAGCGCCAGATTCACTGGCACCGCCATCCGACTCGTGGGCAAGGGCGGCGGCACCGCGGCACCTGGTCTGGTAGCGGAGCGACTCGATCCAGGATTGCTCACCAAGCTCGGTACCCAGCTTGAGCACGGGGCGCTGGTGGTAGCAGGCACGAATGGCAAAACAACGACCTCTCGCATGATCGCCGATATCCTGCAGGCCAATAGCTGGAAGGTGGTCCACAACCGCAGCGGCTCCAATCTGGTCCGTGGTGTGGTGGCCGCCTTTGTCGATCAAACCAGCAATGGTGGGCATATTCGCGGCGATGTCGGTGTGGTTGAAGCTGATGAAGCCGCCCTGCCTGAGCTGATCAAACGCATCCAGCCCCGAGTGATTCTGCTCAACAATCTCTTCCGCGATCAGCTGGATCGCTATGGCGAGCTCGATACCATCGCCAAGAGTTGGGCAAAGGTATTGCAGACATTACCCGCCGAGACGACGGTTATCGTTAATGCAGATGATCAGACATTGGTGGCGTTGAGCGATGATATCCGCGCCAGACGCATCTGTATCGGACTGAACTCCGCCGAGCATCAACTTGAATCGCTCCCCCATGCGGCCGATGCCGCTGTTTGCCGTGTCTGTGGTGCCGATCTTGGGTATCGGGCGCTTTATCTCTCCCATCTGGGTGAGTGGTATTGCACTGGTTGCGGGCGTGAGCGTCCACCGCTCGATTTTGCCGCCAGCGATATTCACCTGCATGGTGATCAGCACACCGATATGACGATCACGGACACCACTGGTTCACATCAGGTGCAGGTGGGAGTCCCAGGGTTGTACAACGCCTATAACGCGTTGGCGGCGGCGGCGGTCGCCAGTGTGATGGGTGTAGCCTGGGATGTGATTTCGCCAACGCTCGCCGCATTCCAGAGTGCCTTTGGGCGCATCGAGCGGATTGCTTATCAGGACAAGCAAATCACCATGGCCCTGGTGAAAAATCCGACCGGTTTCAATGAAGTACTGCGCATGCTCACGGCGGAAACCGGGGCATTGGCGCACCCCACGATGATTTGCATCAACGATCTCGACGCGGACGGCCGCGATGTCAGTTGGCTGTGGGATGTCGATTTCGAGCTTCTGGCCCAGGGCGATGGACATCTCTATACCACCGGTATCCGCGGTGCGGATATGGCGAATCGCCTGAAATACGCCGGTGTGCCGGTGGAGCGGATTCATCCGCTAACATCTGAATTGGCCGATGCATTCGATGCCTTTATCGCCGATGTACCCGCTGGAGCGTCCGCCTATATTCTGCCGAGCTACACCGCCATGCTGAAGCTGCGCAAGTCGCTGGCCGATCGGGGTGTGGTGCAGGAATTCTGGGAGCAGTAAACATGACCGATCTGCGGCTGGTTATCGGCTGGCTTTATGGCAGCAAGATGAATATCTACGGCGATCGTGGCAATGTGGTAGCGCTGCAGCAACGGGCCCGTTGGCGTGGAATCGATGCCGAGGTGCGTGAGATCGGTATGGGTGAAGCCATTCCGGATGATATCGATATCTTCTTCTGGGGCGGCGGTCAGGATCAGGAGCAGGTGGCTGTGGCGAAGGATATCGCCGGCGCTAAAGGCGACGCGATCAAGGCAGCCGTGGAGAACGGCGCGGCCCTCCTCAGTATCTGTGGTGGATATCAACTCCTCGGGCATGGCTATCAACCGCACGATGGCGAGATGCTTCCGGGTATCGGTGTCTTCGATGCGATGAGTGTCGCTGGCCCTACCCGCTTTATCGGCAATGTAAGTATCGAAAGCCCAACCTTCGGATCACTGGTAGGATTCGAAAATCACAGCGGTCTTACCACCCTCCAGGGTGAGACTACACCGCTCGGCAAAGTCCTCCATGGCCATGGCAACAATGGCACCGATGGTACCGAGGGGGCAATCTACATGAATGCTATCGGGTGCTATCTGCATGGTGCCCTGCTGCCGAAAAATCCTCACTTGACAGACTGGCTCCTGGCAGCCGGACTTCATCATCGATATGGTCAAGAGATTAATCTCGAAGGTCTGGATGATACGTTGGAATATCAGGCTCACGAGAACGCGCTGACCCGTACCTGATTAATTGCTTAAGGTTGTCACAATTTTCACAATCTGGTGGTATGATTCAGCCAGAACGCAAAAGCACGCAAGCTCGGCATGTGGGTGTTCGGGCCGTGCATTGCGGAACGATAACTCCGATCTTATGGCTGAGGATTAGGCGTTATCGATTCCAGGTTCCACAGAGTATCTCATCTGTATAGGAACGGCTATACAGGATCGTTATAGCAAAGGATTACAAACCATGTTCAATTTGGACAATGTTGATCTGCAAGTGCTACGGGAGCTGCAGGAGAACGGTCGCGTGACCATGAAGGCACTCGCCGAGCAGGTTGGACTCTCCTCCCCCGCCATGATCGAGCGTGTACGCCGGCTGGAAGAGCGCCACATGTTGGTTGGCTACCGCGCCCTGGTCGATCCCAAGGCGGTTGGCCGCAGCCTGACTGCGCTGATCAATGTCTCCCTGGATCGCACCGATTACGATGCCTTCCTGGAGCGTCTTGCACAGCAGAGCGCGGTGGAAGAATGCCATCGTGTTACAGGTGATCAGGCATTCGTGGTGAAGGCGCACGTTGCCAGCACCGAGGATCTGGAAAACCTGATCGATCACCTGCAGGAAGTCGGCGCCAAGTGCAGCACCAATATCGTGCTGAGCACACCGATCGCGCACGCACCAATCATGCCGCCGGATGGCTCCGTGACAGAGAAGAGCCGCGCGACCCGTCGCCGACGTCGCACCCGCCAGCAGCGTCTGGCCGATGCCGCCAAGGGCGAATAGGTCTCACGAGTAGTTGTGATTGGCCCCCGGAAGCGATTCACATCGCACCGGGGGCTTTTGCGTGTGGAGTCTCAGTCATCCCGACTTCGTCTGCGAGTAGAGTCCCGCCGCCGCGAGGCCGTAGACCAGGCCGGCCAAACACCAGCTCGCCAGCGTTGGTAACGAGAGGCTCTCGTCGCGAGCGATGCCACCGAGAAGCATCAACACAATCGCACAAACAATTGCGGCCAGTCCGGCGAAGCGTACCGGTAATCCCAACTGCTTGGCGATCTCCACCAGAGCCGGCGTCACAATGGTGATGGAGACACCCGTAACGAGTTCCACAGTATCCATAGTCATCACGCTGCCTCCTTTCTGGACATCGCGAGGATGTCATCGACACCAAAATCGGTGCCACCACTCCAGACACGCCAGAGCAGATCCGTCGGCAAGCCCCTGCCCATCACCCACCAGAGTGGATTCCCCTCCACGGTTTCGCCCACAATCCAGCCGCGTGCATAGAAGCTGTTGCCTGCATTCAACATGCGCATGATCGGTTGATTGGTCTCGGCCCATTTACGCGCATTCAGTTCGTCAACCGTCACCGTCACCAGGAGTGGCTGCCGAAGCTGCATCATCGTCCCGAAGGCGGGTATTCCCACCGGTTTGGCGGAAGAGATGGAAACCACATTCGATTCCACCAGCACTCTCTGAACGCCATGAACCACTCCCTGCGCTGCTCTCTCGAAGAAGCCGGGACTCTTGATGATGTCTGCATCGCCGGTGATATTGCCGAGCTCCAACACCAGTCGCACCAGCCGATCTCGCGCAACCGCGGTGTAGCCGAACATGGCCAGGCGGTAGCCCTTGCTCCCGACACCTGTCTGGCGCTCACTCATGACGCCAGGTAGCTTTACTCCGGACTTACGAAGACTGGGGCCGGTGGCCGCACTCACCTCTCGCGTGATTGCGAGCGCATAGCTCTGATCGAGCGTATTGGTTCTCCAGGCATCGGAGCCGAGATACGGGGAGACCGTGCGTAAGCCATCGCCATCGGGCACGATCGCGAAGACTCCACGGGTATTGTTGGCATCGCCTTCGAAATGCACATCCAGTAGCAGATCGTAGGGGGCGAGGTTGTGCCTGCGCACAACCTCCCGGCCAACGGCATCGAGAGAACCCTCGAACCAATCGTTATCGTTCTGCACCATATCGGCGATATGACCGGCGGCCCGCAGGGCTTTCTGGATGGCGCGGGCGGCGATCGGTGTGATCGCGATCTCGGCGGGATTTCCACCGGTGGTATTGCGATGTCCCTGCGCGATAAGGACACGAAGTTGCTTTGTCATGATTTAGACCTCCACGAGATTAAGGGTGATGGTGCTTTGGCCCCAACGATTGCTATCAGCGGGTTGGTTGACGGCCTCGGAGATGCCGACGATACGGACCGTGCGGGTAACGGGATCGGTGTCGTAATCGATATCCCGGAAGGTCATGGGGGTATCGGACTCCCAGGCCTGCCACAAATCTTCTGTCAGCTGACGACCGGTTTTCGCCAGGCGTGCGCCATCCCGATCGACTTCCTGATCACGGGCGAGCAGGCGCAGATTCCACTTCCTGCGCCGGGCCGGATTATCCAGAACCTCGTACTCCACCCACATCGAGGAGAGAATCGGAGCCCAATCCACCACGCTACTCCAGCGGATGCGGAGCATGATGAAGCGACTGGTGATGCCGGAAAGCGTTGATTCCATAACGAAATTCATGTTCGGCAGGGTGTTCCCGACCTTGCTGGTGGACTGTACGGATATCCAACTAGCTCCAGCATCGATGGAGTAGTCGAGTGCGACATCAACACTATCGGTGCTGGTGGTGTTACCGACGCGCACCGGTGAGGCGAAGACGCACCCAAGCTTGCGCCAGGCCTTGGTTTTATCCCGCTCCCCAGCATCGAGCATGGAGGTGATGGCCTGACCGCTGGTGGGGTAGCTGGTGAGATAGGTGCCATCCGAATGCCACTGATCCGCCAGCCGGTACGTGCGATAGTCGTTGGTGCCATCGACCATCACCATGACGTTGTTATAGGCACCCACACTGTTGCTGCTAAACCCGCTGCCGAGTGGGAGCGGGTTACACCAGGTGCCGGTAGCACCAGGTGCGGGCATGGCCTGACGATCGATACACCACCAGCCTGTGCCGTCGTAGGCCCAGAGCTCGTTATCGCCATCCTCCGACTCGATGCTGACGACCAGGTAGCCAGCGGCCACGGTGCCACCGAAGCAGCGACGACCGTTCAGGCCAGTGCTCTTCCAACCAGCGCGATCGCCGGCGGGGTTGTACTCCTGCACACCACCAGCAAGCCAGCTGAAGATACGACCACCGAAGCCAGCGAAGATGCGGTAATCGTCCCGCTCGGAGTAGACACCCTGCTGGTAGAAGGGCTCGTACTCGCCCGACCACTCCATGCCCGGGATCTGTGCCGGCTGCGAACCACCGACCGTGTAGGCCGGATTGTTGATCATGATTTCCCGCACGCGACCTGCGTAGCGATAGATGGCCTGCCTGGTGATGATGTAGGCGTAGGCATCGGCCACGGTGAGGGCGATGGGATCGTGATCGATACGGCGGATATCGATACCGCCACCGTGCACCTGGCGCAGCACCGTGGGGCGCGAGGCCGTGCGGGCGTCGTCCCAGATGGCATAGCCAGCGTAGGCGGTGAGGTGGAATGCACGCTCGCCTGCGGACAATACGGTTTCGGTGCCAGCCGAGAGATTGCGCCAGATGATGTCCGCAGCGGAACCGAAGCCGATGAGCACACCGACGGACCCGTAGATGCAGAGATCGGTGATCACATCGGGGTAGGTCTTCACCAGGGACGTACTGGTGACGGCACCGACACCGTCCGTGGAGACACCAGCGTAGAGCGATTTGCCGACCGCGAAGTAGAGGCGGTTGCGGACAATGGCAAAGGGGATGGCGGTATCGCGATTCGGTTTGTCCAGCGCGGCCATGGCGGAGATCGATGTGCTGCGCTGATAGGGCCAGGGGGTGACGCCCTGGCTGCCCAGGGCGGGACCGATGGCGAGGGAGTCGCCGAGCTTGTCTTTCTCAAGCTGGAGGTGACGATGTTGGCCGCCGATGAAGTCGGTGATGGTGGTGCGATCGGTGCGGCCTTCGGGGAATCCTTCCTGGAGGCGTTTGTAGCCTGGGGAGGATGGCGAGCCGGGATCGATCATGTAGCCGTAGTTGTTGAGAATGATGTCAGTGGTTTGAGGCATGGGTAGTCTTGTCCTTGATGAAAAGCAAAATCCGCACAATGTGTGCGGATCGGGTTTGTTGGCGTATTTCCGGGATGCTATCTCCTCCGAAATTCTGTATGGCGATAGACCCGCCGACAGCGACAGTGGTCGTGCACGGGCGGTGTGAATCCTTCGCCCTCCGGCCAAATCTCGCCGGAGAGCTGTCCACAAATCGGACAGGTGCGTTCATCCTCCGCTGTTTGCCACATCTCGTACCGGATGGGAACCAGCGCCTCCAACACCTCTCGCGTTTGCTCGCCTGCTATCTGCCCGAATCGGGAGATGGCGGAGGCGCGAGCCGGTATAGATTCCCGCACCGCAGCACCCAACATCTGACCGAGATTCATCGTTCCTCTCCTTCGGCAAACGATCCCGCCCGGAGACGTTGTGTGCGTCGCAAGAACATGTTATCGGCATCGGCCTGGGCCGTTCGGGCGGCCGCGGCCAACGGATGCACACCACTCCGACCCGTGTAGCGCTTACCCTCGGCAATTGCTCGCCGATTGAGGGCAGTCGCCAGCGTGAGGGAGACGAGGAGATCCTCATCGTTCGGCTGAATATCAAGTTCCGTCAGATCGTCTTCCGGTGGCACGCGATGCACCATATGCTCAACTCGCCACACCCCGCTACGGGTGACCACGCGTCCGAGCAACATTGCGCCCGCCCAGGTACGCCAGGTGAACCCACTATTGCATCCGGGTGCTGGTGGGGCATCGGTACCACCTTCCCATCGCGGTATGAGCTGGCCGGTATCATCAAAGACCCGCACCACGCGCAGGACATTCACATCATCCGGCATAGGAATCTCCTGATCGCCAGCCAGCACGGCTACAGAGCCCACCGCCTGGCGGGGTAGGTGTGTCCCATAGCGGCGTATACTCTCGGCGATAGCATCATTCAGAAACTCGTCTGACCAAAGCGGATCGGGTCCGTGATCCTGTAATCGGGCGCGCACCATTTCGCGCAATTCTGGTCGAGTGATCATACGGAAGCTCCTTTCACCAATGGTTCAGCGGACATCTGACGAAGTTCGGCATCGGGATCGTGTTCGCCCAGGATGCTCATGGCAGAACGTCGGCTTAGCAGCCCGTTCTGCACGCGTTGAACAGTTGTGCGCACCGAGGCTTCACCATCGCTCGGCAGAATCGGTGGCCAGATGGAGATCGGTGTCCCGAAACCGGTGGTGTCCATCTGCAGGTATTGCTCCATGAAGCGAATCATCAGTTGCGCGCGTTGGGTAAGGGCAGCATCCCATTGCCGTCGCTTCCGCTGCACCTTCTGCACCAGCGGTTGAATCTCCACCTCCAGGGCTGCGCCACTGAGATCGCGGCCGCTATCACCAAAGGCGGTTCGCGGTGTTTCGCTGAGATCGTGCAGAACCCGGAAGAGCAGATCCATATATTGAAGATGCACATCGGCACCGCCGCCCTGAAGCAGATCCAGCAAATAGGCGCGGGCACCCTCGGGTAATTCCCAGCGGGCGCCGGGGCCAATACGAATACCCTCCGTACCGTCGACTCCTTCCAGCACGGTGATCGGCGCACCGGAGAGATCAAGGATGTGACTAAAGGTCTGCATCCGCCGATTGATCTCCGTACACACCGGAATAAGATCGACCAGATCGCTCTGACCCCAGAACTGATCGGGCAACGGATCGTTCGCGATGATCACATACGGAATCAATCTATAGGGGTTGGGCATATCCACCACTTTCTGGCCGTCGACAAACAGGCGCAGTGAGGTGGTGCTCCACTCCTCCATCGTTGGCAGCGGCTTGTCGGCATCAAGCGCGAGATCCACCTTGATACCGAATTGCTCCCGGAGTTGACGTGGCGTGGCCTGGTAGAGATGCCGTACCACCTGCACCGCCCGTGGATTATCCGGCGCGGTCTCCACCGTGAGACTGGCGGGATTCACGGCCACAACTGCTGGCTGCTGCAGAGCATGGTTCCAGGTAATTTTCATGGCGGCATCACCCTGAATCAGGGCATCAGTTGCCAGTGCAATATCGAAATGGGTGAGACCAAGGGCATCGCGCCAGGCATTCAGTTGCTGTTCGGCGCGGTTGGCGTTGGTATTAGCATCGGCGGCAATGGCGATGCCAACAGATCCGCTGAAGATATAGCTCACCGTCTTGCGGAGCAGCGTGCGCGCGTAGTTTAGCGTGAAGGCATGATATTTCTGGTCGCCCTGCTGCCAGCCCTCGGCATAGGCAGAGTATTCCAGATAACGTTGCAGCCGGGCATCGTCTGCGGGTGTGCGTGTGCCCGGTGGCCAACTGCGACCGATAGCGGAGTGGCCAATAGCGGTGATATTCACTGGTGTGAACCATCCTTTCCTGACGGCGGTAGCCGTAAATGAACAGGCGAAAGAGAATGGATCAGCTGCTGCAGACGAGGTCGTGAACCCGTGTTGCCGCGCCACACTGCATCCGAGGTACGTCCTGGTGCATGTGCTGATTAGAACATATGTTCTTATCTCTTGCCACTATCTATACGCATTTGCTCATACACGAGGTGAAAATCCGCATGGCTTCGTTATATCGTCCGGTACTTGACAACATTGAGCCCCGCCTCTATGCTTTGTCCAGTGGCAGATGGTCAGGTGCTTGACGGTATCCAGTGCACAAGAGGAAAACTGATATGCATAGCCTGATTTGCTTGAATCAAAGGGAATATGGACCATGACCGCCATCCGCCAGGCAACCTTGGCCGATGCCCATGCCATCGCGACGATTCACGTCCAGAGTTGGCAGCATGCCTATGCGGACATCCTGCCAGCGGAGGCGTTGGCTGCGCTGTCCGTTCCCGAACGGGAAGCGATGCATCAGCGCAATCTCGCACGATCGGATGCACACTACCTTGTGGCTGAGCGGAATGGTGATATCATCGGCTTCGCGACCTGGGGCATTACAGACATGGAGGGAGCCATGCTCTATTCGCTCTATATGGCACCGACAGCAATGGGCGAGGGAGTTGGCGGGAGGCTCCTGGCAACGGCCGAAGACGAGATGTCGCACGCCGGAGCAACAGCGGCCATCCTGCATGTACTGATATCGAATCTTCCTACCCGTCGGTTTTACGAGCGTCATGGCTGGCAGCTCGTCCCGCAATCCGACCAAAAGGAAGAGTTCTTTGGAATCTCGGTCAACACGGTCACCTATCACAAGATGCTGACCACTCCTGCCAGCTAAACCATGTCAATAGCATCTCACCAGAGCGACCCACAGGAGGATACTCCGCTTGCACGAAACACGTAAACTCACACGCTTTCTCGCCAAATACAGGCTTTTCGTTATCCTCGCACCCCTGATGATGATCGGTGAAGTCGCGATGGATCTCATGCAGCCGCGCCTTACCCAAACCATCATTGATGATGGTGTCGCTGCTGGCGATCTCTCCAAAGTGCTGCAAACCGGCGCGATCATGATTGGTCTCGCCGTTATCGGCTGTATCTTTGGTGTGCTCTGCGGCGTCTTCGCGGTTCGGGCCGGACTCGGCTTTGCCGCCGATCTCCGTAGTGCCCTCTTCTCCAAAATCCAGAAGCTTTCTTTCGCCAATCTGGACAAACTGGAGACTGGTAGCCTTATCACCCGCCTCACCAACGATGTCACCCAACTCAGCGATGCAGTGCAGAGTCTGCTCCGGATCATGGTGCGAGCTCCATTTATGTTGGTGGGTGCCATTTTCATGGCGACGCTGACTGCGCCCAGGCTCAGCCTTCTCTTTATTGTGTTGATTCCCTTCCTGATTCTGGTAGTGGCAATGACGATGGTGCGCGCCTTCCCCCGCTTCATGAAGGTCCAGGCGAAGCTGGATCATCTGAACAATGTCATGCAGGAGAACCTGCAGGGTGTACGGGTGGTGAAAGCGTTCGCCCGGCATCAGTACGAGGTTGATCGCTTCGGCAAGGGTAACGACGATCTGCGCGACACCACGCTTTCGGCCGTCTATGTGATCGTGATGGTTGCGCCTTTGATGATGCTCACCGTGAATCTGGGTCTGGTAGCCACACTCTGGTTCGGCGGTCACCAGGTGAACGATGGCGATATCGAAGTCGGAGCGCTTGTCGCCTTCATCAATTACCTCATGCAGGCGCTCTTTGGTCTCCTCATGTTCAGCATGACACTGATGCGCTTTACTCGCGCCGAAGCCAGCGCGGAGCGCGTGAACGAAGTGCTAGCCTCCGAGCCGGCCGTGGTGCAAAGTCCAGCTGCGAGCGTCCCCGCGACGATGCCTGGCAAGGTGGAATTCCAGGCCGTCTCCTTCACCTATGGTGATGGCGAGCCGGTGCTACAGGATGTGAGTTTTACGGTGGAACCGGGAACATCGCTGGCGATTCTGGGGCCAACTGGTTCCGGCAAATCGAGCATCGTCAGCCTCATTCCCCGTTTCTACGATGTCACCAGTGGACGGGTGCTGGTGGACGATATGGATGTACGTGAGTGGGATGAGCATCGCTTGCGCGACCACATCAGTATCGCCTTGCAGGAGAGCGTGCTCTTCAGCGGCACCGTGCGCGAGAATATTCGCTTTGGTAAACCGGATGCTACCGATGCCGAGGTGGAACGGGCCGCGCAGATGGCCCAGGCCGAGGAGTTCATCAATCATCTCGATGATGGCTACGATAGCGTCATTGGTCAACGCGGCGTGAACTTGAGCGGCGGTCAGCGACAACGCCTCGCCATCGCTCGTGCCATCGTGCGTGGGGCCCCGATTCTGATTCTGGACGATTCCACCAGTGCCGTGGATGTCGCTACTGAGCGCCGGATTCAGGAGGCGTTGGCATCGCTGCATATGACGGTGATTCTGGTGGCCCAACGCATCAGTGCGGTGGTGAATGCCACCAATATCATCGTGCTGGAGAATGGACGGATTGTGGCCCAGGGAAATCATGAGGAACTGATCGCCACCAGCGATGTCTATCAAGAGATTTACCGCAGTCAGGTAGAAAGCGGGGTGGCGAATGGCCAGTAGAGGACCGATGGGACCGGGAGGCCCTCCCGGCGATCGCTTCAAGGAAGCCGCCCAGGTTAAGGATCGCAAGGGCACCATCGCCCGGCTGTGGCACTATCTGCGGCACGAACGCGCCCGCCTGACCATTGCCCTTCTCCTGATTGCAGGCACCAGTGGACTGGGATTGCTCGGTCCGTTGCTGATGGGTCGCGCGATCGATAACTACATCTCCACCGGCGATATGGCTGGGCTTGGTCGGCTGATGCTACTGATGCTGGCAGTCTATATCGGTGTCAGCATTCTCACCTGGTTGCAGGCACGAGTGATGAGCCAGGTAGCGCTGCGCACGGTGCATCTGTTGCGCAAAGATATCTTCGCCAAGCTCCAGCGCCTGCCCTTGAAGTTCTTCGATACTCGTCCGCATGGCGATACGATGAGCCGCATCACCAACGATGTGGAGACGATCAACCAAATCCTCACGGAGGGTGCGGCCCAGATCGTGAGCAGCGTGCTCACCGGTATCGGTGTGATTGTGCTCATGCTGTGGCTGCAGCCGGTGCTGGCGGTAGTGAGTATCGTCAGCCTGGTTTCGTGGAGTCTTGTTGTCAATCGGATCATCGGGCCACGCACGCGTGTTGGTTTCCGGGCACAGCAACGCCAGCTGGGTGTGCTCAATGGACTCATCGAGGAGACGATCTCTGGCGAACGCACGGTGATGGCATATAACCAGGAACAGGTACGCATTGGTGAGTTTGAGGCGGCCAACGAGGAACTACGTGTCCACTCCGTGAAGGCGCAGACCTTTGCCGGTGTCGTTGGACCGGTGATGAACTTCGTCAACAACTTCAGCATTGCGCTGGTTGCTGCCGCTGGTGGTTGGTTGGCGGTCGATGGTCGCACCACGGTCGGCGTCGTTGCCAGCTTCCTGAGCTATACCCGCCAGCTAAGCCAGCCAATCAATCAGATCTCGCAGATGTACAACCAGCTGCAGAGCGCATTGGCCGGTGCTGAACGTATCTTCGAGATTCTGGACGAACCCGATGAGATCAATGCTGCCAGCACCAGAAATGTGATTACCCGAGGCGAAGTGCAGTTCCGCGATGTCAGCTTCAGCTACGATGGCGTTGCCCCGATTCTGAAGCATGTCTATCTCGATGCCAAACCCGGTAGTGTTACCGCGCTGGTCGGCCCGACCGGTGCTGGCAAAACTACGATCATCAATCTGCTCACCCGCTTCTATGAGATTGATAGCGGTGAGATTCTGATTGATGGCGTCAATTTACGGGATATCAATAAGGAAGAGTTGCGCCGGCAACTCGGCATCGTGCTTCAGGATGGATTCCTTTTCGCAGGGACCGTAATGGAGAACATCCGCTACGGGCGGCTGGATGCCACCGATGAGGAAGTGATGGCTGCCGCTGCCACCGCGCAGGCGGACGAGTTCATCCGCCACTTGCCCGAGGGATACTTCACCGAACTCACCGAGCGTGGCGGCAATGTCAGCCAGGGTCAGCGACAACTCATCACCATCGCGCGTGCACTCCTGGCGAATCCGCGGATTCTGATTCTGGATGAGGCGACCAGCAACGTGGATACACGCACCGAGCGCTATATTCAGGAAGGGATGACGCGGCTCATGGAAGGGCGCACCAGCTTCGTGATCGCGCACCGACTCAGCACGATTCGGGGTGCGGATCAGATTCTGGTGATCAATCAGGGTGAGATCATTGAGCGTGGTACGCACGCCGAGCTCCTGGATCAGGGCGGATTCTACGCGCGGCTCAGCGGCAGCCAGGCGGGTGGCGATGCCGAACTCCTCGCCGCCGAGGAGGCGGAGGAACTCCGCGCCATGGCTCGCGCCCAGGCGCAACAGGTCCACGCTGGTCCGCCCGCCGGCTTCGGCCCCCGGTAGGGTTTTCACGACATCTCTCGATTGAACCCAGGGTTGATCCCCTGGGTTCAATCGTCCAACTCCGCCACTCAGAACTTATCCACCCACGCGTCCGCCGCGACCACGCTCTCGTCGAGCAGATCATTCTCCTGGGCCCAGGCGGTGAATGCATCCCAGCGCTCGGCCGTCTGCGTGCCCCATGCCACCGTGCCATCGCTGGTCCAGACTGGCTTGAGGAGATCCAACCCCTGACGCTCGACGTCCACTTCCAGATCCGGGCTGGCGGCAATCAATTGCTCCAGGGCAGCAGCGGGATCGGCAGCGGCATCGGTGTAGCCCTGGCGGAGTCCGCCGAGGAAAGCGCTCACCATTTCTGGCTGCTCGGTGATCGTCTTCTCTCCCGCCACAATCACGAGCTCGTAGTAATCCGGCACCCCAAAATCCTCAATGCGGAAGTAGCGCACCGGGTAGCCCTCCTGCTCCGCCAAAATGGTCTCGTGGGACCAGTAGACACCAATCAGGGCATCGGCATTGCCGCTGAAGAGGGCGGGAAGCAGATCGTAGCCGACATTGATCGTCTCCACATCATCCATGGTCAGATCAACACTTTTCAGGATCGTGCTCAGGTAGGCCTCATCGGTGGGAACACCCACCATCGCCACGGTCTTACCCTTGAGATCGGCGGGGCTCTGAATATCGCTGCTTTCCAGCACCATCAGCGAGTTGAGCGGATGTTGGGTGATAGCGGCAATACTCTGGATCGGAACACCATTCTCCCGCGCAACCAGCACATCGTTCTGATAGCTGATCCCGAAGGTATCGCGGCCAGCGCCAACGGTTTGGAGCACGGTGGTGGCATCGGCCGGCACGAAGACATCCGGGGTGATACCGGCCGCCTCGAAGTACCCGTTCGCCAATGCCATATAGATACCAGCGTGATTCGCGTTCGGATACCAGTCCAGCGCGAGACTAACCTTGGTCCCCTCCGCGGCCGCGAAGTGCGGCACGATGGCGGCCAGTCCGGCGGCCTGCAGCAGACGGCGACGATTTAGGTGAAGGTGTTGCATGAGAAATATCCTCCGATTCCTGCGCGGGCATTATCCCGATCAGGTCCTACGGTCGGCGATGGTATGATCGCCCTCTCAGCCCGGTCCATCCGAGCTCCCGTCCGGCTATGCGGTTGGTCTCTATAGGGTACCAGAGGATGAAGCGATGGTTACACCAGGGCAGCGGCAATGGTTTTCATGGGGAGGTAGAGTGTGCGTGCACCCTCTGGATATTCCACAAACCCGAAACGAGCGTAATAGTCACGCAGATCGTCGGTAAGTGCGTGGACCACCAATGCCGCAGCACCGATTTCCCGGGATGCATTGAGCGCTCGTAGCATCGCATCCTTCAATAATGCTGAACCCAGGCCGCTACCTTGATAACGGAGATCCACCGCCAGTCTGCCGAGCACAATCACGGGAATCGGATCGGGCATATTGCGGCGGAGATTTCCTGGTGCAGACTCTCGCATCACAGCTCCCGCCGAGAGTGCGTAGTAACCAATTACCTCTCTATCATCATTTGTGGAAACGAACGTGCGCGCGGCGCCTCGTGACTGCCCTTCCCGGGCGCGCTGCTGCAACCAGTGGTCCAGCGAATCCTCGCCGGAGTGGAATGAGGTGCAGTCATGATCTTCACGTAAGGGAACGGGAGCCGCTATTCCCACGGGGATTTTTCGGCAAGCAGATCACGCAATGCCTGTGTGGGTATCGCAGGGGCATCAAGCATGACCTGGAAACGATCGTAACTCTCTTCGTCCATCATGAAGACGGATTGATCGAGGAG
The DNA here is from genome assembly GCA_020432165.1 of Thermomicrobiales bacterium. Classification (GTDB taxonomy): domain Bacteria; phylum Chloroflexota; class Chloroflexia; order Thermomicrobiales; family UBA6265; genus UBA6265. Next base: position 25,872 of record JAGQGU010000014.1, read on the forward strand.
CACAGCCGTGGCTTCCCGACGGGTCGCATCCAGAATGAATTCTGTACGGCTCTTGCCGACGCTTTGCGCTGCCCGATCGATAAGGTCCTGCTGCTGGGCATCAATGCGGAGATTGATTTGGTTGCGTGTTGTGGCCATGATAATACTCCTGAGTGGTCATCATGGTAGCATGCTTGTATAGACAATGTCTATACAGTTCTATTCCACGGATGTTGGAGTAGAGTCGTCGTTGTTATCAAATGGTGTGTAAGGGCCTTCTGGCACGCCAGATTGTGATGTTGACACGAATACCCATTGCGTTCCATCCCATTCGATGAGTACTACTGTGGGCCACTGGTCCCAGCCACCCTCGCTATCCTGAGGAAATATCCAGACATTTCCGCCGCTGAACTTCATACCATTGCTGTCTTTAACGATCCGGTATGTACCTTCTGGATAAATAGCGAGATTCGTACCATCTTCGGTAACGATCGGCTTTATGCCTGTGTGAAAACTCCGTACTTCTGCGGCGATCTCAGCATCAGTCAAACTCTTCGTCCCCTCCGGAAACAATGACTGGCCAATGAACCAAATGAAGTATTCACTCTCATAGGCTGTGGCTCGATCATATTGCTTCGCCTGCAGGCATGAGTTCCAGTCGCGCGTGAGCTGGAGGGCTTCCGTCTCGACGGCGGCTTCTATCCCGTTCGATTGGAACGGAGTCACCTGCTCTTCTGATTTACGAACAATTGCGGCGATCTCGGCATCCGTTCTGGCTGCCCGAGAGCAGACCCCCGGCCCAATATCAACACCTATATATGCCGTTGGCTGACTACCGTACTGACCGCCATCGTGATCCTGCAGGAACTGCAGGCCCAACCAGGACATACCCGCCAGAATCCCTACCACCGCAACTGCGGCAGCGATATTGCTGATCAGTCGCCAGTCGCGCCAGCGCGGCGAGGTGTGCACGGACTCTATGCCTGGATCGGTGCCGATCCAGCCGGCATCGTTGGCGAGACGCACCATCTGGACCGCGACATTCTGCAGATCCGGCTCGATTTCGTCGATACCGGCGGGATTACCATCCAGCAGGCGGCTGAGACCACGATCGAATCGGTCGTCCCGGGCAGTATCGTTGAGGGGTGTGGGGACGTTCATGGCATAACTCCGGGTACTGATTTCAACGCGATAAATGCGCGGCGTTGCGCACTTTTCACGGCGTTTTCACTCATGTTCAAGCGTTCAGCTATTTCCTTCACACCCAGTCCGTGCAGTCGTAGCCGTACGATCTCGCGTTGGGTTGGCTTCAAATGATCGAGTGCCGCATGCAAGCGTGCGGCGGCATCGTTCGTGATCGCCACGTCTTCGGGCGACGAAGCGGGATCGGGAATCGGGAGATCATCGATGACCAGATTCGGTTTGGTGCGGCGATATTCATCGATGATCGTGTTCCGTGTGATCTGATAGAGCCAGGCTCGAAACGATCCTTCCGTAAAGCGTGGTATTGCCAACATCACCTTGGTGAAGACCTTGCTGGTGATATCCTCCGCCAGTGCCGCATCGGTAACGCGACTGCGTACGAAACGCTCGATCTCACCGACGTAGCGGCGATATAGCTCGCCAAACTGCTCCGGATCGGTTTGCGCCAGACGTACCAACTCATCGTCCGTCAACTGTGACGGATCCGGAGGTCGTTGTCGGCCGAATTGTCTCCAGCTCGGTTTCTGCATCGGATGGCCAGTTCATGCGATGGTGCGAGACCCGTGTCTCTCAATGGTAAACGCGGCCGCACGCAGCAAGTGTCAACCGTCGGTGCCGGTGGCAATGCGCGGACGGAGATCGACCTCGTCCAGCGCGGCACAAAGTGCGGCGCTCAGCACCAGATCATCGTGACCAACGGCAGCCGGTACACCCCACTGCATGCTATTACCCGGGCCACCACGCACGCTGTATTCGGTGGCGGCCAGCTGGGCGTAGTACTCGGCGGTAATGTCCTCGTTATCGTCTGCGTACTCGGTAAAGCGACCGGTTTCGATCAGACTGACGAAGTCCCACCCAAGTGCACTTTTGCTGGCGGCGGTGAATGTGAAGGGAATCACGCGCACACCGCTGCGGCGCAGACTCGTCTCCAGAAAGCTGGTAATGCCCGCACCGATACCGGTGGCATCGATCACGATCCAGCTCGCCTTCCATATAGATGTCGCCAGATGCACGATATGCGCGTGTAGATCCGTGTGGCGGATACCGGTCCAGGCGCGCCGATCCACCACGCGATAACGTGGTCGGCCATCGCTGCGTTGCTCGATCTCAACTACCGTCAATGCCGTGCTATCCCGACGGCTGGTGCTGAAACTGGAGAGATCGCCACCCTGCTCCTCCTCGCCAGCGATATCCAGAAGCAATGCATATTTCTTGCCGGGCGTGGCGCTGTATTGACGCGGATGGTTTCCGCGCATGAGCGCGATCCGTTGCGGCGGGAAGAGACTCTGCTGTCCATCCAGTTCCTCAAGAAAGTACTCGGTGCGCACAAAGGGATGCTGCTCACCAAGCTGGGCGATACGACTCTGCACGCGTGTGCCATAGGCGGGGACATCCCGCGCGACCCGCTGCCATGGCACGAGAAAGAGGCGCTTGTGGCCATCCTCATGCTCGCGTTGGTGGAGATAGGCCATTTGCCGTGCCAACAGCGTATGTTTGGTCCAGACCGTGCCCATGAAGATGGTGGTGGCATTGGTGGAGGCTGCCATCGGATCGAAGACAGCATCCCACGTGGCCGGGCGGATATCTTGCGCCTCGTTCGCGATCAGACCGAGATCGGCGGTGAGTCCGCGGGCATTGGCCGTGCGGGCGGCGCTGACGAAGATTGCCTGGGCATTCCCAACCGTAATCGCGCGATCCCGCACGGTCGTGAAGGGTGCGGTGAGCTCGTTCGCCAGCAAGCGATCGCGCAGGCGATCCCGGCTGATCATCGCTTGTGGACGCAGCGTTGGTGCGGCAATGACGAGGTTCCCACCCCGCTCCATATTGCGTAACAGCACCCACGCCAAGACCTGTGCGAGGACTTCATCCTTGCCCGATTGTCGACTGAAAACCATCGCCAATTGCTCGCCACTGCGCGTATGCAGGTGATGCGCCAGCGTGCGTGCCGCCTCGATTTGGTAGGGACGCAGCGATTTGCCAGGCATGGTCAGCGCGCTGAAACGCTCGATATCGCGCAGGGCATCGCGAAGCGCGCTCACAGCACGATCCTCAGGAGAACATCGGTAATGATGCTGCCGATGACGAGATAGAAGAGATTATCGATACGATTGCGGATATCCGCGAGATCGGCTGCCATATGCTCCACACGTTCACGCGTGACGACCTCGTAGGTGCTGCGCGGTGCGAGCTCAATTGGCTGATCGGTGGTGGTGATCTGCGCTACCATGTGGACTCTCCTTCCTCGGCGGAGACTTCCGCCAGAAGCTTGCGAATGGTGCTTTGGGATTCCGGTTCAGCATCGGCGCTGAGCGCGGCCTGCACGCGGGCGGTGGTGACGGCTGTTGCGACGACGCGAGGAACGTGCTTGCAGAGCGTCTCGAGATCCGATATCTCCGCCATCAGGCGGGAGAGGATTTCGCTCAGCGCCGCGCGCTCCGCCGCGAGAGGTTGTGTGGGCATAGGTGACTCCTTTGCGTGTTGGTGACTGGTTCACCATCTATACGCATTTGCCCAACAACCCCGTGGATATCGGCGTCATTCCGGGAATCTCCATACGCCATCCATACACCCCGAAATCCATACTGCAATCAACAACTGCAGAGGGGTTCGCCGGATTTCACATCCAGAACATTCATTCCGAACGAATGTTCAAGAAAATGTCCGTTCACCCTTGACATGTGGTCACAAGTATGAGAACATGTGTTCGTACACCCCGATAGGTGATCCGGAACACGCGGGGCGCAAACCTGACTGATTGAACGAGCCGGCGAACCGGCAGAAGGAACTGACCATGACAGATCTGCTGCTGAACAGCTTCCTGGTGCTGTTGACTATCCTCTTCGGCGCCATGGCCTACTATCCGCTCTTCCTGAAAGGGAACGACACCCAGACCGAGACGATCGGCGAGGACCGTGTGATCAGCGTGATGCCGAAGGGTATGGAGCCCCAGGCTCCCACCCGCATCGGCAGCATCCGCCCGGCGGACGAGCATCCGGGTCACATCCCGGCGGCGTAGCCTCGTCATGCTGAGGCAACGCCGAAGCATCTCGACGATAGCGGATACTATGAATCCGCCGCGCTGAATGTGATGCGCGGCGGATTAGCGGTTAAGGAGTCCATCATGGAACCACACTGGATCGATGAACGCATTGCCTCGCTCCCCGGGACATCCACCGAGCACAAGCCCGCCTGGGGATCCATGCTCTACCGTGTCGGCGACAAGATGATTGGTATGCGCGGCACCTATAAGGATGGTCGCCCGATTCTCACCATCAAGCTCCCACCCGCCCAGGGTGAACTACTGCGAGAGACCTACGACGCCATCATTCCCGGCTACTACAGCAACAAGGTCCACTACAACTCGGTTTTCCTGGACGCTGGTTTCGATGATGCATTCATTGGGGAACTGATTGAGGATGCCTACGACTGCGTCTTCGCCACCCTGACCGGGAAAGCGCAGAAGGCGATCACGGACGTGTAGCACCTTCCTCCGCCGAACCGTCAGGATGTGACGCCAGTCAGGTATGACATCAGTCCTTCTATCGGTATCAGGACCTCTTCATCTGTGCGAGGTTTGACCTCAATCTTGCCTTCTCCGAGTGTTCGCGCAGAAACAACCACCCGGTATGGCAAACCAATGAGATCGGCATCTTTGAGCTTCACGCCGGCGGAGGTCTCCCGTTCGTCCCAGAGTACGGTGACTCCCTGTTGTCGCAGGCTTCTGTATATGGATTCGGCCTGTTCCCGGATGTCGTCGCTATTACCGAGGTTGATCAAGTGCACCTTCGCCGGAGCAATAACCTCCGGCCAGATAATTCCCCGATCGTCATGGAATTTCTCTACGACAACACCCATCAATCTGGATATTCCCAGACCGTAACATCCCATGATCGGGAACTGCTTGCCACCAGATCGATCGGTGAAACCCATGCCAAAATCACGGCCGTATTTCTGCCCAAGGTCAAATACGTTCCCTACCTCGGATGCACGAGCCTGAGCCAGCGTGCCCTGACCGCATTTCGGACAGACAGTTCCCGGCTGAAGCTGAGAAATCTCGACATTGACACAGTACTCACACTGGTCGCAGTAGAGAATATCGTCCTCACCGGCATCGGTAAGCACCATGAATTCATAGGAAATCTTTTCGGTAAATGCCCCGCCGGAGGCCTCCGTTACCTTGGCGACGAGTCCCAGCCGATCGTAGATACGAAGATAGGCATCCTTGGTGATGGCATAGAAACGATCAAAGTCAGCCTGGTCTTCATGAAAGCTGTACATGTCTTTCATAAGGAATTCACGTCCGCGCATGAGACCTGATTTTGATCTCAGCTCATCGCGAAATTTCCAGCCAATCTGGTAAACCTGAAGAGGAAGATCCCGGTATGTCTGCACGCGGCTCATTACCAGGGGCGTAACAATCTCCTCTTCGGATTGTCCTAATGCATATTCCCGACCAGTACGGCTCTCGAGTTTGAAGAGGACATCAACATTCTCCCAGGCCCCCGTCTGAACCCAGTTGCCCTTCGGATGCAGCATCGGCATGAGTAGCTCGTTACCGCCGATCGCGTCCATTTCCTCTCTGACGATGTCGCTGATATTGTTGAGTACCTTCAGCCCCAGCGGCAGATAGGTGTAGACACCCGCCATGAGCTTTTCAACGAAGCCAGCGCGCGTTAGCAGGTCCGCATTGGCGGTGACTTCGTCCTTTGGACCATTCCGGGTGGTCTTCCCAAACATTTCGGAGTACTTCATAGGGTTTACGCTCTCCCGGAACTCATCGTGCGACGTACCTGGTGGTCAGCAACCACAACCTGCCGTATGGATGCTATCGAGACTGGCTCTCCAGCCATCGAGCCAGATCCGGATTCCTCGGTCGATACACCTGGTCTGTGCGGATGCTCGATACGCTGAGCAGAATCACGAGTACTACTGGCAGCATGGTACTTTCGAAGCGCGGCGTGGCGCAACGCTGCTCGTGGATTTTGCGGATGTCTGTGCTGCCAGCGCCAGCGCACCTGATACAAAGCCACCGCGGTACAATCTCCCGCAAGAGGAGAGACATATATGGCAGCAAACCGCCCGCAACCCCGCCTGGATTTCGGCAGTGCGCGTAACTGGAATACCATCGAAGCCAACGCCCGCAAGTTCGTAAGCGAGTGGAAAGATGCGGAAGGATACGAGCGTGGCGAGAGCCAAAGCTTCTGGAGCGATTTCCTTACCGTCTTCGGAATCGACCGCAAGCGTGCCGGTGCCTTCTTCGAATATCGCACCCGTAAGCTCTCCGGTGCGCCCGGTTTTGTCGATCTCTTCTGGCCCGGACGCCTCGTGGCCGAGCAAAAGTCCGCCGGACGCGACCTGAACAAGGCGATCGAGCAGGCGCTTGATTATCTTCCTGCCATGCCCGACCACGAACTTCCCCGTGCTATCGTCGCCAGCGATTTTCGTACCTTCGATCTCGTGCGACTCGATCGCGTCGGCTCGGGACTGCAGAACGTAGCCTCGGGGTTGATCCCCGGGGATGGAAGAGTCACCTTCACGCTGGAGCAACTCCCTGATCGCGTGAAGCTTTTCGACTTCCTCTTCGATCTCGATGAATCGCTACTGAGCGAGCAGAATCCGGTCAATGTCAAAGCTGCGCAGGATATCGCCAAAATCCATGAGCATCTGGAGAAACGCGGCTACACAGGTAAAGATCTGGAGATATTCCTCACCCGTATTGTTTTCTGCCTTTTCGCCGAGGACACCGGTATCTTTGCGCCAATGCAGTTTTATCGCTATGTACGCGACGAATCTAACGCCGATGGGCGCAATCTGGGCGGCGCGCTGCGTGATCTCTTTGAAGTGCTGAATACTTCGCCCGACCAGCGCATGCAAAGCGATCTCAACGAGTTTCCATATGTGAACGGCGGACTCTTCGCTGATCCTATCCGCACACCGCAACTCGATGCCGATGTGCGCCACGCGATTCTCACCGCCAGCACCGGCAATGACTGGAAGGATGTGAATCCGAGTATCTTCGGCTCCATGTTCCAGGGAGTGATGAATGAAACCGAGCGTCGTAACCTCGGTGCCCATTACACCAGCGAGAAGAACATCCTTCGGCTGATTCAGCCATTGTTCCTGGACGATCTCTATGCCGAGTTCGATATCGCGAAGAACAGCCGCAATCGGCTCGAACGCTTCCACGACAAGATCGCGAACCTCAAGTTCCTTGATCCTGCCTGCGGGAGTGGCAACTTCCTCGTGATCACCTATCGCGAACTCCGTCGCCTGGAACACAAGGTCCTGAAAGAGTTGCTCGGCGACCAGACATTCGGACTCGATATGGCTCATCTGATTCGGGTGACGCCAGACCAGATGGCAGGTATCGAACTTGAGGAGTTCCCCGCCAAGGTGGCGCAACTGGCGCTGTGGCTAACCGACCATCAGATGAATATCGAGGCTGCCAAGACCTTCGGTGGCTCCGTCGATCTCTATATGCGTATTCCTATCAAGAGTCACCCTCGCATCGTCCACGCCAACGCCCTCACGACCGATTGGGGAGACGTCGTGGAACTCAGCGATCTGGACTATATCATCGGCAATCCACCGTTTGTCGGAAAACACTATCGTACTCGCGAAATGTCCGACGAGTTGGCATCACTTTTCAATGGCATCAAAGGAGCGGGAAACCTCGATTACGTGGTGGGATGGTATATCAAAGCCGCCAGATGTATGGAGCAGAACTCAGCGATTCGTGCGGCATTTGTGTCCACCAACTCCATTTCCCAGGGGGAACAGGTAGCCGCCTTGTGGTCAGCTCTTAGGTCCTATGGGATTCAGATTTCGTTTGCACACCAGACATTCCAATGGCGGAACGAGGCGCCTGGTGTTGCAGCAGTACATTGTGTAATCATCGGCTTTCAGATTGGCAAACCCACAAAACGACGATTGTTTACTTACGATTCCATCAAGAGTGAACCTACTGAACAACTTGTGGCGAACGTAAGCCCATACCTCGTCGAAGCGCCAAGTGTTGTTGTCGAAAAATCAACCAGACCTCTTTCGCCGGGGGTTCCTCTATTAGGTAATGGAGGTAAACCTGTTGAAGGTGGACATCTGCTCCTGACAACTGCGGAAAGAGATGCACTATTGGGACAGGAACCCATGGCCGGTGAGTATGTCCGCCCATTCACAATGGGAGATGAGTTCATCAATGGGCAGGAGCGATGGTGTTTGTGGCTCGAGAATGCAGACCCTGGGAAAATTCGTCAAATGCCAGAGGTCTTGAAACGTGTTGATCTTGTGCGCGAATACCGGCTGAAAAGTACAAAAGCTGCAACGCGGGACCTTGCGAAATACCCAATGAGATTTGCCGAGATTAGGACGTCGTCGCTGCCCTACCTGGCCATTCCCAAGGTTTCATCGGAGCGACGTGAGTATATCCCAATGGGCTACCTACATCCGCAGGTTGTCCCGGGGGATAAGGTGTTCTTCTTACCGGAAAGCTCCCTTTACGCGTTCGGCATCCTTACTTCGAATATGCACATGGCCTGGATGCGAACGGTCGCGGGACGGCTCAAGAGCGACTACAGCTATTCGATTCAGATCGTCTACAACAACTTTCCCTGGCCGGAGGATGTGACCGACGCGCAGCACCAGAAAATTGAGCAGTTGGCCCAGGCCGTGCTAGATGCACGCGCCAACCACCCCGGCAGCACCCTCGCCGATCTCTACGATCCACTCGCCATGCCAGCCGACCTCCGCAAAGCCCACACCGAGCTAGATCGTGCCGTGGACAAGCTCTACCGCTCGAAGAAGTTTGAGAGTGATGATGAACGCGTCGCGATGTTGCTGGCTCGGTATCAGAAGTTGGTGGGTGAATAGGATTGAATGGAAGAGTGCCATGACAGGAAATACGCTTCTAGACTGGATTTTGGCGTTGGGGTTCCCTTCGCTCGTGGGCGTTGTCGTGACGAGCATTTTCGATCTCAAGCGTGATGTGAGGCGGCTGAAGAAGGAGCTTGAGGTTGAGGAAAAGCGAGAGCAGTTTGAAGAGCGACAGTTGGCGCAGACGCAGAAGCACACAATGGCGGCAATGCGTCTTCAGGAGCGAGTAACTCATGAGTCCAATATAGTGCGCGCCGAACTCCAGAGAGAACAGCAATGGATTGATCTGTATCATTCGAGTCTGCAACTAACTATTCAGAAACTGAGACAGCTTTCAGACATATCTCGTGGCCTAATAAGACAACGTTCTGTGCTTGCGGCTCAAGACTGGACAACGGTGGAGGACGAAAAGCTTGCACGAGATCTGCATGAAGAAGCGCTGGCTGTGGCACGTGAGATTGAATTTGCCATCATTATCTTAGGGAAAGGTGCCATTGCGAAGGTTGCCAAGGACGCTGTTGACAAAGGGAGAATATTTGTCGAGAAGGCGGACCGCAATGAGCCAACACAAGAAGCTCTGGATGATTTCGATGTAGCTTTGAGTAGTTTCTACGGTCAAGCAGCGGAATCGGTACAGAATCTTAGAGTCGACATGTCCGTCGGTAGGTATCGTTTGGAGCAGGAATTCTGGGAGGATGCGGCAACCTAATGCAAATTTCATTGTCGGCTAGACGCATCGTCGATGACCAGTTCACATAGGCTAACGGTGATCGCTGGTCGTAGTCATCACCCTATTTTAGATTGGATTTTCTATCACGATCCTTAATCGCGAATAGGGCCCCTTCTGGAAGCTCATCATAAAGTGCTTCAATTTCTCGGGGTTTTGCAATCGCCTCATCTACAATAAGGTTCAGAAGGCCGAAGATCTTGTGCACCGTGATCGGATCTTCTTCCATATTAAGTTGACCTGGATGTACTGCACGGTTTCCTGTAATTCTTAGGATGTCCATTGCTTTGATTACTCGATCCGGTACACCAGCTGTTTGCAAAGTGCCAATCATCTGATTAATCGATCCTTTTGTTCCGGTTAACTCTTCGCAAAGCATCTGTAAAGCCAACCTAATCAAAGCACCAGCAGCTCTAGGAGAAACTCCAGCAACACTCCGAGCTTCTAGATATTGGTTCTGGATATCTGGGGACATATCTTTATGAGGTAATGGAATGTTTGCATCTGTGGGAGGAAATAGGAGTCGATCGCCACTGTCAAAGAAACACAATCCTCCACATACACAGCATTCTCGGATCGTCATGTTTCTGATCCTCGTCATTGGTGCCCCGCTGTATATGGTTGGTGCCTGAGTAACGGTACTTGCATTAACATTGACAACCAATTGCTGGGCGAATGCCCCACAATACGGACAGTCGAATGCTCCTACTGATGAGTCAGAAGTGGGTTTCACAAAACTAAGCATGCCAGACATTTTTTGCCACCTGTTCAGCCGAAATCCTTGGATAGCATATTCTACTTTCCTTATTCTAGGTTGTTGACTGGAGAGTCAGTTGTAGGCTGGATGACTCAACTAAAGACTGAACATTATTCCATTTGTAGATGGAGGTTGTGGAAACCAGATAGGATAGTTCATCATCAACTCACCGCGCCTATGAGCTATAGATTGCATCCGCCTAGTTTTAGGATCATCTGAAAAACTCGAAGACACCCCAAGCCGATTTCTCGGCCTGGGGTTCCCCGATCCCCGGGCATAAAGCCCGAGGCTACATTTGCATTGGTCACCGCATATCAAATGCGGGGCTACGGGCGTTACGCTGTAATCCCTTCCAACTTGGCAGCCCCCAATGTATTGAATAGCGCCAGGCCGCAGTACCACTTCAGCCGGGTTCGGGTGGCATCCTTGGTCTCCAGTTCGCCGACGCGTTCGACGGTGATGCCGTTGTGTTCCAGACCCATCACGCCGCTGCCTTGACCGAACTTGACGGCGTAGATGGTGCTCAACCCGCTTCCGCTGCCAAGCGTGCGGGCATCCGAGATGAAATCGTCGATCACAATCGGGATGCCATCATAGAACTCCACCTGCTGACCGAACTGGTTAATCCCGCTTTCCAGCACGGTGCCGGAGCTCCGACGCAGATCCTTCAACTTGCGTCGGGTGCGCTTGCTCATGAAGAGCGCCTCCGGCTTGCCCGGCTTCACCTTGTCGATTAGCTCGTCCATCATCGCCAGCGTCAATGCCGCCCCGTTGGCGCCAGCCAGCAGCGTCTGCCCTACCGGCACGAGCTTGTGCAGACCATCGAAGCTCTTGGCATTCACACCGATATCGCCATTGAAGAAGGAATCACTGAATCCGTGCGCGATCGATTTCGCCCGGTTGCCAATGACCTCCGCCTCGATATCGTTGGCGTCGGCATAGGTCGCCTGGAGGAAGTTATCGACATCGGCATCGCCACCCAGAATCGTGAGTTGCGTGGTGGCCTGGGTAAAGGTGGGTGTGCCCTCTGTCCAGGTATCGCCGGGGATATAGAAGTTTGCCGCAGCCATGGTGGCCTCGCGGTTATAGGTGACGCTGGTACCGGTCACCTGCAGGAAGGGGAGGTAGTTCAGCACTGCGCTCTCCTTAACAACGGTTTCGATGACTCCGCGCTGGAGCATATCGTTGCTCAGCTTGGCGGCTTCGGATTTGGTAATAGCCATGAGATGTTTCTCCTTCTGTAAAAAAACAGCATCGCCCACGTGGGCGATGTGATGATGTGGTTCACCGGGCACGAGACCCAGATGTCACTGAATAGAGGCGCACCGCGTGTGCGCCCCGATGCTCCTACGTTCCCGATGGCCGCAGGGGCGGCAGTGCTGCCAGACCGCGCCGAATCTTCTCGGATGTCGGCAGGTCATCGATATTGAAGACCATCGCGGTATTCCCACCGGCGGGAACGTGGAGCGGGGTGATGCTGGCGAGAAGTTCCTTCTTCGCCTCGGCAATCACCTCCTGCACCATTGCTTGCAGTTCCTCCAGCCCGGGAAGGGTGGGTTGCTGCGGTGTGGACGGATCATCGCTCGCGAGCGTGATCGGATCGAGAGGGGTACTGTGCATGGAAACCTCCTTGCATTAATCGGTGGCTAGTGCCTCCGCTGCTATCTATACGCATTGGCGAGAAAAGTGCCGGAAATGCCCGCCACCATCAGCCCCACCGGCGAGGCAGCGCATACCCGGGAGCATGGTTCCCGGAAGGAAACAGGGCTCGACCGCACCGGCGGGCTGGGGTATGATGCCCCGAGTGCCTTTCGCTTCCCTATCGTGAGCCGCCATGTCTACCGAACCCATTGAGACGCACCTGGAGAAACCCGGCGCCTTTGAGGCGCTGAAAAACGCATTCTTCGCCCGGTATGTCGGCTCCGTTTCCTTCAGCCTTATCGGGATGTGGATTCGCATCACCGCCATGGGCTATCTCGTGTACGATCTCACCGAGGATCCGTTCAAACTCGGTCTCATCGGTGTCGTTCAGGGTGCGCCACAGCTGGTCTTTGGGCCGCTCGCCGGTGCCTACCTGGATCGGCTGGATCGGCGCAAGGTGCTGATGGGCGTGCAATTCACCCTCATGGCCTGCATGCTCTTCCTCAGTTGGCTGGTCTGGACAGAAACGGTCACCTTCGGCTGGTTGGTCGCGATCTCGGTGATCGTCGGTGCCTCGGCATCGTTCGATTGGCCGGCACGGCTCAGCATTCTGCCGCTGTTGGTGAGCCGACGCGAACTCCCGAGCGCGGTCGCGATTCACGCCGCCGCCTTCAACGGCGCCCGCGTGATTGGACCGGCCCTGGCTGGCTGGATGATCGCGCTCATCGGTATGGCGGGCAGTTTCCTTGTTTCCGGATTACTGAATACGCCCTATCTCATCATGCTCTTTGGCATGGCCGCGCTTATTCCCACCGCGCCAGCAGTCGGCGAGGTCGTCGAAAAGCCGTTCCATTCGTTGATGGAGGGCTATCGCTACATCTGGCGGACGGTGGAGATTCGCACGCTTATCGGCAACGATCTCTTCCCGATCATCATCGGTATGAGCTATCAAACCATGACACCCGCCATCGCCAGGGATGTCTTCAATCTCGGTGCTGGTGGCCTGGGTGTGCTCATGACCGCGACCGGTATCGGCTCGCTCGCCGGTACGCTGTTGGTGACCCGACTCAACGGCAGGCGTAATCGTGGACGCATCGTGCTGATGGGCCTCTCCTCGTTCGCGGTGCTGATCGTGATCTACGGTCTAAGCTCGACGCTCTGGCTGAGCATCCTCGCCATCAGTATGGTCGGCTTTGGCTACGCTGTCGCCAGCACCATGAACGATACGCTGATTCAGTTGAAGGTGGATGATCGTTATCGCGGGCGCGTGATGGCGGCCTACTCCACCATCTGGGGGTTCTCGCCGGCCGGTGGATTGCTGGCAGGACTCATGGCGAACTATGTCGGTTTGCAATGGGCCGTAGCGCTGAATGGCTTCATTGTGCTGGCGTATGTGGTCTTCCTTTGGTTCTGCACACCGATGCAGCGGATCGATTAGGCGCGTACCGTTCCATCGATGAGTATCATTACAGGCAGCTAATCATGGTCGCATTGATCGACCGCGCTCGTCATTGGATCGTTATGACAACTCCATCCCGCCGCCAGCCAAATATCGCCGAAGCCCAGCCCGCCAATGCCTCGGCTCTGGATGTGATGAACACCCTGCCCGATCCCGATTGGTATGAGCAGGTGAATGGTGTGGAGGGGCCAACCGTCTATACCGATCCCGAGAATGCACCGGTGCGGATACTCGGGATCGGTGGCACGACCAGCGAGAAGAGCTGGAGCCTTGTCCCGCTGGATATCGCGCTGGATCGTGCCGCAGCTGCCGGTGCCGATGTCGTTCGCGCAACCGTCTACGAGCTTGATCTGCCGATGTTCCGTACCGATTGGAAGCTGGAACAGTATCCACCCACGCTGCCATGGTTGCTGGATCAGATTCGCCAGGCCGATGGCATCATCATTTGCTCGCCCACCTATCACGGCACCATGAGCGGTGCCATCAAGAACCTGCTCGATATGCTGATCTTCCTCGGATGGGATAAACCCGCCTACCTCGGTGGCAAACCTGTGGCGTTGATGGCCTACGGTGGCATGACCAGCATGGGTGTGCTCAGCGGGCTGACCCAGGTGGTGCGTGGTTTGAAAGGCATCACCGTGCCAACGCATATCGCCGTGCCAGAGCGCGCGGTTGATCGAGAGCGCATCGAGATTACGGACGAGCGCGTGCTCGATCGTATCGATGAGATGGTCACGGAGCTCATGCGCTTTGCCCGCCAGTTGCGCCAACCGCATCAGGCACCGAATATCCCACCACGCCGCGGTGGCGTACGATGAGTGGTCCGCTTCGCATTTTGGGTTTGGGTGGTTCTGTTCGTGCGGAATCACTGAATCGGCAAATGCTGGAGATGATGCTGGGCTTTGCCCAGGAGTATGGTGCCGAAATCGACCTGGCTGATGTGCACACGATGAATCTGCCGATCCACAATCCCGAGTTGCCCCGAGATGAACAGCCCGCACAATTGCTGCACTTGATTGAGCGGATGAAGTGGGCGGATGGATTCATTATCGCCAGCCCCACCTATCTCGGCAGCCTCAGTGGTGCGGTGAAGAACACGCTGGACTCCTTGCATGTGGCGCACGGTGAGCCGCGCGTCTACTTCGATGGACGCCCGGTTGCGCTGGCCAGCCTGGGGTTTCATGGACAGGTGAATGTGATCAACTCGCTGGCCTTTGTCACGCGGGTCATGGGTGCCACGGTGATACCGGAATCGGTCACCATCAGCATTGATGAAGAACACTACAATCCTGACATCATTCACGAAGCTGCCGCTCAACAACAGATGCGACACACCGTGGCCCAGCTCCTCGCCTGGACCGGCGATCTCCGCGAACCCCGGGTTTAGACCATGCTGGTCGTAGCCCCGGAGTTCACCTCCGGGGTTTGTAGCGTCATTCCGAAGCCAACCGTAGCCCCGGAGTTTACCTCCGGGGTCGCGACACGACTCCGATCCGCGATTGCCTGGAATCAACCCAAACATTAACCCTTGCCAACTTCAGGACCTGCGGTACACTCAAATGCCGGGCCAACACTGGTCGCACACCCTCCCGGAGCCGCGCGTGAAAATCCTTATCCGCATACTTGCCTATCTCAAGCCCTACAAGTGGCAATTGATTGGCGTATACGCGGCGCTTTTCATTGGCATGGGCCTCCAACTGCTCATCCCGCAACTGCTCGCCCGGGCGATCGACCATGGCGTGCTGGATCGCGATCTCCACTACCTCACCCGCATGGTGCTTTATATCATCGGGGCGGCGGCGCTGCAGGGCATATTTACCTATATACGTAGTTACGGAACCAATGCCCTCGCCGAACGCGTCGGCAATGACATCCGCGATGAACTCTACGATGTCTTCCAGGCGCAACCTTTCGCCTTTTACGACAAGGCCCAAAGCGGCCAGCTGATGAGCCGCGCCACCGAGGATATCAATAACATCCGCGGCATGCTCATGTTCGCGCTGCGAGCGATTGTGCAAACCATCGGGCTCGTTGTCGTGATCGCCGTGATCTTGCTGCGTTCGGATTGGCTGCTCGGGCTCGTTGCCCTCAGCACCGTGCCGATCATGCTGCTCTGGACGGTACGCTTCTCGATCACCATCCGCCCACTCTTCTTGCAGGTACAGCAGCAATTCGGTGTCATGACCAGCGCCCTGCAGGAGAATGTGGCCGGAGGCCGCGTGGTCCGCGCCTTTGCCCAGGAACAGGCCGAGAGTGACCGGTTCGAGCAGGATCTGGACGAACTCTTCGAGCGCAATATGCGCGCCGCCAAACGCTTCAGCTTCAGCTTCCCGATGCAGATGGGTGTCAATGGCCTCTCGGTGGCCGGTGTGATCTGGCTGGGGGCGTGGATGGTGCTGAACGGCCGCATCACACTGGGCACGTTGGTCGCCTTCGAGCGCTACACCTCCATGCTGCAGGATCCGGTGCGCATGCTCGGCTTCGCGGTCAATCGTGTCGCCCGCGCTATCGCCAGTGGTGAGCGAATCTTCGAGATTCTCGATACCAAACCCGGTATCCAGAACGCGCCCGATGCCACACCGATCGCGATGCAGGGCAATGTGGAATTCCGCGATGTCAGCTTCCGCTATCGCAAGCGCGGCGCCGAGGCACTCAGCCACGTCAGCTTTGCCGCCCATCCGGATCAGATCACGGCGCTGGTCGGACCAACCGGGTCTGGCAAGAGCAGTGTGATTTCGTTGATCCCACGCTTCTATGATGTCCAGTCCGGCGCGATCACCATTGATGACCGCGATGTGCGCGAGATCGAGCTCGATTCCCTGCGCCATCAGATCGGTATCGTTATGCAGGACAGCTTCCTCTTTAGCATGACGATTCGCGAGAATATCGCCTACGGTAATCCGGAGGCCTCGCTTGAGCAGGTGGTGGCTGCGGCCAAGGCCGCGCAGGCGCACGACTTTATCCTCCAGCAGGAGGCTGGCTACGATACGGTTATCGGCGAGCGCGGTGTCACCCTCAGTGGTGGTCAGAAGCAGCGACTCTCCATCGCCCGCGCTTTGCTGATCGATCCGCGCATTCTCATCATGGATGACGCCACCGCCAGTGTTGATAGCGAAACCGAGCACGAGATTCAGGTGGCGATGCGCGCGCTCATGCAGGGCCGAACCAGTATCGTGATTGCCCAACGGCTCTCGACTGTGCGCGATGCCGATCAAATCCTCGTCTTCCAGCATGGTGAGATTACCCAACGGGGCACGCACGAAACATTGTTGCGCGAGCACGATGGTTTCTACGCCGAGCTCTGGGCATTGCAGCAGCAGGATGCCGCCGATCTGGTGGTCGATATTGAGGAGGTGCGCTAATGGGCCAGATTCGTGTCCAGCAAGACGACGACCTCCTCGGGAAGGCGTATGACAGCCGTATCGCCGGTCGCCTGATCGGCTTCCTCGCGCCCTACCGGCAAAAGTTGGTGTACACGATGATCCTGGTGATCATCGGTACCGGTGCCGATCTGCTGCTGCCGTGGCTCTTCAGTCGCGCTATCGATGCCCTGGAGGGTGGCGATGGTATGCGCATCATCAATATCATCGGCGCTACCTATGTCATCGCGGTGATTGTGCGATTCCTCAGCAACTGGGGGCAGTTCTATACCACCCAGTGGCTTGGTAATCGCGTGGTTTTCGATATCCGCAACCAGATGTTCCGCCACCTGCAGAACCTGAGCATCAGCTATATCGACAAGCGCGGTGTGGGTGCGGTGATGACCCGTATCCAGAACGATGTCGCCGTGATTCAGGAACTCTTCGGCGATACCGTGATCGGTATCATCAGCAATGCGCTCGTGCTGGTCGGCATCATCGTGATCATGCTGCTCTCCAATTGGAAGATGGCACTGCTCAGCTTTGTGGTGCTGCCGATCATGATTGTGGTCATGCGCGTCTGGCAGGGATACGCCAAGGAAGCGTATCGCAAGACCCGCCGCACGATCGGCATCGTCAATGCCAATCTCGCCGAGAGCATCGCCGGCATGCGCGTGGTGCAGAGCTTTGTGCGCGAGAGCGAGAATCGACGCTACTTCCGCATTCTCAATGGCGATAATCTCGATGCCTCGCTGGAGGCAGCCGTCTACAGCAGCGTGCTCTTCCCAACTGTGACCTTCCTCAGCGCCGCCAGCACCGCCATGGTGACCTATGTCGGTGGCCGCCTCATCTTCAACGAGGTGCTCAGCGTTGGTCAGCTCGTGCTCTTCATCGCCATGATCGATCGCTTCTTCCAGCCGATTCGCGATCTCAGTCAGCAGTACAACACGCTGCAGAGCGCGATGGCCGCGGGCGAACGTATCTTCGAGGTGCTAGATGTTCAGCCCGAGGTGAAGGATGCGCCGGACGCGATACCGCTGCCGCCGATTACGGGCAAGGTCGACTACAACGCTGTCCAGTTCGGCTACGGCACCAAGCAGATTCTCTTCGATGTCGATCTGCATGTGCAGCCTGGCGAAACGGTCGCTTTCGTCGGCGAGACCGGTGCCGGCAAGAGCAGCATGGTGAACCTGCTCATGCGCTTCGCCGATGTCTGGGACGGCAGTATCACTATTGATGGCTACGATGTTCGCGAGGTGACGCAGCAGAGCCTGCGCAGTCAGTTAGGGATTGTGCTGCAGGATACCTTCCTCTTTGGCAGCACGATTCGGCAGAATATCGCGTATGCCCGTCCGGATGCGACGCTGAAGCAGATTCAGCAGGCCGCAATGGATGTGGGTGCGCATGAGTTCATCATGGCCACGCCGGATGGCTACGATACCGAGGTGCACGAGCGTGGTGTCAGCCTGAGTGTGGGTCAGCGGCAGCTGATCAGCTTTGCGAGGGCACTGCTGGCCGATCCGCGTATCCTGATTCTGGACGAGGCCACCAGCTCCATCGATACCCAGACCGAGAAACTGATTCAGGACGCCCTGCGTCGATTGCTGGATGGTCGCACCAGCTTCGTCATCGCGCACCGCCTGAGCACCATCCGCGAAGCCGACAAGGTGGTGGTGATGGACCACGGCCGCATCATCGAAATGGGCACCCACGACGAACTCATGGCGTTACATGGTGCCTACTATGATCTCACTACCATGCAAAGCACCGGGAGTTTGGACTCCTAATCGTAGCCCCGGGGTTGATTGACCAACTCTTCCGCTCGCTATTAAGCCACCATACGGCTAAACGGTAGCGTCGCCCCTTGTGGGCGACCACGATGACCCTATCTCGCTAACAAGCCACTGAATCGTTCGAAGTATGTGGTGAGTCGCTCCACCACCCGACGTTTTGTCTCCTGATGGTTGTTGCCATTGGCACCAAACCGCGAGGTTGGCGGCAGGATTCTGGTGATAGCCGTACCGGTCGTTTGCACGGCGCCATCCCGGAACGCCATGTTCATGAATGCCCGAGCTTCTTCCTGCTTCAGTTTCTCTTCGGCAATGATCGTATTGAGCTCGGCCTCGCTACGGCCATTGATATAGCGCTTCCACTCGTCCTGAATCGCGCCATCCAACGAGACCTCATCCACGAATGCCTCGATCAGATCCTTCTTGTTGCGTAGTGTCGGCGAAGCGTCGATCGCGCGGGAGATATTCTCGCGCATCTCTCGATCTTCACCATCGCCATGCTTCTTGCGATACTCATCGACCATCATCAGGATGTAGTCGACATTCACCTCGACCTGTTTCACCAGTTCGATTTCAAAGACGATATCGTCGTTGATCAATTCCTTCTCGGCGTCATTCTCGCGTCGGAATTCCTGGTAGAGATTGAGGTAGATGCTGGCGTAATCCTGATGCTCACGATCGCTGAGCGGATCATTACCAACGAATTCATCAAATGCAGTCAGGATGTTGTACAGCTTGAGAATGCTGCCATAGAGCATGATGAACTGCTTCTTGGCGGCCTCGCTCACGATCATTTGACCGATCGGGAAATTCTCGGTGAGCTGCGCGACCTTGGCCTGGTACTCCACTTCATATTCCGGATAGGGCTTGAGGAGCACAGTGCCTCTCGCATCCTTGTTCCCGAACACGGCGATGGCCTCATTCGTTTCATCTTCCAGGTTGCGGAAGGTGACGATGTTGCCATAAGTCTTCACCGAGTTGAGGATGCGATTGGTGCGGGAATAGGCCTGAATCAGACCGTGCATGCGCAGGTTCTTGTCCACCCAGAGGGTGTTGAGCGTGGTGGCATCGAATCCGGTGAGGAACATATTGACCACTATCACCAGATCGATCTCACGCCTTCTCAGCCGTTCCGAAAGATCCTTATAGTAGTTCTCGAACCGATCGGCGGAGGTATCGAAGTTCGTGCTAAACATCCGGTTATAGTCTTGAATCGCTTCTTCCAGGAATGCACGAGCATCGCCGGAGAGGGCATTGGTGTCAAACCCCTCGTCGTCGAACATATCTTCGTCGGTGTCCGGATTGGCGGCATAGGAATAGATAATGCCCACCTTGAGCCTTTGTCCGGGTAGACGATCCTGCTGTTGCCGGTTGAACTCGGCATAATAGCGGCGAGCTGCATCGATTGATGCTGTTGCGAAGAGCGAGTTAAATCCACTCAGCCGTTTGTCGCCAACGGTATAGTGACTGTTGCGTTTCGTCTTCTGGTCGAAATGTTCCAGTGTGTATGCCACCACCTGGTTGATGCGTTCAGGGGCAAGCAACGCCTTTTCGGTGTCGATCGATGACACCTTTTTGTCCGTGATACCTTCCGGGAGCTTGATGGTGTTGATGTAGTCGATCCGGAACGGAAGCACATTCTTGTCGGCAATGGCATTCACCACCGTGTAGGTATGGATCTTGTCGCCAAATGCCTGTTCGGTGGTGCTGAGATTGGGGCGACCGCCCTTGTTGGCGTTCACCGCAAAGATCGGCGTACCCGTGAAGCCAAACAGGTGGTACTTCTTGAAGGCGCGTGTAATAGCCGTATGCATATCACCGAACTGCGAGCGGTGGCATTCATCGAAAATGATGACGATATGCCCCTTGAAAACCTCGTGCCCGGCACGAGACCTAATGAATGACGACAGTTTCTGGATCGTCGTGATGATGATGCGCGCATATGGATCACCAAGCTGCCTGGCCAAGACGTTAGTAGAGGTGTTGGAGTTGGCGGCACCTTTCTCGAAGCGGTCATACTCGCGCATGGTCTGGTAATCCAGATCCTTGCGGTCCACCACAAACAGCACCTTGTCTACACCTTCTATGCGTGAGGCAAGTTGGGCGGTTTTGAAACTGGTCAGGGTTTTGCCAGAGCCAGTCGTGTGCCAGATATAGCCACCAGCCGCGGTGGTTCCCAGTTGCTTGTGGTTGGTGGAGACTGCGATTCGCTGCAGAATCTTCTCCGTCGCCGCGATCTGATATGGACGCATCACCAGTAGCAAACCATCGACCGTGAGGACACAGTATCTGGTGAGGATGTTGAGGAGCGTGTGGCGGGCGAAGAATGTCTTGGCGAATCTCGGTAGATCGAGAATTTGCTGATTGCTCTCGTCCGCCCACCAGGATGTGAACTCGTAGGAGTTCGAAGTTTTGTTGCCCCGCTTTTTGCCTGATTGCTCCTCGATATGCTGCTTGCGGGTGGTGTTGGAGTAGTACTTGGTGA
>JAGQGU010000015.1 GCA_020432165.1 Thermomicrobiales bacterium
CCCGGGGTCATGCGGTCGAGCAACTTCGGTGTGATCGTGCCATCAATGAGATCACCGGAGACAATGGCGAAGCGGATACCGCGCGCGGCGAACTCCGGCATGAGTTCGCGCAAGGCGTCCTCACCGGCTTTCTTGCCAGCTGCCACGGTTACATAGCTCTCCATGACCGGTTTCTCACCGTAGTAGTGGGCCAAATGGCTCGTGACAAAGACGACCGTGGAACCAGGCTTCAGCAACGGCAACGCCGCCTTCACCATATTGACCTGCGAATCGCGGTTCAGGATCATCGAGTAGTCTTCGGGGACATCCTTCTCCAGACCACCCGAAGCGTTCAGCACCAGCACATCCAGATGACCGAAGGCATCCTGGCTGGCCTGCAGCATGGCCGCTACTTCATCGGCATTGGTGAGATCGGCTTTGGCCAACAGTGCTTTGTGTCCCAGCGCCTCGACCTTGTCAGCCACGGCTTGCGCTCGCTTCTCCTTGCTGCGGTAGTTGATCACTACATCAGCGCCAGCAGCAGCAGCAATCTCGGCAGCGGCAGCACCGACACCACGCGAGGCACCGGTAATCAATATCACCTGACCGGTGAGATCAACATCCGGATCGGTCAGCGTGGAATCGATATGCAGTTCGTTAATCATCGTTATCTCCTGGTGGCGATGCCGTACAATCTACCGAAAACCATCGGGAGGGCAGCATGGATACCAGTATAGAGCCAATCATCAGTATCACCGGAGAGAAGATCGCCCTCGGGCCAGTCCGCAAAGACTTGCTGCCACTCTATCAGCATTGGATGAACCAGCTGGAGACGACACGGTTTCTGCGCATGGGCGTGTATAGCCAGGAGAATGAAGAAGATTGGTACGAGGGTGTCGCCAGGAGAGATCGCAATATCGCCTACTTCACCATCTACGAACTACCTTCGATGAGACCCGTTGGCGGCGTGGATCTGCACGATATTGATCGAGAGAACCGCACGGCCGAGCTCGGCATCATGATCGGCGAAGCCGATGCCCGCGGAAAGGGACTGGGTACTGAGGCAGTCAAACTGATGTGCGATTTTGGCTTCCACGCGCTCGGTTTGCATAGCATTATGCTGCTGACATTCGCCTGGAACATCGCCGGCCAGAAGGCCTATCAAAAAGCTGGCTTCCGCGAGTTTGGGCGCCGTCGTGATGCGCGCTGGTTTATGGGACGATACTGGGATGACATCTACTACGATCTCCTCGCCAGCGAATTCGAGAGTCCGATAATCCGGGAACGATTGACAGCGGATTTGCTCAACTTCGACTAAAGCAAAAACCCGGCTCAGACCAATTCTGAGCCGGGTCTGTCATTGGTTTCTACTGACCGTCAACAATGCCTTCGGTATAGGTCTCCTCAAAGACACCCACACGGTTCCGTTGCCGCTCGACACGGCTGACATCACGGATCTTGTCCTTCACCGCTTCCGCATCCGGAATATCATGCAGTACCGTGACGCTGCCCGTAGCATCGCCTGAAGAGATCACGATATTGCCTACTCCGAACATGCGATCCCACATACTCCGCGTGACACTCAAATCCTGCACACGGAAGAGTTCGATCTCTTCGGTGTGTCGGTTGAGAATGCCGTACTCGATCTTGAGTCGCTGCGATGTGAGCGTGTAGTTCTCCGAGATCGATTTTCGCAAAGCGGTCCACCACCGCGGCTTGCCCTGCCAGATCAAATCTTCTTTGCGTGGTGCTGGCGGTTGCTTCATGAATCCTCCCTGCCGTCGTTTTTCCGGTACTAGGCGTTCATTTTGGCCTTGAGCAAGTCCGGAATCTGACTCATACGCTCGGCCACAGATACGCCCGCGCCTTCCAGCGCCGCGATCTTGCCAGCGGCGGTACCCGAGCCACCAGAAATAATGGCACCGGCGTGTCCCATGCGCTTGCCTGGAGGCGCGGTACGCCCGGCAATAAACCCTGCCATCGGCTTGGTGACATGTTCCTTGATAAAGGCGGCGGCGGTCTCTTCGTCATCGCCACCGATTTCGCCGATCATCACAATCGCTTCGGTTTCGGGATCGTTCTGGAAGAGCTCCAGCACATCGACGAAAGCGGTACCGATAACCGGATCGCCACCGATACCCACCACGCTACTCTGGCCAAGGCCAGCTTTGGTGAGTGCGTCCACAACCTCGTAGGTAAGTGTGCCGGAGCGACTCACGACACCGACCTTCCCCGGGGTATGAATGAACCCAGGCATGATACCGATCTTGCCCTTGCCTGGTGTTGTGATTCCCGGGCAATTCGGACCAATCAACCGCGCACCCTTCGCTTTGACGTGATGATAGACGGCCACCATATCGTTGACCGGCACGCCTTCGGTAATGCAAACAACCAGTTCGATGCCGTTATCAACGGCCTCATAGATAGCATCGACGCTGAATTTGGCTGGCACGTAAATCACGCTGGCATTGGCACCGGTAGCCGCCACAGCATCTTCAACAGTATTGAAGACCGGGACACCGTGAACTTCCTGACCAGCCTTGCCGGGGGTGACACCACCCACTACGTTGGTACCGTATGCCAACATCTGCTCGGTATGGAAGC
>JAGQGU010000016.1 GCA_020432165.1 Thermomicrobiales bacterium
GTCGTGATGCGCGCTGGTTTATGGGACGATACTGGGATGACATCTACTACGATCTCCTCGCCAGCGAATTCGAGAGTCCGATAATCCGGGAACGATTGACAGCGGATTTGCTCAACTTCGACTAAAGCAAAAACCCGGCTCAGAATTGGTCTGAGCCGGGTTTGTCATTGGTTTCTACTGACCGTCAACAATACCTTCGGTATAGGTCTCCTCAAAGACACCCACACGATTCCGTTGTCGCTCAACCCGGCTGACATCGCGAATCTTGTCCTTAACGGACTCAGCATCCGGAATATCGTGCAGTACCGTGATGCTGCCCGTAGCATCGCCTGAAGAGATCACGATGTTACCGACCCCGAACATGCGATCCCACATACTCCGCGTGACACTCAAATCCTGCACGCGGAAGAGTTCGATCTCTTCCGTATGGCGGTTGAGAATGCCGTATTCGATCTTGAGTCGCTGCGATGTGAGTGTGTAGTTCTCCGAGATCGATTTTCGCAAAGCAGTCCACCACCGCGGCTTGCCCTGCCAGATCAAATCTTCTTTGCGTGGTGCTGGCGGTTGCTTCATGAATCCTCCCTGCCGTCGCTTTTCGGTACTAGGCGTTCATTTTGGCCTTGAGCAGGTCAGGAATCTGACTCATGCGCTCGGCCACAGAGACACCCGCGCCTTCCAGCGCCGCGATCTTACCAGCGGCGGTACCCGAGCCACCAGAGATGATGGCACCGGCGTGTCCCATGCGCTTGCCTGGAGGCGCGGTACGCCCGGCAATAAACCCTGCCATCGGCTTGGTGACATGTTCCTTGATAAAGGCGGCGGCAGTCTCTTCGTCATCGCCACCGATTTCGCCGATCATCACAATCGCTTCGGTTTCGGGATCGTTCTGGAAGAGCTCCAGCACATCGACGAAAGCGGTACCGATAACCGGATCACCGCCGATACCTACCACGCTACTCTGACCAAGGCCAGCTTTGGTAAGTGCGTCCACGACCTCGTAGGTAAGTGTGCCGGATCGACTCACGACACCGACCTTACCCGGGGTATGAATGAACCCAGGCATGATACCGATCTTGCCCTTGCCAGGTGTTGTGATTCCCGGGCAATTCGGACCAATCAACCGCGCACCCTTCGCCTTGACGTGATGATAGACGGCCACCATATCGTTGACCGGCACACCCTCGGTGATGCAAACAACCAATTCGATGCCGTTATCAACGGCCTCATAGATAGCATCGACACTGAATTTGGCTGGTACATAAATCACGCTGGCGTTGGCACCGGTGGCGGCCACTGCATCTTCAACGGTGTTGAAGACCGGGACACCGTGAACTTCCTGACCAGCCTTGCCGGGGGTGACACCACCCACCACGTTAGTACCGTAGGCCAACATCTGCTCGGTATGGAAGCTGCCTTCGCGACCGGTAATGCCCTGCACGATCAGCTTTGTGTTTTCGTTGACGAGAATGCTCACTGTACTCTCCCTGACTGATCGGCTAGGCCTGTGCGGCTGCTACAACCTGAGCGGCGGCTTCGTCCATACTATCGCCCGCGATAATGCCATGCTCTGAGAGGATAGCCTTCCCCTCCTCCGCATTGGTACCACTGAGTCGCACGACCAGCGGCACTTGCACATCAACATTGTTGAGCGCGGCCACGATACCGCGAGCGACCACATCGCCGCGTGTAATGCCGCCAAAGATATTGATCAGGATCGCTTTGACGTTAGGATCGGCAAGGACAAGATTGAACGCCTTGGTCACTTGCTCTTCGTTGGCACCGCCACCAACATCAAGGAAGTTGGCGGGTTCGCCTCCGGCAAGCTGCACGGCATCGAGCGTGGCCATGCTCAGGCCGGCGCCATTGACGATGCAGCCGATGGTGCCATCCAACTTCACAAAGCTGATACCAGCAGCCTTGGCTTCGAGCTCCGTCGCATTCTCCTCAGCGAGATCGCGCAACGCCTCGGTTT
>JAGQGU010000002.1:0-1122 GCA_020432165.1 Thermomicrobiales bacterium
CTCGGCGCGGCGAAATTGGAGGGTATTTCGTAGCACCGCGTTTCATACGCGGTGAGTGCCGCTACGACCCGCAATCGTAGCCCTGGGGTTAATCCCCAGGGGCGATGGTGACCCCGATAGATGATAGGGAATCGTCGGTAGCGGCGCACCTCGTGTGCGCCCATCGGCGGCGGAGTCGCCGATACCCCGGGGGGTAATTGACACACTGGGGCCTGGTGCATACAATCTGGATATAGGATGCTGACGACACGAGGTCTGGGACCTCTTCCACCGGGAGACCGGTGGATAGTCAGCATTATTCTTTTCCTAATAGAAATAATCTGTAAGACTTTCAAAATAGTCTTGTTCAGTGGCGATTTTGCTTTGAATCAGATCATATGACCGAGCGTCATTTCTTTCCCATCTTCTCTGGATTGCCCAACAGCAGTAATCGGCGACTTGAAGTCCAGGATCAGTTTTGGCCTCGCTAATAGTAACGACGGTATCACGCTGGCTTCGCCCGGCAAGATGTACCGCGTTGCGAATCTGGTTAATCATGAGGATTCTGTTCTTCTTTTTTACGCCGATTGAACCAGCGATAATGTGAAGCTCTTCATCGCGATCCACAGAATCGTAAAGTGTATGGATGGCATGAGTGCTCCACGCGAGATCGTACATCGCTTCAAGGGTCTGCAATTCTGGTGAGATCTTGCGTTTCTCGAACACCCTGGTATCGATCCGGATATCCATTTCAGCGATACGCTCAAACACTGCATCTCGTACCGCTTGCTTATCGCTGGTCGCGTGGAGTCCGCCGTTCTCGAACTCAACTCCAGCCCATTCGAAGCCTCTACGCAGTGAGATGAGGGCATCGGCACTCGAACAGTCTGCCATCTTGACGCTCGTCAAAATGAAGTATCTGCTGGCACCAGGTTTGTTGCTAAAATCGAAATTTCCAGCTTCATCGACAAAGTAGTGTGACCTGACCAATCTGCATATCCTCAGAAGGTTGCCAATCCATTTTTGCCAGTGTCCCATATTTTCGCTATTGGCCAAGCCACCAATCGTTCGGCTGGTTCCTCACCTGCGGCATCGGAATGACGTCGGCGCCGTCGCCGATGAGGGTGGATACCTTTCAGGATC
>JAGQGU010000002.1:1265-40691 GCA_020432165.1 Thermomicrobiales bacterium
GTCTCCAGCGTTGCCGGGGTACAACTCCCCTGGAACTGTGTGGCCAGGCTGATCATCTCGGTTACGGTCAGATCGGTGCGGAAGTTGCCTTCCACGGTCTTTAGCAATGAAGGCACAGTGGTAAGGACATTCGCCGTTGTTAGTTTTCCGAGTACCGCGCGCATGACCAGCTGCTGTCGGTTGATACGACCGAAATCCCCATCGGGCCCCGAGCGGTAGCGGGAGAAGCTGAGAGCCTGTTTGCCGTCGAGATCAACTTTACCCTCAGCAAAGCTGTATTTGCCGATCTCGAATGCATACGGATTCTCCACGGTGATGCCACCGATGGCATCGACCACACCGATAAGGGCATCGTAATCGACCAGGCCATAGTGATCGATGCTGATCCCAAGGAAGTTCTCGACCACACTCTCTTCCAGCTGTACGCCTCCGAGAGCGAGTGCATGATTCACTTTTGTCAGTCCCACATCGGGGATTTCCACGCGGGAATCACGAGGGATACCGAGGAGACGGCAACTGCCGGTGTCCGGATCGAGATGCAAGACCGAGAGGGAATCGGGGCGGACGCCCTCATCCCAGGCATCATCTCCCTGCGCCTCGTCTACACCCATCAACAGGATGTTGATGCCGTTGCCCTGGTTAGCATCCTGGGCGATTGCTGATATGGGTGTGCTGAGCAGGAGCAGAAGAACGAAGATTCGGATGAGGTGACTGGTCATGGCGACGAACCTGTACGGTAGCAGGGCAGCTCGTCTGCCCTCGGAAGAGCCTGAGTAGGGGAGACAAGCTCCCCTGCTACCAGAGATTGGGTTTGTGGTGATAGGTGCGCTACTCGTGCGAGCCGTAATACTTCCCATAATACCCGCCACCATAGTAGCTGCCACCCGACTTATCCACCCTATTCACCACCACACCAACCAGGCGGGTGCCGGATTGATGGATCATGCCAGCGGCATTGCGAAGGGCATCAATGCGGGTGGAACCGTGACGGGTTACCAGCAGGACACCATCGGTAATGTCTCCCACGATGAGAGCATCGCTGGCCTGCAGCACGGGGGGGGTATCGATGATGACCAGATCGAACTCAGACTCCAGCTTCTCGATCAACTGTTTGAATCGTGGGGAAACCAGCATTTCGGATGGGTTCGGCGGAACCGGGCCACTTGGCATCACGGTTAGGCCCGGAAGAGCTACTCTGCTCGAGATTGCCTCCCACGTCTCACCCTGGTTCGCGATAAAGGTGGAAACTCCGCGACTGTTATCGATACCAAAGATGCGATGGAGTGTGGGTTTGCGGAGATCAGCATCGATCAACGCAACTGCGAGTCCACTGCTCGCTGCGGCTACGGCCAGATTGGAGGAGATAGTTGATTTACCTTCGCTCGCCAACGAGCTGGTGATAGCCAGGGAATCGATCGGGTGATCAACACCGGCAAATGTGAGATTGGTCCGGAGCAAGCGCACAGCCTCCGCCGGAGCAGCCTTTGGATCTGTAATCGTATAGACCTGCCGGGAACCAGCTTCGATACCGGTACTCACTGGGATCGAAGTGAGCAGCGGTGCGTGTGTGATCTCCTGCACGTTCGTGTAGCTCTTGACGGTATTGTCCAGGAACTCGAGCAATGCGACGACACCGACGGCCAGCAAGATACCTACAAACGCACCCAGCATGGTGGATTGCCGCACATTGGGCGAATAAGGGAACGATGGTACGTATGCTGAATCAACGCCCTGCACAAACGCACTGGCGGACGAGGCCTGCATCTCTGACTGGGCGGCGTTGCTCTGCAATTGTGAGATCTGGCTAATGAGCGATTGACGCTGTTGCTGCAGACTGGAGCGCTCCGTATCGGATGCTGTAGGGAGTTTGGTATCAATATCATCGACCTGGGACTGCAAGTAGGCGATCTGGGCATCGACCGCCGAGCGGGAGTTTGCGATTCTTTCCGCATTCTGATCGGCAATATACTCCTGGAATGCCTGAACATACGCATTGGCGGTATCCGCCGCCACCTGAGGATCGTCACTGTAGGCAGTGACATAGATCAGCAGTGAGCCACTGGATGATGCTGAGACTCCAGCCATGGGGTGATCCTCTCCCAGGATCGCCTGAGCCCGTTCTGTAACTGGCTGTGTGTTGATGAGTTGAACGTACGTATCGATCAAATTCATACTGTCGTATAGGGAAGTGGTATTGCCCCCCGAGCCAGTAATGGCCCCGGGGTTCACCACCATGGTTGCCGAGGTCTGATACATGGGGATCTCGCGCGAGACGTTGTAGTAGGACAAGCTGCCAGTCACGAGCGTAAGTAGTACAACAATCCACCAGCGTCGACGCGCTATGCGGATAAGCTGGTGAAGATCAAGCTCCAATGTTTACTCCCCTGTGTATGACATGCGGGCACCACTTCCAATGGTTGAGTATAAACGCAAGGATATGGTGGGACAATAAGTGGGCCTAGTCCCGTACCTATGGTTGACCATTCAGGGCTCTATTTCACACTGCTCAATTCATGACTCTCTTTCAGAAGCCACCGGATATGTTCGTTCAGACCGAATGCGTGAGCGATCTGACACTATGCCACGGTATGCTTGCTTATTGATCATTAAGAATAATTAAGAATACATGAACGTTCTGTCAATACACCAGATTTTGGCATTACGGACGTTCAGGTTTCGTCTATACATGGACGTGGTGCTCATTTATGAATATCATTTGTGTAGACAGCGTATACAAATTGGTTGGGAGGTTGAGATGTTTGACAGAAGCCGCAAGAATCCGCAGTCAGATCAGAACCCTGTCGCCCGTCGTGAAAATATGAGCGTGACGATCTCTGGAAACGAAACGTTGGTCTATGATCGTGAGAAGTATGTAATTCATAGGCTTTCGGCCGTGCAAGCTGGGGTTTGGAATTTGGCCGATGGTTCACGGACGCTCGCGAATCTGACTCACGATCTTTGCGAGGAATCCGGGGGGGGGGGAATTCTATCAGAAGTCTGTTGCCCGTGCCCTTTCTGATCTCGAGGCAATGGGATTGCTGGAGACGCAAACTGACCATACATCCCGCTGGTCGCGGAGATGGATTGTTGGTGGTGCGGTAGGAGCTGCTGCATCTGGTACCTTTATTTCGGCTTATGCAGGAGTTAGCCACAAGCATGGAGATCCTTGCTCATCAAGCGAGCTTGGTAACCGGGAGGGTGGCTGCACGTGCTATGAGATTTCGGGCGGTACCTATCTATGGATTTGCTAGCATCATTGGTTCGGACGCAGGCAGCGGAGGATTCCTTTGAAGCCGAGGTACCCGTGACTGCTTTTTTTCAGGGCTGGTGACGTCTCCGGGAAAACTTGTAGGCGTCTATCTGGACTAATCGACCTCCCATCAGGATGCGACCATCGTGACTATACACTCCGCAGATGGGGCTGTGGATGATCTTCGCAGGCTCGGGGTAACCACCGAGAATGGAGATTTTCTGTTCGGCATACGGGCATTTGGTGTGAATCTCACCATACTGTTGCCCGACTCAGGATACCTGGATGATTTGCTCCGTCTTCTTCCGCCGACGTGGATGGCGGCGGCTCCGCTGATGGAGATTGATTTCCGCTGTGAAGGAATCGTCGCAGGATCAGACTCTGGCGATTCCGACCGGGTAGCCTCGCTTCTCAAACTTGCGAGCTCCATGGAATATGCGATTGCCGAGCGATCCCCCGACCATGTTTTTGTTCATGCCGGGGTGGTGATGATTGATGGCCGCGTGTTGATCCTGCCAGGGGAATCGCATGCCGGCAAATCGACACTTGTAGCCGCACTCGTCCAGAAAGGTGCAACCTATTTCTCCGACGAATATGCGGTAATCACCGCGGATGGATTGGTACTGCCCTACCTCCGTCAGATTGCACTCCGCAACAGCCTCTTCTTTCCCGAGGGACGCACGGATCTGACGGCTCATGCTCCCGATGCTGATCAGTTATCTGGCGGAGCAGTACCGAGTACGGTCCTGGTCTCCACCTATCAGGCGGGGGCAAAATGGAGCAGCACCCCCCTTGATCGCACTTCCGCACTGATTGAACTATGCAAGAACACTGTTGGCTTTCGGAACCGACCAGACATGTCATTCGCCCACCTGAACCGTTTGCTTGAATATGCCAACGGATATACCTGCGTGCGCGGCGAAGCAACCGATACTATTCCTCATATCATGGCCCTGTTGGAGCCACAGAACAAACCCTTGTAGTGATTATGTCTCCCACGTATGATTCATGCGTAAACGTTTGTAGTTAGCTGGGGGCCAACTATGTTCAGGAAATCCGGCCGTGCTGAGGCCTTGCGTCCACTTGCGCATACAGAAGGATTGAGTGTCACAACATCAGGTAATGAGACACTCGTGTACGATAAGGAAAATTTCGTTATCCATCGTCTTGACGCTGATATGGCCGCGGTTTGGCGACTAGCCGACGGCACGCGTGATATCGCGACGCTGGCGGGAGAGTCTGGTGTGAGCGATGTCAATGATTCACTCCAAAGACTCGCCAACTCGGGTCTGGTTAAGGCAGAGACGCTAGGCAAATCCAACTTCAGTCGTCGTCGCCTCATTGGTGGAGCCGCTGGTGCGGCGGCGGCAGTGGCATTTATTGCTCCTGCTGCTGCATCTCCTCAAAAAGGCGCATACTGTGGGCCGAACTACATTTATAGCGGTATCGCATGTAAGGATGGCAGTCACACTGGAGTTTGGCAGTGCGATTCCTGTGTGGGTGACAATAATGGCGGACCAAACAAATGCTATTGGAATTGCAGATAGTTCCTCGCTGAAGGGCGCTCTCATCATGACAATCGGTTTCTCTTTCTTGTTGAAATGATGCCCACCATCCTTGGCAGGCGCCAGAGAAGCATGATGATGCGCTGCTACCTGAGAGTCGGGCAGGCGTTATTTTCTCACCGAGCATCTCATTCCGAAAAGAACTAGACCGCTCGATAGTACTTTGCTATTGCATTGCATAAAACCATGCCTTACACTGTACGTATCTAGGGGGATCATGGAGTCAGGAAAATCAGTAAACAAGGGAGAGATCGCATGTTCAAGAAAGCAAGCGCAACCAGCTACACGCCACTTGCCCGTACCGAAGGATTCAGTGTCACTGTTTCTGGTGATGAGACACTTGTTTACGATCGCGAGCAGTTTGTGATCCATCGTCTTAGCCCGGAAATGGCCGCTGGATGGCAGATAGCGGATGGCTCACGCGACCTTGCTGCGATCTCGGTGGAGACAGGTGTTCGTAACGTTGAGGAGACGGTACAGAATCTTGTCACTCTTGGCCTTGTCCAGGGTGAGCCGATTCACAAGTCGCTTCTCTCTCGCCGTCGCATCATGGCTGGTGCTGCTGGTGCAGCCGCAGCTGGAACCTTTATTAGTGCCTCTGCGGCGGTTAGTTGCGCTCAGACTCCACCAGCATGCCCAGGAGCACCATTTAATAAACCAGCTGTCTGCAAGGGCGGTATCTGGCAGTGCTGCACAGGGAACAATGGTAACGGCACTTGCCAGGACGCATAGGCTGTCACATTGAAGAGATTTGTATCCCTTGAGATAGCATTGCTTTCGAGTTGCCACGTTTGTCGTTTGTGAAGAGCGTTATACATGTATCGCCTATCCGTCATATGAGGGGTGGGCGATGCTAATTGTGGCGCTAGCATGAACAGATGCAGTCATTGCGAGACTGACGGTTGGCGGTATTGGATGAACCGGTGATCTTTGTACCTGACACAATACAGCTGGCGAAGCTTTACTCACACACATGGCGAACCTATTCCCAACTTGCTGACGTTCCCCTAGAGCGTATCGTTGTGCGTCTCGAAAGCATCCTCCGCGATGGTGGTGTAGGTCTCGTTTGGCCAAGCATTCGTCATCGCGCGGAGGATTACGGCGCTGTCGGGGAAATGCTGGAGCATACCTACCAGCAATATCTCGCCGCTCTGGAGCAAATCGAAAAGGATATCGCCTTGGTGGTCTCAATGCTGGTCGATGCTGGTATTGAGGCGGTACTGGTGAAGGGATGGGCACTGTGTCGGCTTTATGAACTGCCACAGGTACGCCGACCGGGTGACATCGATCTCATCGTTCCCACCGGTACGATGCCTGCAGCGCAGAAGATCATTGCTGAAGCGTACAACCATGACTTCAGGAATGGTGTGGATCTTTATGATGATTCCACCTGGAAGTCGAAGCCATCATCAGATTACCGAGAACGCCTGGTTTATCGCGAGTGTAATGGTGTGCCGGTGGCAACGCTGGGATCGACCGATGCATTGCGACACGTCTGCCTTCATTTTATGAAGCATCTGGGTAATCGCGTACCCAACACCACACCGTATTGGCTCTGCGATATCGGAGCATTGGTCGAGAACTCGGAAGATATCGATTGGGATCGTCTTTTCTCCGGCGATCCTGCTCTAGCCGATCGCATCAGGCTTGCGCTGGTGCTCAGTCGGGATATCGTCGGGACCGATCCCTCCAGGCTACCGGCCGCAATTGCGGAAATCCGCTTGCCAGATTGGGCTATTCAGTCGGTCACGGATCTCTGGATGAATCCCCATCAGCAATTGGGTCGATCAGCGGCGCAGGCTGGTGTTCCCCGAGCGCTGGTGAAGCGTCTTTGGCCGAGCCCGCTCAATGCTGCCCTCCGTTGTGATGTCCCGCTACACACGGGCTCACCGCTGCGCTATCAGGTTGAGGTGAGTGCGCGGTTGATTGGTCTCTACGCCACTCGGGTGATCACATTGGGGAAGCTCGGCCAATAGGGTAGAGTTACGGCGTGAGTTGCCGTGATTGCTGCGGATTGACGATCCTACCTGCGTTCACCAAACAGGGCGCGGCCGAGGCGGACGTGGGTTGCGCCTTCGGCAATCGCGATTTCGAAGTCGCTGCTCATCCCCATGCTGAGTGCGGGTAGTACGTGCCCGGTACGTTCCTGTAGTTCATCACGAAGGATCCGCAAGCCGCCAAAGACCGAACGGAGCATGGATTCGTCAGCATCGAGTGGTGCCATGGTCATGAGGCCAACAGGCGCGATGTGCGGAGCGGCTAATGCATCCTCCAGAAGAGACATCGCAGCATCCGGGGCGACACCGGACTTCTGCACCTCACCGGAGATATTGATCTGAAGCATGACCGGCAGAACTCGATCATGCTTTTCCAGCTGGCGTTGCAGTGCCCTCACCAGCTCGGGGCGATCTACTGTCTCGATCACCTGCACATATGGCAGCACCTGCGTGATTTTGTTCGTTTGCAATGAGCCTATGAAGTGAACCTGGGCGTCGGCGGGGCAGGGGAACGCGTATTTCTCTCGAATCTCCTGCACCCGATTTTCGCCAAAGACGCGGAATCCAGCCTCGTAGGCGGCATCGACAGCTGCCCGTGGGAAACCCTTGCTCACGGCCACGATGGTGACGGAGTCCGGGTCGCGGTGAGCGCGTTCCGCCGCCTTGGTAACGCGTGCGCGCAAGGCGAGGGCGTTGTCCTGCAACGAGCCGATCATGACACGATATCCGTCAGCATAATCACGCCAGCGTGCCGACCGGTGGCCGCGCCCTGGCCGCGGTGGCTGAACCAGTGTTCGCCATTGCATTTGGTGCAAATGCCGCTGATCTCGATATTCTCTGGTCTGACCCCTGCCCATTCAAGCATGAGTGCGTTGGCCCGAGGGACATCGAAGTGTTCTTTCACACGAGGTCTGGTTACCGCCTCTTCTTTGCGTTCTCCCAGATCGATGGCGATCTCACGCCAGGCAGCCGTCACCTCGGGGCCAACCTCGTTGCAGCATCCACCAATGGATGGACCCAGATAGGCGATGATATCCGCTGGATCGGTGCCAAATTCGCGTTGCATTGCCCGTACGGATTCGCCCGCGATATCCATAACGGTGCCGCGCCAGCCAGCGTGCACTGCGGCTATTCCTCGCTGCACGGGATCGTACATGAGCAAGGGCAAGCAGTCCGCAGCGAGCGTCATGAGTGGCACATTGACTGCCTGCGTGATTGTGGCGTCTGCCGTTGCTGGTGTCGGGGTGTCGCGTCGGCGTCCCATGCCGGCGTGCTCGGCGAGGACGACAAAAACCTCATTCTCGTGTACCTGGCCGGTGCGGACGATGCGTTCGGGGTCGACACCAATGGCCTGGCACCAGGCGATGCGCATCTGCCAGGCATCCTCGGGATCACGTGGGGTGGTATCGCCGACATTGCCATCGGCCCTGCCCATGCCCTGTACACGGCTTGTCACACCGTGGATCACACCATCCATCGAGGAGAGCAGCTTGCTGTGCAAAGGATTGAGCAGGGTATCAGTCATGGGTTATCTTCACTCTCGCTCTTGGTTGCAGGCAGGGCTGCATTGATGATCATCATATCGACCACGTGTTGCACCGGTGCATGATCATCGGTGAATACCTGATGGACGTCGGTGACTTCGCGGATATTGCCGGTGGCCAGCGCGGTTTCGCCTACTGTCCTGAGTGGGCCATCTGCTGCTGAGGCCACATTCTCCGTGAATGCCGCAATTCCGCCGGGTGCATTGGTGCCGATCACCATACTGTTCGTATAGCGATCAGTATCCACCACATAGACATAGCGGAAGACACTCTTCATGGTACTGCTCATGGCGTCGACCAGTCGATAGTCGGTGCTGGTGCGGCCGACATTCATCACCGCGGTGCCGGTTGGTGTGAGGGCGTTGCTCACCTCTGTGAAGAACTCCTGTGTCGTCAACTGAAACGGGATATAGGGTTGCTCGTAGGCATCCACAGCGATGAGATCGTAGCGTGTCTCCGTTGTGCGCAATACGTAGCGACCGTCCTGCACGATCACGTGCAGGTTCGGTTCGTTCATATCGAAGTACTCGCGCCCAACTCGCACGATTTCGGCATCGATCTCTACACCATCAATGGGTATCGGGCCGTAACCAACCGTGAGTTGTTTGGCGGTCGTGCCGCCGCCCAGTCCAATGATAAGGGCGTTTTCGATGGAGACAGGCTGGGGTTGCTCGACGAAGAATGGACCGATCATGAAGTAGTCCCACGGTCCGCCCGTCAGCAGGCTGGTGGGATCGTAGATCGAATGGATAGCGTGGCCGTCGTTCAACCAGAGCAGTGTCTGTGTGCCATCTTGCGTTACCTGAATGTAGTTGTCCGACGATTCGGTTTCGTAGATGATCTCACCGCGCTGGGAAGCGCGGATGGGTTGGCTGCTGATATGGACGTTGGCGACGATCATTCCCATCGCGAGCACAGATGCTGCGAGTGCTGATCGCCAGGAGCGTTTGCTGATCAATCCCAGCAACGATGGCACCAATAGCAGCAGGCTCAACACCAGAAAGGTGCGTCGCGTGCCGATCCACGGTACGAGCAGGAGTACCGGCAGAAAGCTGCCCGCGATCGATCCGATTGTTCCGAGCGCGTAGATCGAGCCGGCGGTGCCTCCGGAGTTGTCGACGGCATCAATCGTCAGCCGCACGGCGAAGGGTGAGACGAATCCCAGCAATGTGATGGGGATGGCGAGCAGTAGCAGAATACCGATCAATGCGCCATAGAAGGCACCGACATCGTAATCAGCAAACGCTGTGAGGGAGCGGCTGAGAATTGGCTGGGCAACATAGGGGAGGAGTCCAATGGCGATAGCAGCGATGGCGCCTGTGAGATAGAGCAGCGCCAGCTGCGGGTAACGATCGGCGAGTTTGCCGCCGAAGTGATAGCCGATAGCCAGAAATGTGAGGGTGAGTCCGATGACCGTCGCCCAAATAAAGGTGCTTTCACCGAAATAGGGTGCGATCAGATTTGTGGCGCAGATCTCCGCGCCAATACTCACCAGTCCGCCGACGAAGACCATCGTGCGGATACCGAGAAAATCCAGGCGGTGGAGATTCGATGCAAGCATGACTGTAATTGTACTGGCTATGGTCAGTTTGTGGGCATCCGTCCCGAAAATGCTTGCGAACTTGCGGATTCTGGCAGACAATCACCGGAGATGCGAATAGTGCAATCTGCACAAATAGTGCGGATGAGTTGCTTTTCTTGAGGTGGATCGAGATGGGTAAGGTCGTCGTTGTCGGTGGCGGTGTTATTGGTCTTTCGACAGCATGGGAACTGCGTCGCCGGGGTGCTGATGTGCTCGTGTTGGATGCGCGTACGGCCGGGTTCGCGGCTTCGGCGGTCAATGCCGGCTGGGTATCACCAGCCATGGCAGGGCCGGTTCCGGCACCGGGATTGGTCAAAACCTCCATGAAGTGGATGCTCAATCCGGAGAGTCCGCTCTATATCAAACCACGCCTGAATCCAGGCTTTCTCTCCTGGCTATACAGATTCTGGCGATCGTGCAATGAGAAGGCGTACGAGGCAGGCCTCGAGGCGACGACGATTCTTGGTAAGGAGACCATGGAAATCATGGATCGCTGGCAAACCGAAGGTGTGGAGTTCGAGATGCACGATTTCGGGTTGCTCTATGCTTACCGTGATATTGTGGCTATGGAGGCTGACCTGCACGCATTCCAGAAGGTGACGCCCTATGGTTATGCGCAACCGACGCCGCTGTACGGTGCTGATCTCCAGGCGTTTGAGCCCGTGCTTTCAGCGTCGTTGGCGGGTGGCTATCACGTCAAGGAAGAGCGGACCGTGCAGCCGGTGACCCTGGTACAGGGCCTCATCGCGGCGCTCGAACACGCTGGTGTTGAGATCCGCAATGGCGCTCCGGTTGTCGATATCGAGGTCAGCAATGGTCGTGCCATCGCTGTGCGGACGCCGGCGGCGCGGATTGAGGCGGATCACGTGCTCATAGCCGCCGGAGCCTGGACAGCGCATTTCGGGAAGATGGTTGGTGCCAAATTGCCCATCGAAGCTGGCAAGGGGTATGGGCTCGATTTCAAGCCAGCTCCAGTCAAACCACAACGA
This sequence comes from Thermomicrobiales bacterium, assembly GCA_020432165.1. GTDB lineage: Bacteria > Chloroflexota > Chloroflexia > Thermomicrobiales > UBA6265 > UBA6265. The sequence goes on from JAGQGU010000002.1 coordinate 12,193, forward strand.
AGCATCTATCTGCACGATGAGCGTATCGCGATCACACCGTTCAATGATGGTTTGCGATTGGCAGGCACGATGGAACTCAGCGGCATCAGTGATGCGATCATGCCTCGGCGCGTTGCTGCTATCGAAAAGGGTGGCAAGAAGTACCTGAACGGTTTCGCTCAGGATGCCAGGCCGCAGCAGACATGGGTCGGTATGCGTCCGATGGCTCCTGATGGATTGCCAGTGCTGGGAATGGTGCCAGGCGTCAGTAATGTTAGTGTCGCCAGCGGCCACGCGATGCTGGGTGTCACGCTGGCTGCGGTAACCAGTGTACAGATGGCAGAGCTTATCACTACCGGTGCGACGCCCGATGTACTGAAGCCGTTCTCACCGGCGCGTTTCCGGGGATTTTTCTAGGGCGGATTCCTGATGTGTCCTCACAGGTTGGACAGGTAGCAGAGGAGCTTGTCTCCTCTCTGGGGGCAGACTAGCTGCCCCTCTACCGGTTCCTCGCATGACAACTTCTAGCAATCCCTCCTTGCGCACAAGAAAGGTTATCCGCAAAAGATTTGCCTCCCTCCGCCACTCGATGCGCACGGGAGTCCCTCTTTCTTATGAGTAAACGCTAGGGTTCGTCATCGTGACTGGTGTCCACAAGCTCATCCAGGGCTTCACGCATCGTGATCTGGTCCTGGCCAGAAACGCGATAGCTGTAGACGATCAACCAGCACATCATCGCGAACGCAAACATCGGCGACACGATGAAAACGATCTTGGGTCCGACGATGCCGGATGCCGCGCCGAGTGTCATCACTAACACCAGCGTTGCGACATTCTCCTGAACTTCCTGGAGTCCAAAAGTTGCACCCTGCTGTGCCAGCGGCACTTTCTGGTTGATATAGGCAACGATGGCCGAGCCTGCTGCTGTCGAGCCAAAGTTCGCCGGCAACGCGATCGCGCTGGCGGCCAGCACGACCTTGGGAATGTGGACATCGAACATCCAGCCGAGGACGCGCAACGGACTAAACGGCGCTACAAACGGGGCGATCACCTCGATCAGGCCGAAGAGCACCATCGAGACGGACATAATGAATACCGAGCCAACCGCAAGTTTGCGCGCACCAATCGTATCGATCAGCGTGGGTGTAAAATACATCCCCACCAGGAAACCGATGCCAGCCGGTGCAAAGATATAGACCGCGTTTGTGGGATCGCTCTTCAGCACATCGCGCACATAGACAGGAATGAGCGTTGTGAATGCTTCGTACATGGAAACAGCGATGGCGCCAACGAGAATCAGTGCGCCAGTGCGCCGATTGTGATTGAACCATCCCGCCGTTCGTCGGAGGGAGAACATATGTTCGCGAAATCCGATCTGCTTGACGGCGACGCTGAACTTCTCTCCTATCTCGGTCTTGGGTAGCCGCAAGGTGGCCCAGGCACCATACATCATGATGACGGCGGCAAGGTACATGAGTGGATCCAGGCCAACGGTCTTGATGAGGATTGGCGCCAGAAACGACGATCCTGCTGCGGCAGCGATCGATGACGCGATCGTCACCGATGTTGCTACTACGGCGACATCCTTGGGTTTAGAAACGAGCGCGACTGCGGATTTGAGCGACGGCGAGACCACCTGCATCACAGCTGACGAAAGAAACATCACCACGAGCAAACTGGAAATCGATTGGCCAGCAAAGAACGGCAGGAGCAGATACATGAGAGCAATGGCGACATAGCCACCGAAGATGGCCATTCGCTTGGAAATAGAGTCTGCCAGCATGCCGCCCTGAATACCGAAGAGGACGGCAGAAAGATAGGTGGCGGCAGAGACAAGCGAAATCTGAAACTGGGTTCCGCCCTGGGTAGCCAGGTACACCATGGTACCGTATGAGACCGTGGACATAGCCAGGCGCGATGCGCCACGCGAAACCGCCAAGGCACGGATTTCTCGCACCTTGAACGCTTCTACAAACCCAATGCGTTCCTGACTTTCTTCGGCTTTCTCAGCGTTTGCCGCCATTTCCCCAATCCCCCACAAAATCCATGCCGCAACTGTACATATGATGACCTAATTCTCGCTGCGATGCTGCTACCTATCTGGTAGCAATTCGCCGTAGTCATCATTCATAGGGGCTGGCCGCCGGCACGGGAATCGAACCTGGGTTCGAGCTTCAGCAGGAAGGAGAGATCGGCACCCTCGGTATACTCCACTGCTTCGCTGTCTCTCTGAAAGAGTCGCGCACCAACGGAGCCGCCCAGCGTCAGCGAATCACCGATGCGTCGCAACCACGCTCCCTCGCGCAGCCCGACGACGGCGACATCGTTCTCCTCCAGGAACTGCGCGATTCGTTGCTCGCGTGTTTCCCCCATGTGCGTGGAGGTGGGATCAGGATCCTGGTAATGCGGATTGATCTGGAACGGTATCAGGTTGAATGCATCGAACGAAGGCGGCTGCACAATCGGCATATCGTTGGTGGTGCGTAGTGATGGGCATGACATATTCGTACCTGCACTCGAGCCCATGTAAGCCAGCTTGCCGGAGGTGACTCGTGCTCTCACCTCATCGATCAGGTCGTGCTCATAAAGCGCCTTCAGTAGTCGAAAACTGTTGCCTCCACCAACGAAGATGGCGTCGACCCCATCCAGCAGCTCCTGCGGTGATGCCACCGTATGGATACCTGTCACAGATATCCCCAGTGCCTGCATGGCGGTGGCAGTTGTGTCCGTGTAGCGATCGTAATCCTCAAGGGCCCAGGGAACAAATGCCACCCGGGATCCCGCAGGCAGGAACTCCACGACGGTATCGCGCACGTGTTCGAGATATGAATGACCGTAAATCATCGAACTACTAAGCAAGAGCATGTTTGCATTGGACACGGTATCTGTTCTCCCCTTCTGGTAATGGTGCGTCTATGGAATATGTGTGACCTCAAGCGACTGTAATTTCTGAATCATGGCCTGACCCTCAACCGGTTTTCCACCAGGAAGTTGCACCCGCTTAAGTAGCAGACTTCCCTGCCCGGTGCCGATCCTGACGCCGGTACTGGTTATCTGGATCTCTCCGGAGGACACGATATCATCGTCATCAACGCTGGCGGCATGAATCTGCATGCGTTCACCATGTGGTAGCTCGGTCCAGGCACGTGGCCAATCCCACATCGCTCGCACTTGCCGCTCTATCTCGGTGGCGCTCCGGTTCCAGTCGATGCGACCATCTTCCTTTATCAACTGGCGAGTTTCGGTAGCACCTTCGGGCTGAGGAATTGCCTCCACCGTATCATTCAGCAGATCAGAGAGTCGCGAATCCAGCAACTCAGCGGCAGCTATGGCCAGACGAGGTGTGAGGGAGCTCGTGGTGTCGTCGGATGAAATCGGCACGGTGATGTTGTCCAGCATCGGCCCCGTATCGAGTCCGCGTTCCATGCGCATCAGGGTGACCCCGGTCTCTTCGTCGCCTGCAAGAATGGCGGCGGAGATGGGGCTGGCACCACGATATTTCGGCAGTAAGGACGCGTGGAGATTCACGCAGCCGAGGGATGGCAACTCGAGGATCCATTTGCCCAGGATCATACCGAACGCGGCCACCACGATCAGATCGGGAGCGATGCTGGTGATTCGTTCTCTGACATCGGGATCACGGAGTGTCGCTGTCTGGAGAAGTGGCAAGTTGAGCGCCATCGCCGTCTCTTTCACGGGTGGCGGTGTCAGTTTCTTCCCCCGACCTGCTGGCCGATCCGGCTGCGTTACAACCAGTGCAATATCGATATCTTCACGACCAGAGAGCATTTCCAGCGTCGGCACCGCGAATGCTGGTGTTCCCATATAGATAATGCGTTTGCGGGTCACGTGCTGGCTCCTTTGGTGTGCGTGGCTGCGGTACACTGCGCACAGGTATTCGTGCTCCTATTGTGCGCGATCCGAGTGCGCGGAGTCATTCATGTTGCTTTCCAATTCACTTCCGCCGAGCGCATTGGCCACAGCCGCGGAGCATTCCAGCACCATCCTTCCTTCCCTTGGTTACCGTTGGAGCGAGTCTTTTACCAACCACTCCTGGGGTGCAGTATTCGTCTGGGTCATCCTGCTCGTCGTGCTTCAGGTCATTAGTTGGCCACTGGTACGGCGCATGTTCAGTCGATTACCTGATCGAGGCTGGGCCTTTGCCCGTCCTGTGAGTATTTTGCTGGCGGGTCTCCTCGTTTGGTATCCGGCATCGTTTGGCCTGATCCCGTTTACACCGATCTGGTCAATCGCGGCAATGGCACTTCTGGCGATATTGTGCTGGCTGGTTGTGCGCCGCATCTCCGTTTCGCCAGGCGAGCGACTCTGGAGAGATATTCCCATGGCCGTCATGGCGGAATGGGTTTTCTGGGGAACCTTTGTCCTCTTCCTCCTCTATCGCGCCATCAATCCTGATAGCTACCATCCCTACTGGGGTGGCGAGAAGGCGATGGAGCTTGCACACCTGAATGCGATTCTCCGTAGCGATTCCTTTCCGCCCTACGATCCCTGGTATGCCGGGGGCATTCTCAACTACTACTACTTCGGCATCTTCCTCGTCGCGAATCTGATCAAGATCACCGGGATCCCGGCCGAGATCGCCTTCAATCTGGCCACTCCCCTCTTCCCGGCCATGCTTGCCAGTGCTGCGTTCAGCCTTGGTGCGGTCTTTGGCAAGCGACTGACTGCCTCGAATCTTGGTGCCGGTCTTTCCGGTCTCGCCAGCGTCTTCTTCGTACAGTTTGCAGGCAACCTGATTGTGGCTTCCCGCCTCTGGGACCGTGCCTTCAACGATGTGACCTCTGCGCAGCCGTTTGTCTACTGGGTATGGGAACCCACCCGTGCTATTCCCGTGCCAGCATTGCAGGTCAATATCACCGAGTTCCCCTATTTCGGTGCTCTTTGGGCAGACTTGCATCCCCACGTTCTCGCCATGCCCTACACCTTGATGGGAATCGCCCTGGCGTGGCAGATCGCGGCCAGCTGGCGAACGGTGCCTCTAATGTTCGTGCGCAAGCGACTGAGTCGCACGCATCAACTGGAGATTGTGGCGCCATTCATCCTGATGGGTGTGGTGATTGGGACACTCTGGATGACCAATGCCTGGGATATGCCGATGACGGCGGCGATTGGTGTGCTTGGTCTTACGATGATGACGATTCGGGTGCCGAGTCTGATTGAGCGACTGGCGATTATCGTCGGTGGTTCAGCATTGATGGGATTGATCGCCGTCATGGTTGCATATCCTTTCAATCGCGATTTCCAGGCTCTCTTTAGCGAGATTAACTTTACGCGCGATACTACTCCCCTCCTCGCTCTGGAATCACATGTAGGGGCGCAACTGGTTATCTGCACGCTGGGTGCGCTTGTGTTGCTTGGCTATGTGCGCGGTGGCACGATCGATAACGCCAATTTGCTCTACGTCCTTGGGGGCTGCGTGGTCGCGGGCCTGCTCCAGCAATGGATTCTGCGTGGCGATGATGATGTGTTCATCTATCGCATTGCCGAGATTCTGGTGGTGCTTGGTCTGGTGGGTATCTGGACAAACGTCGCCTGGCAGTCAGCGGACGAACCGAATGACTTTGGTATTCCGGCGAGTCGGCTACAATCGCTTGCCGTCGCTGCAATGACTGCATCCGCGTTCCTGCTGGTCTTTGATCGAGCCACACTGGCGCTCTATCTCGGCATCGGTATCAGCGCTGGTATTGTCTGGATGGGACTGGAGCGGCAATCGGCACGCTTCGTGGCAGCCCTCATCGCCGCGGCAACGCTACTCGGAGCCGCGCTGGAAGTGGTCTACCTGGTCGATGATCTGAGCGGTGGTGTCAATTACCGCATGAACACCATCTTCAAGTTCTATAACCAGATCTGGAACCTCCTTGGCATCGCCAGTGGCGTCATCGTCGGTATCGCCGTCTGGCGACTGCTTGTCTGGGAAGAACCTGCTCGCCTCCGTCAAATCCGCCCGGTGGCCAGCCGCATGAGCGCCAATGTGATCAAGCTTACTGTCGCCATATCGTTGCCGCTGATGGCGTTGATGGGTACCTACATGCTGGTAGCTACGCCGATCCGGCTCGATCAACGCTTCGGCGATGATGGTGCTATCACCCTGAACGCCTACAGCTGGATGGAGTATGGCCAGATTGATATGACAAACGGCAGCTCGCTGATGTACGCGGATGATCTGGCCGCGATCAACTGGATGAATGAGAACATCGAAGGCAATCCGACCATTGTCGAGGCATCGTTCGGGGCATATCGTTGCAACGGTTCACGCTTTAGCATTAGCACGGGATTACCGGATGTTATCGGTTGGGTGCGTCATGAAATGCAGCAGCGCGATGTCGATGACCTCGGTGTGCGTCAGGACCAGGTGCGCGATTTCTACACCGGCACCGATATAGCCACCAAACGGGCGTTCCTGGAGGAATATGGGGTCGAGTACGTCATCGTGGGCCAGACCGAGCGTCATTACCCGAGTATCACTTCTGGTTGTGAAGATACGGGCAATCCGGAGGCCATCGCCCAGATTGAGTCCATGGTGGGCACCGATCTCGAAATTGTCTTCCAGCAAGGAACAACCACGATCTATCGTGTAATCCGGGAATAGCGGGAGCAAATAGGGTATACTCCCTTCCGCTGATGTGCGTGAGAGTGTGCATCAACGGGGTGTGGCGCAGCCTGGCAGCGCGCGGCGTTTGGGACGCTGAGGTCGGAGGTTCGAATCCTCTCACCCCGACCATTGGAGGACCCGGATCGACTACCGATTCGGGTCCTTCTGCAATTATTGGGGGAAAGTATCAACATACGACAAAGGGACCGCCATGTGGCAATCCCTCTTCCGAAACTATTGGGCGCACCGGCAGGGTTTGAACCTGCACCGCGGGATTATTCTAGAACTCCCCGCAATCTTCCGAAAAGTGACAGTGCAACAGGCGCTTCTCAACGCCTGTGAACTATACCACATCGTTGAATCGCTGATCGTTTTCCGCTCAAGCCGTTCATCGGGGACACATTCAAAGATAATGATGAGAATCGGTGGCGATATACCGATTTGACGAAGACATTCCCGCTTAACCACCAAGTTGCAGCGCGGCACAGGCAATCATGATCGTCAGGAGCAGTAGTGAAACCTGCGCATAGCGGCGATCACCCTGCAGCCAGAATGATCGCAATAACGCGATGACCCCAGCCATCGGCGAGAGCACAATCACCAACAAACCTACGCTGATGATTCCGTTCGCATTGCCACTGCGTATCGATTTCAGAAGTTGCGATGGCGAGCCAATGCTCTCCGCCAGTTCACGATGTTGGATAACCGCCAAGACGATGCCAAGCCCGATCACCGTGGCGCCAATGCGGAATCCCCAGGTGAGCACATTCGCCAGAAGTCTGGATAGTTCTCGCGTGTTCTCGACTTTGGCATCGAGTTGGGTGCTGCTCATGATTCAGGCTCCAATTCCACTCCAGATCATCGAGATCCCGAGGAAGGTCAGAATAGCGAAGAAGAGTACTACGAGTTTGGAAGCGTTGATGCGGCTGGTGAGGTGTGCTCCCAGACTTGATCCGAGGAAGACCCCCAAGACAGCAGGTACAGCTACCTGGAGATCAATATTGCCGGAGCGATAGAAGACGAGCGCCGTCGCGACACCAGTGATACCCACCATCATGGTGGCGGTGCCTGCCGAGGCCTTGAGTGGCATCTTCATTACCACGTCCATGGTGGGACCCTTCACGATGCCACCGCCAATCCCGAGGAGACCTGAGAGGAGACCCGCAAACGTACCCACCGCCATTCCCAAAGGAACTTTCTCGGGCATGTAGGTGATGATCTGGTTGCTAGCCGGATCGGTATATCGCGCCATCAGATCCCAGGGATCCGGAGTGGAATCATCCACCTGGCGATGCTGATCGCGACGATTCATGAACATACTCACCGCGGCATAGATCAATACAATACCCAGCAGGATCTTCAGGTAATCTGCCCGAATGCGCGTGGCGATCACGGCACCGGTCACCGCGCCGATAATTGCAGTGATTTCCAGCAGCAATGCCAGGCGAACATTCACAAAGCCATTACCCAGATGCTTGCGTGAGCCGACCACTGAGTTCGCAACCACCGCTACCGCAGTGGCACCGACTGCGAGGGCAGGCTCCACACCGAGATAGAGGGTGAAGAGCGGTACCATGAATACCCCACCGCCAAGCCCCAGCATGCTCCCCAATGTGGCAGCTACGGCCGCTGCCAGTCCCACCATAAGCGTTTGCTCAGTTCCCACCGTGTCACCTCGTGTATGGAGCCAACGGATATCCGGCCAGTTGGCACCGGTTACTGTAGTACTGGTTTCGGTTCGACGCTACCCCGAAAAACACAAAAAGCTGGTGGAAGCAATGCTCCCACCAGCTTTTCATCACTACCGACTAGCGGCTGTAGAACTCAACCACGAGGTGCTCGGCGCAGATCACAGGGATCTCTTCGCGCGAGGGGATGCCCTCGAAACGAGCGCTCAGCTTGTTCACGTCGAAGGTCATGTACTTGGCAACTTCGCCGCGTGGCAGAATCTGCGCGTCGAAGAGCGGGCTCTTCTTGCTGCGCTCGCGCACGCTGATCACATCGCCCGGCTTGAGGCGCATGCTGGGAATAGTGGCCTTCTTGCCATTAACCAGGAAGTGGCCATGAGTCACCATCTGGCGAGCAGCATAGATGGTCGGCGCGAAACCTGCGCGCAGCACGAGAGCATCCATACGGGTCTCCAATACCTGCAAGAGGTTGTCACCCGTGGAGCCCGGCATGCGGGTCGCGGTCTTGTAGGCGCGCACCAACTGCTTCTCGCTGATGTTGTACTGGAAACGCAAACGCTGCTTCTCCAGCAACTGCACACCATACTCCGATGGACGACGACGACGGCCGCGTGCAGCGCCATGCTGACCCGGAGGGGTCGGGCGCTTGCGCATACCGGCGGCGGCCTTCGGGGTCAGGGCGACACCGAGAGCACGGCTCTTCTTAACCTTTGGTCCTGTAAAGTTCACGAAACATTACTCCTTGTGCGCATCAATCTGCTGCAGACCATTCCTGCAGGCAGGTGTCATGCATCCCGGCACACCACGTGGGCGATCGCTTCTGGCGCAAATACAGACCGCGATCTTTTGGCCAGGGCATGGCAAAGCGAGTGGTTAAGTACACACCCGACGGCAAAGTATACGGGTTTTGCTTGCTACGGTGCCAGTCGGGAGGTGGTCCACTCCCCTGTTTCGTCGCGTGTGTAGAGGATGCGATCATGGAGTCGATTCTCGCGACCCTGCCAGAACTCTATGCGGGTTGGTTTGATGCGGAATCCGCCCCAGTTCTCCGGACGAGGAATCGGTTGCCCATCGGGGTACTCATGCTCGATCTCGTCGAACCGTTGCCGCAGTACATCTGCACTGGCGATGGGCTGACTCTGATCGCTGGCGATCGCGCCCAACTGGCTACCGCGTGGTCGCACCGCAAAGTAAGCATCGGACTCTTCGGCGCTGACCCTGCTGGCTACACCGGTCCACCGTACCTGCCGTTGCAGCGTCGGCCAGTAAAAGAGCCCGCAGACATTGGGATTGGCTGCGATCTGCTGTCCCTTGGCGCTGTCGTAATTGGTGTAGATGACGATGCCATCCTCGTCGAAACTCTTCATGAGGACGGTACGAGCCTGAGGAACGTTGTTGACATCCACGGTGGCCAGAACAACAGCATTCGCCTCAATCACACTGGTGGCGGCTACCTCCTCGAACCAATGGGAGAAGAGCGCGATAGGATCCGGCGAGATATCGTTATCCCCGAGCGTAGCGAGATCGTACGATATGCGCATATCGGCGAGTGATTTGGCGTTCATGCAGTACCCTGTTGTCACACATCCCCATTGATGGGGCCACATGTGGGAATTGTACGACGCTTTGGGAGGTTTGCGGATGCGTTCGCTGCTAATCGGTTTGATTGCTCTGGTTCTGCTCGCTCCATCGGCTTCGGCTGAGGCAACCTGTACGCTTACACCTCTCTCCCTTCCTCTTTTTGATGCCACGCCGCTGGCAGAGTTGGCCAGTCCTGTAGCCACACAAGCGGGAGGACTCATCTCAGAGGATGAGGCGCACACAGTGCTTGAGATGTATGTGGCCTGCACCAACACGGGTGATCCCACGCTGGTCTGGGCAATGTTCACTCCGCGATGGTTCAGTACTACTTTCGCCGAGACCGGAGCACACTACCTACCGGCTTTCGAGTATGAGATTGCCAATAGTGGGTATGTTGTGGAGGATCCACTGGAGTTCATCTCTATTGACGGGATTGAGATGACCGACGATGGACGAGCGGCGGTTACTGCCACATTCGCCAGTGCCGATTTGACGTGGACCGACACATTGATTTTGATGCAGATTGACGGTCAGTGGCTCATCGATGACGTTGTGCTGGTGAGTCCAGCGAGCTAAGTCTGGACCAATTCGGCACGATCGGTCGATTTTCCTTTGTAGGAATTACGAATCAGCGTCCGCAATGTGCGTACGAACTCGTCATCCTCTCTGTTCCCACTGAGGAATATCGGGTAGCTGGAAGCACGTGGACCACCCTGCAGCACCGCTCCGGCTCCGGAACGAGCGACACCAGAGAACTCTGTCCAGCGCCGGAATCGTCCCCTCCCCAACCGAATACCGAGTGTGGTGAGCTGATAGCTTTGGGGCCAGCAGAGCACGACTACACAACCAGCCAGTCCCAGCCACACGGAGAGCCCATTTGCCTTGTTGAACGCAAGCAGTGTCATCCAGACGATGATCATCGACATTGCTGGCATCGAGAGCATCTTGAGCCGAGCCAATAGCGGCACAGGAAATCGCAGCAGCGTTTCCCCCTCCGTGTGGCTGAATGAAAACAGAAAAAGACCGCACCAGAGCACGAGTGGCAGTATTGGAAGCATGGTGCAGATAAATGTCGTCATTTAGTACCCAATGCAGGTGGAGTGTGTCAGGATGCGCTTGCTATGTAGCCGGAGTTGCGATGACAACTGGTGTAGCAGGCACGTACTCGGTGGCAGTTGTTTTGGCGAGTATCTTTTCTGGCACGTCAATCCGCCATATGCCGTGTTCATTCTGCAGATACAGGATGGAATCGTCCTGAGCGAATCCGACCCATGGCAGAAATCCGAGTCCACGCATGATCGGGAATTGCTGCTCATAGTCGCCCCATACCAGTAAATCCAGTTGCCAATCGCCAGCGAGATAGCTTGCGGTACCCGCACGATCAAAGCAACCCACGAGTCGCTTGTTTGGCGAAGGACGGTTGCACATCCCCTTGGTCTTTTCCCAGGTGGGGGTTGTCCAATCTCCTGCCACCTCGGGAACGGCATCTGCCGACGCCATTTGGGTCAATTCCATACTTACGGGCGAGATGGTGAATGCAGCATCGCCGCTACCATCGGCCATCGGCCCCCGCAGCAGAATGAGCGATCCGTCACCGTTGGCGGCGATGAAGGTGATCTCCGTCAATGGAATCTGTAGCTCGGCCCCTGTCTCCAGATTCTCAAGCCTGTTACCGTCCTGATTTGGCCAGGCGATGAATTGTGCCCGATAGAGCCAGGGCGTCGGACTACTCACGGCATCGTTATCGAGCGGAATCACGATTAGCAACGTTCCATCGTCTCCGTCCGCTATCTTCTCTGCGTCCTTGCCAGGTGCGATCCCCAGTTGGATAGCGACGCGGAGCCGGAGCTCGTTGTTCATTGTCAGTGGTACCGCGATGAGCGCAAATACGGAGAGCAAACCGAGCAGAGTCCAGAGGACCTTTCGCTGCAGACTGCCATGTTCAGGCATGGATGTGACCTACTCTTCGTCCTCGTCGACGGGTTCGAGTTCGTATTCTCCACTGGCCACAACGGAAAGATCGCTCAGCGCTTCGAAGACGCCGAATGTCAGATCCTCGAAATCAATCTGGCCCAGAACGTAGCCGACAAATGCTTCGGTCAGTTCGCCACCGATTTCGCGGGCGATACCTTCTTGCTCCGCGGCAAGCTCTTCCGGTGTGAGGTCACGAGTAGCGACATCATGGTCGTGTTCGTGGTGATGATGGCTCATGTGAATATGTCCTTCCTTGAGACACACTGTGTGAATGCCTCAGCGCATTCCGCAATGATTGTAGCCGGAACCGTCAACTCCATTGTGTCGTCTCAAACGTATCGTTTTCGCAGGAATTACGTCTCCTCAAGTATGCTTTGCACGATTGGCGTCTCGCCTCAACCAGTGTTGGAGATCACTCTTGACTGACATTGCCATTCCAACCTCTGCCAACAAATCATCAACATGGACACAACGCCTGGCCGACACGCTCACCCTGGAAAAGGTGTTGTGGGGGGTGCTCCTCCTGTTCGCTGTCTGGACGCGGTTCTGGCAGCTCGGTGCCCGCGCCCAGCATCACGATGAATCGTTGCACTCCTATTACAGCTGGATCTTTTCGACTGGCGAGCGGCTCTATGTCCACAATCCGCTTATGCACGGTCCGTTTCTCTTTCATGCCACAGCCCTGGTCTACAAGCTTTTTGGTGCAACCGATACCACCAGCCGGTTACTGCCAGCAGCGTTTGGCGTCGCTATCGTCTGGATGCCGTGGTTACTGCGTTCACCGCGAATGCTGGGACGCTGGGGAGCACTCTTCGCGGGCTGGATGCTATTGATCTCGCCCAGCATGCTCTACTACACCCGCTACATTCGCCATGATCCTTTCATGGTTGCGGGTTGCCTGTTGCTTGCTATTGCGATCTTCCGCTATATGGAGGTTCCGCAGCGACGCTGGCTCATTACTGCTTTTGTCACTGGATCATTCCTGCTAACCAATCACGAGTTGGTGTTGGCTACCTTCCTGATCATGACGGTGGTGCTGTGGGGATCGCTGCTTCTCACCTATCTCAAGCAATTGATTCCGATTCACCTGATCACGTTCGTCTTGCTCGGAGTGGCAGCTTTCCTGTGGATGGACCAGGCCTTCCCACCTATCCCCTGGCAGCGTCCGGCCTCGAGTGCTCTGACAAGTAGCCAGTTCATGGAGTTTGTTGCCTATCTCGGACCGGTCTTCCTCGCTGTCACGCTTGTGCTGATCGTCATTGCGGTCGTGAAAAGCGATTTCCTCGCTGCCGTGATGAGTGCGGCATTGGTGCTCTTCGGCGTTGTATGGCTCTATCTGGCCAGTGGTATGGTTCCGCAGATACCGGCGTGGCAATCGGTACCGGAAACAGAGACCAGTACCTACCTAACCACCTCCCAGTTCTATTGGGCGCTTTTCTCGCACCCGTTCGTGCAAGCCTTTCTCGCGATTGCGGTCATCTTCCTTATTGGATGCTTTGTGACAGTCCGCTGGATGCTGCAGCACAAGCCGGACGACGAGAATGGTATCGACTACGTATTTGGAGATGCGCAGCCGAATAGTGTGGCGTATGGTGTGCGACATGCACTCCACGATCCTATGGGTCTCTCTATTGGCTTCTTCGTCGCAGTCTTTATCTGGATCGCACTCTTCACCACGATCTTCACGAATCCCAATGGCGTCGGTACTGGTACGTACGAAACCAACAGCACCCTCCTTTACTGGTTGGGTCAGCACGATGTTCGCCGTGGGAATCAACCGTGGTTCTACTTCATCACCCTTGGTTGGCAGTATGAATGGCTCGCGTATGTGCTGGGTGCGGCGGGAACACTGCTGATCGGGTGGCGACTTCTCCGCTGGATTGCAGGTGGAGAGATCGGCAAGAACGCGTTGTGGAACTGCTTTATCGTCGCCTGGTTCGTTGGTACTTTCCTTGTCCTTAGCTGGGCTGGAGAGAAGATGCCGTGGCTGGTCATGCACATCGTATTGCCGGCAGCGCTTATCGGCGGCTGGTTAGTGAATAGTGTCATTGAAGGTGGGATGCGCTGGTATCGTGATCCGGAGCGAGAGCATACATCCATCAATCGTTATGGCACATTGGCGGTTTTTGCTCTGCTCGTACTGTTGGCTGGTAGTTGGTTCTATATGACCGCTGGTCTCAGCTATCCGGTCTGGGAAATGAACGATATCGGTCAGTGGGTCCGCACGATACCGGGAAATGCGCTTTCCGACTGGTGGCATATCGCGATTGCACCGCTGCTTGCGCTCTTTGTGATCGCTGCTGCGGTCTGGTTGATCGGACCGATGCGCGTAATGTATGCCACTCTGGCAGCTGCAATTGCATTGATGAGCCTCTTTCAGGTACACGCCGGCTTCCGCATGAGTTATCTCGATGGGGATGTTGCGGTGGACACACTGATCTACAACACGATCAGCGGTGATATGACCCAGTTCGTCGGCGATATGAATGAACTGAGCGAAATGGTCTATGGCGATAACACCATCGTCATCGCATATGACCAATGCAAGATGCAATGGCCGACAAATTGGTATCTCAAGAGCAGCGACTTCCCTAACGCCTATTTCACAACCTATGAAGGTATCGACAATCCGGATGTGATTCTGATTGCGAACGATAGCGAAGGCTGTGGTTGGCCAGATTCCATACCCGGCTATACGAAGCAGGTCTACAACTTGCGGGTACACGAGAACGAGTTCCATACCTATCGCAATTTTGCGATAGCGCCCGAGCTATCTCCTTCGTACTCAGCCTGGGGAGATGCCGAGAATCCGCATGATCTTGCGGCGATTGCACGTTCCATCGGCGATAGCATCGGGTTTGCATTGACGCCAGAAGGGCAACAGCGTCTCTTCCGTCTGGTCATGTATCGCGATCAGTCCTTTAGCCAGCAGACCTACACGATGTACGTTTTTGTCCGCGACGATCTGATGCCGCAGTACAACGAGATTCGCTACGGGAGTGAGCAGCCATGAGTCAGCAGATGCACGTAGCGCCGCTGGATAGGCGCATACCTCTCCCCGGTCGCTTTGCGGTGATCTACGGCGTGATTCTGGTCGCTGCCTTTCTCCTCCGCTTTGTGCGACTTGATGGCTATCTCCTCAACCAGCGTGAGGCCAACTGGGCGTATCAGAGTTGGAGTCTCTTCAATGGACGACCACTGCCTGCGGGACAATCGCTCTCCGATTCCTCTCCGCTCATGCTGCTCTGGAACACGCTCGGGTACTTCCTCTTTGGTGTCACCGATGCTACCGCTCGTGTTCCCTCGGCGATTCTGGGCGTTGCTATGGTCGCAAGTGTGTTGTGGCTACGCCCTTTCCTTGGCCGGGCGCAAGTGCTGTGTGTAGCCGGACTGCTGGCTATTTCGCCAACGGTGGTCTTCGCGAGTCGAACGATCGAACCAGGGATTCTGGCGGCGTTCCTTGCGCTCCTTGCCGTGATTACTCTCCTCAATATTGGTGTACGTGAGAACCGGATTGAAGTTTGGACGGTGGCCTTCGGCTTTGTGTTGGCTACGCTCTATGCGGTCGGTCCCGTGGGGATATCCACCCTCATTGCTGTCATCATCGGTATCCTGGTAGCTCGTGTTGCCGATCAGGGGCGGAAGAGTCCCCTCGCGACCTCGTTACATACGCTCACCTCGAACCGATCTCTTATGCTCACACTGTTTGTCAGTATCATCGTCACCCTCCTCCTCTGCTTCTCCCGACTGCTGACCAGCCTCGGTGCGTTGGCTGGTCTTGGAACCGCGTTGAGCGATTGGGTCAGAATGATGGCCGATGGCAGCACGCAGCTGCCGGTCAACTTCTATTTGTGGAGTCTGATGCTCTACGAAACGGTAGCCGTGATCATCGCAGTTGTGACCTTGTTCATGACCATTCGCGGACGCGAAATCGCTCCACTATTCCCGATCGCCCTTTTCGTTGGCTGGTTCCTCTCGGCAACGGTCTTCTTTTCTCTCTCAGCCTCCCGGGATACCGGGAGTGCAGTGATTGTGGCGTTACCAATCCTGATCATCGCGGGAGCGGGCCTCGGCAGGATTCTTGAAGGGAATTCAGTCAGGCTGATTGGGCCTATTATGGGATATGTCGCATTGATAGCCGCCCTTACCTACGGTCTCAATAGTGCTATCGGTTTGGCATTCACACGCGGCGAATCTGGTAACGAGCCGCTGGCGTGGGATACGCCGGCAGAAAGCGCCGGAGAGTTTATCGATCAAGTCATGCGTCTCAGCCATGATCTCTCGATTACGGAAGCAAACTCTGTTGATCCCACTGGTCGGTATGGTCTGAATATCAAGGTCACACCCGAATACGAATGGCCCTTCACCTGGTACTTCCGCGATTTTGAAGACTTCAGTGTGATCCCTGCCAGCGGATTTGACGCCGAGACGGATGTTGCCATCGGGGCAGACAATGCCGGCATGGAGAGCGCGAATCTAACACCCGACACACGTATCTGGCTTATCAAGCCAGATGACAATCTCACACGCATGCGCACCTCCACAATCATCAAAACAGCGCTCAATCCGGCTAAGGCATGGAACTACATGATTCATCGCGATGCTGGCGCCACCGGTGAACCACGCCAGATTACGGTGGGTTACAGCGCTCGCATCGTCAACAAGCTGACAACCAATACTGGCCCATTCAACCTCTTCGATGTCACCAACCCGGAACCAGGTAGCGGACTGGGCCAGCTCAGTTCTCCCACCGGGATCACCGTGGGCAAGGATGGCACGATCTATGTCTTGAATGCCGCCAATGGCCGTGTCGATCGATACGACACCAACGGTGTATTCCTTGGCATTTGGAGCGGCCGCATGGATTCGGCATTGCAGCTTAGCTGGAATGGCTTCCAGGGAGGTACCGCACTGCAAGTGGGGCCTGATGGGCTCATCTATATCGCCGATACATGGAACCACGCTGTCATCGTCGTCTCCGCAGATGGTACGGTGGTGCGCGTGCTGGGGAATCGTGGCATCGCCAGCGACATTACAGACGAAGGCCTGGTTACCGATCAGCCTGGACTCTTTTTTGGGCCGCGCGATGTCGCGATTAGTGATGAGTACATCTACGTCACCGATACCGGCAATGAACGTGTACAAGTCTTCACGCATGATGGCACCTTCGTTATGGCTTTCGGTGGGTATGGCTCGGCAGATGGACAGTTCCTGGAGCCAACCGGTATCGCCCTGGCTCCCGATGGCAACGTATGGGTTGCGGATAGTGGTAACGCCAGGCTGCAGGTTTTCTCCGCCGATGGGACATGGCTAACCAGCTATGCCATACCGGAGTGGCAGGGACTGCAAGGAACTGACCGTCTGAACATGCTGGCATTCAGTCCAGATGGCGTGCTCTTCTACACTGTGCCGGGCAAGGGGACCTTCGCCTGGCAAGATGGTAAGAGCGTGCTGGTGAATGGTGCTGTTACCAGACCTGGTGGTATCGCTTTCGACGCCGATGGCAATCTGTTGATCACGGACAGCACGAATGCAACCGTGATCCGTTTCCAGCCAATTCTCCCCAGCGATATCGAAGGTACGCCCGAAGCAACACCAGAAGGTTGATAGCCGCTGATCGGACGATCGATACTGCGAACTCTTCAGAACGGATACAACTCGGTGTTCACTTCGCCGAGGGTACTGATTTCCAGGAGATCCTCTATGCGATTGATGATCGTGTTCAGCATCTGACTGGCGTGGTCGGGTGAAGTACTAAGGACGAGTACACCCAGCGTTGCCACACGCATATCATCCAGATCCTCGATCTCGGCAATGGCGCAGTTGAACTGATTAGGGATGCGGGAGGTAATGCGCTTTACCTCGGAGCGTTTGTCCTTGAGCGAGAAGGTACTCTCGAACCAGAGCGTCACTCGCCCCGAACCAATGGTGGCACTCATGTGATGATGATATTCACATCGCCGGTGTCAGTATCGCGCTGCCAGCGCATGCGCTTGCCCAGTCGCTGCACGATCTCCTCGCCGACGCGAAAGAGTACATCGGCCTCCCGATCGGTCGCCCCAAGCGTCTCTGCCAGCGTGAGATCCGGGATATCTGCGACGATGGCAGCGGCGTGATCGTCATGCAAATCAGCCTCGATCACCCAGCCGCCGTAGGTCCGGTAATTGGTGAGCAGTGCATCCATGATCTCGGCAGCCGACCACGCGCGGGTGGTGTCCCATCCCCGGGTCATCACCTCAGCCACACCTTCTGCCCAGGTCTGTAGCATGGCATCATCGTCACCCAAGGCAAGCACGCCTGCCATCAGCAACGCCTGGGCATTCATTTGGCTGAGTTCCAGAAGTTCCTCATCGGTAAATTCCGTGAGTACCTCCAATACATCGCGATGTTCCCGTGGGTCAGTCATATTTTCTCCAAATGCGGCTATTCCCACGTAGCCCCGCGTTTTATACCCGGGTATGGGCAGGCATCCCGCCATGCTCCAGGCCGCCAATCGTTCGGGTGATTCCTCGACAAGCTCGGAATGACGAGTGCCTGTCTCTCAACGTAGCCCCGGGTTTTATACCCGGGGTTTGTGCTCCCGATACCCCGGGCCTAAAGCCCGGGGCTACGCAGCAATCTCTACGCCAGGATAAACAACTCATGGGTCGAGGTATTCAACCGGCGGCCGCCCGCCGCCTCGCAAACGACCGCATCCTCGATGCGGACACCGAACTTGCCACTCATATAGATACCCGGCTCGTCGCTGAAGACCATTCCCTCCTGCAACGGCATGGTATTGCCTTCCACCAGGAATGGTTCCTCATGAACTTCCAACCCAAGTCCGTGACCAACGCGGTGCACGAAGTATTCGCCATAACCGGCTTCGGTGATGAGATTGCGGGCGGCGCGATCAAGTTCCTGCAGCGGCACACCTGGCTTTACTGCCTCGAATGTCGCCTGATTGGCTGCATTCACGATGTCATAGACCTTGCGATACTCCTCGCTGGGTGCGCCGAGATGGGCACTACGCGTGACATCGCTAAAGTAGCCATCAATCATGCCGCCCCAGTCGAAGACGAGCGCATCGCCTTCTCCGATTACACGATCGTTACCACTGTGATGCGGGGAGGCAGAGTTCGGACCGGTACCAATGATGCCCTTGGGATTATCCAAACCAACGTCACCAGAGATATTCTTCAGCTTCTCCAGAGCCTGCAGCTCTGTGAGGCCAGCGATAGCACCGCCCTGGGTAACAAAGAGCATCCACGCCTCGTCTGTAAGGCGGCCGGCCTCATCCAGCGCGGCGATCTCTTCAGCATCCTTGCACATGCGCAAATCGCGCAGAATCGGATCACCTTCCTGCCAATTCACACCTGCAAGACGGTCCTGCAGACGAATCAGGAAGGAGCTCCAGAGCTTGTTGCCGACGGCCACCTTCTTCGCACCGGAAAGGATACCGGCCGCAAGATCTGCTGGAACATCAGCATCGCCCCAGGTTTTGAGGCTGATCCGGCCACTGCCATCCTTGATGAGTGGTGCTTCCAGACCGGGCACGATCATGTCCGGCTCCCCTTCCGCGGGAAGGATGAGCAGATTCAGCCGCTCGCTGACGTGTGCATCGATTCCGGTGAGGTAGTAGAGATCGGCACTCGGGCCAAGCAGCAATGTATCGATCCCGCGATCGCGCATCACTTCCTGCGCGCGATCCAGTCGTTTCCCGTATGTCTCTGCGTTCATGTGGTTCTCCATACAAAGGTGATCGGGAACGTCGCCCGCAAAAGTGCCGCCTCGTGTCGGCGACGGACATTTACCACCGTTATCGCAGAGGAAACGCGTTGTGTCGAGGGGATACCTGGGCATCTGCACGAATATCTCGATCCTCTTGCAGAATCAAACGGTACCTGTTATTAATTCTCCTGACGGTACCGTTAGAACTTTCGCGATCGTTTAGGACACCCAAATGAACACAGATCTGTACGGAAAAATGATGAGGCTGCAATGGCTGCTTCATCGACACCATATGCGTAGGGCATTCCAGGGAGACCACCTCGCGGACGCCACCCGCGGGCAAGGTCGGATTCTGGCGGCGCTGCAGCTGAAGGATGGCATCAGCACCAAGGATCTCTCCTATCTCCTGGGACTGGCTGTCTCATCCCTCAATGAATTTCTGGCCAAGCTCGAAAGAGGAGGCTATATCCGACGTGAAGCATCTCCACAAGACCGACGGGTAATGCTTGTCTACCTCACCGATAAGGGACGCAAGCAACACCAGACCGAAACCTTCGATCCCGACGATATCTTTGCCTGCCTCACTTCTGACGAGCAGGAAAACCTCGGTCGCTATCTCGACAAAATCATTGATGCGATCGAGATCGACGAGGACGATGACTTTGGCGGTAACGAATGGACCCGCACTGCCAGGGCCGTGCGCGAGCGTATGTCCGGTGAAATGTTGGCGCAGTTCGGTCGTGATAACAGAATCGATAACCGCAGTATGCGTCGCGACTTCCGCGAGGAGTTGCGACGCGAATTCAACAAGGCCCGCGGCCGCGATGGTCGCGAGGATGACAACACCAAAGGAAACAATCGATGAACTCACATCTGGCAGTCGAGGCCAATAATCTCGTCAAAATCTTTGGCAGCAATCGCGCTGTCGATGGCGTTAGCCTGGAGGTTCCGGCTGGCCGTATCTGTGGCGTCCTTGGCCCCAATGGTGCCGGCAAAACCACCACCATCAATATGCTCGCAACCTTGCTTACCCCTGATGGTGGCAGTGCACGCATCTTCGGCCACGACATCGTGACCGATACCCAACACGTGCGGCAGTTGATCGGACTCACCGGCCAGTTCGCCACGATCGACGAAAACCTGACGGCAATGGAGAATCTGCGCATCTTCGCGATGTTACTTGGATATTCCTGGAAAGATGCGAAGACGAAAGCGGAAGAACTTCTGGAGGAGTTCGGACTCACCGAGGCAGCGAACCGCACACTCGCGAAGTTCTCCGGTGGTATGCGTCGTCGACTCGATCTCGCCGCCAGCCTACTCTCCCAACCTCCCCTCCTCTTCCTTGATGAGCCGACTACGGGTCTCGATCCACGTACCCGTTCACAGATGTGGGGCACCATTCGCCGCCTCGTACAGAGCGGATCGACTGTGTTGCTGACAACGCAATACCTCGATGAGGCAGACCAATTGGCAGACGACATTTACGTGATTGATCGTGGCAAAGTTGTTGGCCACGATACGCCGAGCGGGCTCAAACAGTCGGTCGATCTCTCATCTCTGCACCTGCAGATCGAGGACGCTGATCGTCTGAGCGAAGCTACCAACATCGCCGAACGCATCCTGGGCGAATCCGCCCAGATCTCCGAGGCGGCCGAGATCTCGATACCACTCAAGCGGAGCGATCAACTTACTGATGTACTCATCGCCCTGCAACACGAGGACATCCATCTCACCGCAATCAATGTCCAGCAACCGTCGCTGGATGATGTCTTCTTCGCCCTGACCGGCGAGGTCACGACCTATGAGGCTGCAGACTAACATGATCAAAGAAATCACCTTGCCTACCACAGGCGCCACATCGGCACGCGAGAGTTCGCTCGTGACGTCGATTCGCGAGACATTGATCTTCGCCTACCGCTCTACCATCAAGTCACTTCGCACACCAGAGAGTTTCCTGGACATCACGCTGATGCCGGTGATGTTCACCCTCATGTTTACTTTTCTCTTCGGAGGTGCCGTCGCCGGCAGCATCAAGGACTATCTGCCGATCATTATTCCAGGCATTCTGATTCAAACCGGCGTCACCTCCAGCAGCACAGCGGGCACGCAACTAAGGGAGGATGCAGATAAAGCTGTAGCCAACCGGTTCAAGGCGATGCCGATCACCCGGATCTCGCCCCTGGCAGGCACACTCACCGCAGATATCCTTCGTTATACGATCGCTGGTAGCATCGTCTTCATCATGGGTTACATCCTGGGATTCCGACCCGATGCAGGGTTCTGGACCGTGCCGGTGAGCATTCTCTTCATGACCGCTATTGGGTGGTGCCTCAGCTGGATGTTCAGCTTCTTTGCACTCAGCGCCAGCTCCACAGCCACGGCCGCCAGCTATGGCATGATCATCATGTTTCCGCTCACCTTCCTCTCCAACGCCTTCGTAGATACAAGCACGATGCCACATGCACTAGGCTATTTCGCCGAGCACATCAATCCCATCTCTCACACGATAGCGGCGGTGCGGGAACTTCTGATGCAAGGCACAATCGGTAGCAACTTCTGGTCCGCCATTGCGGGTGTGCTGGTGATTCTGGCGATCTTCGTGCCGCTGACACTGCGCAAATACACACGCCGTGGGTAGGCTTATTCATATACGGCTACGGCATCTGTGAATCCATGCACAATCGTGACCAAAACCGCTACACTTGCAGCGTTCGGCGCAGATGCCGCATACCCACCGCCATCTCCAATTTTCAGGACAGTACATGACCACACAATCCGCTCATCCTGCGTTCCGTATTGCCATCGATATGGATGGCGTTCTTACCGAGAGCCCGGTGCCGCTGGCTCGCGCCGCCAATGCCGAGTTCGGTCTTGATCTGCCCGATCTTGCCTTTGTCGATTCCAGCGGATTGAACGTACCGCTTGCGGTGCGGGAATGGGTCTATCGCGGTGATGGTCCGGCCAGCAAGCTGCATCCCGCACATGGTGCGCAGCAGTTCATCAACGATCTCATTGGTCTCGTTGGTCAGGAGAATGTGCTCATCGTCACTGCTCGCCCCGAGAACTCGGCCGAGATGACGATCCGCTGGTTCCACGAGCATGGCTTTGCTTCGGTGCAGATCATCTTTGCCGATGACAAAACCGCCATTGCCTCGCGCCAGGGCTGCAAGTTCGCGGTGGAAGATAGCCTCCGCCACGCCCGCAATTACTCGGCTGGCGATGTTACCTGCTATCTCATTAACAATGTCGAGCAGCTACCTGCCGATGCCAATCCACTCATGGTCACGGTGAACAGTTTCGACGAAATCGTGCGCCGACTCTCCATCGCCACCCAGCCGGTCTCGCCGAGTGCTGTTATCGATGCCCTGCCGCCAATGGAAACCACCTCGCCGAGCGAACGTTGGCGCATCGTGGTTGCTGATCAGATTCACAAGGTCGCACGCGAGCAACTGGAAGCAGTGGCCACGATTGTCGATGTCGATGGCACTGATGTGAATGCATTGCTCGGTGTGCTTCACGATGCCGATGCTCTTGTGGTCCGGAGCGAAACACAGGTGACCCAGCAAGTACTGGATGCAGCTCCCCGCCTGAAGGTCATCGCCCGCGCCGGTGTGGGTGTCGACAACATCGACGTTGCCGCCAGTACACGGGCCGGTGTGATTGTGTTGAATGCGCCGGGGGCCAATGCCACCAGTGCCGGCGAGCATACGATCGCCTTGCTGCTGGCAGTCACGCGCCAGATTCCCTTTGCCAATGCCACCACTCACGCTGGTGAGTGGAAGCGCAAGCAGATCAAACCCATCGACCTTCGTGGCCGCACACTCGGTATGATCGGTATCGGTCGTGTCGGCAGCGTCGTGGCGAAGCGCCTCAAGGCCTTCGAGATGCAGGTAATCGCTTACGATCCCTATCTTCCGCGGCAACGATTCGCTGATATGGGTGTGGAGCAGGTCGAACTGGAGGATATCTGGACCCGATCCGATATCGTCACCTTCCATAGTCCCAGCACAACTGAAACCCACCACATCCTCAATGCTGAGACATTGGCGAAGATGAAACCGGGTGCGATTGTGATTAACGCCGGTCGGGGCGAACTTGTCGATGAGTTCGCACTCGCCGATGCACTTAAGAGTGGGCATATCAGCGGCGCCGGTGTGGATGTTTTCCCTTTCGAGCCCTGCACCGAAAGTCCCCTTTTCGGTCTACCAAACGTTGTGCTGACTCCGCATACCGGTGGCTCCTCGGCTGAAGCGCTGGAGGCCGTGGGACGAGTTATTGGCGCGACGACTATCGCTGCGCTCAACGGCGAAGCTGTGCCGAATGCCGTCAATCTCCCCGCAGCATCGCTGGAGAGTCGGGCCCTGAAGCTGCTGACGCAGGTCAGCTCCGCCGCCGGTCACCTTTGCGCGGTGATCATGCCAGAGCACCCGCGTTCGTTCAGCGTGCAGGCCACCGGTATGGTCAGCAACGATCTCACCGAGCATGTCTGCAATAGCGCACTGGCGGCGGCCCTCCAGACCTGGCTGGGTCGACGGGTCACGCCGGTCAACGCGCGCCTCATCGCCCAGGAGATGGGCATGAGTATCCAGACAAGCGCCGACGATGGCGACGAGACGATCATTCCCCGCTTCCGCTTCGAGATCGAGGGTGTGAGTAAGCATAGCGTCGTCGTCAGTTGGGATCGCGATATCGCTGGCATCGTCGAAGTCGATCGCTTCGGTTTGCAGCAACCGCTGAGCGGGTATGTGCTTATCACGCACCACACCGACAAGCCGGGCATTATCGGTGCGCTTAGCACCACGCTCGCGAGCTACAACATCAATATCGCCGGTATGCAGGTGAGCCGCACCGCGCCGCGCGGTGAAGCGATGATGGTGACGAATGTCGACGAGGAGATTCCGGAGGACGCGCTGAATGTCATCCGTCGCATTGATGGTATGGAGAACGCGGTGATCGTCAGCCTGCCAAACATGCTCGAGGATGAGGATCCGGTGCATGTCGCCAACATGATCACTAACGGTATTCGGGGGCGATAGAGACCGAGAGCGGTGCGTAAGTCCACTCTTCCTTCGATGCGGGCGAATACTCTTCGAGATTCGCCCCTACGTGGGCGACATCGCCCGCCTCCTGCCTCGCAGGGAATCGACGGTCAGCAGCACCAGCGCGCACCAGACGATACCGAATCCGATCCAGCGACCGCGGCTCATATGCTCGCCAAACACCAACACGCCTACCAGAAACTGGCCGATGGGTGTGATGTACTGCAACAAGCCCGTGATGACCAGTGGTAGCCTGCGGGCGGCAGCGCCAAAGAGCGTCAACGGCAGAATCGTGATCAACCCGAGAAACGTCAGCAAAAGTGTGTGGCGGAGTCCATGATGGAGATAGGTGAGATTGTTGGCGTGAGCTGATATCCACCACAGCGCACCAAGCGAAAATGGCACCAGTAACACGCTCTCGGCAGTCATCGTTTCCACCGCACCCATACTCACGCCAAGCATTTTCTTGATATAGCCATAGATACTGAAGCTGACCGCGAGTAGCAGCGCAAGCCAGGGTGGCTGTCCGTAATCGATCGTTATCACGATCACCGCCAACACGCCAAGTCCGATAGCGGTCCACTGGGTGGCGTTCATGCGCTCCTTCAGCACCAGAACACCGATGAGTACAAGAATGATGGGGTTAATGAAATACCCGAGCGAGCTCTCCAGCACATTATCCTGACTGACAGCATAGATATAGATGCCCCAGTTCACCGCCAGGACATAGGCAGCGATGGTGACGACTCCTAACCGGCGTGGATGCTGCCAGAGCGATTTCATCCAGCCGAGATCACCCCGGATCGCCCAGAAAATCATGCAGAAAATGGCGCTCCAGAGGATGCGATGCGCGAGTATCTCCAGAGGACCAGCTGGCTCCAGTGCATGGAAGTAAATGGGCAGGACGCCCCAGGAACCATATGCAAGTGCACCAAACAACACACCCCGACGGGTCTCATCATGTTGCCTCATCGAATGGTGCGCTCCTCACAAATCGTATCGATTCAGATTGGTATTCTGCGGGCATGGTGCCACATATGCAATCCGTGCGACACTTGATGCATATCAGGGGTCACGAATACGCAGGGGGAGCGAACGTGGGTGAGGTCTGGCCGGTAACAACATGCCGGAATGATGCTGGCGAACTAACTGTGGGCGGAGTGAGCCTGGTCAGTTTGGCCAACGAATTTGGTACGCCGCTCTATATCTATGACGAAGAAACGCTGCGCACATCCATGCGAGCATGGAAGCACGCCCTCACCTCTCGCCTGCCCGGTTCACGCGTTGTATATGCAGGCAAGGCCTTTCTCTGCACAGCAATGGCGCAGATTATCGCCGAAGAAGGGCTCGGACTCGATTGCGTCTCAGATGGTGAGCTTTTTGTCGGACTGAATGGCGGGGTCGCCTCGGCGATGCTCAGCCTCCACGGCAACAACAAGGGCCGCAACGAGATCGAGATGGCGCTCGAAGCCAATATCGGCAAGATCATTGTCGATAACTTCGATGAGATCGAGATGTTGGCGGAGCTCACCGCCGATCGTGACGAACCCATAACGGTGCTCATCCGCCTGAACCCGGGTGTGGATGTGCATACGCACAAAAAGATCAGCACGGGTATGGCGGATTCCAAATTCGGCCTACCCATTGCCGATGGCCAGGCGGAAGAAGCCGTCATTCAACTGCAGCAATTGCCAGGTGTTCACCTGGCTGGTTACCACGCCCATGTTGGCAGCCAACTCTTCGATACCGATGCACACACCGCGGCCATCGCCGATATGATCGCCTTCGCAGCTGATATGCGGGCAAAACACAGTGTGGAGTTGGAGATATTCTCGCCTGGTGGTGGCTTCGGTATCAGTTATCTGGATGGTGATGCACCGCTGACCCCCGACTACTGGGTCGAAATACTTGCCACGGCCATCGAATCGGCCTGCACCGCTCACGAGTTGCCGTTACCAATGGTCATTATCGAACCTGGCCGCGCGATTGCAGGCCCGGCGGGTCTCACCGTATACACCGTGGGGACACGTAAGGAGCTGGAAGGTATCCGCACCTATGTGAGTGTGGATGGGGGTATGGCTGATAATATCCGTCCGTCGTTGTATGATGCTCGCTACACAGCAGTTATCGCGAACCGCGAGCCGCAGGAAGACGTGATAGAGAACGTCACGATAGCCGGCAAGTATTGCGAGAGTGGTGATCTGCTGATTGAGGATATATCGCTACCACCCGCTCACGAAGGAGATCTGCTGGCCGTTCCTGCCACCGGCGCGTATTGCCTGGCAATGGGCAGCAACTACAATATGTCACTGAAACCGGCGGTGGTGCTCGTGAACCAGAGTGCCGCCCGCCTGATTCGTCGCCGGGAATCCTTCGCCGATCTGATTCGGCTGGATCTTCCTTAGGCCCGTCTGGAGGCATTTTGTGCCAAACAAACGTCGGTCTGACCACGATGATGCAGCCGATGAGCGCGGGCTGAGCCTGCGTGATGATGAGGCGCGCATTCATGAACTCGATGAGATAGTAGACAGCGACGCCGAAGCGATTGAGATCGATGATGACGAAGATGATCGGCATCCGCTCAACTACCGCAGCGAACTCGCTGACAATGTCGATCTCGATACCGATCTTGTCGGTGTCTCGCTCGATGATCCCGTGCGCATGTATCTGCGCGAGATCGGTCGCGTAGCGCTGATCTCTGCCGAACGCGAAATCGAACTCAGCATGGCCATGGATTTGGCTGCCTACGTTACGGAAACACGCACACTGCTAGGCGCCGAAGGTACCCATGAACCAACTGCGACCGAAATCGGGATGCACATCTGGATGACCTTTCGCGTCGGGTGGCCGATTGCGCTCGATCTCTATCGTCTGATTGAGAGTGAAGAACCGGAGACGATTCCTCAGGTACTGGATCGGGTGTTGCCGGTAACCGGTGTGGATAATGCCGCCTTTGGCACGATTGCCGAACGCTACAACCTCTCCCCCGCCGACCTTGAAGAGCAGCTGCGGCAACGCCGGGTTGAATGGGCGTTGCTCCCGGAATCGATTCAGAAAACACTCTCGATCGCCGATGCCTGGCCAAACGATGCCTCGATTCAGGAAGTTTGGGAGAAACGCGAGGTTCGCCAAAAACGCACCTGGGAACAGATCGAAGTTGAAGGGGCTCAGGCAAAGGTCGCCTTAACCGAGGCCAATCTAAGACTGGTTGTCTCGGTGGCCAAGAAATACGTCAATCGCGGCATGAGCATGTTGGATCTGATCCAGGAAGGCAACCTGGGACTCATCCGTGCCGTTGAGAAATTCCAGCATCACAAGGGCTTTAAATTCAGCACGTACGCGATGTGGTGGATTCGGCAGGCGATCAGCCGTGCCATTGCGGATCAGGCACGAACCATTCGCATCCCCGTCCACATGATTGAGACCATCAACAAAATTCAGCGGACCAAGCGTGAACTGCAACTGGAGCTCGGTAAGGAGCCGACGAACGAAGAAATCGGCGCAGTCCTGGAGATGACACCAGAGCGTGTGGCCGAGATCCTCAAGCTGAACCAGGATCCGATCAGCCTCGAAATGCCCGTAGGTGAGGAGGACGATAGCTCGCTGGGCGACTTCATTGAGGATGAGTCCGCGATGGCACCGCCGGA
This sequence comes from Thermomicrobiales bacterium, assembly GCA_020432165.1. Taxonomy (GTDB): domain Bacteria; phylum Chloroflexota; class Chloroflexia; order Thermomicrobiales; family UBA6265; genus UBA6265. Next base: position 40,424 of record JAGQGU010000002.1, read on the forward strand.
CGAGGCGAGTCTGCAGCTCCTGCGCGAACAGGTCGGCGATGTGTTGGATACGCTCACTCCGCGCGAACGCGATGTGATTCTGATGCGCTATGGACTGGGCGACGGTCGCAATCGCACGTTGGAAGATGTCGGCAAATATGTCGGCGTCACCCGCGAGCGTATTCGCCAGATTGAGGCCAAGGCGCTGCGCAAGCTCCGACATCCCAGTCGCGCACAGAAATTGCGCGACTTTCTGGATGACAACTAAGCGCATAGTCAAAAGTTTTGA
>JAGQGU010000069.1:0-23184 GCA_020432165.1 Thermomicrobiales bacterium
TCACATCTCCATAGTAGAGACAAGCCCTGGGGTTATTCCCCAGGGGAGGTGGTGCTGAGGACCATCGGTAGTGGCGCACCTCGTGTGCGCCCATCGGCGGCGGAACCGCCGATATGTGGCCCAGGGTGAACCTCCAGGGTGAACCCAGGGTCTACGCATGATCTACCGCCTTCCATTACTACCTACCGAACCTGGAGAGCAAAGAGCCGCCCATCACGGGCGGCTCTTGTGTTCATATCTCCATTGCCGAACCGGAACCTACAGCTCCTGGTGATACGCCAGCAGACGATCGCCATCAAGGCGGCGCAGCTTCTGCAGCGCCTCGTTCTCGATCTGGCGGACGCGTTCGCGGCTGATCTGCAGCTGCTCACCGACTTCTGCGAGCGTGTGCTGATGACCCTGACCGAGTCCGAATCGTAGCTGCAGTACCAGGCGCTCGCGTGGGCTGAGTGTATCCAGCGCCGCGCTCACATCGCGCTTGAGCATGCTCTCGCTGGCGGCTTCGTACGGCGTCTCGCTGATCTCGTCGGCGATGAGATCGCCGAGCGAGGTGTCATCCTCATTACCGATCGGCGTTTCCAGGCTGATGGTGCGCTGCGCCGCCTGGACGATCTGGTGGATCTTCTCCGGAGCCACTTCCATGGCCTCGGCGACCTCTTCCGGGGTTGGCTGCCGACCCATCTGCTGCGCGAGCTGGTTCAGGGTCTTGCGGTAGCGGCTGATGGAATCGCCCATGTGGACTGGCAGACGAATGGTGCGACTCTGATCCGCAATAGCGCGGGTGATCGCCTGGCGAATCCACCAGGTGGCATACGTGCTGAAGCGGAAGCCCTTGCGCCAGTCGTACTTCTGCACGGCGCGCATAAGGCCGATATTGCCCTCCTGGATCAGATCCAGCAGGGTGAGGCCGCGGTTTACGTAGCGCTTGGCAATGCTGACCACGAGGCGGAGATTGGCACGCACAAACTGCTGCACAGCGAGCATATCGCCATCTTCCACCCGCTTGGCAAGATCGATTTCCTGGGCGTGAGTGAGGAGTGGCGTTTCCGCGATCTCGCGCAGGTAGAGGCGCACGGGATCGTTGATGAAGTTGGGATCGAGTTTCTGAAGTACATCCAGATCGCGTTCGAGGTCGGCCTCGTTCTCGATCTCCGGTTCCATTTGCGTTGTGATCTCTTCGGGAACATCGGGGCGATCGTCGCCATGCATGCTATCGCGGGCGAGTTCATCGATTCTGGAGACATCATAGGTGGACATATTGCTGGTACGTTCCTTTCGGAGCTTTATGGGCGGGATCGACGGTGATCCGGCGCGTAGCTCCAGTTTTGCGAGGCACGCCATCGTGCCAGAGCTTGTCGGCGACCAGAATTGCGTACCCTCGCGCTCCCCAGTGGCGAGTTTGGTACGGTTCGGTACGGTCTTTGCACCGAACCCGCGTACGTGCGCTATACTTTGCACTGCAAAAAGCGCTGAACGCGTGCATATAACTTGAAAACGGTTTCGGGGGGAGGAATCGCCTGCTTCTTCTTGCAGTCAACACAATCCCCGGCCTCGTGCAAATTCGCGCGAGACACCCCAGTATATCCGATTTTCACGCATTGTGAATATGTTTGCGGGAGAATTCGTTGAGAATTGCCAAGACCCGGCGATCACATCGCCGGGTCTTACGCGTTCAGATCAGTTCGACAAGTGTCGTTTAGCTGCAGCCGCAGCTCTGGCCCGTCTGCTCGGCATCATCGCCAGTATCAAAGCTGTGACCGCAAGCGCAGCCAGCAACAGCATTCGGGTTCTTCACGGTGAAGCCGCCGCCCATCAGGCTGTTCACGAAATCAATCTCGCTACCCTTCAGGTACATGGCGCTGAAGTTATCGACGAAAACGCGCACGCCCTGAGTCTCGATGACTTCATCGCCCTCATCAGCCGCTTCGTCGATGGTCATGCCATACTGAAGGCCAGAGCAGCCGCCCGGGGCCACGAAGACGCGCAGTGCGTGATCCGGTGTGCCCTGATCGGCGAGGAAGCTCTTCAGCTGATCGACAGCATCACTGGTCATAGAGATCAGAGGAGTTGTGGTAACCATTGGTTCTTGCCTCCGGCAAAGAAACGTATGAACAATGTGAATGATGACTCTCCGCGAGTCACTTCCATAACGTAAGCATAGCAATCACACCACGTCTGTCAAGAGCAGGCGAGGGGAGCACTCCTTGGCGAAACCGCGATACCGAACTGCTACCCAGACAAACGAAGCCCCCTCTGTCGTGAACGAACCTCCTGCCGGAAGTCACCGGGCCAAGGTTGTGCGGGCACATGGCCTCTGGTACGAGGTCAAGCCGGTGGAGGATCACCGCGCGGGCGAGACAATTATCGCCACCATGAAGGGGCAACTAAAGAGGCAGAAGCGCAAATCCGATATTGTCGCCGTGGGCGACTGGGTTTGGATCACCGATCTCCCAGACAATGAAGCGGTCATTGAGTATGTCGAGCCGCGGAATCGCGCGCTCATCCGCACCGCTCGTCACACGCGTGATACCGAGCAGGTGATTCTGGCGAATCCGGATCAGGTGCTCTTTACCTTTTCGATAGCCGATCCCGAACCTCACACGCGCATGCTCGATCGCTTCATTATTCTCGCGGAGATGCAGGATATTCCGGTACATATCGCGGTGAACAAGATTGAGCTCGCGACACCAGAACGTATCGAAGAGTTCTTTGGTATCTACCGCGATCTCTATCCGGTGCACCTTGTCAGTGCGCATACCGGGCAAGGTGTGGGGGAACTACGCGGCGAACTAATGGGCAAAACCACCGCGGTCGCCGGACCCTCAGGTGTCGGCAAGAGCAGCTTGTTGAACGCTATCGATCCGTCGCACCGGCGCGATACCGGTGAGGTGAGCGGTGCCACCGGCAAAGGCAAGCACACCACTATCGGCTCGCGACTTTACGAGATCGATGACGACACCTGGGTGGCGGATACTCCGGGTATGCGCGCACTGGCAATGCATGCGATCGATCCACTTAAGCTGGATAGCTACTTCGTAGAGTTTCGCCCCTTTCTCGGCGAATGCTTCTATCAGGACTGTACGCACGTGCACGAACCCGCCTGCGCCGTCATCGAGGCGGTAGAATTGGGGGCAATCAATCGGGCGCGGTACGAGAGTTACGTCTCGCTGCGGGCCGGTGAGGAACTATCGCAGGAGAATTCATGAGCACGCGTGCCCACGATACTGGTCCGAATGGCGTCACCGTCGATGATCTGGTCGAGAATATGACGCCATATATTGAAGATTTGCTGCGCAAACTTGAGGGTGACGAGTTCACCACCAACGAGTTCATCGAACTCATGCTTCAGGTACCGGATACCAAGGCCGCCTACGATGCCGCCGGCCGTGCCTGGGGTGAAAAGCGACGCGAAACCAAGATGGTATTGCATGGTCAGGTAATCCCCAATGTTCTCCGCCACTCAGCGCAGGTGGAGTGGGTCGGCTTCGCCTATGGTGATGCCGATGAATTTGCCGTGCCAGGTATCTGGCGGCTGACCAAGAACGACGTATGACCGAGGATGATCGGCAGTATAGCCTCGAACAGGCACAGGTCCGTAGTCAGCAAGACCTGCTGGTCTTCGATCAGTTTGTTGTACGCGAACTCGATGGCGAGATGTGGTTGACGATCGAGGTGAACGGTGTACCCGTGACGCGACTGGCCTGCATGGACTCCGCGCTCAAGGAACTCGCGGCTGGTTGGGCCTTTATGCATCGCTTTTGCGTGCATCCTCATGACTTCGGTAGCGCGACTTCTCATGGGGAGCGTGCGGCGGTCATGGTGACGGGGGGTATCGATATCGATCGCCATCTCGCGGAGTTGACTGGTGCGCTCACGCCGCGGCCAACGTTGCCCGAACCTTTTCCTCGTGATGAACCCTGGTCGATTCCGCATGACGTCTTGCTCGATATCTTGCGGGAGGCGTGGACACTCTTTCGGAAAGACCGCATGGCGGAAGGATCGGTGCATGCCGCGCTTGCATCGGTGTCTGGCATAGAAGTTGTTGCGTTCGACATCATTCCCGAGAATGCATTTGCCAAAGTGCTGGGTTGGGCATTGCAGGATGGCCGAATGCCAACACATGAGATCGTGATCATTAACGGACTGGTGACCCGGGGAATGGTCGAGGCCGCCTCTCGTGTGGGTGTCCTCATCATTGCTACACCCTTTGTCCCTACTGCGGATGCCTACCGAGCCGCGCGCATAGCAGGTATGAGCATCGTCGGCTATATGCGTCAGCGTACGGTGGGAGTCTTTCACGATACCGGTTTGATAAACTTCGAATCCGTAGAATCCTGATAGTTTGCTGAAAACACGCCAAATTGCACCTTTACGGGGTGTCAGCCCATACGGGAATAGCGTACAGTTCTCCTGGAATATGATCGGTGTGATGGCATGCAACGGCGCCGAACTGCGGCGCAGGTTGTGACAGGCTTACACCTCAATACAAAGTGAGTTTCTCGCACATGAGTCAACAGGATCCGAAGAAGCCGCAGTTCCCGCTAATGCGGCCTGACGATCAGAATCGCAATCAGCGGCAAAACCGCCCCGAGGGCGGTGGAAATCAAACACCTCAGCGTAGTGGTCCCCGTATCCCCACTTGGGTGGTGGCGACGGTTATCATCGCGCTCATTGGTTGGTATATCTTCAACTATTTTGGCAATCAGGACGAGTCCGGGGCCACCACGGTACCGTATAGCGTGGTCACCGCCCAAATCGACGCGAGCAATGTCGATACGGCCACCCTAGCCGAAACCAAGATTCATCTTGAGTTGAAGGATGCGATCTACTACGACACCGAGAATGATCGTGTGCTGGAGAATGCTCCGGCGGAGACCAGCGGCACGATCGTCAAGACAGAGGAAATCAGTGCCACGTTGCCGCAGGGCGTTGAGAACAACGAACTGCTCGGTCGCCTTGAAGCAACTGATGCCACGATCTCTGGCGAAACATCGTCCAGTTCCATCTGGCCAAGTTTGCTCTTCAGCTTCTTGCCCTTCCTGCTCTTCCTCGGGTTGATTATCTTCATGAGCCGCCAGATGGGGCGGGGCAATCAGAACGTCTTCGGTTTTGGCCGCAGCAAGGCGCGCCAGAACGATGCCGAACGTCCGCAGGTGACCTTTGCCGATGTCGCCGGTGAAGACGAGGCCAAGCAAGAACTGATGGAAGTCGTCGACTTCCTCCGCAATCCCGCCAAATACCACGCGCTCGGCGCGCGTCTGCCGCGCGGTGTGCTGCTGGTTGGCCCTCCAGGTACCGGTAAAACGCTTACCGCCAAGGCGGTGGCGGGTGAGGCTGGCGTGCCATTCTTCAGCGTTAGCGCCTCCGAGTTTGTCGAAATGTTTGTCGGTGTCGGTGCCAGTCGCGTACGCGATCTCTTCGATAAGGCCAAGGCTGCGGCGCCCGCGATCATCTTCGTCGATGAAATGGACGCAGTTGGTCGTCAGCGCTTCGCCGGTCTTGGCGGCTCCAACGATGAGCGCGAGCAGACCCTGAATCAGTTGCTGGTGGAAATGGATGGTTTCGAGACGAATCAGGAAGTGATCGTTATCGCCGCCACCAACCGTCCTGATGTGCTCGATCCCGCGCTGCTGCGCCCTGGTCGTTTCGATCGCCAGGTCACCGTCGGCCTGCCGGATCGCAAGGGCCGCGAGGCGATTCTGAAGATTCACTCTCGCGGTATGCCGCTGAGCCGTGATGTCAATCTGGAACTGATTAGCCGCGGTACCACCGGTTTCGCCGGTGCCGATCTGGCGAATCTGGTGAACGAGGCTGCGCTGAACGCCGCCCGCAACAACCGCAAGGAAATCATCCCGCTCGATTTCGAGGAAGCGTTGGACAAGATCCTCCTTGGCGTTGCACGCAAGGGTCTGGTCGAGCGCAAGGAACGTGAGGTCGTTGCCTATCACGAGGCCGGTCACGCTTTGGCCGCGCACTTCACTCCGGGTTCCGATCCTCTCCGTAAGGTCAGCATCGTTCCGCGCGGTTCCGCTGGCGGCGTCACTATCCAGATGCCAGAGGAGGATCGTGGTCTCTACAGCCGCACCTACCTGCTTGGTCGCCTCGTCGGTATGCTTGGCGGTCGTGCTGCCGAGGTGGTCGCCTTTGGCGAGATCACCACCGGCGCCGAGAACGATCTCAAGCAGGCGACAGGACTCGCCAAGCGCATGGTTGGTCTCTGGGGTATGAGCGACGATGTCGGCCCGGTTTACCTCGGTACCGGCGAGGAGCACGTCTTCCTCGGTCGCGAGATCACGCAGGACAAGAGCTACTCCGATTCCACGGCGCAAAAGATTGATTCCGCCGTACGCGAGATTGTGGAAAATGCGCAGCGAGAAGCGATTCGCATCAACCACGAGTATCGCGACAAGCTGGACGCACTGGTGGTAGCGTTGCTGGAACACGAGACGCTCGATGGTCCGCAGGTGCAGGCGATCTTTGGTCCTCCGCTTGGGAAGGAAGACCACGAGGTCGGAATGATCACACCAGGTGATGTGGAAGCCTAGACAACCATTGAACTTGCATCAGGAGGGCAGGCACACGGCCTGCCCTCTTGTGTAATTGTGAACGTTCTACCAAATTGGCGACAGAATAGCGGTTATCACACTACTATTAGCTGAGTACCAAACGCGTCGCGAGAGACTTGGAGTGGTAATAGGGGAGCTCGTCTCTTCTTCGAGCATCTTCTACCGATTCCTGACAGGAAAATTCACAGGGAACTCGCCATCGTAGAGTAATGACACAGTGTGTGGGAAAGGAGCTACGGGATATGCCCAAGACAGCGGTCGATCAAGAAATCGTGCCCTTTGAGTTGGCCGAGCTTACTCCTGATCTCTACATAAATCGCGAACTCAGTTGGTTGGACTTCAACTGCCGCGTACTGCAGGAGGTGGAAGAGGAGACGACGCCACTGCTGGAACGCCTGAAGTTTGCTGCGATTTTCTCCTCCAATCTCGACGAGTTCTTTATGATTCGTGTTGCTGGCGTGAAGCGGAAAGTTGTCGCCAATATCACTGATCCGGGTGTGGATGGTCGTACGCCAGTAGAGGTACATCGGGCCATTGCTGATCGCACGCAGGAACTGCTGAAGCGGCAAGCCCGCGATGTGCATAAGGAGCTTTTTCCAGCGTTAGCCAAGGCTGGAGTTGAGGTTGTTGCATACGACGACTTGGCGAAGTCCGAGAAGGCGGAGCTCGAGAAGGTGTTTGAGCGCGAGGTCTTCCCTGTGCTTACACCTCAGGCCATCGATCGTGGTCGGCGCTTTCCCCATGTATCGAACGATTCCATCAATCTGATTGTGGTGTTGAAGAGCAAGGGCGAAAGTCGCTTCGCTCGCGTGAAAGTGCCGGCCCTCTTACCGCGATTTGTACCGGTACCAGCTTCCAGAGGTGAAGGGGAGACCGGGACGGTGCTTGCTGGCGGCCTTCCCGATCCGGTAGGTATCCAACGTTTCACACCGCTCGAGCAGTTGATTACAGCGCATATGGATCGCCTCTTCCCTGGCTCGCGGGTGGTGGCCAGCTATCCATTCCATCTGATTCGCGATAGCGATGTCGAACCGGATGAGGATGACGAACTTGCCCAGAATCTGCTGGAGGTGATGAAGGAGACGCTGAGTCAGCGTCCGTTCGGCACCACCGTGCGCATCGATGTCGATACCACCATGCCCAAGGCGGTACGCACCTGGCTTATCGAGCAGGTGCACGCCATGCCACAGGACGTGTATGTGGTTGATGGATTGCTTGGCCTGGAGGATCTCTTTCAACTGACGGCACTGAATCGGCCTGACCTGAAGGATGTTCCAGTCGAACCAGCGACCAACTTCCCCTGGCGGGATGAGCACTTTATGAGCGAGGGTGGCAGCATCTTCGATATCATCCGCAAGCAGGATGTACTCATCCATCACCCATATCAGTCCTTTGGTGCCGTCGTCGATTTTGTTGGGCAGGCGAGTCGCGATCCGGATGTTGTTGCCATCAAGCAGACGCTCTATCGGCTTGGCAAGAACTCGCCACTCATCCCTGCGCTCATCGCTGCTCGTGATGATGATACGCAGGTGGCGGTGCTTGTGGAGTTGAAGGCACGTTTCGATGAGGAGAATAACATCGAGTGGGCGCAGACGCTGGAGAATCGCGGGGTTCACGTCGCGTATGGTCTTGCCGGCCTCAAGACACACTCCAAGTTAACGATGGTTGTCCGGCGCGAACCGGATGGATTGCGACGCTACTGCCATATCGGTACTGGCAACTACAATGCCGGTACAGCCAGAATCTACGAGGATTTGGGACTCTTCACCGCCAGCGATGCCATTGCCGATGATGTGACGGATGTCTTCAACGTGCTCACTGGCTACGCCGATCAGCGGGACTATGGCAAGCTCTGGGTGGCACCGCACGCCATGCGCACAAAGCTGATCGAGGCGATCGCCGCCGAGACTGCCAGCCACAGGTTATATGGCAATGGCCACATCATTCTGAAGATGAATAGTTTGGTGGACCGCGATACCATTCGCGCACTGTATGCGGCATCTCAGGCGGGTGTGAAGATCGATCTCATCATCCGTGGTATCTGTTGCCTGCGACCCGGTGTGAAGGGTGTCAGCGACACGGTAAGCGTGCGCAGTATTGTGGGCCGCTACCTGGAGCACAGTCGTATCTATTACTTCGAGAATAATGGCAGCCCCAGGGTCCATATCGGTAGCGCCGATGCGATGGAGCGGAACTTCGATCGTCGGGTGGAGGTGATCACACCGATCGAGAGTGAAGCGTTGGCCAGGCATATCCGCGAAGACATTATCGACATGTATATGCGCGATAGTGAGAATGCTCGCTATCTCAACGCCAAGGGAGAATGGCTGCGCGTTGATCCGCCAGTGGGCGAGAATCGCTACGATGTCCAGGCGGCGTTCACAAAGTATTACCGGAAGAACATCGCCCTGGGTTAGCTTTGGCTCTCGATAATCTGGATGAATGTATCGCGATTGGCGGCGAGCCAGGCGCGGTCATCTTGTCCGCCGAGATGCGCGCCGGTGGCGTAGAGATTTGCGAAACCGGGTACGCCCTGGCTACCTAATTCATCGACCACATCAATCGCCGCTTGCATGCGTAGGTCGATGAGGTCAACAAACCCATTCAGGTCGAGCAGGTCTGTGCCGTAACTCTGCAGCAATAGTTGGCACCGGCTGGCCTGCTCCTCGGCTGAACCCGTCTCCGGATAGATCGGTGCCCAGCGCCAGCAGGCATAGGCGAGATCCCATTCCCGTGTGCCCATCGCCACCAAGTCCCAATCGATAAAGCCGGAGAACGCTCCTCCCTGAACAACGATGTTCCAGGGTCCAAGATCGCAGTGGCAAGCCATGGCATGACCATCGGGAAGGGTAGGGATAGGCATCGTTGCTTCGGTCAACACCAGGCCATCAAGAGCCTCATGGAGCGCCCGTATCTGCTTGCCCATCTCTATTAGCCAGGCGGGATCGGTAAATCCGGCAAGATCCGCGGGAATCGTATCTCCGGGTATGAAGCTCAGGTAAAGACTGTCCTCATCTATATCCAGCACACGTGGCGAGTAGGGATACCCCGCTGATTCCAGGTGATTGAGTACCGTCGCAGTTGCCTGCCACCAGCTGCTCTTTTGCTTGCGCACCCTGTCGCCAATCCGGACGACATCAAACATATTGCCATCGCTGAAGCGCTCTTCCATCAGACTTCTCTCCCGGTCGCAATCTCCGTGACCCCGCCGTCCGCAACCAACCATTCCCGTGTGGATAGGCGATCGATCGCATAGCGATCATGCAACACCATCAGCATGGTGCCATTGAACTGCAGGAGGGCCTGCTCGAAGGACTCCCGGGCGTTGATATCGAGGTGATTGAGTGGCTCATCCAGCAGGAGCAGATTGGTCTGCTGCAATACCAGCATCGCCAGTGTCAGCCGTGCGCGTTCACCGTAACTGAGATCGCCGACTCGCTTGTGCACGGTATCGCCACCGAAAAGGAATTTGTGCAACTCATTGCGAAGCTCGGTTTCGCTCATCGTCACAATCGTATTGGCTTGCTGTAGGACGGTGAGATCGGGATTAAGCGTCTCTTGCTCCTGACTGAAGTAGCCGACTCGTACACCAGGGCCGCGCCTAACCTCTCCCGCATCCGGTTGCAGGTAGCCACCGAGTATGCGCATCAGGGTTGTTTTGCCAGCACCGTTGGCTCCCGTTATCGCCACACGGTCACCAGCACGGACATGGACCGAGACATCGTCCAGAATGGTTTGTCCCGCGAACGCGATGGAGAGATTGCTGCCGATCACCACGTCTTTCGCGCCCTCCTGTGCCTTGCCAAGGTCCATGTGCACACCCCAACTACGCTCCGGGCGCTCGGCAGCATCGGCACTGCCTAACATGCGCTCGAGCTTGGCTTTGCGCACGACCATTGGTCGCGCGATCTTGGCGGCTTTCTTCCGGATCGCGAAATCGATAGTGTTGTTCTCAATATTGCGGGCTTTGGCTTCTGTCGCGCGTATATCGCGTTCGATGCGCGCTACTTCCACCCGTTGCCTATACCAGGCTGCTTCAGCCTCATCGCGTTCATGGGCGATGCTGGCGGCGTAATCGGAGTAATCACCCACAAACCGCCGCACCTTCTGGTGATCGATGGCCAGAATCTCCATCACCGCGTCATCAAGGAAGGCACGATCGTGACTGACAATCAGATAGGCACCCTGATAACTCTGCAGAAAATCGCCCAACCACTGCAATGCCGATTCGTCCAGATGATTGGTTGGTTCGTCCAGGATGAGAATATCCGGTTTCGTTGCCAGTAGTGCCGCCAAACCTGCACGCGTCTTCTGGCCACCGCTCAGGCTCCCGAGAGGACGATCCAGCGAGATCTCACCCAGACCAAAGCGATCGAGCAGTGTCTCAATTTCTGTCACAAGGGTGTAACCGCCGTGGGCTTCGAAGTTATCGGAAGCTTTTTCATAGGCGATACCAATGCGTTCGAGATCGGCATCTGGATCGGCATAGTCATGTGCGATCGCATCAAGAGTTCGTTGGGCGGAATAAAGCCCCTGTGTGGGTACATCCAGCAAATCGGCGAGTGTGCCTCGCGGGATATCGCCGAATCCTTGCTTCAGGTAGCCAATTGTCACGCCGGGTGCCATGCTGACGCTGCCGGTATCGGGTGTCAGATCGCCTGCGAGTACACGCAGCAATGTCGATTTACCGGTACCGTTGGCCCCGACGAGGCCGATGCGATCACCAGCATCAATGGAGAAATTAACGTTGTCGAAGAGTAAAAGGTCGCCAATGCGAACCGAGAGATTTGAAACTGTTAGCATGCACATTCTCGTGAGATACCGCAAAGAGGCGCGGTAAAGGAAGGATCACGATCATGAGCGGCGAATGCGGCTCATGTGCAGCTACTCAGTCAAGTCCTGGCTCCCGGGTGGATCGCATCGATCGCACAGCGATGGATCAAACAAGATGGCGGTGGGAAATCCCCACCGCCAAGAGACTACGGTATAGGCGTCAATCGGTCAAGTCGATTATGATCCGGCGGCGGCTTCCTGAATCGCTTCCTTCTCCAGCGCGGTGAGAGCGTAGTTATCGATCTCCGCCTGAACGGCATCGCGTAGATTGATGAGATCCACCAAATCAAGACCAGCAATCACGGCATTGTTCTCCGGATCACCATCGTCATCACTTCCCGGCACCACGCGGAACTCCACCTCAATCATCTCGTCGCCGTCGAATTCCTCTCCGGTTGGGAGCTCATCCATGTAAATGTTGTAGGTGTCCATCCGCTGCCTCCACTGCTTATCGCGTTGATTATCCGCGGCGCGGGAAATCGAGATGACCGTAGCGGCCGTGCTCATACTTCCGATGCGGCAATCTTCATGCATGGTACCAGATAAACCGGTGCTATCGGTTAGAATTACCGGCAGCAGTTTCAATGATGAACCGCACAGGACGGACTACATGACGATGCCCAACGAATCGCTTACCCGAAGATCGCTGCTGGTGGGAGCAGCGGCCTTACCACTGGCGCTTACAGCCTGTGGATCGGACGAACCCGCGGCTCCTGTCGCTACCGAGACACCGGTGCCGACCCAGGCGCCACCTACACCTACGATGGAGCCAGTGGCTTCGCCCGTGCCCGGATATCAGGACACTGGCCGCTGGGATGGTCGCAAACTTACCATCGCCACCGCTGGAGTGTCGGAATTTCTGGATGCACTCACTACCTGCTTCTTCGATGCGTTTGCGGCCGATACCGGCTGCACAGTGGAGCACTCCTCATTCGACCGCGAAGGTGTTGAGAGTGTGATCTCGCAAGTGGAGAGTGGCGAGATCGAGTGGGATGTGGTGTTGATGCCATCCAGCCAGGTGCTTCAACTCAGCAACGCCGGTGTTCTGGCTGCAATCGACTACGATGTAGTCAACGGCGATAGCCTCTATCCAGAACTGATGATGCAGCATGGTGTAGGTGCCATGCTCTATAGCACCACCATGGTCTACAGCGTCTCGGTAGAAACACCACCCACTGGCTGGGCAGATTTCTGGGATCTCTCGCTTTACGATGGCACCCGGGCTTTACGACGCACGCCGGTTGGCACGCTGGAGTTTGCCCTGCTTGCCGATGGTGTGAAGCTGGCCGATCTCTATCCGCTGGATATTGAGCGTGCCTTCTCGGTGTTAGAGAGTATTCGTACCGCCACAATGTTCTATGAGGATAGCAAGCAGCCCGTTGAGCTTGTACGGACGGGACAGGTGGGGCTTGCCAGTGCCTGGACAGTGCGCACCACGTTGCCGGATGTTGCTTCCCTGGTGAACCCGGTCTGGAATGGTGGCATGATCAGCGCGGATGCGTGGGTGACTCCGCGTGGATCTGCGAATGCGGATGTTGCCATGAGTTTCATCAACTACGCCACCAGAGCGGTGCCAACGGCAAACTTCAGCGGTATGCAGCCCTTTGGCCCTGTCAACAAGGGTGCTTTCGAGTTATTGAGAGATGATATTGCGCCGAGCCTGCCGAACTCACCAGAACACCTGGAGGTGCAGTTTTTTGAAAATTGGAGCTTCTGGCGGGACCGACGTGAGGATCTAACTGCCCGTTTTGAGGAGTGGTTGCTGAATCCGCCAGAGGCAACTCCGGCGAGTTGACATCGAGAAACCAATTCCCGCGAACAGACGCTATAGTTTGCAGAGTACATTGTCAATCCTGAAAGGCTGAGCATGCGTATCCCAACCCGAATCCTCACCACTGCCGCAGCAGCAGTTCTGATCCCACTGGCCAGTCTCAGTGCTAACGCCCAGGTACCATCGGACACGACCTTACAGGCGCAGGCCGCAGCCATGACGCTGACCTCGGCAGATTTGCCCACTGGTTACACGCTGATTGGTGAGACGTTCCTGCCATTGCCGGATGGTGTCGATGGTGTCACCTCGCACTACGTAAGCGTCTATACCAATACCACTTCGGGTCAGCAGATTCGTAGCTATGTCTACACGTTTGCGAGCGAGGATCAGGCGAAGTCTGGCTTCGATACGCTTGAGGGCAACGAGGCGGATACGCTCAGCGATGAGTCTCTGGAGCTTGGCACCGGCAGTGCTGAGCTGACCACTGGTACCTATCAGAATGCGGATGATCAGACCGTGGGTACGGCCGATGTCACCTTCGTGCAGGGTAGTGCGGTCGTTGGTGTGGCCGTTGACAATCCAGATGGTTCGGCGCCCGATTCGGGCTTGGCCAAGGATCTCGCTGGTATTGCCGATACGCGTGCACAGGCTGTTGCGGCGGGCAATGCACCGGTCGATCTCACCTTGCCCGCCAAGATCGTGCCGATCACTGATGGTGGCACGGTCATCCAGGCTGGCTATCTTGATGCCAGCGAAGCTGAAGCCATCTATGGTACTCAGGGCTCGGCGATAGCCTCGGCCAAGAGCACCTACGTGGTGGCCGTCGGTTATGGCGAGGATGGTGCCGCACCGCGAGTCACCATTGGTGTCAGCACCTATGCCAGTGCCGACGACGCCAAGAAGGTTGTCGAACAGGCTGATCAGATATTCCCGCCACTCTCCGATGTAGAGAAGGTGGAAGATGTCAAACTGGATGGTACTGATAGCGTTGTTGCATACCACTACACCAGTCGCGACGGAGAGATCGCCTCACAGGAGAGCTATCGCATCGTTTATTCCCAGGGTGACACTGTCACCGTAGTGGATGTACAGGCTGCGTCGGATACCGAGGTCGCGCAGGCCGCTGCTAACGCGATTGCTGGTCCGCAGCTTACCTGTCAGACCGAAGGCGATTGTGTTCGCCCGGAAGCTGATGGTGTGTTGCCGGCAAACTAAAGTCGAATCTCGCTTTGCGTTTGAGGGCGGTAGAGGGTTATGTGTACCCTTTACCGCCCTCAATGCTTGTCATCCCGAATCCTGATCAACAGGCCAGGTACTTACGGTTCGGGTGTTTCGGTGGGTGTTGCATCGGGAGTACTGTTGATCAGTTCCCAGGTATAGGTTGCCTGCATATCGCTGATCACGCTGGTTTCCTGGGCATCTTCTTCCTGGGCGCGATGCGCCTCCGGCGCGCTACCGGTGGAGCAACCGGTCAGCAATGCAATGCCCACAATCATCAGACCGGTGGACTGCACCAAACGGTTCCTAGTCACCCGCGTGTTCCAGGTCACGTTGACTCGCGGGTGAACGATATGATCCGAACGCTTCCTGATACTCATCTGCTACATCCATTGCCGATTTGTGCACATATATGCGGGTGGTTTGCGGACTGGCGTGCCCAAGAATTGTCTGTACCGTGCTTTCGCGCACCCGTCGTCGCACCAGTTCGGTCGCGAGGCCATGTCGGAAACTGTGAGGCGTCACTTCGCTCTCGATACCGATCTCGTTGCAGAGCTCGGCCACGATATGTTCCACCGTTCGCGGGCTGATCGATTTACCTGCTTCTCCGAGCCGATCACGACCGCTAAATGCCGGCAACGATCCTGAACCGCGGGCGACATCGCCCCGAGCCTGCCAATAGGTCGTTAGCACCCGTGCAGTCTCGGCATCGAAGTGCACCGTGCGACTCTTGCCTCCCTTTGCGCGATAGATGCTGGCCGTACCCTGTTCGAGATCGATGTCGCGTCGATGGAGTGCACAGAGCTCGCTCACACGCACGCCCGTGCGAAACATGAAGAGGATCATCGCCCGTATCTTCAAACGCCGCAGCTCCAGCAGGGGTTTCTCCTCGCGCGGACCCGTGAGTACATAGTCGACGATTGTTTCCAGATCGCTCAGCTTCACATCCGGAGGAGGAGGAGTGAAGCGTGGCATCATGGCCGCCAGCCGCACACGAATGCGATCCGTTGGCAGATTCGGATGATGGTCGTAGGCGCTCAACCAGCTGCAGAATTTTCGCACTGCCGCCAGGTTGTTCTGCGCTGTACGCATGGCACTGACTTCTTCAGGTGTACGTACGTCTTGCGGCACGATAATACTGGCGAAATCCGTGACGTGGTGGACATCAATTGTGCTCACCGGTGCAGTCTCAGGATCGATACCTTCATGCGTCCGGAGGTGATCCATAAACTTTCGCACGCCCTGGCGATAAGTCTTTTTGCTACGTGGTGCCAGGCGAAGATCCCCAAAAAACATTTCTTCGGCAGCGGCAATGGTGAGTTCGGTTGATGTTGTTGATGTCGACACCTGTGACCTCCAGTCGCAACGTCTGCAATGTACGTACATTATTATACGCAAGACGAAGAGATGCAAGAGGCTGATTTGGACTCAAGGGCACAGAAGGGTGAGAAGAGGATTATCCGGCGGTGATTTGAATTGGGAAGATGAGTGCTATTGCTTCGCGGCGATTGTTCACACCGAGTTTGCGGAACACAGAAGCCAGGTGGTTCTTGACGGTTGACTGAGAGATAAAGAAGGTCTCCGCGATTTCCCGAGTGGACATACCGTCCGCTGCGGCCTGGATTACTTCCTTCTCTCGGTTGGTGAGCACGGCCAGGAGTCCCATCGGTATCTTCTCGGTCCGGTTCGTCTCTGGTAGCACAGGATCGACCATGCCGCGATGGGTCATCGGTGTGCCAAAGGCAAATGGTGGAGTAGGAGATGGGACAGGTTCTCCTTCCCAGGCAGCAATCGCAGCTGCCTGGAGTGCATCGCGACGATCCATCTGGCCCAGCTGTTCATAGCAGGCAGCCTGAATGCTGAGCGCCGAAACGAGATAGTAGCGATGATCCCGCCGGTACGATTCGTTGATCACATACTGGGCGGTCGCAATTGCCTCTATGTATTCGCCCCTCATGGCCTGAACACGCGAGCGCAGGATGTGTGGGTGTGGTTCGCCGAAGTACTTGGGCCAGGAAGTCTCGCCCCGGGACCAGTTCGTAATGATGCTATCCGCCAACTCGACGTTGTTGGACGCAAGCTCAATTTCCGCCAGAATCCGCATACGATGTGAGTATGCATCTGGTCGTGAGGGCTGATTGTCGCCATTCAACCCGACCTCTGCTCTCGCGGCAGCGAGGTCACCGCTCCGCAGCAGATAGTTGGCGGTCGCAAGCTCCAACCACGTCTGCACAGGCGCACCATTCACAAAGCTTGCCGCCAGTTCGAGGTTCTCCCTGGCAGCTTCAAATGCTCCGCGCTCGCAATCGATATAGGATTTCAGAATCGCATAGCGGAAGCGAGACCGAGGGAAATCCTCAGGAGCCTGGCGCATTGCTATTCCCGAGAGCTCATATGCATGCTGCAGTCGACCGCGCATGGCCAGATGGTTCAG
This sequence comes from Thermomicrobiales bacterium, assembly GCA_020432165.1. Classification (GTDB taxonomy): domain Bacteria; phylum Chloroflexota; class Chloroflexia; order Thermomicrobiales; family UBA6265; genus UBA6265. Next base: position 16,823 of record JAGQGU010000069.1, read on the forward strand.
GCGATGATAGCCACAATTGATATGCCAAAACTCGGGAGACTGGGTCATGCGCAATCCATATCCACCAGTACGCGCTGCCCATTGATCAATCAACTCTATTTCGCCAAGATTTCGAGCCGCGTTTTCTGCAGCTATCGCCGCGAACATTCGGTCCTGCAAGGCGTCTGCTGGCAACGCCTCATAACTTAGTGTGGCGGAGTGAAGAGCTGCTTCCGCGCGCGATTGAGACCAGTTTCGCCAACACTCGATAAGGAGTGCGCGCCCTTTCCGGAGCGGATCGTCCGAGTCACTCCACCGATTGACCACAGCGTGACGGATCTTGGTAACAACTTCCCAATTTCCGTTGTAAGAGTGGCCGTTCATGTACCAAAGCGCGTAGTCGCGATCCTCGAACAGCAACTCGTCTGGCATACCGATGAGAACATCCCGAATCTGGGTCCATTGCTCTTCAGCCGCGAGGTAGGTGCAGTATGGGCGAACCGCGGAGAGATAGTGCAGCGGTAGCGCTGATCGAATGGCCAGATTCTTGGCTGCCTGAAAATCTCCGTAGCTGATATACCAATCGATTGCGGCCAGAATAAGGTCACTGATTCGTTCGCGATCTCCGATGTGAACCATCAGACGACGAAAACACTCGGCGAGCACCTGGGGTAGGTGATAAATCCGGGAACTATCCTTGGCAGAGGTGCCGAGTTTCAGGGGCAATCGACTCAGGAGATCACGCGCGGATGCTCCTTTCGGCCCATTGCGAGTGACCAGATGCTGCAGGAGGTCGAGCGTCAGGAATGGTAAGTAGCTGATAGCCACGATGATATCTGCTGTTTGGCGCGACGACTTGGAAAGGATCTCATAGAAAACATAGTCATCAAGATCAGAATGCGTCGCATCGTTCTCTTTGAGAATTCGTTTGATACCAGCGAACCATCCGCCCATCTCCTCATAAGCGTGCTGAATCTGGTCGGCTGTTGCGTCGCCAAAGCTGCCAGCATCAATCAACTCCTGCAGTTCGCCCGGCAGGATTGAGATTGGCATCCAGGGGAGTGTTTGTACCTGCCCCCGAATCTCGATGAAATCGGCTATCTTCCCGAAGTCGTTGCGTGTGATGAAGAAGAAGCTGGTATCCACCAGTTTGGCGAACCCCTCGGCAACGATCATATGTGTTTGGGCCAGGTTATCGCCGGGAACAATATCAAGGTCATCGATGACGATGATGCTGGGCTCAATGGTCGACAACGAAGCCAACACCGCAAAGGCCTCGCGGAGACGGTCGGGAGTATCGGCACGATAAGGCCGTGCCAGAAGGTTGACAATCTCGACCGCAGCCTCGCCACCTGGCAGCGGAGCGCTCACGTCCAAAGCCATCTCTTTCGGCAAACCGCGTGCAGTTATGTATTGCACGGCAGGAGCCTGCCGCAGTGCAGCTTGCAGAGCGATGATTGATTTGCCGGAACCCGCGGGACCGGTGATGATAAAAGAACCACCAACCGTGACGCGCGAATCAAGCAACCTCTCCAACCGGGGACGACGAACGATGCCCGTCTGCGTGCTCGCAGGCGATGCCATCAACGTATATGAGCTGAACAACATTGAGCCATTCAACTGTTTGCCTGAGCGATTGTCGTCCAACTCCCCAAGCTCCCAAAGCATCGACTGGGCGTTACAACAGATGTTCCGAACAGTGAGTGGGTGAGAAGAAACCTTAACCCACTCCAACTGCCCCAACACCTTGACGCGCAGGTACAATCCGGCGGGATATCCGCCGTTGACGCAGAATTGACACGAGCGTTTCAATATGTCGATTCTACGGTGTTATGTCTGGTTGAGCAACCACGGGTGAATTATTCACTGCAAAGCGTTGAGCTGTCGACTTATCTGGTCTGTTTTCTGGGGAAGATGAGTCGTATAGCTTCCTTACGAGAGTTCACACCCAGCTTGCGGAAGATCGAGGTCATGTGGTTCTTAACCGTACTCTGGGAGATAAAGAGCTGATCGGCGATCTCTCGCGTGCTCAATCCGTCCGCGGCGGCCTCAAGAAGTTCCATCTCTCTCCCGGTCAGGATGGGCGCATCGACTTTCTCCACGATACGTTCGCCCGCCTCGGGAGTCTCTCTGCCCAGCAGCAACCGCACATCCTCACCGAAGGGGAAGAACACTTGCTCAAACGGTTCACCATCAGCAATCTCGATTGCTCGCTGAATCGATAGATCGCGGCGGGCCTGATTCCCCAAATGGTGGTAACAGGCGGCCTGAACTGCATAACCAGCTATCGCATGAGCAAAATGCCCTCGCCTGGTTGCTTCGTTAATCGCATATTGGGCAGTTTCGATGGCGTCATCGAGCGCACCGAGATGCGCTGTGGCGCGTGCCTTAACCACGAAATGGTTGGGCTCACCAAAGTATTTCGGCCAGGTTTCATCGCCTGCGCACCAATTGGTGATGATATCGAACGCCAGCTCACCATTGCCCGCCTTCATCTCAATCTCGGCCAGAAGCCGCTGCCGATGGAAGTAAATATCCGAGCGTGAACGACCGGTGGCATCCTCGGCCTTGATCGCTTCACGCGCGAGATCCAGCTCACCCTTGGCCAGAAAATAGCTGCCCCAGGCCAGTTCTATTTGCCACTGCGTTGGCTTGCCGTTGGAGCAGGACTGGGCATACTCCAGGTTGGCTCTGGCGGCATCCAAATCGTTGCGTTGGATATCGATATAGGCCATGAGGAGTGGATAGCGAAATCGGGCGCGAGGTAACGCCGGGTCGGTTTGACTCATCGATTGCCTGGCCATTTCGCGGGCATGCATCATCTTGCCGGTGATGGCGAGGTAACTGAGGCGATGATATCCACAGTTGATATGCCACCACTCACGGCTGAGCGCCATGGATGTGCGCACTTCGCCATTCTGCTGTACCCAGTAGGTGATCTGGGCAGCATCGCCCAGATTTCTCGCCGCGTTTTCGGCCTGAATCGCACACATCATGCGCTCTTGCCAGGCGGATGCCGGGAGCGTCGCGAAACCTTCGGAAGCCAGAGCCAGTGTCGTTTCCGGTCGCGATTGCGACCAATATCGCCAACTGGCCATCAGGAGAGAGCGTCCACGCTGCATGGGATCGTCGGAGTACTCCCACTGCTGCACGGATACCGTGCGCATGTGAGCAAGATCACGGAAGTTGGCGTCGTACGCCAGCCCCATCAGATACCAGAAGGCAAGGTGCTCGTGCTGCTGCAGACTCTCGGTGGGGATATCGACCAGGAGATCTCGTATTTCTCGCCACCGCTCCTCCAGTGCCAGACTCCGACATTGGGGGGTGATATTCGTCAGGTATTGATCCACATGGTTGGATGTGAGGGCAATGGACTTTGCCTTGTCATATTCGCTGCGATCGAAATGCCGCTGCATTGCTCTCCGACAAAGCTCATGAATTGTTGCCTGATTCCCGATGATGCGGGCGAGGCGATCCAGGCTACTGCGGAGTGGTGCCGGAATGTAGTAGGCATCGGGATCCTGAGTGCTATTAAGGCAGGGGAGGTGCGTGAACAGCGTGGTGGTGTAGGCACTGTCCTGCCCCTGCGAATTCAGCATGTATCCAACGAGTTCATGAGTGAATTCCGGAAGACGACTCATCGCAAAGATGATGTTCTGCACATCATGAGACTCGCGGGTGAGGATATCGTTCAGAACATAGTCATCCAGCATGAACGTCCCCAGCGTTTCCGCCTGGAGCATGTGGCGAATACCTTCGAACCATCCACCCATGGATTCATAGGCTGCGTTAATCTTGTCATCGCTCGCAATCGCGAATGCGCCGACATCAGAAAGTTGCTTGAGTTCATTCGGCGTGATCACCATGTGATTACTGGTGATCAGGCGCAGGGCGTTGCGGGCACCCAGAGCCTGGGCCGCCACCTCGGGAGGATCGCGGGTCACAATCACCACGGTCGCATCGGGGAGTTGCCGAAGGAGGCGACTTGATCGCTCCGCAAGACTGGAGAGGTTGTTTCTGGGAAGAAGATCGAAGTCATCAATCACGATCATCGTCGCAGATGTGATGACCAGATCTAGCAGCCCCTCCAGCGGTGCCAGAGTGGCCTCGATATCATCGGCCTCGATAGGGCGCATGAGATTGTTGAGAAGTGAGGAGACGAGTTCACCGCCTCGCCATGCAGGTGTTGCCTGCAACAACATCTTCTCGGGGATACCACGAGCCGTAACATACTGGATGCGTCCCGCCTCGGCGATGGCATTCTGGAGCGCAAGTATCGATTTGCCGGTGCCAGCGGGGCCAGAAATGACGATATTCATTCCAGGCCAGGGGCGGTTCCGGAAGAGACTATCCAGCTGTGGACGGGAGATAACAAAAGGCGACGTGCCTTCTGGTCCCAATTCGAGGGTATAGGCACGAAAAACAAGGCCAGTTGTATGTCGATCAAGTGTCGATTCATTTGCCATAGCATCCCACCCCAAGCTTGGCTATAGCCATAATTACCGACAGATCCGCCCAGTAATGACCGTGAGAGATCCGCTCGAGAGCCAATTATTACCTACTATTCTAGTCAGGAAGCAGTCAAAGACAAACCAGAGTTGCTCATACCTACGAAAGGTATGCCCCGCAAACGTTCACCCTCACGGGCCAGTTGGGTGATTATGGCGATCTGAAGTGGTATCCTGCACAATACTCCAGACCCCACTCGATATTCAGAGTGATCTACGGTTCCTTACGGCTTCAGAACGAGTTCGTTTCCATAACCCATCCTCGGGACCGGTTCTAGTACTAGTATTACCACTCTTTAGTACCTCGTAGTAGTACTAAATAGAGCCAGGTAGTACTCCGACATCACTAACCCGTCACAAATACTTGATGGTGAATGCCGACTGACGGAGGTTGGTATCTGTTTGTGCGTCCACAACCCGCGTGGATCGCGTGAAGGAGGAGTAGCGGAATGACCAAACGTTTGCGGACGTTTTTGGCGATAGCGGTAACGCTGATGATGCTGGTGCAATCCGTATCATCGACAGCGTTTGCCCAGGAGATCGTTGGGACTCCAGTCGTTGAAAACACAGATAATTCCGGTGACAACACCGGAGATACCCCTGATGAAGGTACCCCTGTGGATACCGAAGATCAGACTGACGAGCAGCAGCCCGTTGAATCGGAGAACAATCAGGTTCAGCCGATGGCGGTGATTTCTGGCGCGATCACCTCGCTGAATGTCACGACATCCAGCGGTGGCACTACGCTCGGCTACTGGGATACTGTCACGGTATCGGGTACCTTCACTCTTCCGGCTGGAAGCAATACTGGTGATACCTTCACCCTGCAGGCTCCGGCTGAGTTGAATGTGCCGAGCGGCCTCTCCAAGACACTCGATGGCGGACAGGTACAGATGACAACCGGAGCGGGTGGTTTGATCACCTTCACGCTTCTGGAAGACATCACCACCACCGTCACCAACGGCGTGTTCTACCTGGAGTCGACCGCCCAGCGTGATCAGATCGAATGGGAGAGTGAAGTTACGTTTGTGTTCTCTGGTAGTGTCGCTGGCGGCACCACCACCGAGTTCACGTTCCAGACCGGTCCTGAGCCTGGTCCTCAGCCTATCCCGACCAATCCATACAAGTGGTCTTGGAACAATCCGGCTAACGGAACCCTCACCTTCCACATTGGTACTGGTGCAGCCGCTTCGGATGGTTCATTCACCATTGTCGATAGTGCCAATGGCTGGGATTACGACTGCGATGCATCCCGACTCTACTACGGCAGCAGCTACACCAACGATTCGCTGAACGTAGATGGTTCTCGCGCTCTCACAGATGCTGAGTGTGGCGAAGACTTCATCAATGTCAGCGGCACGGTGGCCACCAATGGTGGTGCATATGTCCTGGCTGTCACCAAGCCGGTTGCGGGTGGATATACATTCACGAACACCGCTACAGTGACCATGCCTGGTAAGGAGCCGCAAGAGGTTCGAACCGCAGTGGATAGCTACGACTTCGGTGGTGGTTCCTCTGGTCCGATCTCTCCTGTGACGCCAACCTGGTCTGCACAGACCTGTGACGGTGGAACCTGGATTGCTCCGGTCGTTTCCCCGGCTGATGGCACCATTACTGATGGCGTTCTCTACTCCAATGGCTCGGCGACACTCAATGGCAATGTTATTGAGATTCGCCTGACCGCACAGCGTGGTACCGCCCAAACGTGGGAAGACCTCGGTGAAGGTTGGTCCGCGACTGACGATCCACGTGTCATCAACTTCTATACGGAGATTGACTACATCCCATGCGACATGGAAGAAGTCGACCTCCAGCTGCCGACGGTGGAAGCGTATGTCTGCGAAGGCGGTGTTGATCCGAACCCGACCGTCAATG
>JAGQGU010000069.1:23257-23986 GCA_020432165.1 Thermomicrobiales bacterium
ACGACGACAAGGTCTGGCCGGACACGCTGCCGAGCAACAGCTTTGGTATGTGGGTCGAGCTTGAGGGTGTCATGACCTTCGAGGGCCACGTTGATATCGTTCCGTGCGTTCCGGCTGAGGAAGTCGATCTGGCCCTGCCAACCGTCGATGCCTATGTCTGCGAGGGTGGCGTTGAGCCGAACCCGACCGTCAATGTCCCGGCCGATACCGACGACATCGACTACACGCTGACCGCCGATATCGACGACAATGGTGACTTCGTTGTCACCGCGACCTTGAAGAACGATGACAAGGTGTGGCCCGCCACCCTGCCGAGCAACAGCGTTGGTGCATGGGCGGATGTTCAGGGTGTCATGACCTTCACGGGTCACGTCGACATCGTGCTATGTGACCAGGCAGATCTTGTTGTCCCGACCGTGGATGCCGCGGTCTGTGTTGGTGGAGTCCAGCAGGATCCCCAGAGCAAGACCGTGAATGTCCCGGCAAACACCGATCTGGTGAGCTATGAGCTGACCAAGGCGATTGCCGCGGATGGCAGCTACGAAGTCACGGCGACCAAGGATGCGAATACTGTCTGGGGGAACCTGAACGGATTCGTCCCGGTCGATGGCACGAATACCGCGGTCTACAGTGGCCAGGTTGAGATTGTGCCGTGCACCCCGACCACGCCAGCACTGCCTGACGTGACCGGCAATGTCTGCACTGGTGGCGAGTACACGCCAGCCTCGG
>JAGQGU010000070.1 GCA_020432165.1 Thermomicrobiales bacterium
TCCGTATCAATGCGGAGAATATGGGTCAGTTCGAGCGCACGCTGATCATCGCCGCCCCGGGTAGCTATGTGCACTACGTTGAGGGTTGTACGGCTCCGACCTACAGCACCGATTCGCTGCACTCCGCGGTCGTTGAGATCGTGGTCCAGGAAGGTGCTCGTTGCCGCTACACCACCATTCAGAACTGGAGCAAGAACGTCTATAACCTCGTTACCAAGCGAGCACAGGCGTTCAAGAATGCGACCATGGAGTGGGTCGATGGCAACCTTGGTTCCAAGGTAACCATGAAGTACCCGGCTGTGTGGATGATGGAGCCAGGTGCGCGCGGTGAAGTGTTGAGTGTGGCGTTCGCATCCGATGGTCAGCATCAGGATGCCGGTGCCAAGATGGTGCACGTTGCTCCGAACACCAGCAGCCAGATTACCTCCAAGTCGATTTCCAAGGGCACTGGTCGTTCCAGCTACCGCGGTCTCGTCAAGGTCCACAAGGGTGCCGAGAACGTGAAGAGCAGCGTTGTCTGCGATGCGTTGTTGCTGGACGAGACCTCCAAGACGGATACCTATCCGTACATGGAGATCGAGGAAGAGCGCGTGCAGATCGGTCATGAGGCAACCGTGAGTAAGGTTGCTGATGAGCAGATCTTCTACCTCATGAGCCGCGGTCTCAGCGAGACCGAAGCGATGAGCATGATTGTGAACGGATTTATCGAGCCGATCGCCAAGGAGCTCCCGCTCGAATATGCCGTGGAGTTGAACCGACTGATCCAGCTTGAGATGGAGGGGTCGGTCGGATAGACCGCCAGCGAGAGGAACACATGAGCGTTACAGCATCATCTGTCGAAAACCTGGCGGCCTTTACCGCCGATACTGTCCGCGCGCTGAGCGCCAGCCGCAACGAGCCGGAATGGATGTTGCAGAAGCGACTGGATGCGTTTGCCATCTACGAGCAGCTGCCAATGCCAGCCCGCACTGATGAGGAATGGCGACGTACCGACCTGCGCATGCTCAAGCCGGAGCGCTTTGCGATCGAGACAGCAGCGCAGACCCAATCTGCCAGCCTGGATGCGATTCTGAGCGGCTCTGAGCACCAGATGCAGTTTGGCGCCGCCGATCAGCGCGTCGGTCTCTCCGTGGTCAGTGACCACGGTACCGTCTGGCACGAAGCTGGCGAGCTGCCGGATGGTGTGATCTTCACTGATCTCACCACCGCGGTGAGTGAGCATCCTGATCTGGTGCGTGAGTACTTCATGACCCAGGCGGTGCCCGCCGATTTCGGCAAGTTCCAGGCGTTGCATGCAGCGCTTTGGCAAACCGGTACCTTCCTGTACGTGCCCGAGGGCGTGACAGTTGACCTGCCATTCCGCTCGTTCGCGCTGCAGACGACGACTGGCAGTAGCCTTTTCACGCATAGCCTGGTTGTGGTCGAGAAGCAGGCAGAAGCCTTTTTCGTGGACGCATTCCAGAGTGATACCGCCGAGGAAGCCAGCTTCACCAGTGCCGTGGTCGAGCTCTTCCTGAAGGATGATGCTCGGCTGCGCTATGTCCAGGTGCAGGACTGGGGTCGTCACGTCTGGAACTTCATGACCCAGCGCGCGATCCTCGGAACCGATTCCGAACTCAAGAGCCTGGAAGTCACCCTCGGCAGCCGCTTCACCAAGAACAGCATTGGCAGCCACCTTCGCGGCGAGAACTCGCTGGCGGAGATGCTGGGCATTTACTTTGGCGATCAGAAGCAGTTCTTCGATCATCACACCTGGCAGCTGCACGAAAGCCCGTACGCCACTAGCGACCTTGAGTTCAAGGGTGCGCTGAAGGAAGGTGCGCGCAGTGTCTATAGCGGCCTGATCAAGGTGGAAGAGGGCGCTCAGAAGACGGACGCCTATCAGCAGAATCGTAACCTGGTGCTGGATTCATCCAGCCGGGCTGATTCTATGCCCAACCTGGAGATCGCGGCCAACGATGTCCGTTGTACTCACGGTGCCACGGTAAGCCAGGTGGAAGAGGAGCATCTCTTCTATTGCCAGGCCCGCGGTATCCCGCGTGCAGAGGCCCAGAAACTGGTCGTGGAAGGCTTCTTCCGCCCGGTGATCGATCGTATCCCGGTCGAGGAGATCCAGGATTTCCTGCAGACCGCCATCGCCCGCAAGGTCGGTTACTAACCGGCATCAGCAATGTGGCCCCGGGCTTCAGGCCCGGGGTTCCGTGGTGATTCATACCTCCGGGTATCATCGCTTGTGCTCGTTGATTCGTATGGACGTAGGCCCGCACTTTACGTGCGGGTGCCCGGGCGTAAAGCCCGAGCCTACGTCTCCCTTATAGCGATGCGTAGGCCCGCACTTTATCTGCGGGCACAATCAGGGACCCCCCATGTTCGATGCTGCAGCCGTAAAGCGCGATTTCCCAATTCTCAACCAGCCCGGTGAGCCGTCCCTCGTTTTTCTGGATTCCGGCGCATCGAGTCAGAAACCGCAAGTCGTCATCGACGCTCTGGTGAACTACTACAGCACTGCCAACAGCAATGTGCATCGCGGCGTCTACAAGCTGGCGGTCGCGGCCGACGCCGCGTTTGATGGCACGCGGGAGCAGGTCGCCATGTGGCTCAATGCTCCGTCCAGCGACGAAGTCATCTTTACTCGTGGTACCACCGAGGCGATCAATCTCGTTGCCAGCAGCTGGGGTCGAGCAAATCTGCAACCGGGCGATCTGGTAGTGAGCACGCTCATGGAACATCACTCCAGCTTTGTACCCTGGCAGATGGTGGCGGAAGAGAAGGGTGCTCGCTTCGAAGCGGTCAGGCTCACCGCAAGTGGCGAGCTCGATCAGGACCACTACCAGGAGTTGTTGGCACAGCACCCCAAGGTCGTGGCGTTCACACACGTGAGCAATGTGCTCGGCACGATTAATCCGGTAAAGGAGATGACTGCCCAGGCGCATGCCGTCGGTGCGATTGTCTGCCTCGATGCTGCCCAGAGTGCGCCGCACATGGCCATTGATGTGCAGGATTTGGATGTCGACTTCCTGGCGCTAAGCGGTCACAAAATGTTGGCACCGATGGGTGTCGGTGTGCTCTATGGCAAGCGTGCGCTCCTTGAGGCCATGCCACCCTATCAAAGTGGTGGCAGTATGATCCGCAAGGTCACGCTCGAGAAGACAACCTTCGCCAATCTTCCTCACAAGTTCGAGGCGGGTACGCCATCGGTTGGTGATGTTGTCGGATTGGGTGCCGCGATTTCCTACTTGCAGGGACTCGGATTCGCCGATATTGCCCGGCACGAGCACGATCTTGCTGCGGCCGCCATCGGGCAGCTGAATGCGCTGCCAGGTGTGACCGTCTATGGTCCTGGTGCCGATGTGCCGCGCGCGGGCGTTGTCAGTTTCGCAGTCGATGGGGTGCATCCTCATGATGTTGCGGCCTTGCTTGATGAGAAGGGTGTCGCGGTGCGCGCCGGACATCACTGCGCCCAGCCTCTGATGCGTGAACTCGGAGTAACCGCTACGACTCGCGCGAGTTTTTATGTGTACAACACGATCGATGATGTCGATCGGCTGGTCGAGGGAGTCCGCCACGCCCAACGTGTCTTTGCCTGATTTTCGGGAAATTCGTGTCGATTGTGGCCGCTGTGCGCGCCAGACATTCCTCGGGGAGAACCTGTTCGTGGATAGTATTTATCGCGAGAACATTCTGGAGCATAGTAAGCATCCGCAGAACAAGGGGCATCTTGATCCCTATGACTATGCCTTTGAGGACACCAATCCTCTCTGCGGGGATGAGATCCGCATCGAGTTGCGGGTGGACGACGCTGGCGTGATCATCGATGTCGCGTTCGATGGTCAGGGCTGTGCCATTAGTCAGGCTTCCGCCAGTATGCTCACCGAGATGATCCTCGGTATGAGTGTGGAAGACGTGAAAGCGATGCCGAAGGACGATCTTTTGGACGAAGTCGGTATTGAGCTCAGCCCTGCACGATTGAAGTGCGCATTGCTCAGCTTCAATGTGCTCAAGGCGAGTCTGTACGGCAAATCGGTTGACGAAGAGTTGCATTCGTAAGGACGTGGTTTATCCACGGGCACATGCCCGCGTGTAAAACGCGGGCCTACATTGATGAGAGACTGGATCAACGGAGATCTGTAATGGTAGAGGCAAGCACAGAACATTGGATAACCGTGGGTAAATCCGACTACCTTGAGCCGGGAGAGCTCATGTATGTCGAGGTGGATGATGAGCCCGTGTGCCTAATCAATCTCGATGGCGAAATCTTCGCGCTCAATGACACATGCACCCACGAGGATGCTTCGCTTGCCGATGGCACCATCGTAGGTGACGAGATCGAATGCCCGCTCCATGGCGGCGCATTCTACATCCGTACAGGCGAACCCGCTGCCATGCCCGTTGTCGTTCGCACCGAGAAGTACAAGGTGCGGAAACATGGCGACGAGCTGCAAGTGAGTCTCACCTAATCGCGAGCTTGCTCCTGGACTCGTCGTTCCAGCATCTCGGTAAGCGTGCATACCTGTTCGAATGCGACTGTGATTGAGTGGAGTGCGTCATCGCCAGCCTCGGTGATCACTTTATGGATCTCCTCAAACATCGGCTGCAGCATCTCCTTCAGCACGGTTTCGCCCTTCTCCGTTACAGAGAGAATATAGGCACGACCATCGTCGTTGGCGCGCTCTCGCACCACCAGTCCATTGCGTTCCAGTCGGGCGATCACGCCGGTCATCGTGCTTAGCGGCACACGTACGTGCTCCGCAATCACACTTGGTCGCGCATTCTCTCCCAGATCGAAGGCGGAAGCGAGCACCTGACTATCGATGAAGGGGAGTCCGCAACGGTGGGCAAAGAACTGGAGAGAATGACTCATCGATCGTTCTACCCGATCAATCATCTCCGCCAGCTGCATGAGCTGTCCGTGATACTCCGGCAGATCACCATTCGCGTCGGTAAATAGCTCGGTCATACGAGCACCCTTGGCCACATCCCACCTCGTTCTGCGCAATTGCTGTTGGTAGTGGAGCAGCTTGTCTGCCCCACTACCCATGATTTGGTCCTGAGCCGTCTAGTCAGCCGGAATAGCATCCGCATCAAGCTCATCGAGATCGAGATCAGTCTCGCCCTCGACGTTGATATTCGGTAGCACTTTCTGAAGCCAGTTTGGCATCCACCAGCCCGCTTCGCCAACCAGTGTCATCACTGTGGGCACCAGGATCAGGCGGACGATGAATGCATCTACCAGAATCGCGAATCCGAGACCGAAGCCCATCATCTGGATCATGCGCACATCACCCAGAACGAAGCTGAGGAAGACGCTTGCCATGATCGCGCCAGCCGCGGCCACAACCTTGCCACTGTATCCGACACCATCCAGCATGGAGGCGCGGGCATTCACACCGTGAGCATGTTCCTCGTGCACCCGGCTGAGCAGGAAGACCTCGTAATCCATGCTGAGGCCGAAGAGTACACCGAAGAGGATCACGGGCATGAAGGACTCGATCGGTCCCGTGCCATCGATACCGAGCAATCCCTGCATCCAACCCCACTGGAAGACGGCTACCATCGCACCGAAGGCGGCGCCAACCGATGCGAGCGTGGTGATCGCCGCCTTGATGGGCACAAAGATGGAGCGGAAGACCACCAGCAGCACGACCATGCTGAGACCGATAACGACTGCGAAGAACTGCACCATACGACTGGAGAGAATCTCGCTGAGGTCGATATTGGCCGCGGTGGAACCACCCACGTAAGCGACGATATCTGTGCCGTTGGTTACATCCGGAATGAAATCATCGCGGAGGGTGTGAATCAGATCTTCAGTAGCGGTATCTTGAGGCCCTGTGGTCGGTGTGATCATCAGGATCATGGCCGAGCCATCTTCATTCATCTGCGGGAGGGCCGCGGCCACGCCATCCACCTCAACCACCTGGGCATAGATATCGCCCATGCTCTCTTCGGTGAATCCCTGGTCCGATTCCATCACGATGAGCAGTGGTCCATTGGAACCCGGGCCAAAGCCTTCGGCCATGAGATCGTAGGCGCGACGAGTATGCATGGATTCCGGATTGTTGCCTTCATCCGAGAGGCCCAGGTGCATATCGAGCGTTGGTGTGGCGAGCGCAGCCAGCAGGATCACGGTCAGGATGCTAATGACACCCGGTCGGGACTGAAGGAAACGACCCCATTTGAACCAGATACTATCGCGGCTGCCATCACCCCTGCCGAGCCCCGGAATGCGCCACTTGAGAATACTGGTGCCAACGAGGCCGAGAATGGCGGGCATGAGGAAGATTGCTACCAGCACGCTGATAACAACGACGGTAGAACCGGCTATGCCGATACCGGTCACGAACGGGATACCGATCACGCTGAGACCCAGGAGGCCAATGGCCACTGTCGTCCCGGCAAATGCGACTGAGCGACCGGAGGTGTTGATGGCCACCGCCACCGCATCCTCTTTGTCCATGCCGTGTAGCAGATTGTCGCGATATCGGTTGACAATGAAGAGCGCATAGTCGATACCGACACCCAATCCCATCATGCTGAGGAAGGCCGAGGTGATATCGCTACTCATTGTGAACCAGTTGGCGAAGAGAGGCGTGACAATAGTCGCGATCCCGACGCCAACGATTGCGGTGATGATCGGCAGACCCATGGCGATCACCGAACCAAACATCACCAACATGATGATCATGGCCGCGATAACGCCATAGATTTCACTGGAACCCAGCTCCGGGAATTCACCCATGCTGGCCACCTGACCACCAACCTCGACGGTGAGGGTATCGCTATTGGCACCATCCACCAGATCAAAGAGGCTTGTGATGCTGGCCGGATCAACCTCAATCGCGCTGGTTGCATATTGCACCGAGAGATAGGCAATAGTGCCATCTTCGCTGATATAGGATGCGCCACCCTGATCCGATGGCAACGCCATCACACTCTCTGGCAGCGCACTGGCATCGGTGACGATGTCAGCTGGCATTACGATGCCGACCACCTCAGGTAAAGCTGCTGCGTCACTTACGAGCTGCTGCATCTGCGCCTGGATATCGGCATCCGTGACCGTGCCAGATTTTGCCTGGATAACGATCGTCGCCGAATCACCAGCGGCGGAGGGGAACTTCTCTTGGAGAACGCTGACAGCCTTCTGCGTCTCCGAACCCGGGAGTTCAAAGGTGGCGGCGTAATCTGCACCAAAGGAATTGGCGAGGAAGACAGCAGCCACGATAATCACAATCCAGCCAGAAATGACTTTCCAGGGATTGGTAGCCGCGAATCGTGCCCAGCGGGCGAGTGGCCCTTGTGGCTTGTGGCGAGAGTTACTTGACATGCGAGGGTTGACCTCCATTCGGATATTCAGGTAGTACGAAGACGTAATAGTTACTACGCCGTCGTACTATATCGATTGGAGAATCGATTGTCAAACTTTTCACAAAGATGAGTAATTGCTTGAGTCACGAATATAGTTGACAAAGGCATCGATATTGCATAGCATCGTTGTTATCACTCGCTGCTGATAGCATCCGAAGGGGATCATCAATGACAGATCCAACCGCTCGTCACGATGTAGATATCGTGCGTCGCTTTAGTCGCACCTACACAAGAACACTTGGTCTTCTGCAGGAAGGGTATCTGGAGAGTCCATATGGTCTCACTGAAGTACGTGTTCTCTACGAACTTGCTCATGCTGATGCAACCAATGCGGTTTCGCTTGCCAGCGAGCTTGGTCTTGATGCGGGATATCTCAGCCGTATCCTCGGCCGTCTATCCCGTAGCGGTCTGATCACACGCGCTCCCTCTCCTCTTGATCGCAGACAGATCATCCTTCAGCTTACTGAAGCGGGGACAGACGTTGTTGCAGGCATGGAGGCGCGATCTAGCCAGGAGATCTCCGCTCTTCTGGCGGGGCTGTCCGGGAATGATCAGCGGAGGTTAACCTCGGCCCTGGCGACTGCTGCCGAGATACTTGACCCGCAGAATGATTCCACCTCGGCCTTTGTTGTCCGTGCTCACCGACCTGGCGATATGGGGTGGATCGTCTCCAAACATGGTTCCATGTATGCCGAAGAATTTGGTTGGGATGCAACCTTCGAAGCGGTTGTCGCCAGAATCGTCGCCGACTTCATTGATCATTTCGATTCGACCTGTGAGCACTGCTGGATCGCCGAACGGGATGGCCAGAACATCGGCTCCATAGCACTGGTAAAACACCCGGAACGGGAAGGTGTAGCAAAACTCCGATTGCTGCTGGTGGATCCTTCTGCACGTGGATTGGGGTTGGGTAAGTATCTGGTCAACGAATGCCTGCGGTTCGCAAGGCATAGCGGATATCGGGTAGTCACATTGTGGACCTATAGCATGCTCGATACGGCAATCCATCTCTATCAGGCAGCTGGCTTCCGGTTGGTAGATGAGTCACCGGAGCATGTGTTTGGACGAGATCTGATTGAGCAGACCTGGGAACTCGTGCTGTAGGTGGGAATGCCTGCACGATGAGGACAGACTGTTACAATGGCGGAAGGAAGCCAAGGTCACCCGTTTGAGCGGCAGTCACGATATCCCACCCAAAATCTGTTACCCGGCAATCGAACCTGACGGATGCGTATTCTTGCTTAACATCCACGATCTCGAGAAAGTCGGCGAAGACCCGATCAGCATACTGATTCGATCTCTCTGTTTGCAGACGCGACTCTACTGACGCCACAAACCCCTCAATCTCATCCGGAGAGTCCAGACTGACGGCAACCGTCTGGTATGTAACATCGTCCTCATCGATCCATTTGCAGGCGAATGTGGATTCGGCACCTGCCACCGGCAAGTCTTCAGGTGGCATCCAGGCGAGATCATAGGTCCTTTCGGGGAGTACGTACTTCAGATTGCCGAAGTTGTATCTCACAGGATCCATGATGGTGCGATTGAAGAGCCAACCAGCCGCCGTATCGACAACGTCCGCTTCCAGGCCAATGACCATGGTGATATCGTCCGGAAATGCGATGTGATCGTAAGCACCTGCGCTCATTGCTTGACCAAGTATCGCCATGCGTTCGGCTAATACCGTTCGATCTTCTCCTGAACCCGAGTAGGCGAGGATCGGATAGGGATCCTCCTGCAAGACTTCCCATCCCAGGTCGGTCAGCGCTGCTCGTGCCAGCGGATGTCCGTGGGAATCTGCCATGTGTCGCCAAATCTGCAGTGGTGAGGTTCCGGGTTGGGATACAGTGCAACGGAGATCGTTGCTGGTCAGACCAAAGAGCAACCGGATATCCATACCGAAGGGATCCCAGTAGGTATCGGGCATGGTGCCGGACTCTTCCCACAGAAATCGGTGGCTGCCCAGAATGGGATTGAAGGTTCGTCCGTCCTCCCCGGGTCGATCGGGAAAGGCTTCGATAAGCGGGTAGAGCTCGCTGGTTATCGGCTCCATATCGATGGCACCGACATATCCAGAATCGACTAGAGGTAATGCGATGCAAGCTGCCATCAAGGCACGGCGCGATATCGGCTTCATAATGATCTCCTTTCACGAGATCATGACAACGCCAATAGTGCGTAGAGAGAGTGGTGGCGCTGTCATGATCAGGTAACGAGGGCGATCAATACCTGGTTCCGGAGCAGAATCGGCAGGTGGGGATATTAGTTGGGAATCTTTACTTTATCCAGATTCTTGTCACCCTCAGGAAACTGTGGATCCATCTCTTCCAGGGCAGCGAGGATAGCCGAACTCACCACCACATCGCGGTACCACTTGTGGTTGGCGGGCACCACAAACCAGGGGGCTGTGGCAGTGCTGCACTTCTCGAGCATCACTTCAAATGCTTCCTGATAGTCGTTCCAATATGCTCGCTCCTTAAGATCTGCACTGGAGTACTTCCAGTGCTTGGCCGGGTCATCCAGTCGAGATTCGAGCCGCTTCTTCTGCTCGTCTTTATCGATATGCAGATAGAACTTCAGGATGCGCGTGTTATTGCTCTCCAACACCTCTTCGAAGTGATTGATCTGATCGTAGCGCTTGCTCCAGATGGACTTGGGGACCAGATCCTTCACCCGCACCACCAGGACATCCTCGTAGTGACTACGGTTGAAGACCTGGAGAATGCCGTTACGAGGGGTGTGCTGATGGTAGCGCCAAAGGAAATCGTGCGCTCGCTCCACGTCGTTCGGAACCTTAAAGCTGCGTACCCGGCAGCCGGTGGGATTCACACCCTTAAAGACATTCTCGATACAACCATCCTTGCCACCGGTATCCATCGCCTGAAAAACCACCAACATGCTTTGGGCGCTCTCGGCATAGAGGCGTTCCTGAAGATCGATGATCTTTTTGCGATTCTCCTTAAGCAGATACTGTGCCGTCTCCTTGTCCGGCACAGTGCCCGTATCGCTGGCATCCCACTCCCCAAGATTGACCTTGGTATTGGGTTGGATTCGGTAGTCCTCAACATTCATATGTTATCGCCCCTGCTGGTAAAGAAATCGTTTCGCCGATTATACGGGAATCTTGAATACAGATTGTGAATGGACGCAGGGTTAGGGCTGACATTGACATGATCTTTGTGTTGGCCCTAGGATTCGTTGACAACGTATTTGGCGATGGGGTTCGCCGTAATTACACCGCCTGGTGTTGATGACTCCTGAATTGTGTTGCGAATGAGCGGCAAATGCTCGCTCGTTGCCCATCGGGAGTTTTCTTGTGTCTTTTCGACGATATTGGGTTTTTTGGTCTTCTATTCTTGCGGTCGTGGTTGGAGCAGCGAGTGGGTTGGCCAGTGCTGGGCTACTTGTTGCGCTCAACCATGCTACTGATTTTCAGACAGAGCATGGGTGGATGCTGTTTGGGCTGCCTTTTGCGGGTATCGTCATCGCCTGGGCGTACAGCGGATATGGCAGCAACGCTGCCAGGGGAAATAACCTGCTCCTCGACCAAATTCACGCTGCGGATGAAGTGAATCGTATTCCGTTGCGTATGCTGCCGCTGGTGTTGGTTTCCACTATCCTCACCCATCTTTTTGGGGGATCCGCAGGACGTGAAGGTACCGCGGTGCAAATGGGTGGGGCTATCGCGGGATGGTGCGCACGCGCACTGCACCTGTCAGTAGATCACCTGCGAGTAATGCTGATGTGCGGAATCTCGGGCGGATTTTCCGGAGTTTTCGGCACTCCCATGGCAGGCACAGTTTTCAGCATGGAAGTGGTTGCTATCGGCAGTATGCGTTATGACGCGTTGATTCCATGCCTGGTGGCGGCGATCCTTGCTGATTTGGTCGTACAAGGTGTTGGAGTCCACCATGGCATCTACACAGTTGCCTCTGGTTTTCCTGATCTTTCTATTCATGTCATTGCCTCGGTGACGGTTGCGGCCGTCGCTTTCGGACTCGCGAGTCTTCTCTTTGCCGAGGCTACCGCATTTGTAGAACATCAGGCGCGATCACTGATCGAGAATCCTGTGCTGCGCACATTCACCGGCGGTATTGTCATTGTTATCGTCACACTTCTATTGGGGACGCGCGACTATAACGGGCTAAGTTTGCCACTGCTGAACGCATGCTTTGCAGGAGATTCGATCCCGACATTCGCATTTCTCATTAAGCTACTTCTCACGGCCCTGACATTAGGTGTGGGATTCAAGGGCGGTGAGGTGACGCCACTCTTCGTCATCGGTGCCACTTTAGGAGCCGTCCTGGCAGGATTCCTTGGAATGCCTCAGGACACGCTGGCAGCCTTGGGATTCGTCGCGGTGTTTGCCGCCGCCGCCAATACCCCGATTGCCTGCGTGGTGATGGGTGCAGAGCTCTTTGGGATCGGCGGGAATAGCATTATTCTGTTTGGCATCGCCGTTTTTGTTGCCTACACCATCTCTGGACATCACGGCATTTATCACTCCCAGCGCATTCTTACCAGCAAATATCTTCATCCCGGACATCCGTTGATCGGCCTCTCCCTTCATGAGGCGAGTGTTCATCGGGCTAGCCGGGTTCGCGCACGGAGAGTTGCGCTTCGCATGAAAAAGAATGGAGGTGAGTAGTGGAATCTCATTCAGTAAGCTCCGGTATGTTACGCATCCATGTTCGGGCACGCGACTACGTGCATCACGAAGGAAAGTGGTGGAGGAAAGTGCTCCGGCGAGACCTCTCCCATCAGTTGGTGCGTTGGGCGCACGATGCTGGCCTGGAAGCTGCGGTGGCCTACCGTTCACATCTGGGATTTCAGGGGCATGGCCCCATCATTGATGACCTGGCGGGGGAGGTGAGGAATCCGCAGACCATCATCATTGTCGAGATCGTCGGAGACGAGCACAGATTGCGCGCGTTTATAGATCGTCATCGCGCTATGCTGGTTCGCGCCCATATCCAGTTTGTGGAGATTCAGAATTGGTCTCTACATCACGTCCACAGCGCGCACTACGCCACGCGCAATGACCACGAGAAAAAGGGGATCGATCACGACGCCACCAAACAGTAATGGATTGGTAGAAATCTGAGACTTGGGAGGCAGGAACTCTGTCATCGCCGTCGCCATGATCGGGTCTCAAGTCCGGAGTGCTCTCATCAAACTGGATTCGATCATAGAGCCAACACAAAAACACCCGTTGGTGAGAACCAACGGGTGAGATATTCACAGAATGGATTAGTTGGCAACTGCCGAATCCGTTACGGCGTGAATACCAGGAGAGCGGTGAGGAAGGAAGCGATCAGTCCGCCACTAAGTACAACGCGGCGTAAAATATCGCTCCGGCAGAGTGTATCCTGGGCACGGCGCTCGTTTTCGGTCATTGTGGTATCCCCTCCACAGGTCGGCTTCCACAGACTCGCCCAGCCAGCGAATAGTGTTTGTGGATCCGCATAGCTCCGGAAATCGCTTTCCAGAATCGGATAGAAGGCAAATCAGCCATACCTTCTGATCGGTGGCACAGAGTCCTGCGTGCTGGTGACATCCTGCCAGAATTGTGACGTTGTGTCAATGGTACGTACACACTGGCGGGGTGTCAAGAGCGGCCGAATCCCACTGGCCACACCCAAATCTACCATACCTGTATGCCGGAGTTCTGCTTTCTTAACCCGAAGATTCCAAATTGCCCGTATGTATATGCGTATGTTCGCAACCTTTAGCGGGCAGGAATGCGCAAAATGGGGCTGTGTAAACGCCCAAAGTAGTGCACAATGAACGGACACATAAAGGCGAAAAATGCGTCCAAATGTGGGTTATCAGGTTGGCGGCGGTAGCGAGGCTCAATGAGCGTGCGATGAGAGGTTGGCGCGATCAATGAAGATCGAGATTCTTGGCAGCGGTGGAGCCATTGCTCTTCCCCGACCCGGATTCCGGGATGCGCTTAATTCCGAAGCGCGAGCTAAAGGCGTGCCTTATGCACGTCGCGGTCCCAGCGTCTTTGTCCACCAGGCAAATATCCTCTTCGACACACCCGAAGACATCCTCGAATCACTTAATCGCGCTGATGTCGATGGAGTGGAGCATTGCTTCTACTCGCATTACCATCCTGATCACGTGATGGGTCGCCGCATCTTCGAACAGATAAACTGGGATCTCCGTGGTGGACCGAACAAGCTGACCCATGTCTATGTGCCGGAACGGGTGCGAGACGATATGAAGAAGTTGCTTGGTTCCTGGAGTCACCTGGAGTACGAGCAGCATATCGGCCTGATCGAGCTGCATGTGATCGCTCCCGGTGAATCCATTACGATCGGTGATCTGACCATCACACCGGTTCCTCTCGCGGAAGATTACGTCTTCGCCTACCTGCTTGAGCAAGGGAGCGAGCGCGTCTGGATCGCGATGGATGAGCTCTTCGGCTGGTCGCCCACGTCGCTGGAATCCGATCTGGATCTCGCCATCCTGCCATCGGGTGTTTGCGAATTCCATCCACTTCGGGGCGAGCGTCGTATTCCGGCGGATCATTCCGTCCTCAGCTCCGAAATGCGCTATGAACGCACACTGGAGGTGATTCGGGAGATGCATCCACGGAAAGCAGCGCTCATTCATCTTGATGAACCTGACGGAATATCGTATGATGACGGGCTTGCACTTTCGCAGCAACTGCAGTCCCAAGGGCTGCCGGTCACATTCTCCTGGGATGGGCTCATCATCGATACGTCGACGATCTGAAACCCTCTGCTCAATCATATAGATCATTTGTTCGTATTGCGGTAGACTGGCAATCGACTCCTTTTCCATGTGGGGTGATTCATGGCAACACAAACAATACCGATAGCAGACACCAGTTCTGAGTTCAGCGTAAGCAACGCTCCGCAATACGATCGCAGTACACCACTGCGGTGGGTGATCAGCCATGTATTGCGTATCAAGGGCTGGTTGGTGATTTTCCTGATCACCGCGTTTTCCACCGAGTTCCTGAACGCCATGATCCCCGGCTACACCGGCCAGGCGTTCGACGCTGTGCTGGGTGATGGAGATCGTGTCGCGGAACTGCAACGAATAGCGGTCGTGCTTGTCGTTATCGTCATCGCCCGCGCCATCGTCGATTTTGTTGCGCGTTTGGGTGTGGAGGTCATTGCCGCCAGCCTGCAGCGCGGTGCACGCGAGGAACTCTTCATTAGTCTGCTCGGCAAGAGTCAGACATTCCATAACCGCCAAAAGGTCGGCGATATCATGGCGCGCGCGACCAACGATATCCGCCAGATGAACTACATGATCTCCCCCGGTATCGATCTGATCCTCAGTTCGATGATTGCCCTCGTCGTACCGCTCTGGTTCATGTATCGCATCGATCCCCGGCTGCTGATCGTGCCGGCAATCTTTATGGTCTTCTTCGCCATCACACTCTATTGGTATATGAAGCAGCTGAGTCCGGTATCGAATGAGATGCGGGCGTCGTTCGGTGCGGTGAACGCGAATCTGAACGAGAGCGTTCACGGTATCGAAGTGATCAAGAGCACCGGCCAGGAACTGCCGGAGCTCGGCAAGTTCAGCCGCAACGCGCGCAAATATCGTGATTGGGCGGTGAAGCAGGGATTGGTACAGGCATGGTACTTACCGACCTTGATCTTCGCCGTCGCGATGGCGGTGGCGCTCATGCACGGTGTTTACCTTCAGCAGGCGGGAGAAATCACGGTTGGTCAGTTGGTCTCCTACTCCGTGCTCTGGCAGCAGTTCGGGTTCCCGGTTGGTATCTCCACCTTCAGCTTCAGCATGGTTCAGATCGGTATGGCGGGCGCCCGCCGCGTCCTTGAGCTCATCAACGAGAAGACCGAGCTCGATCAGAATACAGGTGGCTATATCGGTGACCTGCGTGGTGAGATCGTTTTTGATGATGTCTCCTTCGGTTACGAGGACACACCAGTTCTCCAGAACGTGAGCTTCCGTGCGGAACCAGGCGAAACCATCGCGATTGTTGGCGAGACCGGTTCTGGCAAGAGCACATTGAGCAAGTTGGTCAATCGCATCTTCGATGTCGATTCCGGCCGCATCCTTATTGATGGCCGGGATGTGCGTGAATGGAATCTCGATTCGCTGCGCTCACAGATCGCCGTTATCGAGCAGGATGTCACCCTCTTCAGTCGTTCGATTGCCGAGAACATCGCCTTCAGTGCCGGTCAGGATGCCACCCGTGAGCAGATCGTGCAGGCTGCCAAGGACGCGCAGGCCCACGAGTTCATCGTGGCGATGGAGCAGGGTTACGATACCGTGATCGGCGAGCGCGGTGTGACGCTGAGCGGTGGTCAACGGCAGCGTCTGGCGATCGCGCGCGCGCTTTTGAACGAACCACACATGCTCATGCTGGATGATTCCACCAGCGCGATCGATAGCAACACCGAAGATGAGATTCAGCGCGCCATGCATCGATTGCTGGAGGGGCGAACAACGCTGTTGATCACGCATCGCCTCAGCCAGATCAGATGGTCGGACAAGGTATTGCTGCTTCGTGGTGGCCGGATAGAGGCCTTTGGCACACACCATGAGCTGCTGAAGCAATCCGCGCTTTACCGTCGCATCTTTTCGCACTACGACGAAGTGGAGGCCTAATCATGGGTTGGTTCATGGACGGCCTCGATGCCGAGGATTACGACCGTTCCTATAGCGACCGTGAGTTAATCGGTCGCATTCTCGATTACTTCCGCCCGGAGAAGACCGCGATGATCGTGACCACCACGATGATCGTGCTTAATTCGATCGCGTCCATGCTGACACCGATCGCCGCTGCCTGGGGTCTCGATCGCATCACGGAAGACACCTTCGATCGTCGTACGCAGTGGATATGGTTCGCTGCCATTCTCGCGACCGGTGTATCGGCGTGGGTCTTCAACTTCTTCCGCTCCTGGTTGAGTGCGCGCGTCGTTGGCAACGTCGTCCTGCAATTGCGCGAGGATGCCTTCCGCGCCATCACGCTGCGTGACATGTCGTTTTTCGACAAGAATCCATCGGGCAAGGTAGTCAGTCGTGTTACCTCGGATTCGGATGAGTTCGCAAATGTGGTCACGCTTACATTGAGTTTGATCTCTCAGATCCTGCTTGTTGGCATCATCATCGGCATTCTCTATAGCCGGAACGTGATGTTGGCAAGTGTGGCGTTGGCAATGGCCCCGATCGTCGTCTTCATTGCCCTCGGATTCCGTCGGATCGCCCGAGAGACAACCCGCAAGAACCAACGTAGTACCGCCATGGTGAACACCAGCGTGCAGGAAGCCATGAATGGTATCGCCATTGCCAAGGCATTCCGACAGGAAGGTACGCTCTACGAAGAGTTCAAGCCGGTGCTCAATCAGGCGTACAGCGTCGGTTTGCGTCAGGGCATTACCTTTAGCGGTATCTTCCCGGTGCTCTTCTTCTTCATCGGTTTGGCGCAGGTGCTGTTGGTCTATCTCGGTGGCACCAAGGTGGTTGACGAGACCATCTCATACGGCGACTGGTTCCTCTTCATGCAGAGCATCGGTATCTTTTGGGGACCACTTACCTCCATCGCTTCGTTCTGGAGTCAGTTCCAGCAGGGTCTGAGTGCCAGTGAGCGCGTCTTCTCGCTCATCGATAGCGAACCTGAGGTCGTGCAGACAGCCGATGAGGATCCCGGAGAGATTCGCGGCGAGATCGAGTTCCGCCAGGTCGACTTCAAGTACGAGGGCGGCACGAACGTCCTTCACCACTTCGATCTGCATATCCCTGCCGGGCAGACACTCGCTATTGTCGGGCATACCGGTGCGGGTAAGAGCACCATCGGCAAGCTGATCACCCGTTTCTACGAGTTCCAGGGTGGACAGATTCTGATCGATGGCAAGGATATCCGCACCTTCGATCTGCCGAAGTACCGCCGTCAGCTCGGCATCGTACCGCAGTCGCCCTTCCTCTTCAGTGGCACGGTGGCCGACAACATTCGCTATCCGCGACCGGAAGCAACTGATGCCGAAGTGGAGGA
>JAGQGU010000071.1:0-332 GCA_020432165.1 Thermomicrobiales bacterium
GGCTCGGTCGCAAATCTGATCGATTATCAGCTGCAGAACTTTCAGGATCATCTAACGGACGATATCCTTGCCGGTTTCGAGGCGCAGGATCTGAGCGTATTCCAGGCGGTAACGGTGGCATCCATCGTTGAGCGGGAAGCGGCGGTATCAATCGAGCGGCCATCCATCGCCGAGGTCTATCTCAACCGCTTCCACGATGACATGAATCTCAATGCGGATCCCTCGCAGCAATACGGCATTGGTACCGCCGAGAATGACTGGTGGCCAAGACTGACCGAGGATGACAACCTGGCCAAATCAAAAGAGACCGCCTACGACACCTATATGGCTGA
>JAGQGU010000071.1:394-1404 GCA_020432165.1 Thermomicrobiales bacterium
ACGAATGACGGCTACTACTATTTCGTTGCCAAGGGTGACTGTAGTGGCGAGCATCGGTTCAGCTATACCTACGAAGAACATCAGATTGCGGTGGATGAAGAAGATTCGAGCGGGTGTTAAGCATGAGAGTTGGACTGATCGGGAACCCTATCGCGCATTCGCGCTCGCCCCGCATGCACAATGCCGCTTTTGCGGCGCTGGGTATGAATCATACCTATGAGTTGTGGGAGACCGAGCCCGACGATCTGGCTGAGCGCGTCGCCACGATCCGTCAATCCGAGATCCTCGGCAGCAATGTCACCGTTCCCTTTAAGGAAAAGGTGGTATCGCTGGTGGATGAGGTGAGCGAGACCTCCCGACGCATCGGTGCCGTTAACACCATCATCCCGCATGACGGTAAACTCATTGGCGATAACACCGATGCCTACGGCTACGCTGCCTCCATTCGGGAGAGTTATCCCGGTTACACACCAGAGCGCGCGCTCGTGCTTGGCGCTGGCGGTGCTTCCCGGGCGGTGATTGTGGCATTGCAGGAAATGGGTGCGGGCGAAGTGATTATCGTGAATCGCACACTTGCTCGCGCCGAGGAGCTTGCGGCCGAACTCGGTGCCAGCGCAGCCGGATGGGAGACGTTACCGGATCTCATGCCGACAGCAAGTCTGGTAACGAATGCCACGGCACTGGGTTGGTACGACGAACGCGTGCTGGATGAGAGCATGGTAGCGATGCTGCCGCAGGGTGCGATCGTGACCGATCTGACCTACGCGAATACACCGTTGCTACAGGATGCTGCCGCCCATGGATTGCACACGCTCGATGGACTCGGAATGCTTGTGTATCAGGGTGTGCGCTCGTTCGAGCTCTGGTTCGGGATCACGCCACCCGTCGATGTGATGTGGGCCGCCGCGCGGGGATAACCGCCGTCCAACCCGTGGGCCCGGGCTGTGATCTCCCAATTTGTACGCGGGTCGCACCCCGGAGGCACGTAGGGGCGGATCCTGAAAGGTATC
>JAGQGU010000072.1:0-174 GCA_020432165.1 Thermomicrobiales bacterium
TCCCGGCGGGTGTCGCAGCGACCTCTCGTGAGGATGAGGCGAATCCGTTGCGCATGCTCGCGATGGAGATTGCACCTGCCAATGGCGTCGGTGCCGATCCGGCCACGCTCACCTTCACCGAGGGTGATGGCACACTCGCTGGCGAGTCGCAGGAGACGGAAACTGGCACCATCG
>JAGQGU010000072.1:219-1487 GCA_020432165.1 Thermomicrobiales bacterium
GTCGATGCCGATGTCGTCACTCAGCTCGATGAAGGCGTGGAACTGGAAGTGCTGGAAGGTCCGGAAGAAGCCGACGACTATACCTGGTACAGGATCCGCGTGAACGAGGAGGACGGTGCCGAAGGTTGGGTTGCTTCCGATTTCATTACCGAGGTCCAGGGCACCACCGCAGAATCACAGCCTGAGGAGAGCGATGGTACCGCCAGCGGTACCGATGTCACACCGGCTGCAGCCGGCGAGTTCGAGGTCGGCACGACGGTTGTCACGAACGACGAGAATGTCCGCCTCCGCTCCGAACCAACCACCGATGGTGATGCGATCGATGCACTGACGGAAGGCACCGAACTACTTGTCACCGGTGCACCGGAGGAAGGCGACGGCTATACCTGGCTGCCAGTCGAAACCGAGGATGGTGTAGCGGGATACGTGGTGATCGATTACGTCGAGAAGGCTCCGTAGGGCCAGGCCGTCAATCGTAGCCCTGGGGTTTGGCCCCAGGGGAGACCCCCCAAATGATCGGCGGCTTTGCCGCCGATGCGGGCGGATACCTTACAGGATTCGCCCCTACGTGCCTCCGGGGTGCGAACCGCGTACAAATTGGGAGATCACAGCCCGGGCCCACGGGTTGGACGGCGGTTATCCCCGCGCGGCGGCCCACATCACATCGACGGGTGGCGTGATCCCGAACCAGAGTTCGAATGAGCGCACACCCTGATACACAAGCATCCCGAGTCCATCGAGCGTGTGCAATCCCTGGGCAGCAGCATCCTGTAGCAACGGTGTATTCGCGTAGGTCAGATCGGTCACAATCGCACCCTGCGGCAGCATCGCTACCAGTCGCTCATCCAGCACGCGTTCGTCGTACCAGCCGAGTGCCGTGGCATTCGTTACCAGACTTGCTGTCGGCATGAGATCCGGTAACGTCTCCCATCCGGCAGCGCTGGCACCGAGTTCGGCCGCGAGCTCCTCGGCGCGAGCAAGCGTGCGATTCACGATGATCACTTCGCCCGCACCCATCTCCTGCAATGCCACAATCACTGCCCGGGAAGCGCCGCCAGCGCCAAGCACGAGCGCGCGCTCTGGTGTGTAACCGGGATAACTCTCCCGAATGGAGGCAGCGTAGCCGTAGGCATCGGTGTTATCGCCAATGAGTTTGCCGTCACGCGGGATGATAGTGTTAACGGCACCGATGCGTCGGGAGGTCTCACTCACCTCATCCACCAGCGATACCACCTTTTCCTTGAAGGGAACGGTGACATTGCTGCCGA
>JAGQGU010000017.1 GCA_020432165.1 Thermomicrobiales bacterium
GTTGCAACGATCACGAGAACCTACCACCCCGGGGGTGTCTCCGACGACTCCGCACCCCTGTCATTCAACATATAGTGAGAAATCAGCCGATCAATTGGTGGTCTGGCCAGCGGAGAACATGCGAATCCTGTCGCCCGTAAGGGGTGATGCTACCGCTTCTTCTTTGTCCTATCGTATTGGGGCTTGCGATCATTTCCGCCGCGCTTCTGCTCGAAGCCGCGCTGGGTGCGCTCAATATCGGGTGCCAGAATCAACGTGATGCGTTCCAGCGAATCGAGCAGGGTTTTCATACCACTACGCAACAATGGCGAAGCCTCGTGGTTGATCATGCGATCATCGAGATAGGCGAGTGTCAGCATCTGGCCTACTCTCTCCACCAGCAGCAATCCGGCCACCGCGGGAACAAGCCGCCGCTGATCCGGACGCAGATGCCGCTGCACGGAGTAGCTTTCGATGACAGCCTCTGTCAGTGCCGCACTCCAGCCCTGCATCTGTATGCTCATCTGGGCGATATCGAGCACCGGTGAACCCACAGCCATGTGTCGCCAGCCAATAATACCGGTGACCATGCGCTCGTCCTCAAGACCCTCGACCAGCACGTTCTCCGGCCAGAGATCGTTGTGCAGTATCACGCTGGTATCGCGCATCTCGGCCTGTTCGTTGCGAATGAGATCGCTGGCGGTCGGCACCATGCGATTACCGCAACGCAACCACCGGCGGATATCGCGCTCGTCTGCGGCTTTATCACCGAGAATTGGGCGATGCGTCTGCCAGTACTTGCGCACACGTTCCATCGTCTGCTGCATCGTCATCGTTGGCAGATCGGCGCGGTCAACACTTTCGCTGGCCAAATGCGCCTGGGCGATGATGCCTGCAACCTGCGCGATCACATTGTTCGCGTGTGCACTCTCCGGGAGTGGTACGTAAATCGCTTCATCATCCGGAGTGCGGTAGCCGCCAAAACGACCGAGCGCGCGACCGGGTAGCCAGCTCTGCGCCGAGTAAAGGCAATCTTTAACCTCGGTCGTGCCTGCGACGGGGGAAGGAATCTGCGGGATGCCCAACATCGCAGCCAGCACGCGGTTATACGCCGCTATCTGGTCGGTGGTCGTTCCTTCCGGCCACTGTCGCAACAGCACATCGCCACCCGGACCAGTCATATGCACAAACGGCCGCGTGCGCGGCACATCGTTGGCACTGTGACTTCCCGGAATCAGCGTGTCCGTTGCGTCCAGCCAGGCATCCATATCAAATTCAGTAGAGAGGTGTCGGTAATCATGCTCCATAGTGCTGGGAAGTATAGACGCTATCGCGCCCGATACCCCGGTCCGCGCACCTGCATTCCGGGTAGGGCGCCGGTGTGTGTGCCGTTATCCAGCACCCGCTCGCCATTGACCCACATATCGCGCACGCCAGTGCTGAGATGATGGGGGTCGGTGTAGGTGGCGGTATCGATAATCGTCTCCGGATCGAAGATGATGACATCAGCAAATTGTCCGGCGCGGAGCAGTCCACGATCTCGCAATCCCAGCCGACTCGCAACAGCGCTACTCGATTTGCGCACGGCGTCCTCCAATGTGATCCATCCATTCTCCCGTACAAACCGCCCCAATACGCGTGTGTAAACACCATAGGCGCGGGGATGGAGCAATCCCATCTCCCGCACAAGCTCGGGGTCGACACCGCCCGCATCAGTACTAAAGGTGATCCACGGTAGCTTGCTCTGCAGCGCCAGATTATCAGTGCTCATGGCCATGTACATCGTGAAGATATCGTGGACATTGGTTTCGAGCAGATAGCAGATCGCTTCCGGCCAATCGACGCTCAGGTCGGCAGCGACATCGCTCACAAACCAGCCCAGATATTTGCGGATATCTGGATGCTCCGGCTGCGCCAGCAGGATATTCTCCGGTCCGATCATCAGACCCCAGTTCTCCCACGGCTCCTTCTGATTGACCATGTCATCCTTGATGCGCGCACGAATCTCAGGATTCTGCAGATTCTCCAGGCGCTTGCCATCGGCCAGACACCACGGCGGCAGACAGGAGGCGAGCCCGGTGCCTGCACCCTCGTAGGGATACATATCAGCGGTGATATCGATCCCCCGCGCTCGCGCCGCATTGACGCCATCGATGATCGTTTGCATCTTCGGCCAGTTCTTCGTACCGATCGCTTTGAGGTGATAGATCTCGCTGGAAACACCCGTTTCCTCTGCAATGCGGAGCATCTCGGCAAAGCCGCTCTCGATTTCATCTCCCTCGCTGCGCATATGGGTGATATGGATACCGTTGTAGGCAGCCACCACCTTCATGATCTCAATCAGCTCTTCGGTATTGGTGTAGACATCGGGCGGATAGATGAGGGCGGTTGCGACACCGAATGCACCATCCTCCATGCTCTCGGCGACCATCTTCTTCATGCTCTGGATGGCATCATCGCTGGCATCGCCCGCTTCCAGGCCCATGCCCCACTGGCGGACGGTGCCGCCGCCAACGAACGAGCCGAAGTTGACCGAAACGCCCCGTCGCTCGAACTCGTTCAACCAATCGCCGAAGCGGCTCCAACTGCGACCGAGGGCATCCCACTCTTCGTACGCAGCATCGCCGATGCGACCGCGCACGTTCTCCCGGAAGGGCATATCGATACGTCCACCATAAGGAGCTGGTGTCCAGGCTTCGCCCATGACTTCGGTGGTGACACCCTGGGTGACTTTACTCAGCGAGCGGCCATCGACGAGGAAGGGGATGATGCTATGGCTCTGGATATCGATGAATCCAGGCGAGACCACATGATCGCTGGCATCGATAACGACATCCGCGCTGCTGCGGTCGATAGTTCCTGGTGCCTCGATCTGCGCGATCTTGTCACCTGTTATCAGTAGATCGCCATAGAACCAGGCGTTGCCACTGCCATCGATGATGCGTCCGTTGGTGATGAGTGTAGAGGTCATGGTGTTGCTTTCTTTTCGGGCGCATCCTGGATGCGAAGCAGAAGGTATGCGCCCCTACGTTTCAGAATCGGACTCTAGCGCGCCCCTGGCCCGTAAACGCGGGTGCCGGGTGTTGCGCCGGTGTGTTCGCCACTTGCCAGTACCCGCGTGCCGTTGACCCAGACATCGCGCATACCGACGCTGAGGTGATGTGGATCGGTGTAATCGGCGACATCAATGATTGTCGCGGGATCGAAGATGATGACATCTGCCTTCATCCCCGGTCGCAATGTGCCCCGATCACGAATGCCGAGTCGTTCCGCTACTGCGCCGGTACCCTTGCGCACAGCGTCCTCCATCGTGATCCAGCCAAGATCGCGACTGTAATGCCCGAGAATGCGCGGATAGGTGCCATAAGCACGAGGATGGACGAGTCCGCGGGCAGCCATCCAGGCAGGATCGACACCACCCGCATCGGTGCCCCACTTGATCCATTCCTGTTTCATCTGGATTTCCAGATTCTCTTCGCTCATGCCCAGATACATGGTGAAAATGGCGGAGCGGTCGTTTCGTAGCAGCCAGAGAATCGCCTCGTTCATCGGCATATTCAACGCTGACATAGCATCGGCAAGCGTTCTTCCCTGGAAACGCTCGCCCAACTCCGGTGTGGCGAACTCGGCCAGAAGCACGTTCTCGGCTCCGGCGCGATGCGCCATGTGCTCGAACTCGCTCTCCGGATGATCAAGCGCGTAGTCCATCTCATCCAGCATCTTGCGGCTGATAGCAGGATCATCCAGGCTCTGTTGCAGTAGCCCACCTTCCGCCGCCCAGGCCGGTACCGATGCCGCCAGGCCGGTTCCCGATCCGCGATAGGGATACATATCTGCGGCGACATCAATGCCTTGCGCGCGGGCTTCGGTGATGCGCGCGATGACTGCGGGCATTTGGTGCCAGCTTGGTCGACCCGCTGCCTTGAGGTGATAGATTTCGCTGATGACACCAGTATCCCGACCGATACCGATTGTTTCCTCCAACGCTGGCAGTATCCGCTCGCCTTCACTGCGCATATGGGTGATATGGATGCCGTTATAGGCGGCCACTACCTCCATGATCGAGGTTAGTTCGGCGGTCGATGAGTAGATATTCGGTGGATAGATGAGTGCGGTCGCGACGCCGAACGCGCCATCTTCCATGCTCTCGGCGGTTGCCTTGCGCATGGCGGCGAGTTGATCAGCATCGGGCTCACCTTGCATCTGCCCCATACCGAACTCACGAATGGTGCCCCCGCCCACGAACGAGCCGATATTGACTGACACACCGTGTGTTTCCAGATCGCGCAACCAGTGACCGAAGCGGGTCCAGCTACGCGCTTGCTCGTCCCACCGGGCTTTTTCGTCGCCTTCCAGCCGATGTACCAGTGCGATGGCCCACGGGTCGACAATGCCACCACCGAACGGAGCCGGTGTCCAGAACTCACCCATGATCTCGGTGGTGACCCCCTGCGTTACCTTACTCAGGGATCGACCATCCAGCAGGAGTGGCAGAATCGAATGGCTCTGGATATCAATGAACCCCGGCGCGACCACATGATCTCTCGCATCGATAACCGTATCCGCGCGCTCGGGAGAAATGCTTCCGGGTGGCTCGATGGCACTGATCGTATCGTCGGCAAAGAGGAGGTCGGCGTAAAACCATGGATTACCGGTACCATCCATGATGCGGCCATTGGTAATGAGTGTGGATGCCATATCTGCTCCCTGGGAACGATCAACTCATGCTGGCATCCTACCCCGGCTAACGACGCCCCGCAACAATAAAAACGCCAGCCATCCTGTGATGACCGGCTTAGCTATCGACGAAGTTGACGCCCTTGTTTGTTCTGGCGTAATCATACCGCATGGGGCATCGGTTCGTCGAAAAGTGTGTGCAGAATTATGGATAAGGAAGCCTGATCGCCAATCGCTGGCGTACAATGGGCACATACCGGACCTGAAGAGAACGCCCAGGGGATTTTCATGACGACTGAAGAACAAGAAGCCGCCGTGCACACACTGCTGCGCGCATTGCAGATCGAGATCCCGGCGGATCGTATCCCTGCACTCACCGTCGCTTACTTCACCGCGATGGCGCAATCGCAACAGCTTCGCGGTGATGTCACCCGGACTCCATCAGCTTCTGCATTCGATGCAGCATGGGATAGCAAGTAATGCCAGCAACCAATCCGAACCCGGCTCCACGTACTATTCGGCGGACACTGCACGATCTGGCCACGCATGAAATCTCGACACAGGCACTCATGGCCGAGATTCTCACGTGTATGCAAGAGACGGATGATGCGGTCATGGCCTGGCTGGATGTACGTCCCAAATACCTCATGGAGACGGCCGAGGCACAGGATCGTCGCCGTATGCTGAGGATGCAGCCAACGCCGCTCTTCGGCATCCCTGTTGGTGTGAAGGACATCATTGATCTGGCTGGTTATCAAACAGTCTGCAATATGGAAGCGCGTGAAGATGTCGACAAAGCCGAGCGAGATGCAGTAGTCGTGCATGCATTGCGTCGCACCGGCGTGATCTATGTAGGGAAGACGGTCACACAAGAGGCGGCGGCGGGTATCTTCAGCGATCCCTGTCGGAATCCATGGGATACAGAGCATATCCCTGGTGGATCCAGCGGTGGTAGTGCTGCTGCTATCGCGAATGGTACCGCCCTTGGTGCGTTTGGTACCGACACCGGCGGCAGTATTCGCATTCCGTCATCGTTGTGCGGTGTAACCGGTCTCAAGCCGACGTACGGACGACTCTCTCTGGAAGGGATCTTCCCGCTCTCGGCCAGTCTGGATACGGTTGGTCCGTTGGCGAACACAGTCGCAGATTGTATGGCGTTGTACCTCGGTATGCAGGGCAAGGGGAACGAGATTCCGACGATGTGGGATCGGTTCCCGGAGGATGAAGCATCGCTGAAGGGCGTGCGCATTGGCGTCCCTGGCGGTTTCTTTGCAGAGCGCATTCAGCCAGAGGTGACTGTAGCCTGGCAGCGTGCTATCGCGCATGCCGAGCGGCTTGGTGCGGAAATTGTGGATTGCGTGTGGGAGGATGCCGCCGCAGCCCGGATCGCCGCCTCGCAGATTATCCGCATCGAATGTGGTCAGGTTCATCGCGATCTGCTGGTTTCCGCCCCCGAGATGATGGGCGAAACGCTCCGAGAACGCGTTGAACTTGGCGTCATCTTGCCAGTAGATGTCTATTTTGCTGCGATTGCGGCTCGCCAGCGGGCAAAGCAGAGTATTGCCAAGCTCTATGCCGAACATCGGCTGGATGCCATGCTGGTGCCGACCACTCCGGTTACCGCACCGAGGGCGGGGGAGACGTCGGTTTCCTACACCGATGGCACTATCGAAGAGACAGGGGCGGCGTTGACGCGTCTGACGCAGCCGTGGAATGCCACCGGTCAGCCTGTCTTCGCCCTGCCCGCGGGTCAGGACGATCGTGGGCTTCCCATCGGCCTCAGCCTTGTTGGCCGGCCAGATGATGAATGGCATCTGGCCGATATCGCGCATGCATTGGAGTTGGCGATTAGCTAAAGTGGATTTTCCGAGGTGACGCTATGCATTGGACAGGTAGCAGGGGAGCTTGTCTCCCCTGTGGGGCTCGTCCTATGGACTCGACCACCTTCGGTGCTACCTTTCTACCAGTCCTTCGCATGAGAACTCCTAGGGAATGCTGCCTCGGCTACCCACCCAACACCTTCTCGATTGTCTCCAACTCATCAGTGAAGAGCAGCGGGAAGGTGATGGTTGCCAGATTCTGCTGTAGCTGTCCTACGCTGCTTGCGCCAATCAGTGCTGAGGTGATCTCGTCTCGACGCAAGATCCACGCCAGGGCCAACTGCGCCAGGGTCATCCCTCGATTCGTCGCGAGATCATTAAGCGCGCGTGCTTTCGCCAAATACGTCGCATCGACCTGGGTTGATTTCAGCGAACCATCGCGGGCAGCGCGGCTCCCGCCTGGTATGCTCCCATCCAGATACCGATCGGTCAGCAATCCCTGGGCCAGCGGCACATACGCAATACTGCCAACGCCATTGGCTTTGAGCACGTCGAAGAGGCCATCTTCCGGATGTCGATTGAGCATGTTGTAGCTCGGTTGATGAATCAGCAAATGAATGTTGTAGGGTGCCAAGGCAGCGATCATCTGCTCGGTTCGTGTCGGGCTGTAGTTGCTAACGCCGACGTAGAGCGCTTTCCCCTGCTGAACAGCGCTTGCCAGCGCACTCGCCGTCTCTTCGATCGGCGTATCGGGATCCTCGCGGTGATGGTAGAAGATATCGACGTACTCAAGCCCCATGCGTGCCAACGACTGGTCTAGCGATGCGGTGAGGTATTTGCGGCTGCCCCAGTTACCGTAGGGGCCATCCCACATATCAAATCCAGCCTTGCTCGAGATGATAAGTTCATCGCGATACGGCTTGAAGTCCTGCGCAAAAATGCTGCCGAAGTTCTTCTCGGCGCTGCCATAGGGCGGACCATAGTTGTTCGCGAGATCGAAGTGCGTAACACCCGCATCGAATGCGGTGCGCAAGATCGCTCGCTGCACATCCAGCGGTCGATCGTCGCCAAAGTTCTGCCACAGTCCCAGGGAAATCTCCGGCAACAGCAGGCCGCTCTCTCCTGTGCGGCGATATCTCATGCGGTCATTGTATCGACCAGAATCAGCGATATAAG
The DNA here is from genome assembly GCA_020432165.1 of Thermomicrobiales bacterium. GTDB lineage: Bacteria > Chloroflexota > Chloroflexia > Thermomicrobiales > UBA6265 > UBA6265. The sequence continues at coordinate 7,653 of JAGQGU010000017.1, forward strand.
TCATCGTTCATCTTCCTCACTGGTGGTAGGAGCCTTTGTTCTGGCACCCGATCATGCCTACTATCTCACGATCTTTGTCATTCGTGGATTGCAGCGCCACACAGTTGCCAAATCAGAACAAATGTTCTATTCTGAATCCAGGGGGGCCATATGGACGCAGCCGAGAACCACCAAATTGAGTCTGAAGAATTCGAGCGTTGGACCTGTGATCGTCACGATCCGCCAATACTGCTCGCGATGGTGGACGCTGCTGGACACCTGCACATTAAGGTCCGCAATCGAGACTGGTACGTGACGGATTTTACTACTGTCACTGCTACCTGTCCCAAATGTGGCGCTGTGCACACCAGGAAGTTCGCTGGTCGCTGAAGAGAGAATTGAGCTCCAGAGAGCCTGGGAATCGGGAGCAAAGGAGCTCAATCACATGGCACTCTATACAACACCGACCTTACGGGAGCGATTGCACAGCCACTATCACAAGGGAGAGCGCACACGATATCCGCTCGATCTGCCACCAACCGGCCGCCTGCCTCAATCGCAGCTTCACCAGGTTCACGAGCTGGCGTCGAGAGCACACGCCGGCGATACCGAGTGTCGTGATTTGCTCTATCTCTCGCTGCAACCACGGCTTGTCCGTATCGGCAATATCCTGAAGCCATGGCCGAACACTCCCACGCTCATCGGCATCTGGGATTACGACGATGTGGAGCAGGAATGTTATCTGATCTTTGTCGAACTCCTGGAGACCTGGGATGGTGAACTTCCCTTCGTGCCCTATCTGCTTGGTCGCTTCGTTTGGCGACTACGCGACAGAATCCTGCGCGGTATCGGCAAGCCACGGGCACCGCGCGGCATGATCCCGGTGCCGGCAAGCAGCATGCTCGCCTTGTTGGTGGAGTCTGACCAGCCGGAGCAGGCCGCAATCGCTCGCGAGATGTTGCAAGACCTTGTCCTTAAGCTGGCAGACCTCTTTGAGCTTCAAGTCGAGTCCGACTCTATCCTCCACTTGATCAGTCTAGTGCGGCAGTTGCGACCGGATCTGAGTAGTGACATCTCTGGAGTGGACGCTGCCTGATGAGATTCGACAATTCGCCCGATATTCAGGACAATGCAGGCAGTGACCGGGTGAAGGAGAGATTGATGACTGAGAGTGCACAGCGACCAGAATTTGCGGATTGGCAGGATACCGGAATCGAGACACGGTGTATCCGTGCCGGTCAGGATCCGGATCCTCGCACCGGTTCGATGATCGTCCCGATCTTCCAGACAAGCACCTTCAAGTGGCCCGAAGTCGGTGCCAGCACGGGCTACGAGTACTCACGGAGTGGCAATCCTACCCGGAATGCGCTGGAGCACAGCATCGCATCGCTTGAGGGCGCAGCCTGGGGATTGACCTTCTCGACCGGTACTGCCGCCATGCGTGAGATCGCCATGCTGCTCGATCCCGGCGAACATATTCTCATGGCTCGGGATGCATACGGTGGTACCTTCCGCCTCTTTGATGTGCACACCCGTCGCCACGGTATCGAAGTGACCATGGTCGATCTCACCGATCTCGATCAGGTACGCGCTGGCATTCAGCCGAATACGAAGCTGGTTTGGCTGGAGACACCCACGAACCCGATTATGGCCGTGGCCGATATCGCCGCCATCGCCGAGATTGCGCACGCTGCAGGAGCGATGCTGACCGTGGACAATACCTTTGCCACGCCCTATCTGCAGCAGCCTCTCACACTCGGTGCCGATCTGGTCATTCACAGTGCCACCAAGTATCTGGCCGGACATTCTGATGTCGTTATCGGCGCTGTCGTTGGCAACGATGAAACGCTTCATCAGCGCTTGAAGGATCAGCAGAACGATTGTGGGGCGACACCCGGACCGTTCGATTGCTGGCTAACCCTGCGGGGTATCAAGACATTGCCGGTGCGTATGGATCGTCATGGTGAGAATGCGATGGCGGTCGCGACCTTCCTGGATCAACATCCGGCGGTGGCCGAGGTGTACTATCCGGGACTCCCGAACTCAACCCAGCATGAGCTGGCAAAGAAGCAGATGCGGAACTTCGGTGGTATGGTCACATTCCGCCTGCACACACGGGAGGCCGCGATCCATGTCTGCAATACGACGCGCATCTTCCAGCTTGCGGAGAGCCTCGGTGGTGTCGAGAGTCTGATCGAGCATCCGGATTCGATGACGCACCTGGCAGTCGCCGGTACCGAGTTCGCCATTCCGGGGGGTGTGATTCGTTCTTCGGTCGGAATCGAGAATATCGATGATCTCATCGCCGATCTCTCTCAGGCTCTGGAGAGCATTCCGTGAGTCCGATCCGCAAGCGCGACGATTTTCGCGCCGAGCAGATCGATTCATGGGACGACTATGTCCGCGATGAACTCTTGCAGGATATGCAAGAGAACGACTATTTGAATCTGCCCGATCGTGGGAAGCCGATCAAGATATGGAAGACCGATCTCGATCCGGACAAGGATCTCGCCTTTAGTCGGCTGAAGAATGCCGGTATCAAACCGGAATGGATGGAGCTCGATCACGAAATAGGGGAGCTCACCACGGAGATCTGGGAGAAGCTTGACATCGTTGAGCACCAACTCAGAACTCGAGTGGCGGAGGCCTGCGCTCCAGACAAGATGGTGGCTCGGGAGTCGGAATCACTCTGGCAACGTTTCCGCAACTGGTTTCGGCAAGACTACTCACATGGCCAGGAACCGAGACCTACTTTGACCACGATCATGGCGGAGCGGGAATGGGAACGGAAGCGATTTCTGGAGCTCGCCGCCCATCTGGACAAGAAGATCAGTACCTATCACGATTCGCTGCCTGCCGGGGCGCAGCATCTGCAGCGATTGCGTTGGTTACCGGATCGTGCCGGTCGTGTCTTCGACGAACGCATCACACTGACCGACTGGTGGGAAGCATCCGATGCATAGCCGTTATGCACGCAAGCTCATGAACCTCTGATGTCAGAACACAGGCGTATCGAGGCCATTCTCCGACTGGGTGCGGTTCCGGGCTATGGTCCTGCCCGAACACGGCTGATGATGGAGCAGCTCGCAGCAACGGAATCTGCTCTGGAGTACCTGCCAGAGTATGAGATCGTCGATCTTCTCGAACTCGGTCTCGACGCCAGCCAAGCGGCGGCTTTCCTGGATTACGAACCAAACGATCTGGCAGACAGATTGCTGGATGCCGGTATCCACCTCGTCACCATGTTGGATGCGAACGCGCCGCGGAAGCTCCTCTCCGGCCCGATCTCCCCCTGGTTCTTTGTCTATGGCGATGTTTCTGCATTGGGCAATGAGAGCATCGGTTTCTCAGGTTCGCGTGACGCCTCGCCGGAAGCGATTGAGGCGACCATGCAGATCGCGGCAGCGGCTGTCGATCGAGGTTGGACGGTTATCAGTGGGGGTGCGCGGGGAATCGATACCGCAGCCCATCAGGGAGCGTTGGATCGCGGCGGAGCCACGGCGATACTCCTTCCACAGGGAATTCTGGGGTGGCGTTCTGCGGAGATGCCGGGGGATGGTGAACTCGTCATCATGAGCGAGTTCCAACCTCTTGATGGCTGGAGTTCCTATCGCGCCATGCAGCGCAACAAATCCATCGTGCATCTCTCCGATCGCCTCGTCATTCCTCAGGCGGGGGTCAAAGGTGGCACCATGAATGCCGCCGAATACGCCCTCAAGGCGAATCATCCCACCTGGGTGATCGATCTCGGACCAGAGTATGAAGGGAATCGCCTTATCGCCAGGAAGGGTGCGCGCATTCTACCGTGGGCCAATGATCCGACCGATCTCGACATGTTGGTCACAGCGGAAGACATTCTCCGATTCGGCCAACAATCGCTCGAATTACCCTTGCCAGAGTCCACATAGAGCGCTACGGTGACCCCGGTAGTTTGTTCGTATGGATGAAAGGGTCAACATGTCTCGGCATTACAGGATCGGTATTGGTGGAATCGCGTTTGAAAGCAGCACATTTTCTCCGCTGCACAGCACCACTGCGGATTTTCACATTCTCCGCGGTGAGGAGATCGTCGCTGGCTATCCTTATTTTGAGAACGGTACCTTCGAAGGCCGGGAAGATGTCAGCTGGTTCGGCACGCTGAAAGCCCGTGCGATTCCGGGCGGAGCGGTTGCGACCGCATCCTATCTGGAGATGAAGAACGAGTTGCTGGAGCGGCTCGAAGCTGTATTGCCGCTGGATGGGTTCTTCTTCGATATTCATGGTGCCATGAGCGTGGTCGGCATGGATGATGCCGAGGGCGATCTCGTCGCTGCTATTCGCAAGCTTGTTGGTCCCAACTGCATCATCAGTACTGGCATGGATCTCCACGGAAATGTTACAGCTCAGGAAGTGGAGAACATCGATATCTTCACCGCCTATCGCCAGGCTCCGCATGTCGATGCCATGGAGACCAAGGCGCGCGCTGTTCACAATCTGCTTGCTTGCCTCGATAGCGGTACCCGACCGTATCGTGCCTGGCAGCGGATTCCGGTGGGACTTCCGGGTGAGCGCACCAGCACGTTCTGGGAACCAGGTATGAGCGTCTATGGCAAGCTCACCGAGAGTGATGTGGTGCCGGGTGTGCTCGATGCCAGTCTGTGGGTCGGCTATGTCTGGGCGGATCAACCGCGCAACAGTGCCACCACCGTGGTGACAGGTACTGATCCGGATGCGATTGCCGCCGAAGCCACCAAGATTGCCAAACGCTACTGGGATGCGCGTGCGGAGTTCGATTTCGGCGTGCCGACCGGAGATTCCGATTGGACGATTGCCGAGGCCCTGAAGTCCGAGATCAAGCCGGTCGTTATCAGTGATTCAGGCGATAATCCCACCGCTGGTGGTGCGGGCGATATTCCGCTGATGGCACAGAAGTTGCTGGCCGTACCGGAGATCGCGAGCGGCGAGAAGACAGCCTTGCTGGCATCCCTGATGAATGCCAAAGTGGTTGAGGAAGCGAAGGCCGCCGGTGTCGGCGCAGAGATCACCGTGACGCTCGGTGGTGTCAACGATCCGGTCAACGGCTTTCCGCTGGAGGTCACTGGTACCGTTCACAGCATTCATCCGAGCGATACCATCATGGGTGGCGATATTGCCATTATCAAGAGTGGTGGACTCTACATCCTGGTGCCGCAGCGCCGTATTCAGTTCGGCATGCCGGAGAGCTTTGATCGCTTCGGTATCGATCTCCACAGTCTCGATATCATCGTGATCAAGATCGGCTACCTCGATCATGAGTGGGAAGATCTGACTCCTGTCCGCCTTCTCGCACTGACACCTGGTGCGGTCAATCAGGATATCGTGAGCCTGCCCTTCCAGCGGGTTCAGCGACCATTCTATCCACTCGATGCTGATATGGCCGAGCCGGAATGGGCTCCGCAAATCTTCGCTCCGATCGGAGAATAATCATGCGCTATCGGCTGCTGCGGAACGCGACGGCAATTCTTGAATACGGATCGGTGACCTTCCTCATCGATCCGGCACTTGATGCCGCCGGTGCGAGACCACCGGTGAACAACACGCCAAACCAGCAGCCGAATCCGCTTGTCGAAATGCCCGCAGGCTGGGAGTCACACGTCTCTGCGGCTGATCGCGTGCTACAAACACATCTGCATCGTGATCATTTCGACGACGGTGCGGTTTCAACCCTGGCGACCCATCTGCCGATTTATACCCAGCCGGACGATGTCGCGACGTTTGCTGAACGTGGTTTTATGGATATACGTGGTATCGATGCGTCGGCCGATGTCGACGGTATTACCATCACACGCGTTCCCGCGCAGCATGGCACGGGCGAGATTGCAGCATTGATGGCCCCTGTAAGTGGCTATGTGCTGCGCGCGGATAGTGAGCCGACACTATACCTTGCCAGCGATACGATCTGGTACGACGAAGTCGCCAGGGTGATCGCTCAGTATGCTCCCGATGTGATTGTGGTGAATGCTGGTGGCGCTCGCTTCCTGGTTGGCGATCCAATTGTGATGACGGCGGCGGATATCGCTGCTGTGCACGCCGCGGCTCCTGCCGCCACGATCATCATTCAGCATCTGGAAGCGATCAATCACTGCCTGGAGACTCGGGCGTACTATCGTGCGGAATTGCCACAACTGGGTGTTGATATGACCCGCATCCTCATCCCGGAGGATGGCGAGTTGCTAACCCTTGTCTAGACCTTCGGCGAATTCTCTTCACCGCGCACCACGCCAAGCAGAATGATCTCATTCTCGGCCATGATCAGACGCAGGCTATTGAGGTAGTTAAGCACCTCAAAGAGTTCGGAACCGCTGAAGTGCTCGACTGCATCAGCGAGCTCGCCGCATTCCCGCAATGCCTGCACCAGCTTCTCGCGTGCCTGCGTCTCTCGAATCTCGGTTGGTACCGGCTCTTGCGCCGGTGAGCGGAATCGTTGCATCCATCGTTCTCCATCTACAGGTGCATTCTACCGTGCAACGGAAGACGCCATCGGATTCGTCCGATGGCGTCATGCAAGTTCTGTATGAAACGGAATCTATGCTGGCAGCAATCCCTTGGCCTTCAGCAGTTCGGCATTGAGGATACCGGCACCAGCCGCACCGCGGATCGTGTTATGGCCGAGCAGGACGTACTTCAATCCGAGAACCGGGCAGGGGCGCACACGGCCAACGACCGATGCCATACCGCGTTCGGTATCGCGATCCAGCTGTGGTTGCGGGCGATTGTCTTCATATCGCACCACCACCGGTCGCGCGGGAGCGCTGGGGAGTCCGAGTTCCTGTGGCAGCGCGCGGAAACTCTCGAATGTAGCGATGACATCAGCCGGAGTGGCGTCGCTGCCGAGTTCGATCGAGACGCATTCGGTATGACCATCGCGCACCGGCACACGGTTGCAGTGCGCACTCAGCACGAAATCGGCGGTGTTGAATGCTCCATCAACGAATCCACCGAGCATCTTCATCGCCTCGGTTTCCATCTTCTCTTCTTCGCTACCGATGTAGGGGACAACATTATCGATCATATCGAGGCTTGGTACGCCCGGGTAACCCGCACCGCTGACCGCCTGCATGGTCGTGACCAGGACTTTCTTCAGTCCGAACGCATCCTGCAATGGTTTGAGCGTCAGCACCAGATGCATGACTGAACAGTTGGAGTTGGTGGTGATAAAGCCCTTCCAGCCGCGATTCGCCTGCTGGGTCTTGATCGCCGCCAGATGATCGGCATTCACCTCCGGGATAATCAGAGGCACATCCGGCTCCATGCGATGGGTGGCGGTGTTGGAGACAACGGCGATGCCATTGGCTGCCAGACGGGTCTCGATCTCACCCGCAACTTCGCTTGGCAGACCACTGAATGCAACAACACTCTGCAGATCGGCGCTGTAATCCAGCACGGTCATATCTCGTACTGCTTCGGGCATCTCAGCGCCCAGTCGCCAGACGGTCGCATCGCTGAACTTCTTGCCAGCACTACGTTCGCTGGCGACGAGCTCGGCTACCCGGAACCAGGGATGATCCTGCAGTAGCTGGATGAATCGCTGGCCAACATTGCCTGTAGCACCAAGGACCGCGACCGGAATTCGATTGTCTGACATTGCTGTTCCTCCCGTATGAGAATCTTCACCGCATATGAAATGCGGTGCTACATTTCACCCAACCCGATATGTTTCGCCAAGAACATCCCGGCGGCGACCGCCACTGCGACGATGAGTCCGGGCGCTGCCGATCAGGCCATCGTGGACCACTTGCACCGCACTATCTGCAGCATCACCCGGTACCACCACAACCATGGCAGCATTGCTACTCTGTTGACTGCTGTTTAGCACCGGGACATTGGCGCGACTCAGTACCGCCAGTAACTGCGCCAGTGCACCCGGTGTGTTGGCGGCACCTTCGCCGACGGCAGCAACGACCGCGATGTCATCGACACAGGTGATATCTGCCTCGAGATCACCGAGAGAGACACGGAGCTTCTCGACGAAGACCTCGCAGCCGGATGCGAGCGTGTCCAAAATGAAGGTCATGGCGCGGCGGCTGCTCGCCTGTTGGGCAGAGATAATCTCGACGCGATTCTCATGGAGTGCATGGAACACCGCCGAGGATGCCCCGGCAAGATCCTCCAACTCCGGGACGTCGAGCGTCAGCATCGTTAGTCCCTTGAGCGCAGTGGTCGCCTTGATGCGCTGACTCTGTCCGCCTGGGCGCACCACGGTACCAGCATTGGTCGGCTGGAAGGTACTCAGGATGCGCACCGGGATACCCGCTTTTACCGCGGGTCGGATTGTGCGCGGATGCAGCACTTTCGCGCCGAAATGGGCGAGTTCTTGCGCTTCGTCATAGGTGACCTCCGGGATAACGCGGGCGGTGCTGACCTTGCGCGGATCGGCGCTGAGCATCCCCGGTACGTCGGTCCATATCTGGACCTCATCAGCATCGATCGCCGCACCGAGCAGGGTGGCACTGTAGTCCGAACCACCGCGACCGAGCGTGGTCGTGCTGCCGTCCGGGGCAAAGCCGATGAAACCTGTGCAAACCACCGTCTCGCCTGCCTGCAGGTGCGGCAGGATGCGCTCGGCGGCGCGTTCTCTGGTGAGCTCTGGCTGCGGACGTGCCGATCCGTGGCGATCATCGGTCGCCAATACCTGATCGGTAAAGACGGCCACTGCCTGTTCGCCCATATCGCGCAGGGTTGCGGCCATCATCGTTGCCATACTTTTTTCGCCGTGGGAGACGAGGAAGTCGGAACGTTTGGCGCAGAGTTCCTGTGCAGTGGCGATATCGTCCAACGTGGCATCGAGGGAAGCATGGAGTTGGTCGATAGCCGTCTGGGTTTGCAGGCGGATTGTTTCATCGCCGATCCCGCCAAGCACATTGGCGTGTTTCGTGTGGATCGCATTCACGGCCCGTTGGCGGGTAGCGTCATCACCGTTGGCAGCGGCATTGCCGGCTTCCAGGAGGAGATTCGTCACACCACCGCAGGCGGAGACCACCATCACATTGGTACCGGGCTTGGTCAGCGTAATGCGTGCGCTCTCGCGAACTCTGCGCGCATCGCCGACCGAGGTACCGCCGTATTTCATCACCAACATCGCATTGCTCCGACTACTGCATTGACCCATCCACAGAGGGAAGGGGATTGATGGCATCAGGATGTGGGCCGGGGAGCATCGTTGCAGACCGGTGAGTTGGCGGGCACAAAAAAACGAGAGCTTCTTTGCTCTCGCCTGCCGCCCCGTGGTGCTTCTGACGTGTTCGTCAGCAAACCTCCGGCTCGGCAGGCCAGCGAATAATAGTCTCAATAATGGTAGTCATCATCGAGGGGGACATTCGCAGATCCGTGCCGGTGGTGGTCATCAGCGCACTCATCACAGCATCACTATAGGTTTACACACCGAAGATTGCAAGGTTTTGCACAATCCCTCTGGGCGTTTTGCCGAATTCATTGCTTTCCGGGCAAGGGAGGGAGGTCAGCCACACGGACTGACCTCCCTCCAGCGGTGATCAGTTGCTGTTGTTACTCAGAATCGGGTTTGCTCCGACCGTAAGCGTAGCCCGCGATTGTGCCGAAGAGTGTCAGCACCGCGGTGAACTCGTGAGCAATGATGCCGATCACGACGGCGAAGCCCAGAATCAGAATGCTCGTCACGAGTGTTCCCCAGCCCGCAGTTGGATTTGGCAGTGTCGCGATGTCTTTGCGCGCTTCGGCGAGGACAATGATATCGAAGGTGGCTTCTCCTTCGGCTCCCTCAATCGTCGCCATGAGTGTCACTGTACCCACCACAGAAGGCAGCACGCGAACTGTTGCTCCCGCCTGCTTTGTCCAGCCATGAGCACTGTCCTTGAGTGACCACTTGATCGTGAGATTCGTGGTATCGACCGCAGTGCCGTCATCAGCAGATGTCACCGATGCGGTATACGCGCCCTCCTGATTGAGTACCAGTTCGGCTGGACCCGTGATCTTCACGTTGTATTTAGGAGTCGGAGGTGGTTCTTTTTGGCCAGGCACCAACGTTTTCATTGGTGGCTGGCGTTCAAATACCGTCGAATCCTGCGAGATCGTTACGCTCAAACCTCGTTTGAGGTACTCGTTATGCAGCGCAATATACCGATCCTCCGACCGATCGAAGCGTCTCAGGGCAAGACCAATGACTAACCCAACGATAGTGAGCACGGCGAGAACGACCCAGAACTCAAACTTGGTATCTGCTGGCCACGACCACCAGGAGGAACTCTCATCCTCTCCCTTGTTGGCTGGAGGAGTCGCGACATCGGCAGGTGCGGATGTCGCCTCTGGAGCCTCCGTCGCAACCGGGGTGGCGTCTTGTGCCGATGTATTGCCCAAATGGGAATCAGCCTGTGTGAAGACAGCCAGGGCGGTCATTGCGACGAGGAATGCGATGACAGAAAGCACCGGATATCGCTTTAACATGGGCATACTCCTCAACTCGTGCCGATCCGCATATATTCCCCAGCTGCTTGTGTGATAGTCCTACGTTATCACGACGAAGACCGAATTCAAGAGGTATCGGAGCCGTACCTTATCAAGTCATGGATTGTGGTGAAGTAGCGCAATGCTATGGATGAAGTCCCTTTCCCGCCACCCCATTCCGCGGTACGCTATCAAAGTTGAAGTGTTGGATTGGGTCGCAATGTGGCGACCGGAAAGGGACCACCGTGAAAACCTTTACCATGCCGGGAACCTATATCGTCGTGCCGAATGTCGTCCTCGGGGTGATGCGCATCTACGAGAAGACCGATGCGGAGATTCAGAAGCTCTATGCCACAGCCCGCGAGTCGGGGATCAACTTCTTTGATCACGCTGCTGTCTACGGCGGTGTCATGCACGGCTGCGAGGAGCGCTTTGCTGAAGCACTCAAGCTGAGTGCTGACGAGCGTGCGGAGATCATTCTCCAGACCAAGGCAGGCATCGTTCGTGAAGGTCCGTACTTCGATTACTCCTATGAGGAGATCACGAGTTCCGTCGATGCTTCATTGAAGGCATTGCAGACCGACTATATCGATATCTTGCTCCTGCATCGCCCTGATGCATTGGTTGAGCCAGAGGAAGTCGCCCGCGCGTTCGATGATCTGCAGATGTCCGGTAAGGTGCGGGCTTTTGGTGTCTCCAATCACACACCGCGCCAGATTGATCTGCTGAAGAAGGCGGTGGAGCAGCCGCTGATCGCGAATCAGTTGCAACTTTCCATCACTCATGCACCCATCATCACCCAGGGTGTTGCCGCAAATATGCACGGGTTAGACCAGTCCACCACGCTCGATGGCGGTGGCATTGTTGATTACTGCCGTCTGCACGACATTACCGTGCAGGCATGGAGTCCGTTCCAGGCGGGATTCTTCAATGGTCCCTTCCTTGGCAATCCGGAATATGCTGAACTGAATGCGGTGATCGATCGCCTGGCCGCCGCTTATGAGGTCTCGCCGCTTGCGATTGCAACCGCCTGGATCACACGCCACCCCGCGAATATGCAGGTGGTGCTGGGCACGACCAACCCGGAGCGTGTGGCCGCCGCTGCACAGGGATCGGAGATTCCGCTAACCCGTGCCGAGTGGTACGAGATTGTACGCGCGGCGGGATACATCGTTCCATAAATCGGTGCCGATACCGCGCATCGCGTTCGACACCAAAAACGAAGAGAGGCCGCCCGGAAGCGGCCTCTCTTTTTGTCCGAACTATGCGCCCGGTGTGCTCTCCGGTGAGGCTTCGCTCGGATCCTGACGCTCTTCCGGATGGTTCTTGCCTTCCGGAATCTGAGCATCTGGTGTCGGCGAGACAATCGGTGTCGCGCTGTAGTTATCGCGCACGGCCTTTACTTGCTCGGCGGTGACCGGCGAAGCATTGTTGTCCCATTCCTGCCGCACGAAGGTGATGATGGCGGCGATATCTTCATCCGAATAGGTTCCATTGAAGCGCGGCATGCCACCGCGACCATACAGAACTGTGTAGATGAAGAGGGTCGGATCCTCCAGATTCGGGATCGCACCATTGTTCAGCGGCAGATAAATACCGGCTACACCATTGCCATCGGCCTGATGGCAGGCGACGCAGACACTGTAGTAGATCTGTGCACCCCGCTCAATCTGCTCATCCACGGTCATGGCCGGGGTAGCATCATGCGCATTCGAGAGAATAGGGATGGCTGCCGCAAGGGTAATAGCAACGATCGAGACAAGTGCCGCCAGGCGCGCGGTTACGCTTCGTGTCATGGTGACCTCCCTATCCCTGCATCACACGTGTGTGCAGCTTCTCCACCTGCATCCAGGCGGCCTGCACAGCACCTTCCATCCACGCATTTACGTTGCTCAGGTGTTCACCCACCAGGTAAATACGACCATCCGGCTCCTGCAGAATCGGCATGACCTGCGCGCGACTCTCGGCGGTGAAGCTCGGCCAGGCTCCGAGGCTGTAGGGCTCCAGATGCCAGGCAACACTGAAGGCACTGATGAACTCTTCTTCCATCTGCGGGTGGACCTTGCTTCCCAGGCGGACGGCAAGTTTGGCGCGATCCTCATACGGCAGCGAGCTGACATATGCGGCATCGGTACCGAAGTTGTACATGCCCAGCATCGCGCCACCCTGAGTCAGATAGTTGTCATCCGGATATCCGAGGATGCCCAACTGACTGATATTGGTGAAACTTTGGCCACCATAGATCCAGTCATCTTCCTCCCAGAAGCGACGCTTGAAGCCGATGCCCATGCGCAGTGCCATGGCATACGGTACCGAGCGGATAGCTGTGCTCATGGCATCGCCGAAGTTTACGGAGACTTTCAGGAGCGCCGAGAGCGGGATGTTGCACATCACGTAATCGGCTTCCATGGTGGCATCTTCACCCGTGGCACCGTCGGTGTAGGTGATGGTGACCTTGTCGTCATCCTGCTTGATCTTGGTCACCGGGCAGTTCAGCTTGACTTTGTCGCCGAAGAACTCACGGAAACCAACATCGTAGAGCTGATCCATACCGCCCTTTGGCTTGACCATGGTGGTCTGCCAGTCGAACGTAGCGGTGGCAGCGAGGTATCCACCGGCGGCCTGCAGCGTCGTGTCCGCAAACGGGAGCAGATCGCTGAGCGGGTAGGGATCGTTGATCGTACCGGGTGAGTAAACATCCGGCAATACCGCGAAACCACGGTGATCGGATGGTCCATAGGTGAGATCGCGCGCATCGAGAATACCCCAGTTGATGAGATAGCTCTTCCAATGCTCGATATCCTCGGCCGTAAGCGGTTCATCCAGTGCTGCCTGATCGAGCGCCTGAGCCAGATATTGACTCGTATACCCGGCCATATCTGCCTGGAGCTCGTGCAGGCGAATCTTGGTGGCGTTCATGGGGCCGTCGATATTCTCGGCATAGACCCAGCCATTCAGATTCAGGTTCTTGTGATCGATAAGTGGCACATTCAGTTCGCGGCAGTAGTGAAAGAAGCCGTTGTGATAGAACGGCACGCGGCTCGGACCGGCATCCCACCAGAAGCCTTCGGGCCAGTCGCAAACTTGCTCGCCCTTGCCATACTCCTCACCATGGGTGCCGCCACGAATGGTCCAGACATGGCCACCGACGCGATCACGCGCTTCCAGAATCGTGACGTCATAGCCGAGCTTGATCAGCTCATAGGCGGCGGGACAGCCGCCCGGCCCGGCCCCAATGATCACCACCTTGGTGCCATTGCCGTTGCCATCCAGCTTGGGCGGCTCGGTGAGGCCGTCCATCGCATTCTGGCCCCAGGCGTTCAGCATGTTCAGCACACCGGCCGATCCCAGCGTCGCACCGGTAAGGTGCAGGAATCGTCGACGTGTCATCGGCGCACCTTTTGCGAGTTTGTGTACCGATTGGGAAACGTTTGCCGTCATATGTGCTCCTCTCCCGAAAGCCAGCGCAACGTTTTGTACTGTGACCACAGTGTCGGGAATGAGGTGCAGAATGTCAATACTTTCCCTACCTGAATCGAAGATTGTCAGGATTTCCGGAATCGAGATTATGTAGAGATACTTCTTCGCGCGCAGAACCCTCTGCGGAACTGGATCAGGATAATCGCGCTCAGCAGAGACGTCATCTGTATATTGATACTTAGTATCGATAGTGGTAGAGTGATCCGTGCGCAACTCCTGTGGCTGCGCACGAGGCAGATTTTTCTCGAGGCACCAGATTTCCATGATTCCTATAGCACAACCTACTGCACCGATTCCTGCGACGATCATTGTCGGTTTCCTCGGGGCCGGGAAAACGACCCTGTTGAACCATCTGCTGGAGGGCGATCATGGCAAACGCATTGCCGTGATCGTGAACGATTTCTCCGAGATCAATGTCGATGCCAAGTTGGTGAGCCATACCACCGATCGACTGATCTCGCTGTCCAATGGTTGTATCTGCTGCACCCTGCGTGATGACTTGCTGGAGGAACTGCAACAGCTCTCCGAAGCGGTGGACTTTGATCACATCGTTATCGAATCGACGGGTATCGGGGAGCCTCTGCCGATCGCCCAGGTGTTCCATATGGACGATATGCCGGGTCGGTATCGATTGCAGGAGATCGTGACGGTCATTGATGCCGCGAATTTCTGGACGGACTATGAGCGCGATGATCTCATCGAAGACGGCGAGGGCAATCCTGTCCAGGCTCCGTTGGCGCCACTCTTGGTTGATCAGATTGAGTACACCAACATCATCTTGCTGAACAAAACGGATCTTGCCAGTCCAGAACAGCTTGATCGATTGGATGGCTACGTTCGCAATCTGAACCCCGAGGCCGCCGTGCATCGGACGATGCGAGGTGAAATCGACCTGACTCTCGTGCTCGGCACCGGAATCTATGAATACGAGGGTGCTGAGCTTGCCGAGGATTGGGATCTGAACTGGAACCAGGACTCCACCACGGGTGAGGCGGATGAGTATGGTTTCACCTCGTTTACATGGTTGAGTCACATTCCATTGGACGAAGAGCAGTTCATGAATCTCTTCGAAGATTGGCCCGATGGCATTATGCGTTGCAAAGGCGTTGTGCAGTTCGACTCTGGTCATCTGGCCCTGGTCTCGGTCGTGCGTGATTCGCTTGATCTGCAGTTGTTGGAGCCTGTGGATGCGGGCCTCCCGGAAGGGGAAGACATCCTTGAGATCAACGAATTGATCTTCATTGGTCGCGGCGTCTCCGCCACGGCGATGCAGGATCGGCTGGAGGCATGCCAGTCCACCGTATCTACAGCAGTTGTTCCCGCCTGACAGGAGAAGTGTTATGGCAAAGAAGAAAGCAGATCGCATGGTGGTGACGATGCAGAGCACGGAGAGTTCGCACCGCTATACCACCGAGAAGAATCGCAAGAACGATCCCGGGCGTCTCGAACTGAAGAAGTTCTGCCCACGATGCCGCACGCATCAGCTTCATCGCGAAACGCGATAAAAACCTGGTACCGCGGAAACGCGGTCGTAGGGTAGTAGCTCAATTGGTAGAGCAACGGTCTCCAAAACCGTAGGTTGCGGGTTCGATTCCTGCCTGCCCTGCCCGGTAGAATACCGAGTGGAATGGGGCGGAGCCACAAGGCGCGCCCCATTCATGTGTGATTACAGGCTGCCCGATGCCTCGTCTGCGAATGGGACACAACATCCATCGGGGATTGAGACAGATCAAGGGGTAACGTAACGTGAGTACGAACGAAACATACACACCCAAGCGCCGTTCTTCTTCGGGCAAGCGTCGCCCGGCTGTAGCTACGCAGACCGCTGCGGAAGAGACAGTGCAGCAAGCATCC
Source organism: Thermomicrobiales bacterium (assembly GCA_020432165.1). GTDB lineage: Bacteria > Chloroflexota > Chloroflexia > Thermomicrobiales > UBA6265 > UBA6265. Next base: position 23,403 of record JAGQGU010000017.1, read on the forward strand.
ACAACAACCGAGGCTGATGTCATTGAGGTTGTGGATCGCAATGCTACCCGTGCCGCCGAGCGCAAGGCTGCCAAGGCGCAGAAAGAAAAGAAGACTGGAATCAGCAAGGTTGTTGATACCAAGCGTTTTGATGGTGTGCAGCGTTTCTACAACGATACGATGTCCGAGATCCGGAAGGTTATCTGGCCAACGCGTGAGCAGACCATAAATCTCACCTTGCTCGTTATCGCTCTCGCCGTTGTTGTCGGTACGATCCTGGGTGGTTTGGACTGGACCATGCTCAGGATATTCGAAGCCATCGGGTAACCGAACCACCACAGAACCCACGTTACCAGGAGGAACCTGATGGAACGCCTTTCTCTGAAAGAACGCCTTGCCGCCAAGCGCGCTGCCGATGCCGGTGTGGAAGAACAACCCACCGAGGGGCAATGGTATGTGCTTCACACCTACTCGGGATACGAGAACAAGGTGAAGAAGACCATCGAAAGCCGCATTGATGCGCTGGATATGGGCGATCGCGTCTTTGAGATCAAGGTCCCTACGCAGGACGAGGTCGAATTCAAGGATGGTGTGCGCAAGACGGTTCAGCGCAAGGTCTTCCCGGGGTATGTGCTTGTGCGCATGCTGATGGATGAGGACACCTGGTACCAGCTACGCAATACCCCCGGTGTTACCGGATTTGTCAGTCAGGATAACAAGCCGCTTCCGTTGCTGGGCGATATCGCCGCAACCGTTTCCGAAGAAGCCGAGCAGGAAGCACCCAAGGTCAATATCTCGTTCCAGATGGGCGACAAGGTGCGGATCATCGAGGGTCCGTTCGCCGATTTCACTGGTGAGGTTGACGAAGTCAATCAGGAGAAGGGCAAGATCAAAGTTCTGGTATCCTTCTTCGGGCGCGAAACGCCGGTGGAGCTCGATTTCCTCCAGGCGGAGCGCGAAGTCTAAATTCGTCTGTTTCGGGAGAATCAGAACCGCCCATATCAACCGGTAGAATTCCGGGGGCGGGACGTGTACGTAAGCCAGAAAGGGTAATTCTTTGGCTAAGAAGATTCGCGGCTATGTGAAGCTGCAGCTGCCGGCAGGCAAGGCTACGCCGGCACCGCCGGTTGGTCCGGCCCTCGGTCAGCACGGTGTGCCGCTGATGCAGTTCGTTAAGGAATATAACGAGCGCACCCAGCAGCAGGCCGGTCAGATCATTCCGGTGGTTATCACCGTGTATGAAGATCGCTCGTTCACCTTTGTCACCAAGACCCCTCCGGCGGCAGATCTGCTTCGCCAGGCTGCTGGCCTGAGCAAGGGCAGTGCCAATCCGAAGGTGAAGGTAGGCAAGGTCACGACCGATCAGGTGAAGGAAATCGCCGAGCTGAAGCTGAAGGACCTGAATGCGATCGACCTCGATGGCGCGATCAAGCAGGTCGAAGGCACCGCTCGCAGCATGGGAATTGATGTCGTCGCTTAAGTGACATTATTCGAAATCGAGTGGGAGAGGGGATGACCCCTCGCGAGAACCACAGGAGGTAATCAATGGGTAAGAAGTCTCTGGAGGCGGCCAAGCTCGTAGATCGCGATCGATTGTACACGGTCGAGGAAGCGGCAGAGCTGGTCAAGAAAGCGGCCTTTGCGAATTTCGACGAGAGCATCGAACTGCATGCCCGTCTTGGTATTGACCCCCGTCAGGCGGATCAGGCCATTCGCTCGTCCGTGGTTCTCCCCCACGGATCCGGCCGCACCGTGCGCGTGCTGGTCTTTGCCAGTGGCGAGGCCGAGCGCGTCGCGTTGGACGCTGGTGCCGATTACGCTGGCTCTGATGAGCTGGTGCAGAAGATCAATGGCGGCTGGCTCGAGTTCGATGCCACCATCGCCATGGCCGATCAGATGGGCAAGGTCGGTGGTTTGGGTCGTGTGCTTGGTCGCCGTGGCCTCATGCCGAACCCGCGCTCTGGCACCGTGGTTCGCGAGGTCTCTGATCTTCCGAATGTGATCCGCGAGCTCAAGGGTGGTCGTGTGGAGTTCCGCAACGATCGCACCGGTAACCTGCACCTCACCATCGGTCGCAAGAGCTTCGATGAGAAGCAGATCACCGATAATGTCCTGGCCGTCGTCGATGCCATCAATCGCGTCAAGCCGTCTGGACTCAAGGGTGTCTATTGCCGTACACTCTCCATCGCGTCCACCATGGGTCCTGGTATCCATCTGGACGTGAACGACGCATTTGCCAAGGCGAATAGCGTCAGCTAGGTTCGAACCAACCGAAAACTTTCTGGCCGCAGACAGTCGGTGTGAGTGATCACTTAATTCCCGACCGAGGCTCAGGTACATGCACATTCACCTCTGTGAATCGCGCCCTGGGCTGCCACTGGCCCAGGGCGTTTTTCGTGAGGCTACGGGAGAGAATCCCGGAAAAATCTGAAACAGGGAGGAGGTGAATAACATGCCAACACCACGAAAGAGTAACGAAATCGACATGCTGCAGAAGCAGTTTGAAGAGAGCCAAATGGTGATTCTCACGGATTACCGTGGTCTCTCCGTGGCGCAGATGCAGGATTTCCGTGGCAAGCTTCGCGCAAGCGAGGGCGAGTTCCGGGTATCCAAGAACACACTCGTGCGTATCGCCGCCGAGCGCGCTGGCGTGGAAGGTCTCGAGGGATTCCTCGAAGGTCCAACCGCGGTAGTCTTCGCCAAGGGTGATGTCGCCGGTACTGCCAAGGCAGTCTCCGATTTCGCTCGTACCTCGCGTATCTTGCAGGTGAAGGCGGGCGTCATGGACGGCCGTGTTCTCAATGCAACGGACGTTGAGGCAATTTCGAACCTGCCGACTCGCGACGAGCTTCTGGCGAAGCTTGTGGGTATGCTTGCATCCCCGATGGCCCGTACGGTGGGTGTTCTCAGCGGTCCGAGTCGATCGGTGGCCTATCTGGTCAACGCTCGCCTGGAGCAGCTGGGTGGAAACGCAGCCGACTAACGGTTCCGCGTTCGCAACGTAGTCGTATCAATCAATACGCGGGCGTGTGATCCGCAAACAGGAGAATGCCGAAATGGCCGATCAGAATCAGATCATCGAAACACTTGAAGGTTTGACCGTTCTTGAGCTCAACGAGCTCGTCAAGGCTCTCGAAGAGAAGTGGGGCGTTTCCGCTGCTGCTCCGGTCGCCGTGGCCGCTGCTGGCGGTGCCGCTGGTGGCGCTGCTGCCGCTGAAGAAGAAGAGAAGACCGAGTTCGATGTTGTGCTCACCGATGTTGGTGCCAACAAGATCCAGGTCATCAAGGTCGTGCGCGAGCTGACCAGCCTGGGCCTCAAGGAAGCCAAGGACCTGGTTGACGCTGCGCCGAAGGCCGTCAAGGAAGCCGTCACCAAGGACGAGGCCGATGCTGCCAAGGCCAAGCTCGAAGAGGCTGGCGCCAAGGTCGAGGTCAAGTAATTCCTCACGGGAAGGTAGTGGAAACGCTACCTTCCCGGCTGCTGCTCAATTGTGAGGCACCCCTCAGTGCTTTATACTGTGTTGGGCAGAGCAGCGACGGGGCGTGGCGCAGTCCGGTAGCGCACCGGTATGGGGTACCGGTGGTCGGAGGTTCGAATCCTCTCGCCCCGACCAGTTTCTCCCGGCATGAGTGGCGATACGCCTCCATGCCGGATTCTTTTTCACTGACGTTTGTTCGGCTCGATGCAGAGTCCGATTCACAGGTGAGGCGCACAATGATGGGTGCACACGAATCAACTGCTCGCTGGCGGATCATCATCGCTGATGACGAGTCGCTCATCCGACTCGATTTGCGCGAGATGTTGACGCATCTTGGCTACGATGTCATCGCTGAGGCCGGGGATGGTCGCTCCGCTGTTGAGCTGGCCAAGCGTATGCGTCCGGATCTACTCATCATGGATATCCAGATGCCCGATCTCGATGGCATCGCTGCCGCCGAGGAGCTCACGCGGGAGAAGGTCGCACCGGTAGTGCTGCTGACTGCCTATTCTGATCAGGGATTGGTGGAACGCGCGCGCGAAGCAGGTGTTGTTGGCTATGTTGTCAAGCCTTTCCGCGAAGCCGAGCTCATGCCAGTCATCGAACTAAGCCGTGCCCGCTTCGAGGAGTTCCGGACGCTGGAGCACGAGGTTGGTGGTCTGAAGGATGCGTTGGAGACGCGCAAGGTCGTCGAACGCGCCAAGGGTGTGCTTATGGAGGTCCATGGCATGCGGGAGAGCGAAGCCTTTCACCGCATTCGTAAGACCAGCATGGATGCGCGCAAGAGCATGAAGGAAGTCGCTGAAGCGATTCTGCTGGCGCACGAGATGGAGAGTAGTATCTCCTCTGGCAACGGCCGAGACGAACAGCTGGAAGACTAGACAGAAATATTCGTAAAGAGATAACCCGCCCTCGGTAGATACTGAGAGGCGGGTTCATCATTTCCAGACTGCGTTGGTCTTGTAACTATTGTTGGCGACGTCTGGTTCGTCCTGTCGCAGAATCCGGTGATAGGGCCATCGGTTCTTGATACTGCGAGCCACCTGCTGCCGGCGTGTTTTGCTCCTCTGGTGTGCCGCCTGGAAGCAGCGAGAGTGTCACCTCAATCGTTCCAGGTGTGACTCCTCTATTGGTAACACCGTTATCTGGCAACGCGACCACCGGCGTAAGCTCGTATGTGCCAGTCTCCAGGCTGCCAACATCCACAATCACCGAGATATCTTCTTCGGTCATTTGCGAGAGAACTGTGGTCGAACCCTGCAGGGTTACATCTACAGACTCCGGCACAATCGTGACCAAATAGCCATCTGGCACATTGATCGCTGTAACCGGCAAGCCCGAGAGTGTTTGCTCGGTGGCGGAACTATCCTGGATAGCGACGCGCACCTCCACTTGTCCGTCGATCGGATCGATCACAGTGACACCTTCAGGAAGTCCTACAAGGCTCACCTTCTGGCTGACGGACTGCGATGCACCGGTGACATCCACAGGCTCGGTGTTCACGAAGAGGAGGCCAGCCAGCGCCTCTTCGGAGCCTTCCACGGTGATGCTGTTCGGCAGCACCGCCCGACCCTGAATCACATAGCCATCGGCCGGTTGACCCTGCACATCCGCGATAACATTGATCACCTTGCCCCGGCTCTGAATCTCCACCTGGGTAACGATCTGGTTCGGCAGAATCGTGACTTCGCTCACGACCTGATCCTGGGCATCAATGGCATACGGCGTCAGCACCGCCGAGAAACTACCGGTTGGGTTACTAATCGTCACAGGTAGGATGACCGATGCGACGCGATCTACGGCGCTACTGGGGCCAGTGACGGTCACCTGTGAGAACGATGGAGTGATGGTGGTAACCTCGCTCGTGGTTGATTCTTCTCCGGACAACTCAACCTGCAATGGGATCACTTTCGACGCCACCGCATCTACCTGAACCAGCACGGTCTCGGGATCTGTTGTAATGCGCGCATCTGATTCAGGAGCATCTACGACGAGCGGAAGGCTATACTCCCCTGGCTCTGTGATTCTGGAGACATCCACGCCAACAGAGAGAACACTGCGATTAATGTCCGCCAACTCGGAGGTTGGTCCTTCGACGATCACTTTTGCTCTCGGTAACGAGGTCACGATAACGAGATCGCTGCTGAGAGACGGCGTGGAGATGTCCATCTCGGCGTAGGTAACCGTCTTGATCGGATCGGTGGCCTGGGTCACCCAACCCCACGTCACGATCGCGAGGAGAAACGCCGTCAAGAGGCGAATGAAATGCGAGCGGCCGATGCGCGATTGTAGATTATCGACCGCATGAGCTGGTGCAGGAGTGGTATCTCTCATGGCGATGGTGTCGATTCACGACGGGATCGTGGCGACGACTGTGATGGTTGGTTGAAGCTGAAGAAGCGACGAATCTTGCCCAGCATCCCGCCCTGATCGGCATCCGTTTCCGGGTGATCGATACGCAGGAGTGTACGCAACACGCGACGCAGGCGGTCCTGATCCAGATTGCGAATGAGTCGCCCGGAGTGCGCTACAGACATCTGTCCTGTCTCTTCAGAGACGATGACGGCGATGGCGTCGCTTTCCTCGGTGATGCCCACACCAGCACGATGACGCGTGCCCAGGCTACTGCTGGCCGAGATGTTATCTGTGAGCGGCAGCACCACGCTTGCGGCAAGGATGCGGTTTGATCCGATGACAACGGCGGCATCATGCAATGGTGAGTTCGGGAAGAAGATATTGATAAGCAACTGCCGACTGATATCCGCATTGATAGCGACACCGCGGGAGACAAAGTCCTGCAGCACCGTTTCGCGCTCAATGACGATGAGAGCACCATAGCGCAGTCTGGAGAGCTGGTAGGCGGCGCGGACGACTTCGTCAATCATCGTCTCGATAGCCGTATCGTCCTGGCTGGGGAAGGGGCTTTTCAGCCACGATCCGGCATGGCCGAGTTGCTCGAACGCACGGCGGAGCTCCGGCTGGAAGATCACTGGAATCGCGACGACCAACGCTGGCCATACGGTGGCCAGAATCGCGTTCAACGTCCGGAGTTGAAGTACCTCACCGGTAACCCAGAGGACGAGGAAGAGGAAGATGATACCGCGGATAACGCTAAGCGCACGCGTACCCTGAGCAACCCACAGCACCCAGTAAAAGAGGATGGTGACTACCAGAATATCGACTATTGATCGGGGCTCCAGGAGCCGCTCCAGTACCCAACTGAAGTTCAGCATCCGGTGCACACCGTGTCACGTGTGGCCGTCGCTCCGACGTTAATCGTGCTTCTCCTTATGAGTTTGGGACGATACGCACCTTAATAAAACCTCGCCACGCCTTTTGGTGGTTCAGTGCTGCGCGTCGACCGGAATCGTACACCCATATTCTACAACGATATGTGGTCAGATTCCGATGGAATTATGGTCGTCTGTTCCCCGAACCCCGTCGTATGATGCGGGTCTCACCGGGACGACGATAGTCGGTAGCATCGATGTCGACATGCGTGCTCAGGCGATGATCAAGCATGCGGGACGCGATCCGATCATCGATCTTGCGCAAATCCACATTTGTGGTGATCACCGTTGGTAGCCGTTCCACATAGCGATGGTTGATGATTTGATAGAGCTTCTCTTGCGCCCACGGTGTGGCATTCTCAGTGCCCAGGTCATCCAGAACCAAAAGCTGGGCGTTACGGATTTCCTCGAAGCGCGTATCGTACGCATCCTCGGAGTCCGGACCGAACGTTGAGCGGAGATGATCCATCAAGTCCGGCACCGCCGCGAAGTAGGCGTTCATACCTTGCTCAATGACGAAGTGGGCGATGGCGACTGCCAGATGTGTTTTCCCTACGCCTACCGGCCCGCTAAGGACCAGCCAACGCTGGGTTGGATCCTGGGCGAAGGTCATCGCTTCTTCATAGGCTCGTTGGGTGCCAGGTACGGTTTCGAAGTCCGCGAACGACGTCCCGGTGAACGCGCTCAGGTTGCTCAGTTTACGCAAATGTTCCAGCCGCTCCACGGCCTTCTGCTGTTTGCGGCAATCGCATTCATAGACTTGCCCAAATCCAGGATGATCGACTGGTACGTCATAGCGAAGGAAGCCGCGATCACCACATTTCGGACAAACCGGTGGATCAATCTGTTCCTCCACGGGTTCATCGCTGTATTGCACAATGGCCGGGTGTGATTTCAGAAAATCGTTGAGTGGTTTCATGATTGTGCTCGTCTAATTGCGCTCGGATCGGCCAGATTCTTTCCAGTTCTCCAGAATCCGCAGGATGTAGCGCCAGTTCCGTTTGTTATAGGATACCGCTTCTGCGATCGCATCCTCGATCCATTCTGCCGGATACTCGCTGGCTGCCAGGGTGATTTGATCGGCAATGATCGGAGTCAGTGGTCCGATATTCTGCTCATAAAGCCGAAAGGCGTTGGGTGGATCGATCGCAATCTGCGGAACGCGTTTGCCATCCCAAATAATCTGCGGGGGTGACATGGTGCCATTTTGCATGGCTTGCACCAGCGCGCGCGAATCCGGTGTATTCACGTAGTACCAGGCGCGATCACTTTGCTCGGTATGCGCCAGGACCCGCAGAAAAGTACTTCTGCCCACGGCGAGTTCCAATGCATCGAAGATGCGGCGATCGAGTGTGGCCGCCGGACCAGTTTGCTGCAGGGTTCGTCGTAACGGTGCGTCGCTGAGTATCGTCGCCTCCGCAATGGGGATCTCGTAACTACCAGCCTCGGCTGCCAGCCGAAAGAGCGCCAACGAGGCGTGTAATTCATCCGGACTGGAGATGACAGGAACGACCTCGCGCAGAAACGCGAGCGGGATGGGGATATTTGCAGGCATTATTCTTCGCCCACGCCGAAGGTGTTGTAATCCGAGAATTTGGCGAACCGTGGCTCGAAATGCAGCTTTACCGTCCTGACCGGACCATTACGATGCTTGGCAACAATGATCTCCGCCACATTCGGCTCGTTCGGGCTGTCGGTGTACCGATCCTCACGATAGATGAACATGACGATATCGGCGTCCTGCTCGATAGCACCGGATTCGCGGAGGTCGGAGAGCATAGGTCGGTGATCGGCACGTTGCTCCACCGCGCGACTAAGCTGGCTGAGGGCGATAACCGGAATATTCAGCTCACGCGCAATTCCCTTGAGGCCTCGCGAAATCTCGGAAACTTCATTGACACGGCTATCCTGTCGGCGTCCCTGCATTAGCTGGAGATAATCGACGATGAGCAGATCCAGTCCCTTTTCGGCCTGGAGCCGTCGTGCCTTGGAGCGAATGTCCATCACGGTCGCTGCGGAACCATCATCAATGTAAATAGGCGCTTCGCTCAGTCGGCCAAAGGCATTGCTTAGATTCGGGAGCTTGCTTTGGGGGAAGCGACGTAAGCGAAGATCGTGCGTATCGATACCCGTTTCCATCGAGAGCAGACGGGAAACCAGCTGCTCTGCCGACATCTCCAGGCTGAAGATACCCACATTCTTGCGGTTCATGAGCGCTGCGCCATATGCGAAACCCAAAGCCAGACCAGACTTACCCGTGCTTGGTCGGGCGGCGAGGATGATGAGATCGCTACGCTGGAAACCACCGGTTAGTTCATCGAGATCGTTGTAGCCGGTGGGAACACCAGTTTGTTCGGTGCGCTCATCGCTGAGGAGGGAGTCGAAGAGTTCTCCCAACACATCAGGCATGGAGCGGAAATCTCGCGTGCCCTTCTCGCTGGTGACGCCCCGCAACGCCACCTCAGCCATATCGATGGCTTCGACGGTCTCGAGCTCGTCCTGATAGCCAATACCAACGATTTTGGTACCGGCGTCAATGAGCCGCCGGCGCGTGGCCTGACGCTCAACTTCCTCGGCATAGAACTCCACGTGCACCGAGGTCGGCACACCTGCCGCCAGGGAAGCCAGATAGGTTGGTCCACCGACGTCGTCCAGCAGGCCATTGCTCTCCAGTTCAGTGGAAACAGTGACCAGATCGGCCGGCTCGCGACGATTGTAGAGATCGAGGATCGCCTGATAAATGGAGCTATTCGCACCCGAATAGAAATCCTCAGGCTTCAGGTTGGCCGCGATTTTGATGACCGCATCGCGATCGATGAGCAAACTACCGAGTACCGACTGCTCGGCATCAAAACTATGCGGGGGTAAACGATCGAACGCGGAATCCATACGGGGTCCTTAACGAGTCACACATTTGCACTCACTATTGTACGGGGAACGCACAGGCCGGGGCACATGAAACACCCCGGCCTGCGAAATGTACTGTTAGGTGTCGGTAAGGACTATGCCTCGGTCTCTTCGGCCTCGGCTTCCTCAACCGGAGCTTCCTCAACCACATCCTCTGCGGCGACTGTCACGGTTACCGTTGGACGCAGCTTGCCGACGAGATGAATCTCGACGGTGTGGTCGCCCAGGGTGCGGATCGGATCAGCAAGCACAACCTTGCGGCGATCGATCTCTTCGCCAACCTTGGCGGAAACCTGCTCGGCGATATCGGCGGAACCGATGGAGCCGAAGAGGCGACCAGTATCACCAGCGCGCGCAGTGAAGCTGAGTGTCAGACCCTGGATCTTGTCCGCCAGGCTCTGCAGTTGCTGTTCCTGACGGGCGATCTTGCGATCCTTCACGGCCTGGTTGTGGGCAGCGGTCTTGAGTTCGCCGTCGGTGGCGTAGACAGCCAGACCCTGTGGGATCAAGAAATTGCGGGCGTAACCACCGCTGACATTCTGGACGCTGCCAGCTTCACCAAGCTTCTCAACATCCTTGCGGAGCACAACTTTCACAGAACTAACCTTCCAAATCGAGCGAGTAATCAACCAATCTGAGACAACACAAACCGCACCGCGATCAACATGGCTCAGCGGTGCACCACAAGGTGCCAGATCACGGAGTAGTGTAGCCGGTTTGGGAAGTGGGTGCCACCTCCCACTCGTTTACCGTGTGAGATACGTTCCTGCCGCCCAGCCGGTGCCGTAGCGCGATGTGCTCACCTTGTACCAGGTGTAGCCGTCGGATTCCTCCGGTCCAGCCAGTACCTCGGCGTGGGTGGCATCGGGCAGGATAGCGACTACATCACCGCCGAGGGAAGCTGCATCGCGGAGGTTGAGTTCGCCATCGAATACGCGCACGGTGGTGCCTGTCGCATACGGGCTATCGCCGTCGAGTGCGACGACATCTCTCGCTACCCAACCAGTGAGGTCATCAATGCTCACCTGAATCCAGGTATAGCCATCGGCGTCGCGTGATCCACCACTGATAGTCGCGACCTCGCCCTCATCGATTTGGGTGACGATATTGCTGCCAATACTCGCAGAGTTACGCACGTTCACCGCATCACCATCGGCGGTGGTCACACCGGCACCGATGATAAATCCAGTCGAGGCGGGATCAGCCGAACCTTTGCCGAAGTATTGAGCTGCTGCCCAACCGGTAACATCGCCAAACTGCATCTGATACCAGGTATAGCCATCAGCCGACGTAGGGCCATCCAGCACCTTGCCATTTGCGTTCTGCAGAAGCACATCCACGATATCGGCAGACGTCGATGCTGTACTACGCAGGTTCACCCAGTCCGTGTTCACATAGATAGCCTCGCCGGAGGTAAAGGCACGAGCGGTCGAACCGGATTCTGTCAAAGCCAGGAACTGTCCGGACGCCCATCCTGTGCCCTGATCGGTTTCGATCTGATACCAGGCCATATTGTTGGCGATCTCGGGACCAGCCAGCACAACACCAGTTGTGCCGGTCCCAATTTTCGCCAAGACACCGCCGGTCGCACCCGGTTCGTTGCGGAGATTGAGATAATCGGTATCCACAACAACCGTGTCTCCTTCGGAGAACTTCGGCGCGTCATCTACGGATGCCGAGGCGAGATCGAAGAACTCTTCAGCAGCCCAGCCGGTGCCAAGTGATGTCTGAACCTTGATCCAGTTATAGCCTCCGGCATTGACTGGTCCATCAATTACCTTGCCCTTTGTGCCCTCGGGTAAGCCGAGGAGGCGAGAGGCATTGGTCGAAGGATTGGCTCGGAGGGTAATACCATCTGGTTCGATGGTTTGGACCGAGTCGACTACGCCGAGTCTCGCCGGTTTGGCCATGCTTTCCTCGGTACCGAGATAGCGCTCCGTGATCCAACCCGTGAGGTCAGCGGCGTTCACCTTGTACCAGGTGTAGCCATTGGCCGGCATGGGACCATCGATGACAGTGGCTGCATCCATGTAGTTCACAGAACCAACAATCGTGCCCTTGAGTGAAGGCTCATCCCGTAGATTCACCAGATCTTCGCTGACATAGAGTTCATCGCCAACAGCGAACGCGCCCGCCGGTGCTTCGGCATTGCTGGCGCCAAAGGTGCTTTGGGCAATCCAGCCGCTTCCGAGATCACCACGAACGTGATACCAGGATTCGCCATCGACCGTTGTTGGTCCTTCAATGATCTGGAAAATCGATCCCCACGGTGCCGAGAGGAGGATATCTTCACTCTTGCCTGGGAGTGATCGTAGATTCGCGGAATCAGTTGTGACCGAGATGACCTGACCCGGACTGTAATCGGGATCGGGGATTGTCTCCTTTGCGCCGACCAGTACCTCGGCTACGGCCTCGCGGATATAGTCCAGATCGGCATACATGCTATCGCCGGGGCAGGAGCTATCGTTCACATCGCGATGACCGCAGATCGTGGGCAGGTTTGGCGTTTCATGGAAATCGGATCTGGCCAGCGGATCGAGATAGCGACCGGCCCAGGCGGTGATCCATGTGAGACCGGAAAGCATCTCTGGTGTGGCTGTAGCGACGCTGAACGAGCCCATCACACAGATACCGGAACTACCATACGCATATTGATAGGCATGGCCGCCGACGACATTATCGCCACCGACGCGTCCTTCATAGACATTGCCCATGAAATCGACCAGATAGTTGTAGCCGATATCGCCCCAACCACGGGTGATCGCATGGTAATAGTGGATTGAGCGGATTTCTGTGAGCGGATCGCGGAAGTTGCTCGTTTCGGAGTGGTGAATGATGACATGCTCGACGGTTTGATACTCGGGCAACCATTCGCTGCCACCGCGCTCGGCACCGCCATAAGTGAGATTGGCACCCCATTCTTCGCGGGAGATAATCGGCGGTCGCTCCAGACTCGGCACCGGGGAGTAGGTGCTGATGTCATCAAGGCCGGGTCCGCCGGTGGCATCGATATAGGTGAAGGTCAGCCCGGGAACGGCCTGCTCGTTGCCATCCGGATCGAGCGCACGATAACGCACGTAGTTGGATTCATCAGTGAAGGCAAGCTGACCGTAGATGCGATTGTCCTTGTCAGCTGGACCGGCATCAGTGTGAGCAGGACCGACAACAGCCGGATTGCTCCAGACCAGGCCATCAATGCTTGTGCTCATCTCGATCGTCGTGTTGTTATCGGATTCAGCGGGCCAGTGCGGCGCGATGGCATAGAATGCGAAATCGCTCTGGAATCCGAGCGATCCATTTTCGCCACCGACACCGTCCGGCTGTACCCACTCCTGTGCCTGTGTGGTCACACCCTGAGCGGATGCCTTGGGTCGAAGTGACGGTATGTTGGCAAAGGCGGCCGTAGCGCTGAATGCGGCGGTGGCTTGCAGGATAGTACGACGATTCAGCTTCTGCTTAGCCAGCCAGCGTGGTGTACGGGAGTGAGACGAATGACTGCAGGTTCCCACGAGAGGACTCCTCCGGTTGCGGGTGGTACCAGCCGGTATCTCGATATCCCCAATCGACAGCTGGTATCAGAGGTGTACGTACACTCTAACAGTGACACATAGTCAATGTCAAGGCGCGTACGTACGCTATCATTCGTCAATCTTCACGTAGAGGTGGATCGCAACGCGTATGCAACCGAAGCGGCGGTATCACCGCCGCTCCATCGTGAGAGGATTTGCTAAGGAGCTAGACCCGAGGTCGAAAAGTTACCGCAAATGCTTCCGCAGGAACTCCAGGCTCATCGCCCGCATCTGGGCGCGTTCCTTGTTATCCGCCGAACCGGCATGACCGCCCTGTCGATTCTCGTAGAACCAGACGTGGGGATACTCTCGCTCCTGCATGCGTGCCGCCATCTTGCGGGCTTGGGCCGGACCAACCCGGTCATCGCTGGTCGCTGTGTAGAAGTGCACGGGCGGATAGATCACGCCCTCGCGCAGATTATGATAGGGCGAGAAGGTTTGAATAAACGCCCAATCATCCGGATTTTCAGGATCACCGTATTCCGCGATCCAGGATGCACCGGCGTTGAGATGAACATAGCGCTGCATATCCAGCAACGGCACGGTGCAGACAATGGCACCGAAGAGGTCGGGATAGTGCGTGAGCATATTGCCGACCAACAGGCCGCCATTACTGCCACCCATGCAGCCGAGATGCTGGGCAGATGTCACACCCCGATCGATCAAATCCCTGGCAACCGCGGCGAAATCTTCGTATGCGCGATGCCGGTTCTCCCGCAGGGCACAGGTGTGCCAGGTTGGGCCGTATTCGCCGCCTCCACGGATATTCGCGACGACGTACACACCACCATTCTCCAGCCATTCACGACCGGTTGAGGCATCGTATTCGGGCAAGCGTGAGATTTGGAAGCCGCCGTAGCCGGTGAGGAGTGTTGGGTGTGATCCATCCAGCATCAGCCCGCGTGTGGAAACCTGGAAGTAGGGGACGCGAGTGCCGTCAGCAGATGTCGCGAAATGCTGCTCCACTTCATAGGACTCGGCATCGAAAAGTGGTGAGGTTGATTTGATCACCTCGGGCGCGGCGGCCTGGGACGCATCGCCAAGATAGAGCGTGGTTGGCTGCACGAATCCGGTGGAAACCATCCATAAGCTATCCGCATCCTGGTCATCCACTGCCCAGGCGGAGGTCGTTTGCAGCGGCGGAATTTCGACATTGCGATTGGACCACGAGCTCGGTCCCGGAGTTGCCACCACGATCTGAGAAGCGACGTCGCGCAGGAGGTTCAGGATCAGATGGTTTCGTGTCCAGCTACTGCTTTGCAGCGATGTCCGCGCGTCCGGTGTGAAGACTGTTACGAAATCGCGTCCACCACCCATGAATGCATCAAAGTCGATCGCGAGCAACGACCCCGCGATGTAGGTATCGTTGGCGGGACTCCAGTCAGACTTGGTCTCAATTGTCAGCCACTCGCGATGCAGATCGATGTTGGCATCGTCTGGCACATCGATTCTGACAAGCTCATCCCCAGCCAGTACATACCAGATGCCATGGAAGAAATCGGTTTTGTCCAGAATGAGCGTGCGTTCAAAACCGGGTGTGGCATCGTGGTAGACGCCGATGGTCATATGCTGCTTGTCGACGATATGGACCGTGGTGGCATCCTTCAGCGATGTGCCTCGTTGCCAGCGGCGTACCTCACGGGCATAGCCGGAGTTCGTCAGCGAGTCGTCGCCAGAATCGGTAGCCACATAGATCGTGTTCTCATTCAGCCACGCAGACTGCGACTTCGCGTAGGGGACGACGAATCCCTCTTCGACAAACGTCTTCGCCTCGACATCGAACTCGCGGATGACCACCGCATCGCCACCATCGGGGGAGAGTCGGAGCAATGCCAGGCGATTCTCCGGCTGCAGGAACTCGGCACCCTGGAAAACCCACTGCTTGTCTTCCGCCTGTCCCAGTGCATCGATATCCAGCACCAGCTCCCATGCAGGATCAGCGCTGAGATAGCTCTCAAGCGTCGTTCGTCTCCATATACCACGTGGATGCTCGGCATCCTTCCAGAAGTTGTAGTACCAGTCGCCGTGTTTCGCGGGCATGGCGATGCGATCGGTGGAGTCGTAAACCTCCAGAATATTCGCCTGGGCGGCATCCAGTGCGGCGAGATCGAAATCTGCCAGCGTGCGCTCGTTTTGCTGATTCACCCAGTTCAGGGAGGCATCTCCGTAGGTCTCTTCCAGCCACAGATTTTCATCGATCGGGTTCATTCGGTCAGGGTACTGCTCAGTCATATCTATCCTCGTTTACGACGATCATGCTGCAATCGTCGCAGATTTCTCCAGCTCGGCAATCACCGTATCCAGCGCCTTGCGCCAGGGAACACTGAGTTCAGTAGCGAAGATACGGATCGAGTTCGGTGTGAACTTCACCGCTCCGCCAAGCACGCGCATGATGCGCGCCTGGTCGATTCCATTCGTATCCACACCACGGATGACGAGGACACGCTCGCGCTCGACAATCGAGTCGATGCCGAGATCAACAGCGCGAATCCGGAGTCGGATCAAGGCTAGAAGATGCTCGACCTCTTCCGGATATTCTCCGAAGCGATCCATCAGCTCCTCGCTCAAGCTATCAACATCGGCCAACGTCGAGACACTGGCGATCTGGCGGTACATATTGAGTCGCAGCTCGGTATCGCTGATGTAGTCCTCTGGCAGGAGGGCAGTGACCGGAAGATCAAGCGTGACCGGTCCAGGTTCCAGAATCGGTTGACCGCTACGCGCTTCCTCGACAGCCTGACTGAGCAATCGCATATAGAGTTCGTATCCGACTGAACCTATGTGACCGCTCTGCTCGGCGCCGAGGATGTTGCCAGCGCCGCGAATCTCCATATCGCGCATGGCAACGCGAAGTCCAGCGCCGAGCTCGGTTGCCTCCTGAATCGTTTCCAGTCGCTGCTGTGCAACCTCGGTGAGCGCCTTCCATGGTTGATAGAAGAGATAGGCATAGGCACGATTGGTGGAACGACCGACACGACCGCGAAGCTGATACAGCTGGGTCAGACCGAGCGTATCAGCATTGTCGATAATCATCGTATTGACGTTACCGATATCGACACCGCTTTCGATGATCGTGGTGGCGATGAGCACATCGAACTCGTGGTTCATGAATTGCATCATCACTTCCTCCAGCACCGACTCGTCCATCTGTCCGTGACCGATACCGAAGCGTGCCTCGGGCACGATCTTGCGCAAGTGCTCGGCGAAGTGATCGATATCGTGCACACGATTGTGCACCACGTAGACCTGACCACCGCGATCCATCTCGCGCATGATCACCTCACGCACAGTCTGCTCATCGAAAGGGGTGACGAAGGTGCGGATCGGCAAGCGCGCCTGCGGCGCGGTCTCGATGAGCGAGATATCGCGGATACCGCTCAGGCTGAGATGCAGTGTCCGCGGAATCGGAGTCGCGCTCATCGAGAGTACATCGACGGAGGTGCGCAGACTCTTCAGAAACTCTTTCTGGCGCACACCGAACCGTTGCTCTTCGTCGACGATCACCAGACCGATGTCCTTGAAGCTGATGTCCTCCTGCACAAGGCGATGCGTGCCGATGACGATATCGACGCTGCCATCCTTCATGCCCTCGATCGTTTTGGCCTGCTGTTTCTTCGTCCGTAAACGGCTCATCATCTGCACATTCACCGGGAAAGCAGCCATGCGTTGGCGGAAGGTTTGGTAGTGCTGCAGAGCCAGAATGGTTGTCGGTACCAACACCGCCACCTGCTTGCCTGCGTTCACCGCCTTGAAGGCGGCGCGGATTGCTACCTCGGTCTTACCGAATCCCACATCGCCCGCCACCAGTCGATCCATCGGCCGGTAGCTCTCCATATCGGCCTTGACGGCCTCAATGGCGGACATCTGGTCGACTGTCTCGGTGAACGGGAAGCTCTCGGCCAGCTCAGTATCCCATTTGGAGTCTTCCGGGAACTGATAGCCGTGACCAGCCTGGCGGGTGGCATAGAGCTGGATAAGCTCGTACGCCATATCGCGCACAGCCTTGCGTACCTTGCGTTTGGTCCGCACCCAATCGCCGGAACCGAGCTTGTTCAGCTGTGGCTGCAACCGACCACCGCTGGAGTAGCGCGTGACGCGATCGCTCTGATCGACTGGCACATAGAGCTTGTCCTGTCCCTGGTACTCCAGCAGTAGATATTCGCGCTCCATGCCGTTGTAGTCCATGCGCACGAGACCACCATAACGCGCGATACCGTGATCGACATGCACTACGTGCTCGCCCACCTCCAGACTGGCGGCGAAGGCACGGCTTTCGCTTGCGGTGCGTTTCCCGGGAAGCGAACGCGTTTGCTTGCGATAGCCGAAGATCTCGAAGTCGGTAATCACACCGATCTTTCCGCGCTGCCACACCCAACCGCCGGTGAGATCGCTGGGGATCACTTCGAGCGCACCGCTCGGGAGTGGTGTGGCATCGGTCGTGTTCTCATCTGGCCGTCGGGCGATCACATGATGATCGGCGAAGACCTCCGTGATGCGATTCACCTGATCGGTCGCGATGCTCACGCGCCAGCCCCGCTGCAGTTTCTCGCGCACATCCGCCACCAGATCCTGCACGTTGCCGCCGTAGAGTGGTGGATCCGTGAGGATATTCAGCGTGTGGGTGAGCGATTCCGGAGTATCGATCTCCTCGCCGATGCTCAGCGTTGTCATAGTGCGCAGGCGACGGCGAATTGTGGTGGCGTCCTGGTATGGCTTAACCAACCCCTCCGGTAACTCTCCACTGGTTATGAAGGTCTGCTCCAATTCATTCGCCTGCTGCTGCACCTGATCCAGAGCGAGATAGACGCTGGCTGGTTGATCGAGAACGACCAATGTCCGCCTTGGCAGATGATCGAGCAGGGTTGTCTTGTCTGGGACCAGATAGCCCGCGAAGAGATCAACCGAGGCGGGGACGATTCCCTCGCGCAAATGATCGATATGGCGGTTCCATTCAGCCAGAACTTCGGGTCGGAGTGTGCTTGTATCAACCTCGCGCAGGTCGTCGGCCGCAGTAGGCAGATCCCAAATTGGTGTCTCCATTGGTGGCAGAAGGCGAATGCGATTCAGTTTGCCCGTGCTGCGTTGAGTGTGGACGCTGAAATAGCGGATCGATTCGATCTCATCACCGAAGAAGTCGATACGCACCGGATTCTCGAATCCCGGCGGGAAGAGATCAATGATCCCGCCGCGTCGCGCGATCGTGCCGCTTTCCTGCACCATCGGTACGGTCTGGTACCCGACCATTGTTGCCCAGGCGGCGATATCGTTCATGCGTATCGTCTCGCCCACCTTGATGTTGAGGGAGTGGCCGCGTAGTTCGGCCGGACTCATCAGTAACTGCATGAGTGCTTGTACCGGTGCAACGACGATACGAGGCTGACTCTGCTTGAAGCCGAACTGGGCCAATGCCCGCACGCGCTCCACGCTCGCATCGAGGTCGACCTGCAGTTGTTCCCACGGCAGGGCATCGGGGGCGATCCAGCGCTCAAGGGTTGATTCGGGCGGCAGATACTCGCGGAGAGCGCTGGTCAGTTGATTGGCCCGATCTCGTCGCGATGTGATCACCAACGTCGTCTCACCGTGGTGCATTGCCGCGATTGCGGCGAGGAGCGGTCGCGTCGCATCCGGCATATCGACAATGACAGGCGACTCGCCTCTATCCAGCTCTTCGAGGGCAGATTTGATTGCGCCGGTCTTTTGGACGAGATCGATCGTGTAATTCAGCGGCATTGGTGCCTCCGTAGCACCGGGTATAAGACCCGGTGGAGGATGTGTCTGGTGGTGTTACCACCGTGTGGCGTGCACGCGTTGTGTCGGCGCGGGGCGTATCCCCGGCCGATGCCATGGCGTAGATTGTATCACCGCGATGTCGAAACCGTGTTTTGCCCATACGACGCACACGTAGGGGCGGATCCCGGCAGGGTATCCGCCCTTATCTCGGGCTAACTCCACTTAACCGGGGTCAGGGAATTGATGAGGGAGGGTCCCCAATCAGGATCCTCCCTCCGATCCAGGGCGGTAGAGCGAACCTTCGTCTACCCCAGGAGGAGACAAGCTCCTCCGCTACCGTTCACCAGTCGCCCAGTTAATTCACCGGATCGATCTGCGCGCGTTGGAGCTTGCCGCTGAAGTCCACGTACACAGCCTGCCACTCGGTGTAGAAATCGAGCGCGGCGGTGCCAGCCTCGCGGTGACCATTGCCGGTGGCCTTGGTGCCACCGAAGGGTAGGTGAATCTCCGCACCCGTCGTACCTGCGTTGATATACAGGATACCGGTGTAGATATCACGCATCGCCCGGAAGGCGTTGTTCACATCCTGCGTGAAGATCGCGGCACTGAGGCCATACTGCACGCCGTTGACGATATCGAAGGCGTCGTCCAGATCATCAAAGGGAATGAGCGAAACCACCGGACCGAAGATCTCTTCCTGGGCGATGCGCATATCGCGACGCACATTATTGAAGATGGTCGGTTCGTGGAACCAGCCCTTGTCCAAATCACCACCAGTGGCGATATTGCCGCCGACAACCAGTTCGGCACCCTCGTTCTTGCCGATCTCGACGTACTTGACTGTGGTCGCGCGCTGACTCTCGGATACCTGTGGCCCAACCTGCACACCAGCATCGAGTCCGTTACCGAGCTTCAGTGCCAGCGCGCCCTTGGCGAGCCGATCGACCAGATCCTGCTGCACGCTCTTGTGCACCACAACGCGGCTGGTCGCGGTGCAGCGCTGACCGGTCGTACCGAAGGCACCCCAGAGAATGCTCTCGGCGGCGAGATCGAGATTGGCATCCTCATTGACGATGACAGCGTTCTTGCCACCCATCTCCAGTGTGAGACGCTTGTTTTGCGCGGCCGCGGCCAGACTGATGGTCTTGCCGGTTTCGGTGCTACCGGTGAAGCTGATCACCGGTACATCGGGGTGCTGCATCAGAGCATCGCCCACTTCGCCACCGGTGCCGAGCACGATATTGACCACACCATCGGGAATCCCGGCCTCCTGGAGGATGCTGACCAGGTTGATCGTCGATTTCGGCACATGCGATCCCGGCTTGATCACCACGGTGTTCCCCGCGATCAGCGCCGGCATCATCTTCCAGCTCGGAATCGCCATCGGGAAGTTCCATGGTGTGATCAAACCGACCACGCCCAGCGGCTTGCGCACACTCATCTGGAACTTGTTACGCATTTCGGATTGCACCGTATCACCGAACATGCGCCGACCTTCGCCAGCCATGTAATAGGTCATATCGATGGCTTCCTGGACATCGCCACGGGTCTCGTCCAGAACCTTGCCCATTTCCTCGGTCATTTCATGGGCGAGTTGCTCCTTGCGCTCTTCCAGCAAGCGGGCTGCCTTGAAGAGGATCTCGCCACGCTTCGGCGCAGGGTAGAGTCTCCAGCTCTTGAAGGCGGTGGCAGCGGCTTCGACAGCTTCGTCGACATCGGCTGCTGTGCTCTTGGTGTAAACACCAACGAGCTCGCCTGTGGCGGGATTGCGGCGTTCGAAGGTCTCTCCGGAAGCGGATTCCTTCCAGACACCATTGATAAAGTTCTTGTAGATATCGGCCATGTTGTGGCGGTTCCTTCCTCGTGATTGCGTCGATCGACATTGTGCGCAATTCTAGCAGTATTGGGCAGACTGACCAGCCAGGTATGCGCATGGACAGGATGATTCTTCACCTCGGAAAGACACGACGTCATTCCGAACCCGAAGCAACGCGAAGGGGAGGAATCTGGGTACCTTGATTATCGACAAAGAGAAGGGGCGCAAACATGAGCGATGCCAAGGATCGGGTGCGAGCACAGTACGGAGCAGTGGGGGATGCCTACGTTAAGAGCATCGGTCATGCGACTGGCGACGATTTGCCCCGAATGGTGGAACTGGCGGAACCCACCGGCAGGGAACGGATGTTGGATATCGCCACCGGCGGCGGCCACGTTGCCCGTGCCTTTGCACCGCACGTGGCCGAGGTTGTCGCTTCGGATTTGACGCCGGAGATCCTGGAGCACGCAGCCAGGGCGTTCGCTGACTGGGATCTGCCGAACGTCACCACCGCCGTGGCAGATGCCGAGGAGCTGCCATTTGCGGACGACAGCTTCGATATCGTCACCTGCCGCATTGCACCGCATCATTTCCCGAATCCGGCTGCGTTCATCGCCGAGGTCGCACGCGTGCTCAAACCGGGTGGACAGTTCCTGCTGGTCGATTCCACGGTGCCGGAGCGAGAGGATGGGGCGTGGTTCAATGCGTTCGAGATGATTC
This sequence comes from Thermomicrobiales bacterium, assembly GCA_020432165.1. Taxonomy (GTDB): domain Bacteria; phylum Chloroflexota; class Chloroflexia; order Thermomicrobiales; family UBA6265; genus UBA6265. The sequence goes on from JAGQGU010000017.1 coordinate 44,893, forward strand.
GGGATCCCAGCCATGTCCGTTCCCTGACGGTGGCGGAATGGTCCAGCTTGATTACCGCGAGCGGGATGACGTTGACCGACACGCAGGATTTCCGCAAACGACACGACTTCGCCGATTGGGTCGCTCGCAGCCGCACATCCGCTGAGGATCGGGCGCGACTCGAAGAGATGATGCTGCATGCTTCGCCGGCACGACAGCAGACGTTCGACGCTGTGATTGAGGATGGACGCCTGGTGGCGTTTACCGATACAAAGACATCGTTCCGGGCGCATTCGTAGGCCCGGGCCCCGTGCCCGGGCAGATTGGACCGGCAGCGCCGATGAGTCGTCCACAAGGAGTGATGCTACCAATAGATAAGGCCGTCAGATCATCTGACGGCCTTGGTGGCTCCCCGACCTGGATTCGAACCAGGAACCCTTCGGTTAACAGCCGAATGCTCTACCGTTGAGCTATCGGGGATCGTGCTCTCATCAAGCAGCAAGGAGATACTACCAAAGACCGCTAGACGATTCAAGGAAACGGAAGCAAACCTACCGCTGCATTGCCGCCACGAGGATATCGCGGCCGGTTGCGACCGCGCTGATATCGGGATCACTCTCCAGAACCACGGCAATCGCGTATTTCGGTTTGCTTTCGCCAATGAATCCAATGAAGAGTGAATTCGTGGTGCCATCGCCGAGTTCCGCTGTGCCGGTCTTGCCGCCAATGGTGTAACCGGCGGCCTGACCATGCTGGGCAGAGCCGCTCTCGATCACATCCACCATCATCCCGGCCACCTCGTCGGCCGTGCCAGATTTCACCCCCTGCTTGAACGCCGAAGAGCTGGCCTTGTGCAGCACAGTACCATCGTCAGCCGTCACTTCACGGACGAGGATCGGCTTCATCATCTCGCCACCCTTCGCCCACATACTGGCGACCATTGCCAAATGCAGCGGTGTCATCTGAATCTCGCCCTGACCGAAGCCGGTATCCGCCACCGCATTCAGGCTATCGAGGAATGATCGGCTGTTGGCGAGTTGGCTCTCGTAAACCGGTACATCGTACGGAATTTCGGCGCCGTATCCGAGCTTCGGTCCATAGTCCCAATAGGTATCAGCGCCAATCTGCAATCCCACCTGCGCCATCACCACATTCAGGCTCCACATGATCGCCTCACGCAGGGTCCACTTGGTTTGCGTCTCATTTGGTCGATTTTGCTCGACCAGCACCCGACCATCGATCGTAATTTCGCCATTGTCTTCGTAGACGCTCTCGGGCGTGGCATAGCCTTCATTGATCGCGATCGCTGCCGAGACGGTCTTGAAGGTCGATCCCGGTGTGTAGAGGCCCATCGTCGCGCGCGTGACGAACGACTTGCTCACCTCATCGTTGGCAATCGTGTCCCAGTAGGCCTCGGCCTCGGCTGAGTCGTCAATGACGTAGAGCGTGTTTGGATTCACCGTCGGCTTGCTTGCCAGCACCAGCGTTTCTCCAGTCTCGATCTCCAGCAGGACAATCGCGCCACGATTGTTGCCCATGGCGTTGTAGGCGAGTGTTTGCATATCGGCATCGATCGTCAGGTGCACATCGGCACCAACCAGATCACGATTGAGCAATTCATTGACCGTCTGCTCGATCGCATTGGTGCTTGCCTCGCCGCTGAGATATTCCTCGAACGTCGCCTCGATCCCCGTCATGCCGTAGGCGTTGGGACTGTAGTAACCCGTTATGGGCCAGGTCGATGCCACCGGCCAGTTCCGGTAGTAGACATCGTCTTCCTTTGTGGTTTCGGCCAGCACCACGCCATTGCGATCCAGAATGCTGCCACGCTGCACCGTGAGTTGCTGTCTGTAGAGTCGTGGATTACTGATCGTCTCACCATCCGGCGCGGTACCGGTGCGGTAGTACATCTGTCGCTGGCGAATCACCTGAATGCGGATCAACTGCGCCGAAAGCACGATGAAGATGCTTGCCAACAGCATCGTTGTGCGAATCAGTCCGCGATTGAAGGTCGGTGTGGATGCCGGTATCTCAAATCGGGTGGCGATCAGCAGACAGAGGAAGGCTCCTCCCAACAGTGCCAGCCAGCGGGCATCGGAAAGATCGTCACCGATGAAGAGTCCGAAGCCAATCAGTCCGATTGCCGCCAGCAGGAAGATGGAACGAATGACGTTGTTCATGGTTACCTCCTGCTAGACCCGGCGCGGTCGACTGGAAAAGTAGAGAATCAAACCGACGACGGCCAGATTGGTCACCAGCGAACTTCCGCCATATGAGATGAAGGGTAGGGTGATACCGGTGAGTGGAATGACGCGGGTGACGCCGCCGATGATGATGATTGTTTGCAAACCGAGGCTCGCTGCCAGGCCACCGACGACAAGCTGCACGAATCCTTCCTGCGCGCGCATGGCGATGATAAAGCTGCGCAGCACCCAGCTGAAGTAAAGCGCGATCAACGCCAGCGCCCCAAGGAGACCCAGTTCCTCACCGAAGGCGCTGAAGATATAGTCGGTTTGCACCTGACTGATGAATGCCGGATGTCCCTGGCCGAGTCCCGTGCCGAACAACCCACCTGCCGCAAGCGCATAGTCGCTCTGGACCGGTTGGTAGCCATAGCCGTAGGGGTCCCAGAAGGGATCGAGCCAGTTGTTAACGCGGATCTCGATGCGGCTGAAGTACGTCCACGCCAGCCAGCAGGCGATGATAAAGCTGATTCCGAAGATCGCCACATAGAGGCGATTGCCCGTGGCCATGTAGAGCATGATCACGAAGATACCGAAGAAGAGCAGGGCGGGGCCAAGATCGTTGAGTGCCACTAACAGCAGCAGACTCGCGCCCCACATGATGCCCATCGGAATCAGGTAGGGGATAGGTGGGAGCTTGAGTCGACCTACCTGCCAGGTCTCCTGCAGAAGCTCCCGCTTCTCGTCGAGATAGGCAGCAAGGAAGATCACCAGCGTGATCTTGGAGATCTCGCTTGGTTGCACCTGAATCGGACCAACCTGAATCCAGAGGCGAGCCCCGCCAACCTCGGTACCGATCACCATCGCCAGGGCTTGCAGACCGAGCGTGCCGATCAACCAGAGATATTTGTACTGCGGCAGCCACTCGGCGACCTTGAGCGGACCGGAGAGCATCACCACCAGCCACATGCCGATCAGGCCAACGGCCAGATAAAGCAGATGGCGACTACTCAACGAGAACTCCACTGAGCCGATCGCGATCAGATCGGGTGAGAGTCGCTGAATCATGATCATGCCCAGCATCGCCAGCGTGGCCGTGATGGGGAAGAGCACCTGATCGCCCCGGAATCCGCGCAGGCTGAAGGTGATATTCACCAGCAACATCGCCGCCGCCGCAGCCAGACCGACCGAGATATCGCGCCAGGTCCACTCCACCGTGCCCTTGTCGACCAGAAAAATCGTGAGCGAGCCGACAAAGGTCATCGCGGCGGTGATCAGGAGCAGATTGAACTCGGTGAGCCGTAGTGCCGGTCGGTAGCGATTCATTCTGGTTATGCGCCCGGTTTTCGCAGGACGATCTGCAGCCGTTCAGTCACATCTGGCGCGAGATGATGTGTTAGCACCGCATTGTGGTTGGCGCAGGCACATTCGGGAACATCATCTGCCGCCAGGCCACGTACGACATTGCGTGCTGTCTCAACGTTCTCTGCGAGCACTCGCTGTACCGCCTCCACGGAGACATCCTCCTCAGTCTCATGCCAGACATCGAAGTCGGTCACCATTGCCAGCGTGCCATAGCAGAGCCCTGCCTCGCGCGCGAGCCGGGCTTCGGGCATAGCAGTCATGCCAATGACATCGGCACCCCATTGGCGATAGAGATTGCTCTCGGCCCGGGTGCTGAACTGCGGTCCTTCAATGCAAATGTAGGTGCCACCATCCTCGACGAGGTCCTGAGTGGCACGGGCGTGGCGGAGTATCGATGCCCGCAGGTGCGGGCAGAAGGGATCGGCCATGCCCACGTGACCTGCGACACCATTGTCGAAATAGGTACGGGCGCGGAAGCCGACTGTGCGATCGATGATCTGATCCGGCACAACCGCCGAACGTGGCGGCATGGCGATATTGAGGCTACCAACCGCATTGACGGCGAGAATACGGGTTACACCCACATACTTGAGGGCGATGATATTGGCGCGGTAGTTCACCTCGCTGGGATTGAACTGATGGTTACGACCGTGTCTCGCCAGAAACGCGACCCGCACATCTCCCAACTTGCCGACGATCACGGGGGCAGTCGGTGGACCCCAGGGTGTTCCGACCTCAATCTCCTCGATATCGGTCAGTTCTGGCAGGTTATAGAGTCCGGTTCCGCCAATCACACCCAGCATGCTCATCAATCTCCACAGTGACATCCGCCCAATTCTCGTGGCGTGACTACAATGGTAACGCGCGCATACGTACGATTGTGTTGCCTTCGCGAGAAACATCATGTCGTGGTATACTCTCCCGGTAAGCCCTTCGCCACGGGCGTTTTTATGTGTCCTGAAATCA
>JAGQGU010000001.1:0-54214 GCA_020432165.1 Thermomicrobiales bacterium
GTCCGAAAACCACCAAAGTTAAGAAGAACCCGCCGTTTGGGCGGGTTCTTCTGTCGGCAATCGCCACGCACCGCGTACACGTAACGGTTACGGTGCGTTCTCTTTAGGGACTACTTTTACTGTGTCTACACCGTAGAATATGGCGGCGCAGTTGTTGCGCCAATCATCCGATCTCTTACGGAAATCTTTCAGGTTGCCACTGAAAGGGATTGCCTCGATTTGGAGCGTGGTTTCTCCCTGAGCAAGCTGACTGTGGATTTCGTCGTTTCTGGTGTCCCATGCCAGGGAGTAGGTTTCATAGAATCCACGATCCTTGAGCAGATCGCTCGAAAGAATGGTTGGTGTCACGATTACAGTCAGGGCAAACGCTCCGATCAATCCAACTATAAGCAGAGGGGAAGCTCCCTGAAGGACCTGGCCAGCGATTATCCCGGTTAGCGCTCCGATCGTTACATTGACAACGACTATCGTAAAAACTGAGACGATCATCGCCCGTTGCGGTGGTGCCTGACTTTGAATATAGGCGCTTGGGAGGACATTCATAACTACAACAAGGTAGCTTACGGTGAGTGATGCGATAACAGAAATACCCCAGACACGGCCAGAGACTTTCCACTCGGGAGGATCGTGTTGTACCACCAGAAACGTCGCTACCATAGTCACCACAGCGACCGGTAATAGTTTCCACATTATTGCGCCGTATCCGCCGATGAAGTCGTTGGTGGTGCCAAGCGTCAAGTCAATTACTTTGGACCATGGAGCAGTTTCTGGGAATCGGACCCTTCTGATGGCATTCCCCGGGGCCAGATAACTGGTGAGCAGGCCAACTATGCCCACCATACCCGTCACTATCAGAACGCTCCGAATTGCCTTGAGCTGGTTATATCTCGGGACGAAAGAAAGAAGTATTATCGATGCGATTATGCCGATGTGGAGGGCAGTGAAGGACTCGTTGAACCCCGACAGAAGGAATGAAACCAGTGCGAGTAGCGTTGTAAGCCACACCGGTGATGGTTTGCCTAGAGCCAGTGGCCAGAGGATACCGCTCCAGTATGCGAAGACAATTGGGATTGGTAGAAAGTAGATGACCGATCCACTCAACCACAAGAGATCCTGAGGAACGTTAGGGCTGGTTGCCAGAATCCCATAAACTACCGCGGCACCGATAGTTGCGCTGGCCAACCATTGACTTGCACTCGAGACTAACCGAAACACGGATGCGAAGAATAAAGTGGCAGTGATAAAGAGACTGGCGATGAGAAGTGCCGGAAAAACACTTGCAACCCAGTATCCCAATTGCATTAGCGATGACAGCACAAGCCAATATGAGAATCTGCCAGACCAGGTTTCATAGCGCAGTTGCACGGTCCCAAAGACACCGTAGTGTTGCTCCAGCCAGGCTGCACAGAAGTCGTCCGCAATCCAGCGGGCGTGTTGCCCGAAGTACGCCCAGGTAACGGGTACGCCAAGAAGTGCGATGAGCATGGATGCCATTACCAGCGTTGATGCCACCCGCTTTGGTTGGGTTAGTCCAGATTGCATCTCCATCCCCTGGTAGGACTTGGTCGTTTCAGAAATCCCCGGGTCACTATAACATCTTGGTAAGGGGGATGGCTGCGATCATTGAACCTGGGAGGCGGTAGAATGATGGAGCCTAGGAGAATTCGTATCCTGCCTCGGTTACCACCACCGGTTCCTCCAATCGAATCGTCATTGGGGCGAGGAGTTTCACCAGTGTCTCTCCGAGTGCGATTTGCGTCGCCAGTGCTCCTTCATGCATCGCCTCGCTGACGATCAGGATTTCGGTCGATTCTGACCGGGCAGCACTTGTGCGAGCCTGTTTATGTGCCCAGCGTCGTGCATGCGCACGTCCCGCACCATCGGCAAAGATAACCTCGTGCTCTGCTGGATGCTCAATCTCGCCGCTGAAGGTTTCGAAAACCTCGCTCCCATCGGCATATCGCACCGTGAGATCACCGTCGATGTGATCGAGATCGAAGACTGCAATCGGCACGGCATACGCCACCGAAGCAGCATTGCAAAGGTCGATAATCGGCAGAATCGATGGCAAATCACCATCAATGCGGAGGCGGCGCAGAAGAGCCTCGCCCGCCGAGCGATATTGCGTCGGCTTGTGTCCCATGGAGGAGAAGACGCGTCGCCAGGCCTGTACCTCCGGAAATTCTCCCTCGGTTTGTGCCGCCAGGCGTTGGCGACTGCGTTCGATGAGCACAGCAATCTCATCCTGGTTCGGCCGTGCATCGGGTAGCAACTTCCCGCGGAGAGCGATGGCGGCTAGCTGGGGATAATCGGCTCGTAACGCCGGATCGTGACGAAAGATCCGCATTATTGTTTCTCCAATGCGAGTAGTGAACCCATTGCCACGAACGAGAGAGCGAACCCGCGGTTCATCTTCTTTGTGGTGGAGGGATGGACGAGCAGTCGATCCTGGAGCCTTCCCGCCAACATGCCATAGAGTGCGAAGACCACGAAGGTCAGTGCCATGAAGATGCCGCTGAGATAGATCATTTGGGCGGTTTCCGGCAACGCACCGGGATGGACAAATCCGGGAAGGAATGCAAAGAAAAAGATCGTCAACTTGGGATTCAGAAGATTGATGATGATTCCTCTACGCAGAATCGCGGTTGGTCTTTGTGGAGATGAGACAGCCGTTGGCACCATCTCACCATGATCGCGCCACATCGACCAGGCCATATAGAGGAGATAGAGGACGCCAGCGTACTTGATGCTCTGGAAGGCTAACGCGCTGGTATGCAGGACCGCCGCTAATCCCGTGATAGCCGCAAGCAGGTGGGGCAGAATGCCGAGCGTACACGCGGCGGCGGCCAGTATGCTCGATCTCATGCCGTGACGAGTGCCAGTCATGATGCAGTAGATCGCACCGGTTCCCGGTGTCGCGACGATAACCAATGCGGTGATAAGGAATTGCCACGACATCTGTTGATGCCCTCTCCAGTAATCTATGAAAGTCGTTGGGCTCAACTGTATCAGCGTATCCTCATCTCTGCACAACGTGAAAAGGTGTTGCCATTGGCATTTGCGGACATTTTCTGTCCTGGTCGCTGGATACAATGATGCCAAGGAGGTGAGAAATGTCAGAGCAGAATCGTGTTGTCCTGGAAATCGCCGCCAAAAAGAGCTTTGCCTCTGCGCTGGACTGGCCAGGCTGGTGCCGACCGGGAAAGACTGCGGAGGAATCACTGGTGGTTCTGGCAGACTACGCTCCCAGGTATCAGGTCATTGCTGAACTGGCGGGTCTTGGCGGCATCCACGAGATCGCCGAGCATCTGGATGTGATTGAGAAGCTCGAAGGTGACCCCACCACCGAGTTTGGCGCTCCCAATATTCACGCTGCTGCCGAGGACCTGTTCATGACTCCCGAGGAGTGCGAACGACAACTAGCCCTACTGCAAGCGTGCTGGACCTTCTTCGATGATGTTTCGGCCCGTGTCTCCGAGGAGATGCAAAAGGGTCCACGGGGCGGCGGTCGGAATCGCACCGAAATCATCAATCATGTCAACGAAGCCCAACGCTATTACGTGACCCAGTTGGGAGTGAAGGCGAAACGTGATTCGTTGGTGACGCGCGAGCTTATCGAACCCCACCGTGAGGCGATCATCGCAGCGCTGCGAGAACACAACCAGAATCAGCAGCATCCACGCTGGCCGCTGCGGTACGTCATCCGTCGGGCGGCCTGGCATGTCCTTGATCACTCCTGGGAGATGGAGGACAAGGATCTCACCAGTCAGGGTGCTCAGGAGTAGAAAGTCAGGAGGCAAGGATGTCCGATGTAAACAGGATTGTGCTGGAGGTAGCGCCCAAGAAGAGCTTTGCATCCGCACTCGATTGGCCCGGCTGGAGCCGATCCGGCAAGACTCGCGATGCCGCCATACAGGTGCTCACCGATTACGCTCCACGGTATCTCAAGGTGGCAGAGATCGCGGGAATAGATGGTGTGCTTGTTGCCGCGACAACCTGGAACACCATCGATGAAGTATCCGGTAATGGCGCTACCGAGTTCGGGGTTCCGGAACACATCCACGATGTGGAGAGATCGTTCTTCGCCCAAGATGAGCTGGAGCGGCAAATCGCACTTCTGCGAGCAAGCTGGCAGTATTTCGATGAAATGGGTGAGCGTGTCTCCGCGGAGATGCAGAAGGGACCGCGTGGTGGTGGCCGGGACCGTGATGTCATCGTTCGGCACGTTATTGACTGCGAGCCGAATTATGCGCGTCGGATCGGTGCGGATACTCCATCGGCACTGGTTGCCACTCCGGAGGGTTTGGCGGAACATCGGCGTCGCGTTGTTGCTCGTATCCATGAGGTAAACGAAAACCAGCTCGAAACAAAATGGCCGCTGCCATATTTCGTCCGTCGCGCTGCCTGGCATGTGCTGGATCACGCCTGGGAAATGGAAGACAAGGATCTCACAGGCAAGGAGCGGTAGATCATGCGTGTTTCAATCGAGCGCGGACCAAAAGGCAAGAAATGCGTGGCCTATGCCATCGATTGGCCGGGTCTCGAACGCAACGGCAAGACGGTCGATACCGCATGTGAGCGCCTGGATGAATATCGCCAGCGGTATGCTCGCGTCGCCACCCTCGCTGGATTGGGCCAGACCTTCACGGCAGAACCCGCGGCGGAGATCATAGAGGATTACCCTGGTGTGGGCTCGACGGATTTTTGGGGAATCTCCTTCGCCCAGAGTCCGCTCGATCTTGCGGGTATCGATACCGAGACGTTTGAGCGCCGTATCCTGCTACTGGAAGCGTGTTGGCAGGAATTCGATGATATCGCTACGCGGGTCTCTCCCGAACTGCGGAAAGGTCCGCGCGGAGGAGGGCGTGATCGCGATCACATTGTTCGTCATCTGATCGCCAGCGAACTCGATTGGACACCGAAGATCGGAATCCGTCTTGACTATCACGATGTAGCATTCCCGGTGGAGAATCGCCAGCAGTTCCACGAGGAAGTGGTGGCGCAGCTTCGCTATCACTACACCACCGCTACTCCGGCCAGGCTGAAAGGCGGACCAGAATGGTCCATGCCCTTCTTCATCCGCCATCTTGCCTATCACGTGATGGATCATGCCTGGGAGATGGAGGACAAGGATCTCGGCGAGCAGGACTCTACATCCTGATCCAGGGACTAGGCGTCAATCACGTCCGCCAGATGGTCGATAAGTCCCTCGGTGGTGCCATCGGCATAGCCCAGGATGATCACGTACCCAATCCGGCCAACGGAGATGGAAAATCCCTCTTCGCCCAGAACCCAGAAGTTGGTGCCGCCCACGGCTGTGGTCATTTGGGGTTGATCATAGAGATCGCCCAGTTTTCGCACCAGTTCGGCGTAGGCAATATCAACCGATTCATAGACGATGTAGCCGCCCAGCATTTCGAGATCACCATTGATGACCCCGTCACCCTTGCTGATAACGACACCACCAAGCGAACTGAAGAGATCGGTATCGCCCATGTCGGCCCACGCAACCGGCGTGGGAACATCTGGGGCAGCAGCGGCGACCAGGAGATCGTTGGAAACTGCGGTTGTCTCCAAAAGGGTGAGGATATCTGCCGGCAGTTTGCGCTTCATCGCACTCACGATGCGGCGTGCGCGTTTGTCGATCACATCGCCGCTGGCAGGTGTGGTTTCGGGAGTTCCTTGCGCAGCCAGAACATTGGGCAAGAAAGGAATCACTGCGCTGGCGGTGATAAGCGTGCGACGGTTCATGCGATACTCCTTTGCCGAAAACACAATCTCTATCATTAAGAACGAACGAGTCGCGAAAACTGTTCGGTCATCACCGATATTGATTGATTTTCATCATAACGCATCGCCGAGATGACTATCCCTGCACAGCAACAACAGTCTGCCGCGCGATTTCCAGTTCTTCGTTCGTGGGAATCACCAGAACGGTCACCATCGATTCATCACTACTGATGGCACGAATACCGCGTGCGGGCGATTCGTTGCGTTCTGGATCAATGCGAATCCCCAGGTGCTCGAGTCCTGCCAGCGTCTGTGCTCGTATCGGCGCCGCATTCTCGCCGACACCGGCAGTGAAAATGATGCAATCGACTCGACCCAACACAGCGTAGTAGGCACCCACATAGTGACGGAGTCGATGACAGTAGACATCCAGCGCCAAGCGCGCCTGTTCATCCCCGGCATCTGCCCGCGCCAGAACATCGCGGACATCACCGCTGCCCGTCATCCCCACCAGCCCGGACTTGCGATTGAGCATGGTGTCGATCTCGTCGATCGTCATCCCGGATTGCCTCGCCAGATGAATCAGCACACCGGGATCGAGATCGCCGCTGCGGCTACCCATCACCAGACCTTCGAGTGGTGTCAGCCCCATGCTGGTATCGATGCTTTTGCCACCCTTGACGGCCGCCGCTGAAACACCATTGCCAATATGCAGGGTGATGGTGTTGACATCCGCCAATGGCAACTGCAGATACTCCGCTGCCAGTTCGCTCACATACTTGTGACTGGTGCCATGAAAGCCGTAGCGGCGAATGTGAAACGTCTCGGAAACCTCCCGATCGATCGCATAGGTGTAGGCGGCTGCGGGCATCGTCTGATGAAAAGCGGTATCGAAGATGGCGACATGCGGGAGATGCGGGAACGCCACCCGTGCCGCTTCGATACCTAGCAGGTTTGGCGGATTGTGGAGTGGCGCCAGCGGACTGAGTTCGACGACAGTCCGGATGACCTCATCATCGATGATGGTGGGTGCTATGAACTTCGAACCTCCCATCACCACCCGGTGCCCAACCGCCTCAATACCGATCTCGGCCAGATTCGGCCCGTACGTCTCGCAGGCGGCGATCATCGCTTCAAAGCCGGCGATATGATCCGGCAGCGGCCGTTCAAAAGTCGCTTTTGTCTCGCCACAGGCGTGGTTGACCTTACCGTTGTCCGCACCGATCCGTTCGATCAGCCCCTTGGCGATGACCTGCTCACCCTCCATATCGATCATCTGATACTTGATCGAGGACGATCCGGAATTGACCACCAGAATGGCGCTCATTGGTCTTCTCCCTGGGCCTGGATCACGGTCATCGCCACAGTGTTGACGATATCCTTCACCAATGCACCGCGACTTAGGTCATTGATCGGTTTGCGCAAACCCTGCAACATCGGTCCGATCGCCACTGCTCCGGCACTGCGTTGCACCGCCTTATAGGTGTTATTGCCGGTATTGAGATCCGGGAAGATGAAGACCGTTGCCTGGCCTGCCACCGCCGAATCGGGCAGTTTGCTGCGAGCGACGCTGGCATCTGCCGCGGCATCGTACTGGATCGGACCTTCCACCAGGAGTTCCGGGGCGCGTTTCCGCACGAGTTCAGTCGCGGTTCGCACCCGATCAACATCGTCACCAAAGCCGGATGTGCCCGTGCTATAGCTCAGCATCGCGATTCTTGGCTCGATACCAAACTGCCGTGCCGATTTCGCACTGGATATCGCGATATCCGCCAGCTGCTCCGCGGTTGGATTCGGATTGACCGCGCAGTCGCCATAGACCAGTACGCGATCCGCTAATGCCATCAGGAAAACGCTGCTGACGATACTGACATCGGGTGTTGTCTTAATCACTTCGAAGCTGGGCTTGATCGTATGAGCGGTGGTGTGGGCAGCACCGCTCACCATGCCGTCCGCCATACCCATCTTCACCATCATCGTGCCGAAGTAGGAGACATCGGGTACGATCTCACGTGCCTTCTCGACCGTCATCCCCTTGTGGGCCCGCAGTTTGGCGTACTCCTGCGCAAACTGCTCTACCAGAACTGGATCGTGCGGCGAGATGATCTCCGCTTTATCCAGATCGATCTCGCGTGCGCGGGCACGCGCGAGGATATCCTCGCGGTCGCCCAGGATAGTGATGCGAGCTGCGCCACGTTCCAAGACCTCGGCGGCGGCGGTGATGATACGATCATCGTCGCCTTCTGGCAGCACAATATGTTTGGGATCGGCTGCAGCACGCTCCATGAGTTTGTGCTCGAACATCAACGGCGTCACGATCTCAGTGCGTGCGCGCTTGAGCAGATTGCAGACATCGTCTTTCGAGACATGGGAGCTGAAGAACTCTTTGCCGAGTGCGATCTTCTTGGCGGGTGCTGTTGCGAAGCCCGCCCGTGTGCGGGTGATAGCGAGCACTGTCGGGAAGGTCCCTCCGGGAACCTCGATGATCGGCAGGTCGAACTCCAGGCCATCGATAAGTTTCTGAATGATAGGTGTGATCTCGAATCCACCATTCAGCACGATACCGGAAAGATTCGGGAAGGTATTGCTAGCCTGGGCAACCAATACGCTCACGAGGATCTCGGATCGATCGGCTGGTACGACAATCACCCCGCCCTCGATCAACCGCTCCAGGACATGCTCCATATTCATGCCGGAGACGATATACGCAAATACGTAGTTATCGAGTTGACTCTCCGAACCATAAGTGAGCGTTCCATCCAGAGATGCCATCAGGTCTCGTACGGTCGGCGCGACAAGGCGCGGATCTTCCGGAATGATCCAGACAGGCACCTCGGCGGGGATCAGATCACTCTCGCGTAGCGCATGCTCATACTCCGGAAGAATATCCTCCGAGCGATTGATGACGATGCCGGCCAGCTGCGCGTGTTCGTCCTGCAGTTCTGCAATTGCGGCATCTGCGGTCATGCGAATATCGGCGGCAGAGCGGGGCATTCCACTCAGGAACTGGCTGTTGCTTGGGCTCGATTCGTCCGCATCCCGACCGCCTAATACCAGCAATACCGATGCCCCGAGGTTGGCAGCGATCCGGGCGTTATACGCCAGTTCGGTGGGGGTGGAGACATCGGTGTAGTCGCTCCCCAAAATCACCATCGCGTCATGACGCGCGGCGATATCGTTGTAACTGCTAATGATGCGGGTCAGTGATCCGGCAGGATCATGATGCACATCCTCATAGGAGACACCAACGCAGTCTTCTACGGGATCGCTGATATTGGCTTCCTGAAGCAGGCGCACCAGGAGCGCATCCGGCTCTGTCCTTGATTTCGTCAGTGGACGGTACACTCCCACATCGATATCAGCTTCGGTGAGTGTCGCCAGTAACCCGAGGGCGACCATTGATTTGCCGGAATGTCCTTCGGCGGAGGTGATATAGATACCGTTAGCCATGGTCCATCCTTGCGTAAGGAAAAAGGTGAACACCATATTCGTCACCTGTATTCTGACTGTAATTCTACCGGTTCCAGTGCATCATCTGGACGGGAAAACTCTGCCAGTTCGGGTAGTGCGGCTATACAATCTGATCAATGAATACATCGGGAAAGGAACCGGCTCATGACCGAAACCGCAGACGCCAAGTACCAGCATCTCGCCGAACTTCGTGAGGAGATTGAAGCGATCCACACCGATGCTGCTACAAAGCAGCAGAAGCGTAACAAGCGTAGCGCCATGGAGCGTGTGCTCTCACTCTTGGATGAAGGTTCGTTCGTAGAGTTGGATGCGATGGTCAAGCATCGCGCGCACGATTTCGGTATGGATGCAAAGCGTCCACTTGGCGATGGTGTCGTCACCGGCTTTGGTACGATCGATGGTCGACGTGTCGGCATCTTTTCCCAGGACTTCACGATCTTCGGTGGCTCCCTTGGCGAGGTCTTCGCCGAAAAGATGGTGAAGATGATGGATGGTGCCGAGATGTATGGCTGTCCGATCATCGGCATCAACGATTCCGCCGGTGCCCGTATTCAGGAGGGCGTCGAAGGTCTTGCGGGTTATGGTGAGGTTTTCTACCGTAACGTGCGCGCCAGTGGCGTCATTCCGCAAATCTCGATCATTGTCGGGCCTTGCGCTGGTGGCGCGGTCTATTCGCCTGCCATGACTGATTTCATCTTTATGGTGAACGATATCAGCCAGATGTTTATCACCGGTCCCGACGTGATCAAAACGGTCACGGGTGAAACCGTCACGCTGGAGGCACTCGGTGGTGCCACCACTCATACATCCCAGAGTGGTGTCGCGCACTTCCGTGCCGCCGATGAAGATGATCTGAACGATCAGATTCGCCAGTTGCTCAGCTATCTGCCTTCCAACAATCTCGAGGATCCACCGTATTACGCACCTGAGGATGACGCAGACCGGCTTCTGCCAGAACTGAAGGAGATTGTTCCGGAGAATACGAGTCGACCCTATGATGTTCTCAAGGTGATTCAGGCGCTTGTTGATGATGAAGACTTCATGGAAGTGCAGCCGGAATATGCGCCGAATATTGTCATTGGGTATGCACGACTGGATGGACACGTCGTCGGCATCGTGGCCAATCAGCCTTCGGTGCTGGCCGGTACGCTGGATATCAATGCCAGCGTGAAAGCTGCGCGTTTTGTCCGCACCTGCGATGCCTACAACATACCTCTGGTGGTGCTCGAGGATGTCCCCGGATTCCTGCCTGGTACCGATCAGGAGTACAACGGTATCATCCGCCACGGCTCCAAACTGCTCTATGCCTTTGCGGAGGCGACCGTGCCACGGGTCACGGTTATTCTGCGCAAGGCGTATGGCGGTGCGTACGTGGTCATGAACTCGCGGCACATTGGCGCCGATTTCGTCTGCGCCTGGCCGATGGCCGAGATCGCTGTGATGGGTCCGGACGCAGCGGTCAACCTGGTCTTCCGCCGGGAATTGGCAGGGTTGGATGATCCTGCACCGCGACGTCGGGAACTCATTGCCGAATATGAAGAGCTCTTCGCCAGTCCATATCAGGCGGCCGGTCGTGGCTATATCGATGATGTCATCGATCCTGTGGATACGCGTGTCTGGCTGATTCGGTCACTTGATATCGCTCGTTCCAAGCGGGTGAATGCACCGAAACGCAAGCATGGGAATATCCCGCTATGAGTGATGATGCAATTCGCATAGAGATTACGCCCGAACCATCGCCGCAAGAGTTGGCGGCCATTGCGGCCGCGGTGAGCAGCACGCTTGCACAGGCGGCCGAACCGGTTGACACTGCACCCAGAGTACAGAATCCGTGGCGCGAAGCTGGTAAACGCGAAGCGCTGCGGACTATGACCTGGGAGAAGGCCACGTGGTAGCTGGATTTGGTTCGAATAAGACCGCCGATTTCGCTCGTCGCCGTGCGTTCCCGTTTTATGGCGAGCAGGGGATGGTGGCTGCTGCGCATCCGCTGGCGGTTGAGGCAGGGCTGGAGATTCTCCACCGCGGCGGGAATGCATTCGATGTGGCCGTCGCTACCGGGCTCGCTGCCGCGGTCGTGATACCGGAGATGTGCGGGCTCGGCGGTGAACTCTTTGCTGTCTATTCGGTAGGTGGGCAGAGGCCGCTGGCGATTCAGGCGAGTGGTCGTTCTGCGCGCGGTGCCAGTTACGAGCTCATGGCGGAGATCGGTGGCGATCATATGCCATACGCCGGTCCGCACTCCATTGCCGTACCAGGTATGGTAGATGCCTATTTCCATTTGTTGGAACGCCACGGCACCATGAGCTTCGCCGAGGTGGCTGAACCAGCCATAGATCTGGCCCGGAATGGCTATTCACTCCAACCACAGGGTGCGCTGGCGATCGCGGCCAATGCTTCCTTGTTGGCGCAGGATCCCGCCGCTGCTGCGATATTCCTCGTGCACGGTACGAATCCGACACCTGGCAGCCGCATCGTGCAATCGGATCTCGCCAATACACTGGAGATGCTCGGTCGCGATGGTCCGGAAGCCTTCTATTCCGGTGATATCGCGGCGCGGATGGTTGACTATCTACAATCGCTGGGCAGCAAGTTTGAGATTGCTGATTTTGCCGCCTACGAATCTGACTTCTCGCAGCCTTACCACACCACCTATCGTGGCCAGACCATCTATCAAACAGCACTCCCGTCACAAGGAATCATGATGCTGGAGGCGCTCAATATCCTTGAGCATCACGATTTGGCTGCACCGCAATCGGCCGATACTATCCACACCATGGTCGAGGCGAAGAAGCTTGCCTATGCCGATCGCCTGGCCTATCTGGGTGATGGTGCAGCCAATCCGATTGATCTCATGCTCTCAAAGGAATTCGCGCGGCAGCGTGCCAGCGAGATCGACGCAACACGCGCCCGCGATGATATCTCGGCTGGGCAACTCCACCTTGGCGACACGACCTATCTCTGTGCGGTCGATGCCAGCGGCAACATGGTCTCACTTATCCAGTCCGTTTCGGCAGCATTCGGTGCCGGTATCGTTGCTGGTGATACCGGTGTGGTGATGAATAATCGTGCTGGTCGTGGTTTCTCGCTCGATCCAACTCATCCAAACGTCTATGCGCCAGGCAAGAAATCGATGCACACGCTGAATGCGTGGTTAGTCTCCGATGAAGAGGACCGACCGATTATGATCGGTGGCACACCGGGTGGCGATGGACAGTTGCAATGGAATATACAGGCGATCGTCGGCGTGATTGATGCCGGATACGATGTCCAGCAGGCGATCGAACAACCGCGCTGGACAAGCTGGCCAGGCACCGATCCCTCCACCATCGCCAATCCGTTTGAGTTGCGACTTGAGGATCGCGTGCCATTAGCGGTACGGGATGAACTTGCTGCTCGCGGACATCGTGTGGTCATCCAGCCGTCGTGGGGTGGCGGCGGGGCGATGCAGATCATCGCGCGCGATCCCGAATCCGGGCTTCTCATTGGCGGTTCCGATGCCAGAGTGGAAGGAACCGTACTCGGTCGCTGACCACCCCTTCCATTCGTTATTGTCAATCTGTATGATGGTCCGTGTTGTACTTTTCGTCGAAAGGAATCACCCGTGACCAGTCTGCCAGGTTTTGCCGCAACGAGTAGTGAGCTGGAGGAATACGGTCGTTCTTTGCGCGCCGCTTTACCAAGGCGCGATCATGCTGCTTTGATGCTCCCTGAACGAGACTCCCTCGCTATCATGGAACAGCAACACGCTGACCGCTTGCAGGACCTGATTCCGGTACGAGTCGGGCGCATGCTGGAATCGCCCTTTGCTTTCTACCGGGGAAGTGCTGCGCTCATGGCGCACGACCTGGCGAATGCGGCGACCACCGGAATCGAGGTTGTGGCATGCGGCGATGCCCATATCTCCAATTTCGGTTGGTATGGCACACCGGAACGTTCATTGGCCTTCGATCTCAACGATTTCGATGAGGCCAGCAATGCTCCATGGGAATGGGATGTCAAACGCCTGGCTACCAGTGGCTACCTCGCCGCCCTGGAGAACAACCTCTCAGCTGATACGGCCAAAGAGATAGCCCGGGCTGCCGCAACTTCGTATCGAACAATGCTGGCGAAACTCATGCAGCAGACGCCGTTGGATCGGTACTACGCCCGTGTGGATTCTACGTTGATGGAATCGCATCTCCGCGGTAGCGCTCGCCAGATCGTGAAGAAGAGCATAAGTAAGGCTCGCCGAAACACCTCGGAACGTGTGCTGGACAAGATCGGCGTTGTTGAAACGGATGGCGTGCTCCGTATTGTGGATAATCCTCCGATTCTTGTTCACCAACCTTCTGCGACGGTGGAAGGGGCCCAGGAACTGGTCTTCCATTTCCTCAATACGGTCCGGGCCGATATCGCGGTGCTGCTTTCACACTACACGTTGATGGATGTCGCTTTGCGAGTCGTAGGCGTTGGCAGTGTCGGCACCAGGTGCTACATCCTGCTGTTGCGGGGACCATCTGGCGAAGCGTTCTTCTTGCAGATCAAGGAAGCACCGAAGACGGTGCTGGAAACATTTGGCAATCGTCCGCCACGCCTCCTCGGTCGCGTTTTGGAGCAGGGCGATGGTTTTAACGGTCGCCGCATTGTGGCTAGTCAGCGTGTTCTGCAGGCAACGTCCGATCCATTCCTGGGATACTTCCATGTCCAGGGACGCGATTTTTACGTCCGCCAGTTCCGCGACATGAAAGGTGCTGTGGATATTGCCCAGCTGGATGCCAACCTGCTCTCGCAATACGTCCAACTCTGTGGAGCTTTATTGGCGCGCGGTCACAGCCAAAGTCCAACAGCCGGCATCATCCATGGCTATCTTGATGGCAGCAAACGATTCGACAATGCCATCGCCGATTGGTCTGCCGCCTACGCTGAGGTCGTCTTGAGCGATTTTGAGGTACTGCAGAATGCGGTGAAAGAGGGGAGAGTTCCAGCGGAACGTGGACTCTAGGAGCACCCCAGCATCGCATTCCGGGGTATGATTCTCTCGTATACAATTTCTGTCTTCGTGAAGCGGATATACGGGAGGAAACATGGTCGACGCGAATCTTGCCCCACTTGATCCAGCCGTTGGTGAACTCTTTAAAGCCTACGATATCCGCGGATTGGTCCCGCAGGAGATGGATGCTACGACTGCCTATCGCATTGGTCGGGCGCTGGTAGCATTTCTCGATGTCGATACCGTTTGTGTTGGTCGGGATATGCGCGTATCCGGTCCGGAACTGCAAGCGGAGTTGATGCGCGGCATCACAGAGCAGGGCGCGAATGTCGTCGATATCGGGCTTGTCAGCACAGATACGCTCTACTTTGCTGTTGGTAAGTATGGTTATGCGGCTGGTGTGATGATCACCGCCAGCCACAACCCGGCTGGCTACAACGGATTCAAGATCTGCAAGGAAGAGGCCAGGGCCCTCAGCCTCGATACGGGTATTGGCGATATCCGCGATATGGTGGTCAGCGGCGAGATCGGTGTCCCGCGGGGGCCAGTAGGGACTATCACCGAGCGTGATGTCACCGGCGCTTATGCCGAGCATGCGCTGAGCATGATCGATATCAGCACGATCAAACCCCTAAAGATCGCGGTCGACGCTGGCAATGGCATGGCTGGCAAACTTGCACCGGCGGTCTTCGCTCAGCTCCCGATCGAGATCGTACCTCTCTACTTCGAGCTTGATGGTACTTTCCCGAATCACGAAGCAAACCCGATCGAGCCCGAGAATATCCGTGATTTGCAGCGCGCCGTGGTCGAACATAACTGCGATCTGGGTGTTGCCTTTGATGGCGATGCTGACCGCATGTTCCTGGTCGATGAGAATGGCACGTTTATTGGTGGCGATATGACACTCGCCATGGTCGCGATCCAGATGCTGAAGAAGCATCCGGGCTCAGCGATTGTCTACAACCTCATTTGCAGCCGCACCGTACCGGAAGTGATCGAGGAGCATGGCGGAAGGCCCATCCGTAGCCGCGTTGGTCACTCCTACATCAAACCGCTCATGCGGGAAGAGGATGCGGTGTTTGGTGGTGAGCACAGTGGTCACTTCTACTTCCGCGATAACTGGTATGCCGATAGCGGCCTCATCGCCATGCTGACGGTTGTTGAGCTGGTATCGGAGCGTGACGAATCGTTGGCCAGTATTCTCGCTCCCATCGATAGTCGTGTGCGCTCCGGTGAGATCAACACGGAAGTGGCGGACGCCAAAGCGGTTGTCGACAGAATTGAGGCGTTCTACGCCGCCCAAGGCGCCACGATCGATCATCTCGATGGTTTGACCGTTGAGTTCGATAACTGGTGGTTCAATATCCGCGGTTCGAACACCCAGCCGTTGCTGCGACTGAATGTTGAGGCCGATGACACTCCGCTTTTGGAAGAGAAAACCGCCGAGGTCGTGGACATGGTGCGTAGCTAATGCTCACCGCGCGTCTGGCCATTCCCAATGATGCCGCGCGTATCGCTGAAATCTATAACCAGGGTATTGAAGATCGCATTGCGACCTTCGAGACAGAGTTGCGGACGGTTGAGGCCGTCCGCTCCTGGTTTTCGCGACCCTATCCCATTGTCGTGGTGGAGCGCGAAGGCGAAGTCATTGCCTGGGCGAATGCATCGGAGTACAGGGCTCGTGCCTGTTACGCCCAGAACTGCGAGTTCTCTGTCTACGTCGACAGATCTGTGCGCGGTAGTGGTGCCGGCACACTTGCCATGCGCACACTCATCACCGAAGCAACTACATCTGGGTATCACAAGCTGATCAGTCGTGTCTTTGTCGAGAACGAAGCCAGTCTGGGGATGTTGGCGAAGGTCGGATTCCGTCAGGTCGGTCTGTATCGCGAACATGGGCAGCTGGACGGTGTCTGGCGCGATGTCGTGATCGTGGAGTGTATCCTCGGTGACCGGAATGGATCCCGGATGGCGATGCATTCCGGCCAGCATGTCACCATCGTCAAGCAGCACTTTCGCGATGAGAAGCCGTCGATCTCCTATTCAGGTGTGGTTCTTCCGTACACCAACGGGAACTGGCTGGCATTCGCCTGCACATGGACTTTGCCGGATATGAACGTGGATGGGGTTCGATACGAAACCGGAGGTCGATTGATCGAGTACTTTGCACCGGACAAGCGGTACAACATCTTCCGCGTCTACGATCGGGCGGGGATTGTCACCGGACTCTACGGCAATGTGACTGCACCGATTTTCTTTGCGCCGAACTCAGCCGACGATCCGGTGCTAACCTGGATCGATCAGTATCTGGACGTGATCAAGCTACCAGATGGTAGCGTGCATCTGCTTGATGAGGACGAGTATCTCGCCACGGGCATTCCCCAGACTGATCCTGTGCTCGATGCCGAGATTCGCGCTGCGGCCGCTGAGCTGATTGTGGAACTAGAGTCAGGTCGATGGGATGATGTGCCAGGAAGCTCCGCATAGGGGAACAGTATCCGCCCGCAGTACCTAGAAGATTCCGGTGACGCCATCCCGAACGGAATCTGAGAACACGGTCGCCCACAGGAAGAGTCCGATCACAATTACGATCAGCGTTGCGGCCAACCAGCCCAACACGGCTCCGCGCGGACTCTCGTATACGGGCTCGTAAACACCGGTGTAGGGAGGGTACGGGGCAATTGTTGACTGATCGGGCACGGGCACAACCGCCATGGTGCTCGTATTGCCTGTATTCGGAATGGGCGTGAAAGCGGCTGTTTGCTGATTCTGATTCGCGGCGGTCACCATCGCCAGACTCGCTCCGCATTCCCTGCAGAAGAGATCCGTCGGTTCATTCACAGCACCACAATCGGGACAAGTCTTGTTGGCCATTGCTCGCTCCTAGTTCGCTTCGGCGAGGAATGTCGTATCGACCACGAAGGCATCGGCCACACCCAGCTTCTCCATCACCACCAGGCTGACGGCATCGGTGTAGCTGAGTCCACGTGTGCTACGGCTGGTCATCACCATCGCTACGGCGCGGGCCTCGTCCTCCTCGGTTGCGTGATAGACAGCGAGGTGCTGATCGCGCAGGAACTGACGTGCTACCTCGGCCCCCGTCCCATCATTCAATAGCTGCACCACCTCGGCAAGCACCAGATTGGTTGTGAAGAGGCGATATCCCGCTTCCTGCAACCCTCGATATGCTGCCACCGCAGCATCGTGTGAGCGATCATTGCGATCCACCAACGCCACAATCGCGCTGGCATCGACAAATGCGGTGGGAGCCTGCTGCGCGTCTGTCATCGATTCTGCTCCCTACTTACCGCGGACACTGTCAGCGCGGTAGCTGGCAATACCATGCACAATATCCGAACCCGGTCCGGCCCCAATCCCAATCACTGCGTCCAGCGGTTTTGTCCGTTGGGCGGTACGGAGGCTCTTTAGGAATGCACCCTCGGAGGATTGCGTTGCCCCAAAGGCTTCCACCGCGGCGGCTTCAATGAACCACTGACCGCCGACTCGGCGACCCTGCAGCCGCCCTTCGCGCAAGTACCGTCGAACCTGTTCGGTGCTCCGGTTCAATTTCCTGGCGGTATCAGCGACACTGAGGGGGTCTTGATTCGTGGCGGTATAGTCCATAATGAAAGAGCCTCCTGGTGCGTTGTATACGACAACATGATGCAGTTAGTATAAGCCAATTCCGGAGCACGACATGGCAACACGATACAGCGACGATCTCTATTTGCTCGATCTCAGCTTTCAGGGCCAGCATCACGCTATCGCATCCTGGCTGGTGCGCGGTGAACGTGGCTGGATCATTATCGATTGCGGACCAGACACAACCCGAACTGAGTTGGTCGCGAGTGTCGAATCTGCCGGACTGGATATGCGCGATATCGAGCGCATTCTGCTCACCCATGTTCACCTCGATCATGGTGGAGGAGTGGGGACGCTGCTGCGCGAATATCCGCATCTGCGCGTCACCATCCAGGCTGAGGCGGTCCAATTCCTCATCGATCCTGCCCGACTCATCCGCAGTGCTGGTATGAGCTTTGGCGACAAGATGGAGCGGCTTTGGGGCGAGGTGATTGGCTTCGATGCCGATCTCGTCGATGGTATTGTCGCGGGCGAGACTGTGCCCGGCACAAGCCTGCGTGCATATGCCACACCCGGCCATACCGCTACCCATCTATCTTTTCTGGATTCTGCAACTGGCGTTCTCTTTGCTGGCGATGCCGCGCATGCGCGCTTGCCGGAATCCGCGCTGATTGTACCGACCCTGGCACCCGTCGAACTCGATTTCGATGCCTGGCATACCACCGCGCAAACGATGCTTGGTCTGCAACCGTCAGCATTAGCTATTCCTCATTTTGGCTGGGTAGCCGATGCGCAATCTCATTTGGAGCAGGTAGAGGAGCGCATCGCGCAACGGCGGGCGATAGCGGAGGAGTTGGTCCGATCTCCCGCCGATGTCGATGTGCTCACTGATCTCTATGCAGCCACCACCCGCGCCGAATACACCGCTGAAGGTGGTGAAGTTGACGACAAGGTTGCCTCACTAGAACTCGCCATGCCGAGCTACCTCGGTGGTCAGGGCATGATGCGCTGGTTCAAGGTACACGGTTGGTTCGAGGGATGATCGTGGCCCCGGGGTTGATCCCCGGGGATCCTGCTAAGCCGAAACAGCCTCCTCCTCTGCACTTTCACCAATGTTCTCAATGAGCGGCAGCCGCATCAGCAGCAGTGGACTGTCATCCGCCGCTACCCGATTTGGGTCCTCCTTGCCGCAGGCCCGGCAGCGATGCACCAGTACCTGTTCACCATTACGGCGCACGATCTTGCCGATCGGTTCCATGGCGGCGTGGCAGGTACTCTTGCGATCACCTGGATGGGAGTCGTCGACATGGCGACTCCACAAACAATTCGGGCAGTGATTTCTATGGCGACCACCGGTGATCGGCGCACCAATGAATTGCTTGCAGTGCACGCATTTGAACGCCTGATCCCGTTCGTTTCGCGGCGGATGGCTAATACGATTCTTCTTTTTGCTGGATGTATTACGTCGTTTGGAGAACTTCTCTCCACGAGGTGCGTCGACCTCGTAATCTGTGAATGACAATGTCAAACCCTCTCCGCCGGTGTATCTGGCGGGTGTCGATGATGAAGGACATGGGATTTGCACCGCACAGCATGGCGGCATTCACAGTGACAAGGGTCATTAAGGGCTCTCTTTCGTTCATGACAAATAGCTCCTCACCACACGGTGGGAACAGGCACACAAGATACCGATGTCATAAACGGGGAGCGAAAGGAGGGGAGCCTACTGGCGCTCGGCGATCATGACATCGACGGTGACAAGGGTTGTCTTTGGCACTGAGGCCTCCTCTACGTCGATCGGATCAGCATCGTCGCCAGCTCGTGGCAACTGAGCGGATAATACGATCTGATGCGTATCATGCGCAAGGAGGTGACTGTGTTCGATATCTTGCTGCTGGGTACCGGAGCAATGGTGCCGCTGCCGCAGCGGTATCTTTCCTCTACGCTCTTTCGCGTAGATGCCGGACTCCACCTTATCGACTGCGGGGAAGGTACTCAGGTTGCCATGCGTCGTTATGGCTGGGGTTTCAAGCGCCTTCAAACTATTCTGCTCACGCACTTTCACGCCGATCATATCGCCGGGTTGCCGGGTCTCATGCACACGCTCGCGCATAGCGGCAAGACGGATCGACTCACTATCGTTGGTCCGGCAGGCACCTACCAGATCGTTTCCGGTCTCTTCGTCATCGTGGGTCAGCTACCTTTCGAGGTGTATATCCAGGAGTTGCAGGATGGTGATGAAACCGTCCTTGAAGGTGGCATCCGCTGTTCCGTCGTCGCGGGCGAACATCGCGGACCGGTGCTTTGCTATCGCTTCGATCTGGATCGAGCACCAGCATTTCTGCCCGAGGAAGCGGAACGTTTGGGTGTACCAAGGAACGAATGGAGTCGACTCCAGCGTGGTGAATCGGTAGCGGTGGGAGACAACATTGTCCAGCCGGAGCAGGTCATCTCCGGTCCAAGACCAGGTATCAGTTTTGGGATCGCCACTGATACTCGTCCGCTTGATGCGATCGCCAATCATATGTCCGAGGTTAATTTGCTGATTACCGAGGGGACGTATGGTGATGATGCTGACCAGAACAAGGCGATAGAACGGGGGCACATGACTTTCCGTGAAGCTGCCACCCTCGCGCGGAATGCACACGCCGGGGCGCTATGGCTGACACATTTTGGCGCTGGCATGCTTACCCCTCAGGACTTCGAGGCGAATGCGACTAATGTCTTTCCGAATACCACTATTGGCGAAGATGGATTGCATGGCACGATCAGCTACGACGCCGGCTACCGCCCTCACTCGCCTGAATAGCTTCCATCCAACACGCTTTCGATGAAGTTGCCGATCTCTACCGGATCACCTATGTAAATCCAGGCACCATCTTCAGATGTGCCGGGGGTGACGAGTGGCTCGGTCACGCTTTCCATGACGATGGTGTTCTGGTTGAGATTCAAACCGACACCAATAAGCGCCAGTTGCTCATCCCAATCGAAACTGGTTAGCACGGCATCGCCCACCGCGCTGATCACCTGGGAGATACGCGTGACTGATCCCAGCGATTGTGCCTTGTCCAGAAGCGCCAGGAGTACATCCATTTGCCGCTCTCGCCGTTGATCATCACTATCCTGATGTCGTGTACGCGCATATGCCAGCGCTGTCTTGCCATTCATATGTTGCACGCCGGCCTCAATCACCAGGGTGGTGGTGCCGTAGTCTTCGGTTGGGTATTCGTCGTCTTCAATGCGTTCGGGAACATTGATGGTGATACCGCCGACGGCATCAATCACGGATTCGAAGCCCTCGAAATCGATCATCACGAATTCATCGATGTTGATGCCGAAGTTGTACTCGATCGTATCCCGCATCGCGATTACTCCGGCAATCGCATTATTTGGGTTGTCTTTTACGCCGAGATTATAGGCTCCATTGATCTTGCTCTTGCCGTATCCCGGTACTTCTACTTCCAAATCACGCGGAATACTCACCACTCTCACGCTTTTGTTTGTGAGATCCAGGCGCGCAATCATGATGACATCGGCGTTCTGATCACCGCCGTCCTCACGGCGATCGACCCCAAGTACGAGCACATTGATAAAGCTCTTGCCGGGCCAGGCCTCCGATGGATCAACGGTATCCGCACCAGTGCCGGTGCCCAGCAGATCCTGCGCGATCTTGAATGATCCCGGATTACTACTCGACGCGGAGGTGGGCTGTGGTCCCTGGGTAGCTATTTCTGTAATTGGGGTACCGGATGAGGTCGTGCTGACAGGGGTACTCTGGCTCACACCGCCCAGTTGGTAGTTGCTGGTGGGGAGATCGACGACAGCGTCGTTCTGTACGCCCTCGATGGCGCGGGTGATATCCCAAATGTAGTACCCAGCTGCCACGAAGGGCGCCATCACCATGAGCATGACCAACACCAGCGCAATGCGCTTTCGTGTGGACCAATGTCGGCGTCTGGATGAGCGTTGCATGCTCTGCGGCGGCGGTGAATACATACCTTCTCCAGATAGACAGGGAACATCCGGGTCCGGACTAATCTCCACAGGATGAGTGTGCTGCCAGTTGCGCGCACTATGCAAGTGTACGGTCGCATTTGTGTTGCCAACGTCACTGGATTCTGCCAGCATGTCAGCGAAAGGCCAAAGTGTGGCCGATAGGCGTGGAGAAGGCAAATTATGTCACAGCGAACAGCCTGGTTTGTACAGGATCGATTCGGACTCTTTATTCATTGGGGAATCTATGCTGTAGCTGCTCGCCACGAATGGATTCAGAGTCGAGAAAAGCGCACCACGGAGGAATACGGGCGATACACCGAGTATTTTGATCCCGATCTGTACGATCCCACTCAGTGGGCTCGTGATGCCAAAGCTGCTGGCATGAAGTACGCCGTCATCACCGCCAAGCACCATGATGGCTTCGCAATGTGGGATACCCAAACCAGCGACTACAAGGTGACGAACACTCCCGCCGGGCGAGATCTGCTGCGCGAGTGGGTCGACGCCTTCCGGGCTGAGGACATTCGCATCGGTTTTTACTACAGCGTCATCGATTGGCATCATCCGCATTACACGGTTGATTCCCCGCATCCGCAACGAGATGAGGATAGGGCTGCGCTCAACGCTGGCCGCGATATGGCGATCTATCGTGACTATATGTACGCGCAAGTGCGGGAGCTCCTGACCAACTATGGCACGATTGATGTGCTCTGGTTCGACTGGACACCACCGGAGAAGTCCGCGGCCGACTGGGATTCTCCGGCGCTCGTGGCGATGGTGCGAGAATTGCAGCCGAATGTGATCCTGAATGATCGCATCGACTATCCCGAGAGCGCCGATCTTGTGACACCAGAGGAATATCAGGCCAAGAGTTGGCCAACCCGCAATGGCGAGCGGGTGATGTGGGAAACATGCCAGACGCTGAATCGGAGCTGGGGCTACTTCCGCGATAACCATAATTGGAAGTCGCCAGAGATGCTCATCTCACTGCTAATTGATACGGTGAGCAAGGGCGGCAACTTGCTGCTGAATGTTGGTCCTACCGCTCGTGGTGAGTTTGATTCCCAGGCACGGTATACCCTGGCAACCATTGGTGCCTGGATGCGGCAGCACAGCCGTGCGATCTACGGCTGCACCGCCAGTGAGTTCACGCCTCCATCGGATTGCCGCTATACCCAGAATGGCAATCGTCTATACCTGCATGTCATGAATTGGCCGCTAAGTCACATCCATCTGGAGGGACTGGCCGGTAAGGTGAAGTTCGCCAGGCTCCTGAACGATGGCTCCGAGATTCTCTTCAAGGATGCAGATCCATCACGTCGTCCGCAGAATACCGATATGCCGGAAGAGGAGGGAACCGTCATTCTCAACATTCCCACGGTACGCCCAGATGTGACTGTTCCGGTCATCGAACTCATGTTGGCCGAATGACGGTGTATGCTACCCACGATGAGTACTGAAAATCACCCACCACCAATGTCCAGCGGCCCGAACCAGGAACCTGTGTCTGAGCATGCTCATTCAACGTGGCCCTTGCGCAAAGGGGATGGTTACGAGAATCCTTCGCTGGAGCGGTATACCGATCTGCGGTTTGGTGACCAACCTCGGGGGCATCGCCGCTGGGTGATAGCGTTGGCTGCGTTCATGCTCCTGTGCGCGATGGTCGTGGGTGGATTCATGATCGCCATCTACGCCGAAGCGCGCGGTGATGAGGCACGTCCTGTCGATGCACTGCTGGTGCTTGGTGCTGCTCAGTACAACGGCCGTCCATCGGATGTTTTCGCCGCAAGACTCCAGCATACCTACGACCTTTACCAGCAAGGATTGGCGCCCTATATCATCGTGACCGGCGGCAAGCAGGCTGGCGATGCCTATACCGAGGGAGATACTGCCGAGGCCTGGTTGATGCAGCGAGGCGTGCCCCAGAGCGCGATTATCGTGGAAAACGAGGGGCACGATACCTGGGCAACCATGCAGGGCGCGTGGAAGGTTAGCCGTCCATACAACATTCACACGGTGCTGATCGTGAGCGACGGCTTTCATCTCTTCCGCGCCGAGCGCATGGCCAATGCTGTTGGTTTTAAGGGCTATACCTCCCCGGCACCGGATAGTCCGATCCGACCATGGAGTGCGACCGAGTTCAGCTACGTTATTCGGGAAACAGCCGCTGTGATTTGGCAGATGCCAGACTGGTTGTGGTGATATGAGCGAGGTTGACGCCAGCATCGTCCTGATCGGTCCGACCGGCAGCGGGAAGTCATCCGTGGGCAAGGAGTTGGCGGCGATTCTGGATTGGCCGTTGGTCGAGCTGGATGATTTGCGCAAGCAATGGTATCCCGAGTTCGGGCTCCCCACCGAAGCCGAGAGTGAGGCCGTCGCCCGCGGTGGATTGCTGGAGCTTATCGCTACCTGGAAACCATACGAACTGCAGAGCGTCGAGCGAGTAATTACGGAATATCCCACCGGAACCGTGATCGCTTTCGGTGGTGGCCAGAGTGTCTACGTGGATTCGGCCCAGATCGAGCGCGCCCGGGCAGCGTTGAGTGTCGCGGGACGTGTGATTCTGTTACTGCCATCGGATGACCGTGATACCTGCCTTCGCATATTGCAGGATCGCCTTCGCCACGAGCCAGTCTTCGCGGAAGCTGCCGATCCAGAGGCATTTCTGCGCGATTTCACACCTATTCTCAAAATGCAGATTCAGAGCGAGAGCAACGTTCTGATCGCCACCGAGATCATCGTCACCGGGCAGAGTACTCCTCACGAACTGGCCCATCACATCGCCGCGACGCGTGACCCTGAGTGAATACGGCGGCGCCATCGTCATCCTGAGGGAGTGTGTAAGCAAGACCGAAGGATCTCGGCATAACCCTCCCCAACACGCATCGTCGGCACTCATAGTGAATGCCATCAACTCGGGTGATTGTTGTGTGTTAGGGGAAAGAAATGATCTCTGTTGAGTGGTGCCGGGAGAGAGATTCGAACTCTCACGGGTCGCCCCGGCGGATTTTGAGTCCGCTGCGTCTGCCATTTCGCCACCCCGGCTCAACGATTTCATAGTGTACAGCAGCCAGACCCATTTGTCCCTTGATTGATACGCTAGAATTGCCGTGAAATGATCACGATGGGTGTGATCACATCGACACGGATTGAATGGGTGTACATCCTCGAACCAATGACATTGGATGATATCGATGAAGTGGCTGCGGTGGAGCGGTTATGTTTCTCCAATCCGTGGCCTCTTGCTGCCTACCGGCGCGAACTTCGTGATTCCCGGGGCAATTACTACATCGTGTTGCGGGACGATCCGGATGCGGATTCCGCCTCGCCCGTGCAATACGGCTCCAGCACACCGCGTCGGCAGGGCCGCTTCGCTTTCTGGCCACTGGGTCGACGCGATACCCGCAAAACACCGCCACCCATCATCGGCTTCGCCGGTATGTGGCATGTACTGGATGAAGCGCATGTCACCACTATTGGTGTGCATCCCGATTACCAGGGACGCGGGCTGGGTGAGTTGCTTTTTCTGACCATGGTGGAAGAAACGATTCGCCGCAATGCCACCTGGCTCACACTGGAGGTGCGTGTGAGCAATTACAGTGCCCAGCAGCTTTACCGGAAATACGGCTTTTCGATTCAGGGCAAGCGCGCCCGCTATTACACCGATAACAACGAGGATGCCTACATCATGTGGAGCGAAAGCTTCAAAAAGCCGGATTATATCAGTCGCATCAACGATCTCCGTCGTCGCCTGCACCATAAGCTGAGCTTTGTCGCCTCGGGTGCAGCCTCGTGATCATCCTCGGTATCGAAACATCCTGCGACGAAACCGCTGCGGCGGTGGTTGAGAATGGTGAGATCGTTCATAGCGATGTCATCTCATCCCAGATCGCGCTTCACCGTGCTCACGGCGGCGTCGTACCAGAACTCGCTGCGCGCGGACAGGTAACAGCAATCATTCCGGTGATTCAGGCAGCGATGGCAGAGGCGGGTGTCTCAAACGATGACATTGATGCTGTTGCCGTCACGAACAGACCGGGACTGGCTGGTTCATTGTTGGTCGGGGTGAACGCTGCCAAGGCCTTCGCCTGGAGCATCGGTAAGCCACTCATCGCGGTGAATCACCTGGAGGGGCATGTCCATGCCAATTGGCTGCGATCTCCCGCAGAAGCTCCTCACGATTTGCCATTCCCGGCCGTTTGTTTGTTGGTAAGTGGTGGTCATACGGAGCTGCTGCTGATGACATCCGCCCATGACTATGAACTTCTTGGTGAGACAATTGATGACGCCGCGGGCGAGGCCTTTGATAAAGGGGCACGCCTGCTCGGTCTCGGATATCCCGGAGGACCAGCTATTCAGCGTGCGAGTGAGGGTGGGAGTCCGGAGGCGTTTGCCTTCCCTCGTTCCCAGCTTGGTAACTCGCTCGATTTCAGCTTCAGTGGTCTGAAGACGAGCCTACTTCGCCAGGTAGAAGGCTATCGGCTCCCGGATGATCGCCCAAAGCAAACTGGAGCCATTTTTCCGGAGCATCGTCCCCCAATTTATCGGGATGATCTCCCTTTGGCCGATCTGGCAGCCAGCTACGAAGAAGCGATTGTGGATGTGCTTGCCACCAAATTCGTTCGTGCGGTTGAGCAGACTGGTGCCCGCACGATGTTGATTGCCGGTGGGGTTGCGGCAAACCGACGTTTGCGCGATCGTGTGGAGGAAAGCGCTCCCGCTGGTGTCATCGTTAGCTGGCCCCGCTTCGAGTTTTGTACCGATAATGCCGCCATGATCGCCGGTCGGGCATGGCACCTCGCACAACGAGGAGAGTTTGGCGATTTCGCGACCGATGTCTATCCGAAAGGACCCATTGTCCATGCAAACCATTAGTTCGCTCGATATCGCACTGCTTGAGCGCGCGCGCGATCTCGCCGTCCGCCTTGCCGAGGAAGCCGGAGTGATTCAACGCGAGGCCATTCAGAATGGTAGTGCCGTGCACTTCAAGGGTGAGATCGATCTCGTGACTGATGCCGATATTGCCTCGGAGAAGTTGATCTCATCCGGGATTCTGGCCGAGTTTCCGGATCATCGACTCACTGGTGAGGAAGGTGCTATCGGGGCAGAATCAGGCGACTATCGCTGGCTCATCGATCCGATTGATGGCACGACCAACTTCGCGCACAAGCAGCCGCACTGGGCAGTCAGCATCTGCCTGGAATATGCAGGTGAGCCTGTGATGGGCGTTGTGTACGATGTTGCCAAGCGTGAGATGTTCACCGCCATTGCCGGCCAGGGCGCGTTTCTGAACGGTGTACCAATTCATGTTTCTGCCGAGACGCAGCTCAAGCGGGCGCTGGGTTCCACTGGCTTTAGCTATGATGTGCATGCTCGTGCCGAGGCCTTCGCCTTGTGGGAAGCATTCAGCTGGCATGCTCAGGCGATGCGGCGCGATGGTGCGGCTGCGCTCGATATGGTGTGGGTGGCTTGTGGCCGACTCGACTTCTATTTTGAGAAACCGATCAACAACTGGGATGTCTCCGCTGGAGCCATTATCTGTCGCGAGGCGGGTGCTACGGTGACCCGTCTGGATGGCGAACCCTACAATATCAACGACGAGCAGATCGCCGCCAGCAACGGAGCATTGCACCAGCAAATGGTCGATTTGATCCGGCAGACACTGCATCAGTAGGGCGGTTTCTGGCTCAGCCGGTCACCTGCATCGTGTATCATGGGCACACGATCATTTGTCGGCTCTGCCAATGACAAGGAGTGAGCGTCGTGAAATTGATCTTTGCTGTCGTCCAGGATGAAGATACCGATGTCCTCACCGAGGCATTGGTGTCTGCCGGTTTCCGTTTTACCAAAATAGCAACTACCGGTTCGTTCCTGCGCACAGGCAATACGAGCTTGATGATCGGTGTGGAAGATGCCGGTGTTCCTACCGTCATGAATATCCTTCAGCGATCAGCACGCAGGCGCACGCAGATAGCCGTGCCCTATTCGCCGGCCCTCGAACCAGGGTTGCTCTATATGCCAGAGAATTTCGAGGTCGAGGTCGGGGGCGCGATTGTCTTCGTCCTGAATGTGGAACGTTTCGAGCGTATCTAGCACTGTATCGAGATTGCTGCCCCGGGCCTCAGGCTCGGGGCTTTTTTGTTGCCGCAATATCCGAGAAGCCACATAGATCGCGCGTCCGCACAATACCATCAGTACGACGCATTGAGTCACTATCTTCGCGAAGGAGTTCACGCTATGTCCAGAGTTCGCGTTCACGGGTTCAGCATCTCGCTCGATGGTTTCGGTACTGGCGATTACCAGACACTGGAAGAACCGTTCGGGCACATTGGTCAGCGCTTGCATCAATGGATGTTTGATGCGGGTGCCTTCGGTGGCACCGTCAAATACGGCATCGTCAACGATATGCTGGAGCACAGTGGTCATCGGGTTGGTGCAACCATCATGGGCCGGAACATGTTTGGACCCCAGCGTGGCCCCTGGCAGGACGACGACGACTGGAAGGGTTGGTGGGGAGATAATCCACCCTATCACCATCCGACTTTTGTGATGACCCACTATCCGCACGAGAGCATCCCCATGGAAGGTGGTACCACGTTCCACTTTGTGCAAGGGACACCGCAAGAGGTGCTGGCGATCGCGCAGGAAACCGCTGGTGATCTGGATATCTGCATTCGCGGTGGTGTGCACACTCTCCGGGATTTCTTCCGCGAGGGACTCGTGGATGAGGCGCACATCGTGATTTCACCGGTGCTGGCAGGTCGCGGCGAGCGACTGTGGGACGACCTGGATAACTTCAACGATCTCTACATGGTCGCGGAGTCGATCGGTGTTGGGAATCACACACATCTGCGAGTCGTGCGCCGAACCTGATCGTGTTGACGTATGGCTGACTCATGGTACAAGTGAACCTGCAACAGAACACAGCGGGAGTAGTACACACCATGTCAACAAATCCATGGATCGAGCGGGTTAATCGCGAGGAGATCGTCGACGTCAGCAAGGCGCTCGTTTCGATTCCCTCTGTCAGCGGCGATGAATACGAAGTCATGCAGTTCGTCAAACGATGGTTGGATGACCATGGCATTAGCTATGTGGAGACTGCCAACGATCCGATGCGACCGAACATCATCGCCACGGTTGGTAATCCGGGCGAGGGTCCCTTGATCGCGATGAATGGTCACCTCGACACCGTGCCCGTCAGCGATGCCAGCAGCTGGAAGACGGATCCCTTCCAGGGTGTCCTGAGCGAGGATGGGCAGAAGCTCTTCGGTCGCGGCGCGAGCGACATGAAGTCCAGTGTCGGTGTGATGATGACCATGCTGGATCTCTTCAAGGATGCGCCACTCAAGGGTGCCCTCAGTGCCCATATCGTGAGTGACGAGGAAACCAGTGCTATCTACGGCACGCTGCATGTACTTGACGAGATTGAGGCTGGCAATCTTCCGCGACCCGACTATGTCTTCATCGGCGAGGGGAGCCAGCACAAGGTTCGCAATGCCGAACGCGGCGGGTTGGCTGTAAATGTGCACTTCAAAGGGCGCGCCAGTCACACAGCGGCCGCGCGCGTCACCGGTATCAACGCGCTGGCCAAGGCCGCCAAGGGCATCCTGGCTTTGGAGCATCATATCGATACCTTCCATCCTGCGGTGGGATATCCGGTGCTGAGCGTGAACATGATTCAGGCTGGCGTTGCGCACAACGTGGTACCGGGTGAAGCGATGATTAGCATCGATCGCCGCCTTGTCCCGGGCGAGGATAAGGAAAGCGTTGTTGCTGATATTCGCGCCAAGCTGGATGCGGTGGCGGCAGAGGATCCGGAGTTCGTCTACGAGCTCGAGATTGATCCAGATGGCGGGTATATTGCCCCGAACATCACGCCGGAGGATTCGCCGCTGGTCCAGGCCTTCCAGAGCGCCGTGCGTGAACTTACAGGCGAAGAACCAGAGTTCTTCGTCGAGTGGGCGGGTATGACCGACGGTCGCTTCTATCGGCAACATGGCATGGATACTGTTTGCATGGGTCCGCGTGGTGAAGGCGCCCACGGAGCCAATGAGAGTATCAATATTGACGATCTGGAGAAGCAGGCGAAGATTTACGCGCTCACCATCAGTAGTCTGTTGGGCGTATAAGACGAGTCTGAAGCTGAAGCCCGAGCCATTTCGGCTCGGGCTTCACTCGTTTTTCGACATAAACTCTTTGCGGAACTGGGTGGCCGTCATGATGCGGGGTCGCTGGATCATCAGCTTCCGGAAATGTTTGTCGCCAGAGATGATGATATCAACGTCATAGAAGATCGCCGCATCGAGAATCGTCTGATCATCGGGATCACTGATCTGAGGAGATCCGTCAACGACCACGATCTCGTCATCCAGCATTCTAGCAATGGAGGACTCCAGGAACGCAATCACAGCAGGCAGCGTTTGCGGCTCTTTTCTCCAGGTGTTTTTCAGAAGTTCATCAGCGATGTAGGGAGTAATGAACGCCTCATGTTCCAGTGAAATCCACCATACCATGGAGGTCATACCCGAGGAGTTCTTCGCGAACGCTGAGTAGAGGACATTGGTATCGAGCAGAATCTTCACGACCGGCGTTCATATCGTTCTTTGAAGACAAAGTCGGCAATATCTTCCTCAGTCTCCCATCCTTCTTCTTCGGCAACACCTGCGAATGCTTGCTGAATATCGGCAAGCAGCTCCTCTGGTGTCTTGGTCTGCGACAGTCTCTTGATCTCGTTCACGTCGAGATCGTATTTTGCTGCGGCTTCCGCGACGAAGCGCTCCTTGAGACGATCGGAGGTGGCGCGTTCTTCAGCCGTGATGGTACTGGTGGGTGTGGGATTCAGTATCTCCCAGCGCTTGCCGGACTTGATCCACAACACCTTGTCTCCCGATTCCAGTCCGAGATCATCTCGCACCGCCTTGGGGATGGTGACCTGTCCCTTGCTGGTTATCTTTGCGATTTCCATATCGGACTCCTTTCATTCCTTACTTGTAAGGATAGCATGGAATGTAAGGATCACCGAAAAGCGCAGAGTTATCTACTTCCCTCGTCGGGCGTTGAAGCAATCCTTGCAGTAGACCGGCCGGTCGCCGCGCGGGAAGAAGGGTACCCGTGTCGGAGCACCGCAACTCGCGCAAACAGCGTCATACATCGTGCGGATATCGCGACCGTTCTTGTGAATGGCACCAGCCTGGGTATTTTCGCCGAGCAGGAATGGATCGAACGAATCGGTGCGCATATAGAGATTCACCAGATCGCCATTGCGGCGAGTGCGATCGCGCTGTCGGCATTTTGGACAGAGCAAGGGACGAGTCAAACCGCGGAGTTGGCGGAAATCTCGCTCTGCATCCGTATAGTCAAATGATTCATCGCATTGTTGGCAGATAATCTGGGTGGTGCTCATGGTTCTCCTGCACGATTCGTTGCTGCAATTGTACGTCACCGCGGCCCTTCTGCTCATCATGCTTCCGTGATACAAGAATCACAGTATTTGCATCATCAGGGGGAGCGAGATGTCCAGCAATCAATGGGTCGATAAGGTAAATCGAGATCAGCTCGTGCAGGTTTGCAAGCAACTCGTTTCGATTCCATCCGTGAGCGGCGACGAATTCGAGGTCATGCAGTTCGTGAAGAGCTGGCTGGCTGACCGCGATATCGCCTATATCGAGACCGCCAACGATCCGCAACGACCAAACATCATAGCTACGATTGGTGACGCCAACGCCGGCCCGATCATTGCCATGAATGGTCATCTCGATGTTGTCCCGGTTAGTGATGCCAGCAGTTGGGAGTCCGATCCCTTCGAAGGTGTCGTGCGGAATGGTCGACTCTATGGTCGTGGCGCGGCCGATATGAAGTCGAGTGTCGGTGTCATGCTCACTATGCTGGATATGTTTAGGAACGCGTCGTTGCAGGGTGCGCTCAGTGTTCATGTCGTGAGCGATGAGGAGCGAGGTGCGAACTTTGGTACCAAACATGTTGTCGCTGAAATAGAAGCAGGGAACATTCCACGACCAGACTTCACGATTGTCGGTGAAGGAAGTGGCTTCAAGATTCGCATCGCTGAACGCGGCGGTCTGGGAGTCAAGGTTCATTTCAAGGGACGCGCCAGCCACACCGCCGTGGCCCGTGTGACTGGTATCAATGCTCTCGCCAAGGCTGCCAAAGGAATCCTTGCGCTGGAGCATCATCTGGAAACCTTCCACCCTGCAGTCGGCCATCCTGTGCTCAGTGTGAATGGTATTCAGGCGGGTATCGCCGATAATGTTGTGCCTGGTGAGGCGATGATCGATATCGACCGCCGCACGGTGCCGGGAGAGACGGTGGAGAGCATCATTGGTGATATCCGTGCGAAGCTGGATGCCGTAGCCGCCACCGATCCCGACTTCATTTACGAGCTGGAATACGATC
This sequence comes from Thermomicrobiales bacterium, assembly GCA_020432165.1. Lineage (GTDB taxonomy): Bacteria > Chloroflexota > Chloroflexia > Thermomicrobiales > UBA6265 > UBA6265. The sequence goes on from JAGQGU010000001.1 coordinate 32,162, forward strand.
CCGAGCGCTACACCGTTGCCAATATGACCTCGGCGGATTCCCCGTTGGTCGTTGCCTTCCAGGAGTCGTTGCGCGAGCTCGATCGCGAACCGGAGTTCTTTGTCGAATGGGCTGGTATCACGGATGCACGCCTTTATCGTGGCATTGGTATCGACACCGTCATCATGGGTGCTGCCGGCGAGAACGAGCACGGTGCGAACGAATACATTGAGATCAACGATATCGAGACCCAGGCCCGTATCTATGCCGCCACGATTTCGCGATTGCTCGGTGTGTAAGCGGGAACGATACCGTTCCTCGTTTGCTTATATCAGGACAGCGGAGGAACCCGTATGATCTCCCATGAGCTGGATATCGTGATTCAGGGCGGCACCATGATCACCATGGATCCCGACCGCCGTATCTTGCGTGATGGTGCTATCGGTATCAAGGATGGAAAGATCGTTGCCATCGAAGCGTGTGGTGACGATATCGGCTCGGCGTCGCAAGTGATCAATGCCCACGGCTCTATTGTCTTGCCAGGCATTGTGGATTCGCACGGACACGCAGGACATTCTCTTACCCGCGGGTTCGGCGACGGCGAGCACTCGGGCGGTTGGTACGCGTTTGCGAACCGGCTTTACTTTGAGTTTTCTGACGTCTGGTTTTGGGAAGCAGAGAGTCGGCTGGCGGCCCTGGAACGCCTCCGCTTCGGCATCACCACGTCAGTCTCGATGACTGGTTCCTTTCCCCGCATCGATGATGCCAAATACGCTATTGCCGCCAGCGTTGGTTACCGGGAACTTGGCCTCCGTCACATAGCAGCGGCTGGGCCACCCACCGAATTGAGGGAGACTCGGCGATACGTTGAACACATGCCAGATGGTTCCCAACGTGTTCACGAGGTAGATCTGGATCGCGCCTTGCGCGTGACCGAAGATCTCGTGCAGGCGTATCGTGATCTGGATCATCCACGCGTGCAATTCTATGTTGGCCCATCACAGATCAGTCCTACCGATGATCCTGGTGACCCTTTCACACGGCGACAGGTGAATGGCGTTCAGGATATCGTCGAAAAGTACAATGCTGGTTTACATACACATGCCACGGCCGGACAAGTGGGAGCAGCATACGCCATCCGACCCGATATGTTGCGACCCGGTGTTTCTATGGCCCATTGCTCTGGTGTGACTTCTGAGGAGATCACTATCATGGCGAAGACGGGTGTATCGGCGATTAGCGGCCCTCTCACCCATGCATATATCACGATGAGATTCCCTCTCATGGAAGCTCTGGATGCTGGTGTCAATGCGGTGTTTGCGACCGATGGTTCGGCACCTGATCGATCGTTCGATCTGATCGATCAGGCGAGAATCGGCGTGCAACTCCAGCGTGTTCATTTCAATGATGCCAGCCTGATACCAGCCGGCAAGGCGCTGGCGATGATTACCATTGATGCCGCCAAAGCCCTGGGCATGGAAGATGAGGTAGGGAGCCTTGAAGTTGGCAAGCGCGCCGATGTGACACTTATTGATGCGCGGCAACCGCACCTGGCACCTGAGATTCTGGCACCGTTGCGCGTGATTGGGCATGCTTCGGGCCAGGATGTTCACACCGTGATTGTCGATGGTCAGATACTGATGCTCAATCGTGAAATTCCTGGTGTGGATCAGGATGCAATCATGGATGATGCGAAAGCCGCGTTGGATGCAGCCTGGTCTCGCGCCGGTTTTGGCGATATGGAACAGCTGCATCCTGATACCTGGTTTGGCTTGAGATACCGGGAGATATAGTTAGGTCCGTATCGGCACCGAACCCTCATACATCCGTCGAATCACATCCTCGATCTCCGGCTCCTGCAGGCTCATATCGCGCACTTCGCCAAAGGCACCGGCGCGACCAAGCACATCAGGAGCCGAGATCGCATCGCGATCAAATGCAATCGTCACGCGCGGCCCATCGATCTGTGTGACTTCCAGGGCACCATTGGATATTGAGCCAATATCCGCATCTGGGTCGCTCGCGAAATCCACGATCAGCTGCCGTCGTCCGCCCCAACGAGACTTGAGTGCATTCAACTCGCCATCGAACATGACCTCGCCATGATCGATCACCATAATGCGCGCGCAGAGCTGCTCGATATCATCGAGATCGTGTGTTGTCAGGAGGACGGTTGTCTGTCGCTCGCGATTGAGCGTCTGCAGAAAGTCCCGGATCGCGGCTTTGGCGACGATATCGAGACCGATCGTCGGCTCGTCGAGATAGAGAATCTCCGGGTCATGCAGCAAACTTGCAGCCAAATCGCCGCGCATACGTTGCCCGAGGCTCAGCTGTCGCACCGGCGTTTGCAGAAAATCACCGAGGCCGAGAAGCTCCGTTGCGGTTGCCAGATTCTCCTGGAATCGTGCTTCCGGCACACGATAGAGATGCTTCAGCAGTTCCAGGCTCTCGATCAGAGCCAGATCCCACCAGAGCTGGGTGCGTTGTCCAAAAACAACACCGATCTTCTGCGCCAGCTGTTTCCGCTTCTCCCAGGGCACAAGACCCGCAACCGTAGCATCTCCAGATGTCGGTACCAGGATCCCCGTCAGCATCTTGATGGTGGTGCTCTTGCCGGCACCATTCGGGCCGATATACCCCACTATCTCGCCGCGAGCTACCTCGAACGAGATCCCTTTCACCGCGGCGAACTCACCCTCGTACTCTGGTCGAAAGAGGCTCGCAATCGATCCCTTCATTCCGCTTCGATGGCGCTTGATCGGAAATGTCTTACGCAGATCGCGTACTGAAATCATGCTCATGGCTAACTCCCCGTCGAACGATAGTGACGAATACCCTGATTCCAACCCCAGGCGGTGACCAAACAGAAAAGAACCGTAATCGGTGTACCCAGCAGCACGAACCAATCTGGCATCCCCAGCGGATCGGGCTTATCAAGGAGATAGAGGGCCGGATAGTAGGTGATGAACCCGGCCGGAATCACATACAGGAAGAGGAATCGCAGCGTCCTGCCGTAGATGTGGAGAGGAAACTGCACCAAATCTGAACCACCGTAGGTAAATGCGTTGATCGCTTCTACGCCGTTTACCGTCCAGAAGCTGAAGATCGCTTCCACGGTAAAGAGCGCCATGAAGAGCGCGATACCCGAGATCATCGCCAGCGCCAGAACCAGTGCTTTGTCGATACTCCAGGCGATATCGACTCGGCTGAGCGCGAATCCCAGAATGATCACTCCCTGCACCAGCTGACCGAGATGGCGCAGATTGAACTCGCTTGTGGCGGCGTTCATCCAACTGCTGAGAGGACGCGTGAGCACGCGGTCAAACTCGCCGCTACGGATTTGCGGAGCCACATTGTCCATGCCGATGGTGAGCATATCGCCGATGCTGAAGGCCACCATGCTGATACCGTGGAGCAGCGCCACCTCGCTCAGCGTCCAGCCTCCCATGGTATCGAACCTGTAGAACATGGCGAAGAGCGCCAGGATTTCCGCGGTGTTGATGAGGAAGTTGGAGAAGATTTGCAGCAGGAAACTGGCCCGATAGGCCATCTGACCCCGTAAACGGATGCTGGCGATACGGCCAGCAATACGCAGCTCTTCGCGGAATGTGATCGGTCTATCCACCTTGCACCACCACTTTCCGTTCGGCGTAGTGCAGAAGCACATAACAACAGCCGATCATGACCAGACTCCAGAAGACCTGCATACCGAGTCCCTGCGCGATACTCACTTGTCCGAGCCATAGCTCGACAGGTGTCATCAGCATCGATCGGAATGGCAGCACATTGATCAGGTTTTGTGCCCAGGGCGGATACCACGAGACTGGTAGTAAATGGCCAGAGAAGACGCCTGTCATTACGATAATCAGCGAACTGATACCGCGATGATCAAGCATCCAGAATCCCCAAAGATTGAACATGAATCGCAGGCAAAAGCTGACGGTAATCGCGAAGGGCACCGAGATCAGGAACGCTGCCCATCGTTGCCAGCTTTCCGGCCAAACGAGATCGAAGAGGATCGACCCGATGGTGAGTGTGGGAATAGCCCGGGTGATGATTTGGGCCGCACCCCGGCCGAGATCGCGGCTGTACCAATAGAGGAAGAAGTCCATTGGTTTCAGCATATCCATCACCACCGTGCCATCCCGAATGGTGTTGGTAATCAGAAACCATCCCCAGAAGATCACAGGCATGATTAGTGCCTGACCGATCCAGGTATATGTAACCGTCTGAGCGGCAGTAAATCCGCCGACGCTGGCATTTGCTGGTTGATCCCAGAAAAGTGCCAGATAGACCGAACTGAGCAGCACACCGAAGACAGAATTGGTAAACAAGCCCGCCAGTGTGGCTGCCCGATAGGCAAACTGCTGTTGAAACGAACGTTTCGCCAGCTCATAGTACATTCGCATCGCCCCATCCCTTTACGAGCAAACGAATAACCGGGCACGCGATTTCGCTGCATGAGCAGGCGATACCGTGGTACCGTGCTATGCAGCAAACCCGTGCGTCTGTTGTTCCGATTGCGGTCCACGCGCACGCGTGGCACAACGATGTCTCACGTTGTGAAGCGGGATGGCTATGGTACGCTTCCCGACCAAAACGTGTCAACCCGGAAAGGGAACCTTGTGACTGATCAATCCGCCCTTCGTCTCCGTAGTGATATTCCCGTTGAGGAAACCTGGGATCTTTCCCAGATGTTTGCCGATGATACGGCCTGGACTGCCGCTGCTGAAGCTGCTCCGGCCGAGATTGAGAGTGTCGCTGCATATCGTGGCACCCTCTCGAATGGTCCTGCTGCCATCCGTTCAGCGTTGGATGCCTACTATGGGTTGCAGGAGAAGCTCGGCAAACTTATCGTCTTCGCCGCTCTGCGCAAGGACGAGGATCAAACGAATCCGGAGGGACTCGCTCGCTTCGACAAAGCCATCCAGATTAGCGTGCTCGCCGGTGAGAAGCTGAGTTGGGTGACGCCAGAGTTGGTTGCGCTCTCATCGGAGCAAATGGCTACCGCCATCGCCAGTGAAGAGTGCTTGCCCTATCGTTTCCAGTTGGAGGATATTGAGCGTGGCCGCGCTCATGTTCGCAGCGAGGAAGTTGAAACCGTCCTTGCGCAACTAAGCGAGGTGCTGGGTGCACCCGGTGATGCCATGTCCGCTCTGGATAATGCCGATATCGATTACGGCACCGTCACCGATGAGGATGGGAATGAGATCCATCTCACCAAGGGTCGCTATGCAGTGATTCAGGAAGGGCGCGATCGCGAAGTGCGTGCCGCGGCCAGCGAGGCCTTCCACAAGCCCTATCTCGGGCATACCTATACCTTTGCCAGCCTCTTTGCCAACAATGTGAAGGGCGATGTCGCTGGTGCACGCATTCGTGGTCATGAGTCCGCGCGGGCCGCTGCCCTCTTTGCCAACAATATTCCGGTGAGTGTTTACGACACCCTGGTGCAGACGGTTCGTGAACAGGCAACTCCGGTCGTGGGGCGCTATCTCGATCTCCGCAAGCGTGCGCTTGGTCTGGATGAACTCCGTAGCTACGATACGCGCGTGCCATTGGCGCCCGAGAGCAAGGTTACCTATAGCTTCCAGCAGGGTGTGGATATCGTGCTCGATGGCCTTGGTGCATTAGGCGAGCAGTATGTGAGCGACTTGCGAGACGGATTCGGCAGCCGCTGGGTGGATGTGCACGAGACCAAAGGCAAGCGCAGCGGTGCTTATAGCTGGGGTGCGTATGGCGCACCGCCGGTGATGCTGATGAACTGGAACGGCACGCTCAACGATGTCTTCACGCTGGCGCACGAGGCTGGCCACAGCATGCATTCGTTCTATGCTGAGGGTACCCAACCCATCCAGTATGCTGGTTACTCGATCTTCCTGGCAGAGATTGCCTCCACCGTCAACGAAGTGCTGTTGAACTGGCACCTTCTGGGACAGACCGATGATCCGGTACAGCGATTCGCATTGCTGAATCGCTTTGCTGATACCTGGCTGGGTACGGTGAGTCGGCAAACGCTCTTTGCTGAGTTCGAGCAGATCACGCATGAAATGGTGGAGCAAGGTGGTGCCTTGGTGCCGGATGCTTTGAGTGAACTCTATGGCGAACTCTATGCTACCTACAATCCCGGCGTGGAGATCGACGAAGGTATCACCATCACCTGGGCGCGGATTCCGCACTTCTACAATGCCTTCTATGTCTATCAGTACGCTACCGGCATGAGCAGCGCAATTAATCTGGCGGCGGCCGTGCGTGATGAGGGCGAACCTGCCCGCAAGCGCTATCTGGAAATGCTGGCCGCAGGTGGAAGCGATTACCCCATGAACGTGCTCAAGCGCGCAGGGGTCGACCTGGAAACCGCTGCTCCAATCGAGCGCGGTGTCGCGGAATTCGATGCGGTGATCACCGAGATGGAGGCACTGGCAGACCAGGGTGTTTTGGAGCAGGCAGCTGCCCAATTGGCCGCGAACTAAACACAATTTTCATCAACAAGAATCGGCCGGGGCACAAGCCCCGGCCGATTACCTTTTCCTGGATTGGAATCGAAACTAGGCAGCTTCGACCTTGGTCCACTTCTCTTCCGGCAGGCGGATCGTATTGATCATCTGCAGCTGGGAGACAATCCCCACACCTGCGACAGCAACCAGAACCAACCACCAGAACCAGCTATCCTGGACCGCGCTCACGGCAGCGCCGTAGCCCATTTCATCCGTATCAACGCGGTTGAAGACCAGCAGAAGCCCGGCGATAACCATGTATGCGCCGATGATGGCCGTATTAACCAACACAATGTAGATGGGCAGGTTGAGGGCGATCGCGGCGAACATGAAGAGGATCGAACCAACGATCGCGAACGATACCAGGACCACGCCGCTGCTGACGCCAAATGCAGCGAAGAGACCACTGGCCAGCAGTGCACCGGATGCACCTGCTGCCAAAATGGCGCCTACGTACCACCAGAGATACGAGATCACGGCGAAAACCAGGCCGAGACCGAATCCGACGATCCAACCGGTAGCGGTGGAAAGGAATCCGTCACCGAACCAACCGGTGATGAGCGTTGCACCGGCGAAGAACCCCGAGACAAACGCGACGATCGGCAGCATAAAGAAAAAGACTCGCAAACCGGATGTGGCTACAACGAGTCCCAGCGCCACCATGATGATGCCAAGAAAAATGTCCATAAACCCCCAATACCCTTTCTTCGCAAAGCACGAAAAACGTAGGTCAAGCGGTAGATACCGCCGTATTGATACACTATGACGCATCGGGTGAGAAAAAGGTACTACCCGTTCGTTATTTCTACTCCCAATTGCTCCCGAGAGATAGGTAAAATATGCAAATGAGCAATACCGAACTTCGCATGCCAATACTGAAGAGAATTGCCGAGCAGGCGATGAGCGACGCCGAGTTCCGCGAGGCGGCAGCGATGGATCTCGATGGGGCGCTGGAACGCTGGGGATACAGTCTCAACCCTCGCGAGCGCGAACTGGTCCACACTTTTCGCGCCACCCTGGCGGACGCTGGCATTGATCTGATGCTTGCGAAGAATATGGATATGGATTCCATCTTCGATGACGCCACTGCTGAGGATCTTGAGAAGCTGGTGGATAACGGCCTGTAACGCCAGACCGTTATCTTCATAACCACGTAGGGTGGTTATTCGCTGGGGTGCGTTCCATACATGCGATCTCCCGCGTCACCCAGTCCGGGCCGGATATATCGGTTGCCATCCAGCTCCCGATCCAGCCGAGCCACGTAGATATCCACATCCGGGTGGGCCCGTTGCAATTCCTCGACGCCTTCCGGCGCCGCGATAATGCCGATAAATTTGATCCATCGCGCTCCCCAGTCTTTCAACACAGAGATTGCATCTCGCGCTGAACCACCCGTCGCAAGCATGGGATCGAGCACAACTACGAGGTCGTCGGGGCATTCCTTGGGGAGTTTGTTGTAGTAACTCACCGGCGTATGCGTGACTTCATCGCGATACATCCCGAGGTGCCACACCTCAGAGCTTGGGATCATATCAGCTGCGGCATCGACCATACCGATGCCTGCGCGAATAATCGGCACCAGTCCAACCCGGGGTTGTAGCTCGTGTCCGGTCGTTTCCTCAAGTGGCGTCGTGTAGATCAGTTCATTCACCGGTACATCGGCCATCGCTTCATAGACCAGCAGACCGGTGAGTTCTCGCACCAACTCGCGGAACATGCGCGTGTCCGTGCTCTTCTCGCTAAGCAACGTGACCTTGTGCTGAACCAGAGGATGACTACTGACGTGAACCTTCTCGGACATTTCTCTTTCCTTCCCCCACAATCCCGCATAGCTGTCGCAAGTTTAGTGCAGCATCCCCATTTCCTTCAGCAAGGAGAAACTGGATTCGGTGGATCCTTCCGGGATATATTCCAGCCCCACGGCACCCTCATACTCGAGAGCGGGGAGTGCGGCAAAGAAGAGGGACCAATCGATCTCGCCGCTACCAGGCTGATGGCGACCTGGCACATCAGCGATCTGGATATGACCAATGGATTCAACGTGATCACGGAGAAGCTCCAGAGGATCCTCCTGCATCATCACCGCGTGATAAATGTCCAACTGCAGTTTCAGGTTGGGAGCGCCGACTTCCGCGATGACATCCAGAGCCGCATACGCCGTGGGCAAGGCGAACCCGGGAATATCCACGGTATTGATCGGTTCCAGAAGCAGGGTGAGGCCCTCTTCTGCCAATGCTTCGGCCGCAATCCGCGCATTCTGCAGGAGTGCAAGATCGTTCTCGTCTGTCTCGTCACTAATACCCGCGAGCAGATTCAGTGCCTTTGGATGCAACACATCCGCATATTCCAGGGCGAGATCAATACCGCGGCGAAACTCATCTCGTCGTTCCCAATTAGCACCGATACCGCGATCACCGTCAGCCCAGTCTCCGGCAGGCAAGTTGAACATCACCAGATCGAGATTGTGTTCTACGAGGCGATTCCGAATATCACTCACGGCAAAGTCATACGGAAGCTGAAACTCCACCGAGGTGAAACCAGCATGTGCCGCCGCTCCAAACCGATCCAGAAATGGAAGATCGGTGAACAACATCGTCAGATTGGGACAGATCGTAACCATACATCGCTCCAGTAAAGACTTTCTCTTCCGGCTATTCTCGCAGAAGATGGGCGATAATCGCAGCAGAGATTGCTCGCACGCAAAGGATTCCCGTTATGACTCATTACCCCCGCCTAACTCTCGCCTCGGGACCGGTCGATGTCTCTCATGAGACACTCCGCGCCATGCAGAAGCCCGTTGTGTATCATTACGATCCTGTTTTCCTGGAGACGTTCCGCCATACCACCGAGTTGATGGCGCAGGTTTATCAAACGGACTACGATATTGTGCTCCTCCAGGGCGAGGCCATCGCCGGCCTGGAGGCCGCTGCCGCCAGCGTGATTGAGCCCGGTACAAAGGTGCTCAATCTGGTCAGCGGTGTCTTTGGCAAGGGCTTTGAGGGCTGGATCGACGCCTATGGTGGCGAGACTATCGAACTTGCTGTGCCCTATAACGCTGCCATCGATCCCGCCGATGTCCGCCGTGCTTTCGAGCTTGATCCGGAGATTTCGGTGGTCAGCGTTGTCCATTCGGAGACACCGAGTGGCACCATCAATCCCATCCGTGAGATTGGAGCGATTGCCCACGAGTATGGAGCCATCACCATTGTCGATACGGTGAGTGGTTTGCTGGCCGAAGACTATTCGCCCGAAGCGTGGGGAATGGATATCGCCGTTGCCGGACCACAAAAGTGCCTCAGTGGTGTGCCTGGTATGAGTCTCATTGCGGTCAGTCCGGCGGCCTGGGAACGAATGGAATCGTTGCAGAAGCCGCTGCGTGGATCATTCCTGAGTCTGCTCGATTGGAGGTCGACCTGGGTTGAACAGGGACGTTTCCCGTATACCCCGAGTGTCAGCGATGTCTATGCGCTGGAGAGTGCATTGCAGCAGGTGGTTGATGAAGGCGTTGCCAATGTCGTGGCTCGCCATCAGGTGAGCGCTCGCGCCACTCGGGCCGCGGTCCGTGCACTGGGACTGAATCTGTGGCCAGAATCCGATGCTATAGCGACTTCCTGCTGCACGGCCGTCGCAATGCCTGATGGTATCGACGACGCGACGCTGCGAGCGCACATGCGTAGTCGCTACGGCGTAATGATCAGTGGTGGCTATGGATCCGTGGCTGGCAAACTCTTCCGCCTGGGACACATGGGCCTTTCCGCTCATCCGACAGCGGTATTTGCACAGATTGGCGTTCTCGAGCGAACGCTGGCCGATCTTGGCCACCAGGTTGAGTTTGGCGCAGGAGTGGGAGCTGCTATTGCCGAGTTCAGCGATTGGGATGACGCCAGTTACACCTATCGGTAAGTCGAATCCCTCACGCGTTGTCACGTTAGTTACCGGTAGCAGGGGAGCTTGTCTCCCCTCTGGGGCAGACGGGGGTCCGCTCTAGAGAATGTCCACGGTATCCCAGGCCGATTTCATCTCTCGTAGCGCGTGTTCCAGATCGCTCTCAGCACCGATGGTGCAGGTGAACATCACCTCATCTGCCTGACACTCGTCTGCAAGTGCTTTTACGCGGGTGGCGACATCGGCGGCTGTGCCGATGAACTGGTTTGCCTGCATGGAATCGAGCTGTAGCTGGAACTGGGGCGGGATCGTCTCCGCGATCTCCCTCGCTTCCGCCAGTGTTGGCGCGGGTTGCATGGCACCGGTGAGTAATCTGTACATACCGACACGATGTATCAGCGCCAGCTCGCGTGCCCGTTCCTCGGTCTCACCGATAATGGTGCCGACCGCGAGAATGGCGTGAGGTGCCTCAAATCGGCCGCTTGGTGTGAAATGCTCACGATAGGAGTTCATCACATCGATGGCCAATGGTTTATTGATGTGCGCGGCGAAGGAGAAGCCGACCCCGATTTGCGCCGCGAACTGTCCGCTGAACCCGCTCGATCCCAGGAGCCACACCGGCGGCAATGATTGATCGGAAGGCGTGGCCACGATGTGCTCGAAGTAATGACCTTCCGGGAATCCCTGCTCATCGTAGGCCAGGAGCTCCAGCACGTTCTGCGGGTAATCGTCGGCATGCAGAGCATCCGGATTACGGCGCAACGCGAGCGCGGTCTTGGTGTCTGTTCCGGGAGCCCGACCGAGCCCAAGATCGATGCGATCACCATACATCGCTCGGAGTAGATGGAATGTCTCAGCAACTTTCAGCGGTGCCTGATTCGGCAACATCACCCCACCCGAACCAAGTCGGATCGTGGATGTTTGCGTCGCCACATGCGCGATCATGATCTCCGGCGCACCACTCGCGAGCCCGCGGGTATTGTGATGCTCCGCGTACCAAACGCGGGTATAGCCCAGCTGCTCAGCCAGCTGGGCTATACGAACAGATCGCTGTACGGTTGCTCCAGAGGTTGACCCCGCCGTGATGTAGGTAAGATCAAGCAGTGAGAGTGGTCGGGCCATTAGCCGCCAATCTCGGAATAGCTGCGATACCAGCGGTAGCCTTCCACCACCAGCAGGGTGAATGTCACCAGGCTGCTGGCAATGCACCACTGACACCAGGCGTGGATGACATTGGCTTCCAGATAGCTGAGATAGATCCAGTACAGAATCGCTGCGAGCAGAATCACTACTATGCCGGTGCCAATCATGTCGGCGTACTCCGGCATCGTCTCCCGCAGGATGATCCCAGCGATCAGGACAATGAACATGGTCACGCCCATGATCGCAATCGGGATGCCGAAAATCTCGCTGTACTTGCTCGTTTGCACGATCTCACAGCCACCCGTACCGCAGACAAGCGCGCCAGGGTGGTAATGCACCCAGGTCAGGTAGCTGCTGAGACCAAGGCCAACGAGTGCCAGCACCAGGCTAACGATCGTGAGTGGCTTGCGGAGTCCATCCATTGCTATTCGGCCGTCTTGATCGAGGCTTCGATAGTCTTCTTCAGCAGATCGTAGTTCGCCTGATTCGTCACCACATTCAGCTGACCCGTACCGTTATCCAGCACGAATGTCGGCGTGGAGGAAACGCCCGAATTCTGACCTTCCTTGATATCGGCAGCGATAAACGGAATGTACTTGCCGCTATCCATACAGGTGTTGAATGCATCCATATCCAGGCCGATGTCTTCGGCGAAGCGATTAAGGTTCGAGCGTTTGAAAGCTCCCTCCTGTTCGCCACTCCAATTGCCGAATAACTTGTCGGCCATGGTCATATAGTGGTCCTGCTCCCCGGCACACATTGCTGCCTGCGAAGCGAGTGACGACTCATTGTTTGGATCACGCAATTCCACCGTCAGATCGTTCGGATCAGCGATCGCGCTATCCGTTCCCAGACGGGCAAACTCGTGGAAGACCACGCGAACCTGGCCAGTGCGGACGAAATCGTCAATCACCTGTGGCAACTCGTCTTCATGCCAGGCGCGGCAATAGGGGCACTGGTAATCGCTGTAGATATGCATGGTCACAGGAGCATTCGGATCACCGATGGAGAAACCAGCGGCTTCGACGATAAGTCCATCCGATTCAGCCTGAAGCGTGGTATCTGGAGTACCGAGATTGGCAATCGCATTGCTCGGTGCCACATCAATACCGGTGTAGTCGATCTTCACACCCGATGCTGTCGGTCGATTGGCAAAGATGGCAATCACCACAACGATGACGGCAACAATCACACCACCGATGATCATTTGCATCTGGCGCTTCTTCTTGGCAGCCGCTTCTGCGGCCTCCTTCCGACTGCTGCGCTTGGATGCGGTCGCCGCGGCACTCGTCTCAGCGGCGGTTGAAGTAGCGGTGCTCTTCGCTGCCGTTGTGTTCGTCGACGTGGATTTTGCCTTGGCTGTGGTATTCGGCTTGCGTTGGGTATTCGATTTCTTCTTCTGCGTCATGTTGCGTGGACTCCTCAAGTTCGCGCCATGGCGAATACATGCTCATGTCGCCAAGTGTACCTACACCGTGAGGCACATGCGACCTTCTATGTACACAAACGCGAACCGCCCCGCTGCGGATGCATGGGACGGTTACGCGGGACACTCATCGGTTGGCGGTCACGACCGCCACATGGTGAGGACTAGTAGTAGTCCTCGTTGTTCAGCAGTACGCGAACCTCTTCACCGCGAGGTCCCTTCTCACCCTGGCCAAGGCGGAACTCTACCTCATCACCCACGCGCGGGCGGACGCCACGCACCGAGCTCTGATGGAAGAAGACATCCGAGCCACCCGCACTCTGGCGAATGAAGCCGAAGCCCTTAACCTCGTCAAAACGATCCACGATGCCGGTACCAACTGGCAACGTGCTGGAATCCACTCGCGGTGCTGCGGCGACAGCACGCTGCATCGGCGGATTCGGATTGCGCTCAATTACGTTGACTTCGATGGCGCTCGGACCCTTCGGGCCTGTGCCTTCGACGAACTCGACACGATCACCTTCACCAAGCGGTGTCATTCCGACAACCGAACGGTGTACGAAGAGATCGTCTCCACCCGCATCGCGGGCAATAAAACCAAAGCCCTTCTCGGCGTTAAACCACTTTACTGTTCCTGTTTGCATTTCCTGCTTGTCCTGTACTGGTTTGCGCATCCCACACTGTGGTTTGCATGATTGCTAGTGTCGGCAACTGCCGACCGATGTGATGTCACACGGAGAAGTGCCCACATCAAGTATACGCGCGTTGGTCAGAATGCGCGCGTTTGGAGTGGGGAAAACTCCCAGAATTGCGCTGCTTTTCATCACTCCCCAAGAAAATCGTCCAGAATTGCTTTCAGACCATCGTAATCGCCATCGGCAATTTGGAAGGGATTGGTGCGATCAAGCGTGAAGGTTGGCGTACCGGGCACACCCAATTGAAGCGCGAGTGTGACTGACCGCACGATATCCTGCTCGTAGATACCATCGGCAAGCGTTGTGGCGAACTGCTCTTCGTCCAGTCCTGTCTCAACAGCACCCTGAACCAGGTTTTCATCCACGAAATCGCCGACGCTGAGCACATCGGGACCGGTAAAGAGCCATTCCCGATACTCCAGGAACTTGCCTTGCTCGGCCGCGGCCGCAGCAGCTTCTGCAGCCTGCACGCTCTCCAGCGAATCGTCGGTGAGCTCCGCAAAGCTGGGTACGCCCACCACAGTCATATCAATCAGTTCCAACTGCAGCTTGCCCGTGGCGATGTAATCCGCCAGCAGCTGCGGCTCCACCTCGTGGTGGAACAGTCGGCAGTGCGGGCAGCGATAATCAGAGAAGAGCGTGAGTGTATGCTCGGCACTCCCGAGCATATAACCCGTCAACTCAACCGGATCCACGTCGTACGTGGGTGTACCCACGACCGGCACTGGCGTGGCGGTGAGATCCGTCCGAATGAAAGAAGCATTCTGGAACGGAATAGCAGTTGTGGATTCCGGGGTTTGCGCAGAGACGAGATGCCTGCCCGCAAGGAGGCCGGTTGTGCCGAGTGAGGTGGCAGCGAGAAAAGTACGTCTGTTGATCACCAATTGTCCTTTCGCCTGATGACGGGCGGAATCGTTCGATTCCACGCTAACATTAACGGAATATACGTCATGGTTGCGGTCTCGGTTGGCCGTTTGCAGGCGTTGGTGTAGTTATCAGAGGAGTCAGGGAAATTACTATGGCGGGATTTTTCAATCGATTTGTTGATCGCTCCTCCGATGAGGTCTCTGTTGATACGGTGGACGCCGCCATCGCAACCGGAAGCCACACGATTTTGGATGTGCGTGAACTGGATGAATGGCAGGACGGGCATATTGCCGAGGCGATCCATATTCCTTTGGGCGAGTTGGATCTGCGTTTGCAGGAGTTGCCCCAGGATAAACCCGTCTACACCATCTGCCACAGCGGTAAGCGGAGTCTGGTTGCCGTCGATATTCTGACCAGCGGAGGACGTTCCGATGCGAAGAGTATGGCTGGAGGTATGGTGGCCTGGGCCAGCTCGGGCAAGCCGTACGTCTAGCTAGATGGTGCTTTGTGCGCGCTCAATTGCGCTCAGAAAGACTTCTCTGAAGGCATTGGTGTCCACCGCCGTTACCACATCCACTGGTCGACCCTCTGCCTCGTCGATCTCAAAGTGAATGATGTCGTTTTCGATATAGGGCATTAGCATCATTGGCTCGATCGTCACACCTTCCCAACCTGTGGCGGTGAGAACCGTTACAGGGTCCCACATGATACCCGCCAGATCGTCCGGGAACGCGGCATATTCGCGACCGATCGCGGCCCAGTTCTGTTCATCTGCCCAGGCGCGCATCTGCGCGGCCAGGCGTTCACCGAGTGGTCCGCTACGAGCAATACGCTCGACGTCATCGGTCGTGATCCAGGCTTGCATCGCCACCGGCATGGGTACCATCGTGATGTCGGCGAAGCTCTTGTAGGTTTCCTCCAGCGCGCGCGTATCCCACTGCACATTGAAGTCATCCGCCGCAACCCACTGCGGATATCCAGCGGCGGGCGGGGTAATATAGCCACCCATGTGGACGATGCGGCGTTCACGAAGCAATCCACCGCGCACACGCTCGAACATGGCTGCATTTGTGTACGGACCGATCAGCGTGAATACCGATCGCATCCACATACTGCGCTCAATTGTGGCGATGCTTTCGCCAGGAGAAGGGGCCGGCAGGGGCACGACATCCGGCCAGAAATCCTGGTGAACCCCCAGGACCTCTTGCTTGCTCAAACTCACACGCGTGCCAGCACAAAGCGGAATATCCTCCCGTTCAAGAGTGCGCAGAACATGCTGCACTGCACCTGCGCGGCTACCATCGTCGTCCAGCACGGTTGTGATCCCGGTGATCTTGATGTCGGGTAACCCCAACAGCATCAGCAACGCCGCGAAATCATCCGAATCGCCACCGAAGTCGGTATCGAGGTGAAAATTGAGCATTATCCCTGCCTAAATATTGAAGACGGATCGCTAGCCACCAGCGCCAATGCACTTTCGTATGTCGCTACGAATTGCTCATTGTGGCCAAGCTCGCCGAAGACTGCTTCACATCCGAGGAAATCGCCTGCAAAGACATATCTCAGCAGCTCATCAAGCATGGCGTCGACAATCGTCTCCGGATCAGAAACACGAAGGTATTCGGCCCAGGTTGCTACGACTGCGGCACCCCAGGTGACGTCTCGTCCCGCTGCCAGATTGTCTCGTACAGATGGCAGGACGAATTTGGGAATGCGATCCGATGCATCCACTGCCAGCCGCGTCAGCGTATCGGCGATGTATGGATTGCGATAACGGACGAAGAGTTCTTCGATATAGGCATCGAGATCGACACCCGGAACGGGCGGCAGCGTGACACGAGCTTCTTCCAGATAGTCTCTCAGAAAGCGCTCAATGCGGATATCAGCCACTGCTTCGTGCACATAGGTGTACCCGAGGAGCATACCGATATAGGCCATCGCTTGATGTGTTGCATTGAGAAGACGCAGCTTCATCAACTCATACGGCACCACATCAGGCACAATCTGCACGCCAGCATTCTCATACGGAGGTCGACCAATGGTGAAGCGGTCTTCCAGAACCCATTGGGTAAATGGTTCACACATAACGGGCCAGGCATCGACAATGCCGTACGTCTCTGTCACGAAAGTGCGATCCGCATCGGTGGTCATCGGTGTAATCCGATCGACCATGGAGTTCGGGAAGGCAACTGCCTCCTCAATCCAGTTCGCCAGATCAGGATCAACCGCCCGTGCAAACGCAGTAACGGCGTGTTTGGCGATATGTCCGTTTCCCGGCAAGTTATCGCAGCTCATCACCGTGAAGGGTGGGATACCGGTCTCACGTCGACGTTTCAATGCGGCGGTGATGTAGCCGAAGGCGGTTGTTGGACTCTCTGGATGCTGAATATCGGCGGCAATCGCCGGGGTATCCAGGAGAAACTCGCCGGTCGCGCGGTCGATATTGTAACCACCCTCGGTGATCGTCAGCGAAACGATACGAATTTGGGGGGAAGTCAGAAGATGCAGCGCTGAATCTGGATCGTCGGGAGCAAAGAGATACCCGACAATTGATCCGATCGTTTGCGCTTTGGTGGCACCATCGCTGTATTTCTCCACCAGGGTGTAGCGATAGTCTTGCTCAGCCAGCGCATCGCGCATGCGGACATCGCCCGGGAGCAATCCGATACCCACGATGCCCCAGTCTTGCGCCAGACCACGATTCATCAGCTGGTTCAGATACATTGCCTGATGGGAACGGTGAAAGTTGCCAACACCGATGTGCGCAATGCCCGGAGTGATATCACCGCGTCGATACGTTGGCAGTGACAGCTTCTCGAGTGTCATGAGAACCTCATCGAAAGTGCGAGAGCCTCCCCAGGCAGGAGAGGCTCTCGGCAGCAACTAGGCTGTTGGTGCAGTAGCTGGGGCAACGTCGGCAGCGCTGTCATCCGATTCGTTCCTGATGCGTTCGACTTCCGCCACCATCTTCTGATCCTCCTGATTGGGATCCTTGAGATAGGTGAGGTAGAGAATCGTCACCGAGAGCACGGAGAGCGGAATCAGCAGCGCGTATAGCAGTGAGCTGATGCCGTTGGCAAAGCCGACAGCGGTGCGACCGATGGTCAGCAACCCGAATCCAATCAGAATGCCCGGGAGCACCGCCAGAAGGTCGAAGACCAACAGCGAGAACCCGATCTTCCACCAGTGTCCCTTAACCGTGCGGAAGCTCTGACGGAAGGATCCTCGTGGGGTGCTGGAATGACCAAACACCATACTCTGCATGAAGAAGTGACCGCGCACGGCGTACCAGATGGCGAACGGCACCAGGATGGTGAGAAGCACCAGTGGTACCAATACCAGCAGCGCGATCAGCACCGCGATGGCTACCGGGCCGGTAAATCTGAACGCTCGTCTGTAGGCCTCCATGACCGTGACGGGATTGCCTTCCATTACCGACTTGGCCGCGACCAGAATAGCGGGCGAGATCACGAGCACCATCGCCAACTGCTGAATACCTCCGACCATGAAGACGGCGGTGAGTGCCGCACCACCCGTATTGTCCAGATAGTTCACGATGAACTTCAGTGGATCATGGCGTATGAGGAACTGCTGGATTCCGTTGAAGATGATGCCGATCGGGATCGACATCAAACCGATGCCAATGAAGAGCTTCCACTCCCTCTTATACATGGCGACGGCGCGCTGGAAGATCGGCCAGGCTCCGCGTGCGAAGTAGGCTATCGCAGCGACAATGATGCCAACAAGCGGGAGGGTGATAAGCGGATGAACCAGAGCGTTGAGCAGCAGGCGGGATGAGGCGGCAGTCAGTGTGCAGAAGGCATCGGTCATGCTGGGGCCGAGGGCGTCGGAACCAGGGACAACAATACTGAAGGGTCGCCAGTTGCTGGTGGCTGTCCACGGATCGAGATAGCGGGTGTTGAAGTAGGGGCCAACTGGTCCGTTGAACGCGCTCGGTTGCTGTTCTCCCCATCGCCCCGGGTAGAGCAGCCAGGCGAACTCGCCCTTTGGATCAATCTCATCGGGAATGAGGATTGCTTTTACGGGTGTGCGGGTGGATGGTGGCGAGGCCATATCGCAGCCGAATCCCGAATTGCGCTCGCCCCAGGCCAGGTAGGTGTGATTGCCATAGAAGGTGGCGTGTGAACCAGCCGCCGGATAGGCCGCTGGATGGCTTCCATCTTCCAGCGTCAGCTTGCTGTCACCCCAGTCAGCCAGCTCGCCGTTACCATGCTGGGAGTAGCCCACCTGAGTTGGATCCGTATTGAGAGCTTCTTCGACGGTGGAGACATCATCCCACATGAAGAGGATGCCTTCCCAGTCCGATTCGTGCGTGTTATTCCAATGGTTAAAGTAGTAGTAGAACCAGTACTGAAGGACGAGTTTGTTGTTCTCTTTATCGATCTTGATATGCGCATAGACGGAGGGTTCAATGCCCTGTTCTGCAATCCAGGCCCGCTCGTCAGTTTCATAGGTGCAGCCCGGTCGAAGTGGATTACCAGGGAAATCAAGATACGTATCAGCACCGAGTGTCGCGAGTTCCTGGGCACTCGGGCCGGTGGCGACCACCTCGTTCGTGTTGGCATCGCGGACCAGGATGCGGTCGTTATTCAGGATCATATCGACTGGGATCGGCAGATACGGTTCGCCTTCTGTCGGAGGTTTACCGCACTGATGGTCTTGTGTACGCAGGTACATGATGGGTGCATACTTATCCGCCAGCTGCTGCTCAAGTGAGTCGGTCGACTCTTGCGCAGCAATTGGAGTTGGGAGTATTCCCATCAACATAACCAGACCGACTACCATGGGTAGCCATTTCACCAACAATCTCATCCCTGAATCCCCACTCCTGATCCCAATCCCACGGCGAGGCGTGAGTTATCACCTACCCAGCCGGCCGAAAATGGTATGCATTGGAACAAAATCCCCTGCTGTCGCTCACTATAGGCTCCCAAGCCGCACCTGCACAATAGACTTCTAAAAGTAACTGTGATCGGATTGTCGAGTCGCCATTAGGATGACTCTTTTCACAAGGGGCTCTATGCATCCCTGCCAAATATAAAACAGGATGACATAAATGCATGTCTACTGCTTGACCGTGTTTGGGCGGGCACCTATAATCCGGCCAAGAGTATCGGAAAATCCAACCAGGCGTTCATGGCCAGAGAAAGCGAAGGGGACTTATGGGATCAGGGTTTGCAGAGGAACTAACGAGCCGATTCGTCCGCTATTGCGAGATCGACAGCCAGGCTGATGAGAAGTCTCCAACTTCGCCGAGTACAGCAATTCAGCTGGATATTCTTAGGCTTTTGGTCGATGAACTCACCGAGATTGGCGCTCAGGACGTTATCCTGACATCCTACGGAGCAGTTACCGCGACGATTCCAGCGACCGCTGGCAAAGAAGGTGCCCCTGTAATTGGCTTCCTGGCCCACGTGGATACATCGCCGGGATTCAACGCATCTAATGTTAAGCCAATAGTTCATAAGAACTATGATGGTTCGGACATAACTTTCCCGGATGATGCCAGTTTGATTCTCTCGCCAGCTGATAGTCCATACCTTGGTACCAAAGTGGGTGATGATATCGTCACCGCCAGCGGTACTACCTTGCTCGGTGCGGACGATAAAGCGGGCGTGGCGATTGTGATGGCGTTTGCCAATCACCTTCTTCACCATCCTGAGATTGAACACGGTCCTATTCGTATCGGCTTTACACCGGACGAGGAGATTGGACGCGGCGTGCACGCCGATTTCCCGCGTGATCTCGGTGCCCAGTTCGCATACACGCTGGATGGTGGTCCGGTTGGCGAGGTCGTCTACGAGACCTTTTCCGCCGATCGTGCCGAGATCCATATCACCGGCGTTTCCATCCACCCTGGCCAGGCCAAGGATGTGATGGTGAATGCGCTGCATCTTGCCGCCAAGATCATCGATACCTTGCCCCACATCACGCTGACTCCCGAAACCACGGACGACCGTGAGGGATTCCTGCACATCTACTCGCTCACCGGTACGTCTGCCGAGGCCGAACTCCTCTTCATCATGCGAGATTTTGAGGAAGATAAACTCCAGCAGTCCGGTGAACTTTTGCAGCAGGTATGCGCCACGATTCAGGCGACAGAGCCGCGCGCGAAGATTACCTGCGAGATTACACCGCAGTACCGCAACATGCGTGACGCGCTTAAGAGCGATTTCCGTCCGGTCGATCTCGCACTGGAAGCCTGTCGCGCACTTGGTATCGAACCCTTCTCGCCACCCATTCGTGGTGGGACCGACGGCTCACGTCTTACGGAGCTCGGGGTACCAACTCCAAACATCTTCACTGGCATGATGAACTTCCACGGTCCATTGGAATACGTGAGTGTTCAGGATATGGAGAAAGCGACGGAAGTCTCGATCAAGCTGGCACAGCTCTGGGCAAATGAATAGGGGATTCCGGGCGAGCGCATGTCGCGCTGGAGCCAAGGTTGCGAGTGATTTTGGAGGGGGAGAGTAATGGCAGCAAACGCACCTGCAGCCGACAGCAGTTCTGGCGGTATGCAGAAGGTTCTCGACTGGATCGAAGAGGTTGGCAATAAGGTTCCGAATCCGGTGCTGATGTTTGGCTACCTGATTGTTGGTATCTGGATCATCTCCACCATCATGGATTGGGCTAACGTCGGTGTCACGGAACAGATCGCTGTACCGGTCTCCGATGTAACCGAGGTCTCGTATTACGAAGATACCCCGGCTTATTACCAAGACACCGATGTGGACTATGAGATCGTCGAGCAGCGCGTTGAGATTCACGGCTTGCTCACGATCGATGGTATTCGTTTCATCTTCTCCCGCTTTGTCAGCAACTTCACCGGCTTCACCGTTGTCGGCGTCACCTTCGTAGCCATGATGGGCGCGGGTCTGGCCGAAAATGCCGGTCTCATGAACGCGCTGATCCGGAAGTTGGTGGCAACAGCACCCGCTGGACTGATCACCTTCCTGATCGTTCTCGTCGGTTCGCTTTCCAGCGTCGCTTCCGATGCCGGTTACCTTATTCTGATCCCGTTAGCGGGTGTAGCCTTTAAGGTACTCGGCAGGAATCCCATCGCAGGTTTAACGGCCGGTTTCGCTGGCGTGGCTGCAACCTTTGCCGTCAACATCATTCCGCAGCCAACGGATGCCATGCTCGCCGAGATCGGTAATGAATCGATCACTCCACTCGGTCTCGAGCCAATGACCATCCTCAATAACTACTTCTTCGGCGTTGTCTCCATGTTGTTGCTCTGTGTGGTGGCAGCAATCATCTGCGAGCGCGTGGTTGAACCCCGACTTGGTGCCTGGGACCGAAGCTAGGGCGATGAATCGGCCGAAGCTGATGTTGAAATGACTGCCGCCGAGAAGGCTGCTGAGGCCAAAGGTCTTCGTTACTCACTGTTCGGTCTTATCGGCGTCACCGTGCTTATCGTTCTCCTGACCGCACCATCTGGTGCGCCGCTCCGCGATCCAGTGACCGGCGATATCCTCGGTACCACGCCGTTCATGGATAGCCTCCTCTTCATCATCGCGCTCTTCTTCCTGGTCTGCGG